>CALRPU020000015.1:0-111790 GCA_943370175.1 Hydrogenophaga intermedia | reverse complement strand
TGCCCGGGGTAGAGGCCGTCTCGACGCCCAGACCCGTTGCGCCTGCTGCCGGGGCGGTCACGGTGGGGTTCTCGCCCGCATTGAACGTGATCGTCGCTGCGCGCGGCACCGTCGGCTTGAAGGTGTAGCGGCCGCCGCCCGTGCCACCCGTGCCGTTGGTCGGGTTGGCGCCCAGGTTGGTCGAGAAGCTGTTCGTCACGGCGATCAGGCGGTCGCCCGGGCCACGGCCAACGATGATGTCGGTGGCGCGCTTGACGATCAGGTACGACGGGTTGAACGTCGGAACGGTCGTGCTGGTGGTGTTGGTGTCAATCTCGGTACCTTGGATACCGTTGATGCCGCTGTTGCCACGGACCGTGACACGGGGCTCCGGATCCACGGTGCAGCCAGCAGTGCCGAGAATCGTGCCGGCGTGGCCGGTGGCGGTGCCGATGCCGATGGTTGCCAGGTTATGGATGGCGGCATACTCGGCCGAGTTGGACGTGACGCCGCCCACCAAAACAGCGCCAGTGCCGCTGTCGAAATCTTGAGCCACGGGGCCGACTTGACCAGCCCGGAAGTAATCCGTGTCTGCACCGCGGGTCTTCGAGGTGTTGAACGTGATGTCGAGGTCGCTCAACGCGATCGGTTGGGCCGTCTTGTTCACCAGTTCAAAGGTGTACATCACGGTCTGCGGGGTCAGCGGGTGCGCTGCAGTCGACACGCCAGGCAGCGTCTCGCCGATCTTGATGTTCCGCAGAACGATTGCAAACTGGTTCGCGAGGGGCTCGACGTTGCCCAGCACCGCGACGCGGCTGGCCACAACGGTGCCGCGCAGGCGGGCCGTGATGGTTTCAGCGGTCTTGATCGGGTCCAGCGCCATGGGCGGGACGCCGTTGGTCGGCAGGACGCCAGCGACTTCAGCGTGCTGGGTGGTCGGGCCGGCCCACTGCGGGGCGCCGGTGGCGGAGCCCAGCGTGAAGATCACGTGGAAGACTTGGGTGCCGTTCGCTTGGGCGTTCGGGCCGTTCACGTAGCTGTAGGTCACGGCCGGAGCGCGGACCCGGGTGAAGTTGCCAGCAGGCGTGGCCGCGGCAACGTTCGGGATGATGACTTCGGTCGCCAGCGTGCCACCGGACTGGCTGATCGTGGCTGCGTGGACACCGCCCATGGTCGCCAGAAGCGCGGCTGCCGCTGCGGCTACATGCAGTTTCTTCATTGTCTTCATTTCATTGCACCTTTTGCTTGGTTGACCCACGGCGACTGTCCTGCTGGATCCCTAGGAGAGTTCTACCGCATCTCTACAACCGCTTGCGACCGGCCCATTGCCGAGCTCTTGCCTACAAGTGTTGCTCAACCCAGTGTAAGCGACAAAAATCTTCACGGGCAAGAGCACTGACCGGCACAGGCCCGCGCGGCACGTGACATTCGGCGCATTTCGGCGGGTCACCCGCGCATCCAGTTGTGCTTTTGCAACAGACCGCAACCGTGTTACGTTTCCAGCGGGTGATGGCGGGGTTTTGAAGCGGAACCTCCGATGGATTTTGTCGGTCTGGACGGCCCGAGCGCGTTCTTTCATCGGACACCTCCCAACCGACACCTGCCCGGTCCGCCGGCGTCAAGCCCGCCCAGCCCGCCGCTACACTCAGCGGCCATTTTCGATCCTGGCACCCGACCGCCGCGGGGTCGCGCTGCAAGACGTCCCCACTGGATGACCCAATTCAACTACACCACCATTGACCAGAGCGGTGCCCGCCAGCGGGGCTCCTTGACGGCAACGGACGCTGCCGAGGCGATGAGCACGCTGGCCGAGCGCGGCCTGCAAGTGGTGTCGCTCGCGGCCGCGTCGGCAGGGCCATCGCGGCCCTGGGCCGGCAAGCGCCGCGGGTCGGTCGACTCGGCCGATTCGGTGGCGATGCTGGTGAACGAGATCGCCACCTTGTTGGAAGCGGGGGTGCCGTTGGCCGAAGCCATCGGCACATTGGCCCAGTCCCAGCCGGACACGCACCCGCTGAGCGCGATTCTGAAAGCCATCCGCGGGGGCAGTTCCTTCTCGTCGGCCCTGGCCGAGAGCGGCATGAAGCTGCCGCAGTACGTCCTTCAGCTGGTCACCGCGGGCGAATCCACCGGCAAACTTGGGGCGGCTTTGCGCGCCGCCTCCCAGCACTTGGACGCGGAACTTCAGTTCAACCAGGAGGCGCGCAATGCGCTGATCTATCCACTGGTGCTCGTGGGCAGCGGGATCTTGGCAACCCTGGTCATGTTTGTTTTCGTGGTGCCCCGGTTTGCCGCCGTGCTGGACAACCCCAAGGCCGACCTGCCGTGGATGAGCAAGCTCGTCCTCGGGGCGGGGTTGTGGCTGACCCAGCACCAGGTGATCGTCGGCATCGTGTCGGCCTTCGTTGCCGTGGTGCTGGTCTGGGGCGCGCGGCAGCCCGAGGTAAGGCGCGCCGCGTGGGAGCTGGCGGCCCGCATGCCCGTGCTGGGGGTGTGGGCGATGCACGCCGAGCTCGCGCGGTGGGCGTCGCTGTTCGCCGTGCTGCTGAACAGCAAGGTGGCCTTGCTGGCCGCGTTGGCGCAGGCCAATCAGACCTTCCGTCGCCAAAGCCTTCGGCAGCGCTCAACGCTGGTGTTGAACGAGGTGCGTGGCGGCAAGGCCCTCAGTCAAGCGATGGCCGAGCACGCGATGCTGGACGCGGCCGGGCTCAACCTGATCCGGGTCGGGGAGCGCGCC
The DNA here is from genome assembly GCA_943370175.1 of Hydrogenophaga intermedia. GTDB lineage: Bacteria > Pseudomonadota > Gammaproteobacteria > Burkholderiales > Burkholderiaceae_C > Ideonella_A > Ideonella_A intermedia_A. The sequence goes on along the minus strand of CALRPU020000015.1, from coordinate 109,077 downwards.
GGCGCCCTGGGCAACACCGTGAGTTCCCTGGCCAAGATGCACACGACCCAAAGCCAGCTGCGCCTGAAGCGCTTCCTGGTGCTGTTGGAGCCATTGACCATCCTGGCGATCTCGGTCGTGCTGGGGGGCATCATGATTTCGGTCATGTTGGCGATCACCAGCCTGACCAACGTGCTGTGAGCACGCCCCACCCACTTGTCGAGTTTTGAGCATGCGAACTGCTGTCAGCCATCGATTCCCCCGCCGCCGGCGCCAGGCCGGCTTCACCTTGCTGGAAATGCTCGTGGTGATGGTCATCATCGGGCTGCTGGCCGGCTTGGTGGGGCCGCGGATGTTCGGCAAGGTGGATTCGTCCAAGGTGCAGACGGCCCAGACGCAGATCAAGATGCTGCGCAGCGCGGTCGGCATCCTTCACTTGGACATCGGCACCACGCCGCCGCCCGAGGTGGGACTGAAATGGCTGGTCGAGCCGCCCGCGGAGGAGCCCCTGCGCTCGCAGTGGAAGGGCCCCTACATCGACGGCAAGCTGCCGGTGGACCCTTGGGGCAACCCGTTCGTCTACAAAGTGCCCGGCCTCAACGGCCAGCCGTTCTCGATCGTCTCGTACGGTCTGGACGGCAAGGAAGGCGGCGACGGCCTGGCCGCCGACCTGTCCAATTGACAACCAGGGTGGGCATGAAGCGGTCGGAGCGCCCGACGGTGCTGGGCTTCACCTTGCTCGAAATGCTGGTGGTGATGGTGCTGCTGGGTTTTGTGACCAGCCTCGCGCTGCCGGCCATGCAACGCTGGCACGACGCCACCCAGCTGCGGTCACGCACCGCGGTGATCGTCGACACCTTGCGGGTGGCCGCGCTGAAAGCGGCAGCGTCGCGCCGCACGTTGGTGATGGACGAGCGCAGCTTCAAGCCCGCCCGCGGCGCCAGCGAAGCGGCGTCGCCCGCCCAGGCAACGGGCGCCCCCACCGGCGACCACCTCGAGGTGGCGCTGCCGCCCGGGTGGACCGCCACCCGCGTGCTTGAAGCGCGCTTTCTCGGCAATGGCCTGTGCCAGCCCGGCTCGGCCCTGCTGACGACCGAGCGCGGCGAGCAGGTCGAGGTGAGCGTTCAGGGCCCCTTGTGCGCCGTCGAGCAGCGCCGCGCCAGCGCCACGTGAGCCCGCGCATGACCGGCCTGGCCCATCGCGCCCGCGGACTCCGGCAACGCGGCCTGACGATGATCGAGGTGCTGGCGGCCATGGTCATCTTCAGCCTGGGCGCCGTGGTGCTGTTCGGCTGGATCAGCCAGACGGCCGACCGGCTGGTGCGGCTGAACACGGAACAAAAGCAACTGTTCGCGGAATTGCTGGCACTGGAGTACGTGCGCACCCTCAACCCGATGGAGCGGCCCGCTGGGGAACAGGCGCTGGCCGGGGCGCGCCTGAAGTGGCGAGCGACCCCCGTGGGCACGGAGGCGCCGGCGCGCACCCCCGCGGGCGCCGAGGGCGTCTACGCCGTTCAGCTGTACCGAACGGCCCTGCGCGTCGAATCCGACGGTGGCACCACCAGCGAGCAAGTGGTCTTGCTGGCCGGTTGGCGCCAAACGCGCCCGATCTCGTCCGGCGGCCTCTTCGACCCCCAGAACCCGCCCGCGGCGCCGAACCCGGCGCCGCCCACGCCACCCGCGGGGCGGCCCTGAATCCCATGCGGGCAAGCCTCTCGCGGCGTCACCCCCCCACAGCCCAGGTTCAGCATGGCCTGACGCTGGTGGAGTTGCTCGTGTCCATGGTCATCCTGGGCTTCGTCATGCTGCTGGTGTCGGAGACGGTCAAGCAAGTGGCCCAGGTGGCGCGCGCCGCGGACGACACGACGCGCGGCTTTTCGCAACGCTGGGCGGGCGGGTGGACGGCCAGCGGCCTGTTTGCGAACTTGGTGATACCGCCCGAAGCGGGCGAGCAAGCGGCCTTCAAGGGCGACCCGAAGCGGGTTGAAGGCTACACGCTCAAGCCGCTGAGCGGCAGCGACGCCGGCATGGCGGCGTTTGCGCTGGAACTGCAACCCAGTGCCGATGGCGCCCGCACCGAACTGACCACGCTGCTCGACGGCGACACAGGTGTGAACCAGCGCACCGCCGCGGTCGCACGCTTTGCCGGTCGCGCAGAGTTCGCCTACGTGGACCGCCTCGGTCGAACCCAGTCGGCCTGGCCGCCGGTGACGCGTGCGGGGGACACGCCCGAGGAACTGCCGCGGGTGGTGGTGATCCGCGACGTGGCAACGAGCGGCATCCTGATGTGGTTTGATTTTCCCGGCGAGCACGTCCGCCAGCGCAGCACGCCGGGCCTGTTCACGGGCGCCCGTCCCCAGTGAGCCCATGACCCCAGGACGAGCCCCTGTGATCAACGCCACGCTGCGCGGCCAGCGCGGGTTCGCGCTGGTGATCGTGCTGTGGGTGCTCGCAGGCTTGACGGTGGTGGCAGTGACGATTGCCTCGTCGACGGTGGCCAGCAGCGAAGCGGTCAAGTTGATGCGGGACCGCACCCGCGCCGAGGCCAGCTTCATCAGCAGCAGCGCACGCGTCAAGGTGTTGACCGTCACCGGCATTCCCACGTCCACCTCCATCGATGGCACGCTGGGCCGCATGCACGTGGACGACCGAACCAGCCGCGTGGCCAAAGACGAGTGGGTGACGCTGCAGGACGGTCGCGGCCTGCTCAACCTGAATACGACGGACGCCCTCCGCCTGAGCGCATTGCTGACCTACTGCGGCGCCGAGGCGTCGCAGGTCAGCTCGCTGGTGGACGCCTTGCAGGACTACATTGACGAAGACGACCTGAAGCGCCTGAATGGCGCCGAGGCCTTCGAGTACCGCCAGACCCCGCTGCCACGGCCGCGCAACGCGCGCCTGTTGAGCACCGATGAGTTATGGCGGGTGCTGGGCTGGGCCGCAGTGCGCGAGACCTGGCGCAGCCGGGGTTGCGATGAGCTGGTCACGGTGCACAACGACGGCGACTTCAATGTCAGCACGGCACCCGTGCGGCTGCTGTCGGCCCTCGGCATGAGCGATGGCGCGGCCCAGGCGATCACCGACGCACGGCGCGACGGCCTGCCCGTTCAGGCGGGCGGGCTCTTCACGCAGTCGCTGGGCGGCGGGGGCTTCCTGGGCCTCAGTGGCGGCGTTGGGCGGTCGATCCGGGTGTCCCATGGACTGGCCTCGGTAGAATGGTCGCTGGTCTACGAACTCGAAGCCACGCCGTTGCGAGCCGGCGGCCCTTGGCGCATGCACGACCTGCGATACCAGCCTCGCGCCGCGAGCGCCCCCGCCATCGGTGCAGCGTTGCCTCCCCCTTCACCCGAATTGGTCGACCAAGCCTCACGCCCTGAAGATGCTGCATCCGCTCCGCCTGTTACGCCTCAGCGATGACGGCCAGCCCACCGTGGTGGCATCGTCAGCGCGAAGCTGGCGACCCAGCCTGGTGATCGGCCGCGAGTTCTTGCTGTTCGAGTCCATGCCTTGCAAAGGCGTGGCATGGCACGAGTTGGCCGGGTTCGCTCGGCTGCAAGCCACCCGGCTCAGCCCATTCCAACGCAGTGGCGCTTGCGCGGCGGCGCACCGCGGCACGCTGATGATGTGGTTCTGGGACACGGAGGACGTGGCCGCCGCGCTCGATCGGGCCGGCGTGCAGGCCGAGGCGCTGCAATTCACCGTTGAGCCGTTGATGCTCAGCCTGGAAGCCGACAACGGCGACGTTCGGATGGCATGCCATTCGGGCACCGACGTGCTGAGCGTCAAGGACGGCGCCATCGTCCGGTCGCGCTGGGAACCCCACACCGCCCGCGGCAAACCGGTGCCCACGCTCCGGTCGGGTCCGTGGTCGCGTGACCTGCTTGCGCCGTCGCTGCTCGATGGGGCGTCCGGCCTGTCCGGCGCCACCGTGCTGCAGCAGGCCCTGACCGGGGTCGCCCTGCTCGCAGTGGTGGCCTGCGGCGCACGCGCTGCCTACTGGGGCGGGAACCTGATGGCGGGGGATGCGCAGCTGGCCGCGCTGGAAGCCGGCACGGCAGCGCAAGTGCAGCGCCTGGGCACGGTGCGGCAACTCCAGGCCCAGCGCACCGACGATCAACGGTGGGTGCAAAGTTACGACGCGCTCAGCAGCAGCCTGCAGGTCAACCGCCTGATCGGTGCCCTTGAGCAACCGCTGGCAGCTCAACGTGTGGTGGTCAAGGACCTCGAGGTGCGCGGTGAGGAAGCGCGCTTGCTGATCGCCAGCGTGGGCGCGGAGCTCGACCTGCCCGCCCTGATCGCAGCGCTGAAGGCGGTGTCCGGATTCGACAACGTGCGCTTGCGCCAGAGCGTCGACCCGTCACAGGCCGAGTTCAGCGTGCGCGTGGCGGGGTTCCGCCGCGAGGCCAGCGCCGACGTCGCCACCGAGGGGAAGCCATGATGGCCGGCCTGTCGTCCCCCATGGAAGCGGGCGCGCCACCCAACCGCCTGCCGGCCTTGCTCGGCCTGGTGGTGGCCATCGTCTTGTGGGTGGCGGGCGACGAGCTCGCCGACCGCGTGAAGGCGCAGGACACGCAACTGGCCTCGGCCAACGTGGCCGCTCGCCGCACCAGTGACACCACCGACCTCGACCGCCTGAAGGCCGACGCCGAAACGGCCCGCGCTCAGCGCCGGATGCTGGAATCGAAGTTGCGCACCGACGACGACGTCCAGCTCGTCCGCGCCAAGATGGTCTACGACTTGCGCTTGAAGTGCGCTGCGGCGGGGGTGGCCGGGTGCAATGTCCGCTTGTCCGAAGACGGTGGCTCCACCACGGGCGCCAGCACCACCGCCGGCGCCCCGTCGCCGGCAACCCGCGTCGCCACGGGCGCGACCGCAGCCGGCAGCAGCGAAGCCCCGACGCTCGCCAAGCTCGGTGTGCAACGGGTCCGCGCCATCGTGTCCGGCAGCTTTCGCGACCGCGAGTTCATCACCCTGAGCAATGGCCTGGTGGCCGAGGCCAACGCCCAATGGCGCATCAATGGGCTGGTGGTCCGTGCCGCGTCGTTCGAGCTGGACGTGGAGCGCCACGTGTGGAACGCGCCCGACGTGGCCCCTGCACGAGAGGCGTCGCGATGACCACGCTCGCATCCAACCCGGAACCTGGCAGCGCGCCTCGCCGAATGGGGTTCATGCTGGTGCTCGGGGTCCTGGCCCTGGCGGTGGTGGGGGGTTCTGCCTGGTGGGGCCACGAGGCCAAAGTGACCCAGATCGAGGCCGCGACACAGGCGGCCACGGCGGTGCGCACGCCCACGTCGCTCGGCCCGCGAGCGCCTGCCCCGGGCACCGCGGCCAGCGCCGCGCCCGGCCGGGCCGCCGACCCCCTCGGCACGAGAGCCCGCGCGACGCCGCCCGCCGCCGGCGTTGATGGGCAAACGGAGCTGAAGTGGCCGCTGTGGGAGTTCCGCCTGCGCGACCCGATTCCGCCGCGGGTGCCCTCGCTGACGCCACCCACGTGGCGCCTGCTGGGCGCCACCCTGTCCACGGGGACCTGGTCGGTGATGGTCTTGCAACAGGGCAAGACCGCGCCCGAATTCTTCACGGTGGGGCAGGAGCTGCCTGGCGGCTTTCGCATCGAACACATCGACGACGAAGCCGTGACCCTGGTTCAAAACAAGCGCAAGTTGCTGCTCTCCTACCTAAACGCCCGATGAAGCCTCGTTACCACGCCAGTCCCGCCTTGCTGTGCACCGTTGCGGCGATGCTTGCCGGGTGTGCCCGCCCGCCGATGACGCTGCCCGGGCCGGTCACCTACCCGCGCAGCGCGGCGCCGACGGGCCTGAGCATCGGCAACGATGGGCCGACCTCGCAGCGGCCGACGTCGCTCACGGTGTCCGAGGTGCCGGAGCTGCCCGCCGACACCAACCGCGGCGCCAGCGCCGGCGGCCAAACGCCCCCGCGCCCCGCCGTGGCGGCGAGCGCCGAAGGCGACGACGTGTCGATGGCCATCGAGCAGACCCCGCTGCCGATGTTCATCCAGGTGCTGTACGGCAATGTGCTGAAGCGGGCCTACTCGATCGACCCCGCCATCAACGCGCGCACCGACATCGTCACCTTCAAGACTTCCAAGCCGATTCCGCGGGCCCGCCTCGAAGAGGTGGCCGTGAACCTGCTGCGCAGCTATCAGGTGACGGTGCAGGATTTGGGCGGCGTCTTGAGGATCCTGCCGGACAACTCGCCCGGGGCCATCCCCCCGCCGATGCTGCGCCGCGGCAAGACCCTGCCCGAAACGCCCGAGTCCCTGCGCCCGATCTTCCAACACGTCGAACTCGACGTCGTGCGCACCAGCGACATCGGCCCCTGGCTGCGCCAGATCATGGGCACGCGCATCAACGTCACCGACGACCCGCAGCGCAACGGCTTTCTGATGTCGGGCACGCAGGCGGACATGCGCCTGGCCCTCGAATTGATCCAGACCCTCGACCAGCCGCGCCTGCGCGGGCGCAACGTCAAGCGACTGACGCCCGCCCACATCAACGTGGTGGAGTTCGCAGCGCGGTTGAACGACCTGCTCACGGCCCAAGGCTACGCCGTGTCGTCGACACCGGGCAACAGTTCGCCCGTCTTGCTGATCCCGATCAATGCGATCGGCAGCCTCGTGGTCTTCACCAGCAACGACGCCATCATGGACCTGGTGCTGCGCTGGGGCCAGGAACTGGACAAGCCGCAAGCGGTGCAGACCCAGAACGGCCTGTACACCTACGCCGTCAAGTACGCCGACGCGCAAGAACTGGCCAAGACCCTGGGCGAAATCCTGACCGGCACCAGCTTCAGCGCCCCATCGCCCGCGGCGGCCGCGCCGAACGCGGCCAATGTGCCGGGTCTGGCGGGTCAGGCCTTTCAGCAGCCCGCGGCGGCGCAACCGCGTTCGCTGGGTGGTCGCGTGGTGGTGAACAGCGCCACCAACACGCTGATCATCCGCGGCACCAACGCGGAGGAGTACCAGCAGATCATGGCCCTGCTGCGCGAGCTGGACCGCCCGGTCAAGTCCGCCCTGATCGAAGTGATGGTCGCCGAATTGCGCTTGGGCGGCAGCCAGGCCCTGGGCATCGAATGGCAATTGACGCCGCGTGCGGTCGGCAACGGCTCGGTCTCCGGCGGCACGCTGGGGCGCCTGGGCATCGGCTCCGGCGGCCTGACGCTGGGTTATGCCAACAGCCTGGGCAATGTGGTGGGCCTGTTGAACACGCTGGCCAGCAACAACCAGGCGCGCATCCTGTCCAACCCGAAAGTGATGGCGCGCAATGGCGAAACTGCCACCATCCAGGTGGGCCAGGAAGTGCCGGTGATCACCAGCCAGCAGTCGGCCGGCACCGGCGGCCTGTTCGGCAACACCAGCGGGGTGCTGCAGACGGTGCAATACCGGTCCACCGGTGTGATCCTGAAGGTGCGGCCAGTGATCAATTCGGGCAACCGCCTGGACCTGGAAGTCTCCCAGGAGGTCAGCTCGGCCGCTGAAACGCGCACCGGCGTGGCGGCCTCGCCGACCATTTCGACGCGCCGCGTGGAAACCAAGCTGTCGCTGCGCGACGGATCGACCGTGCTGCTCGGCGGCCTGATCTCGCGCAGCAACAGCGACTCGAACACCGGCATCCCGTACCTCAAGGACATCCCGGGCGTCGGAGCGCTGTTCAGCACGCAAAGCGACAGCAACGACCAGACCGAGCTGCTGATCATGATCACGCCCTACGTGGTCAGCGACGATTTCGAGTCTGAGGCCATCACCGACGCGATCCAGAAGACCTTTGGCGACTGGGCGCAAGACCTGCGGCCGTCGCGCGTGATGCTGCCGCCGGCCGGTGTGGCCGCGCCGGCACAGGCCCCCGCGCCGACGCCCGTGCCGGCCACCGCCCCGCTGTTTGGCGTGCCCCCCACCAGACCAGACCGTGCGAACACGGCCCCGCCGGCGGCGCCGCGGGATGGCGTTGCACCGGCCATGCCCAACCCCGCACCGACCGAGCCGCCAGCGCAGGCCCCGGCGACCGCGCCTGCGGCTGCGCCGGCACCCCCGCCTGCGCCAGGCCCGACCAGCGCCGCGGACCCGAACGACGGCATCATCACCAGCCGACCGTTGACACCGCCGCCCTCGCCGGCGCGCCCAGCGGCCGCCACGGCGAGCAAGCCCGCCAGCGCACCCGCGGCGACCGACCCGAAGTCCAACACGCCCGCCGGTCAGCGGCCCGCGACGACGCCGCAAGGCAAGGTCGTCGAGGACGAGAAGATCAAGCGAGAAATCGAAGAGCTGCTGAAGATCCGCAAGCCCTGACGGCAACCGCGTTGCCCCGCCAAAGCCCCCAGTCCTGAATGAATGTTCTCGTTTTCAGTTTCATCGTCTCGCTGGTCGTGACCCTGCTGATCGTCAAGTCGGCCAGCAGTCACGGCGGGCTGTCGGCGGACAGCAATCTGTCGGGACCGCAGAAGTTCCACACCCGCCCGGTGCCGCGCATCGGTGGCCTGTCGGTGGCGGTGTCGATGCTGGCGACCACCGGGGTCATTCACGCGGGGTGGCTTGGCACACCACCCATCGGGCAATCGCTGCTGTTGCTGCTGATGGTCTGCGCGGGTCCGGCCTTCCTGTCGGGGCTGACGGAAGACCTCACGAAAAGCGTGTCGCCGTCGCGACGGCTGGTCTTCACGGCGCTGTCGGCGGGCCTGGGCATCTGGCTGCTGGACGCCGTGATCCGCCGCACCGACCTGCCCGGGCTCGAAACGCTGGTGGCCTACGCGCCCTTCGCAATGGCCTTGACCGTGTTCATGGTGGCTGGCGTTGCCAATGCCGTGAACATCATCGACGGCTTCAACGGCCTGGCGTCCATGTGCGTGATGATGATGCTGGCCGCGCTGGCCTACGTGGCCTTGCAGGTGGGCGACACGTTCATCGTCACCGCGTCTTTGCTGACCTTGGGCGCGGTCATGGGCTTTTTCGTTTGGAACTTCCCGGCGGGGCTGATCTTTCTGGGCGACGGCGGGGCCTATCTGCTGGGCTTCATGTTCGGCGAACTGAGCATCCTGCTGGTGGCGCGCAACAAGGAGGTGTCGCCGCTGTTCCCCATCCTGCTGTGCGCCTACCCGATCTTCGAGACCATCTTCTCGATTTACCGAAAGAAGTTCCTGCGCGGCATGTCGCCGGGCATTCCCGACGGCGTGCACCTGCACATGCTGATCTACAAGCGGCTGATGCGATGGACGCTGGGGTCGTCGAGCCGGCACGCGACCGTGCGCAACTCCATGACCTCGCCCTACCTCTGGCTGCTGTGCCTGATGTCCGTGGTGCCTGCGGTGCTGAACTGGGACAACACCGGATGGCTGGTCACCTACTGCCTGCTGTTCGTGGTGTCCTATGTGTTGCTGTACTGGAGCATCGTGCGGTTCAAGGCGCCCAAGTGGCTGGTGATCCGCCGCTGAGGCAGGCTGAACGGCTGCCTACACCACACGCGCCCGTCGCCGCGTGAGCGCCACGCCTGCCAGCGACGCCAACATCACACCCACCTCGGCCAGCACCGCCACCATCGCCAGGTGCACGGCGTCCTGGCCCACCGTCACCGCCCCGGCGACGCCGATGACCGCACCGGCCACGATGGACCAGCGCAGCGCGCGGTCGTAAAGGCCGCTGCCCAGCATCCAGTACCCGATGAAGCGCCAGCCCATCGACAAGGGCACCAGCCAGATCAACACCATCAGCACCTCGGCGAGCGCCGACGGGTCCACCCCCTTGATGGCGCCGGACACCACCGGCCACAGCAAGGCCACCGCCGCCACGATGAGCGCCCCAAGGCCCAGGCCAAAGGCGCACCAGCGCAGCGTGTAGCGCATGGCATCGCGCGGGCTGACCGCCAGGCGCTGAACGATCCGCGGGTAGACCAGTTGCGTGATGGGGTCGGTCGCAGCCATCAGGGCCCGCACGGCCCGGTCGGCCAGGAAGAACACGCCCAGGTCGCGCGCGCTCATGTGCGTGGCCGCCACGGCCGGCAGACCAAGCGTGTAGGCGGTGCCCACCAATGACATCGGCAGCATCTGCCAGCCCAGCGCCATGCCGGGCACCACGCACGACGCCGACCACAAGCGCCACGGCGCGTCCGTGGTCAGCTGGCGGCGCAACCACCACCAGCCCACCACCGCGGTGACCACACCGGCCGTCGCCTGCAGCGCGAGGAAGCCAAGAACGCTGTGGGCCCAGACGAGGTAGGACAGCACCAGCGCCAGCTGAATGCCCAACTCGACCACCGCCCAGCGGTGCAACTGCGAGCTGCCCTGCCAGTACCAGGTGGACGGCCAACCCATGGCACAGGCGAGCACCGCCAAGGTGACCGCATGGGCGGCCAACCCCCACGGCGAATGCGGCGTCGCAGCGAACACATAGCCCGCACCGACGGCGCAAGCCACCCCCCACACCACCCCGCTGCTGACGACCCGGGCGCTGAAGACCTGCTGCGCGAGGGTGCGCCGCCGTGCGGCGTCGCCGGTGACCGCGTGGCGGGTGGCCGAGCCGAGAAACCCCCCCTCGACCCACAAGGACAACAGACCCGCCCAAATGAGCGCCAGACTCAGTTCGCCAAACGCCTCCGGGCCCAGGCGCGACGCCATCAACGGCAGCACCAGCACCGGCGTGACGAAGCGCACCGCCGCGAACAGGTACATCGGCAGCAGCGGGCGCAGGAAACTCAAGGCCACCGCGCCCCCTCGGGTTCCGCGCGGCCAAGGTGTGCGACGGGCCACGCCGTCATGGCGAGGGCCTGCGGTACTCGGGCACGAACTGCTGCAGGCGCGCGCGCAGCGCCGCCCCGTCGCGCGCCGCGGACGGGGCCCGCAACCAAGCCTCGATCGACGACAACCAATCGGCCGGCAACTGGCCGTTCAGCTGAGCGATGCGCAACTGCGGGTGGGCCGAGGGCAGCGTGTGGTCCTCGTCGGCCAACAGTTCCTCGAACAGCTTCTCGCCCGGGCGCAGGCCGCTGAAGCTGATGGCGATCTCGTCGTCGCGGTGGCCGCTCAGGCGAATCAGCTGCCGAGCCAGATCGACGATCTTGACCGGCTCGCCCATGTCCAGCACATAGACCTGCCCGCCCTGCGCCAGCACAGCGGCCTGCAGCACCAGCCGGGCCGCCTCGGGGATGGTCATGAAGTAGCGGGTGATGTCCGGGTGGGTCACCGTCACCGGGCCACCGCGCGCGATCTGTTCCTTGAACTTCGGGATGACGCTGCCGCTGGAACCCAGCACGTTGCCGAAGCGCACCGCCATGAAGCGTGTGCCGGTGCCGGTGCCAGTGCCCGGGCTTTGCCCGAACGACCTGGCCATGTGCGACAGCACGATTTCGGCCGCCCGCTTGCTCGCGCCCATCACATTGGTCGGGTTCACCGCCTTGTCGGTCGAGATCAGCACGAAGCGCTGGACCCCGGCGGCGGCGGCGGCCCGCGCCGCGTTCAAGGTGCCCAACACGTTGTTCTGCAATGCGGCCCAGGGGTTTTCTTCCATCAGCGGAACGTGCTTGAAGGCGGCGGCGTGGAACACGAGTTGCGGCCGGTGGTCGGCCATGGCGGCAGCAAGGTGCGGCGCGTCGCGCACATCGCCGATCAGGCGCAGCACCGGCAGCCGCGGCGCCAGCTCGCCGAGTTGCTGCTCGATCTGGTACAGCGCGAACTCGCTGAGCTCGTACAGCACCAACCGCGCCGGCCCGTACAGGGCGATCTGCCGGCACAGCTCGGAGCCGATCGACCCGCCCGCGCCGGTGACCATCACCACCGTGCCGCTGATCAACTCGGCCACCCCCGCTTCGTCCAGCTGCACCGGCTCGCGACCGAGCAGGTCGTCGGGCTCGATGGCGCGCACGCGGTCCACCGGGGCCTGGCCGGCCCGCAACTCGCCGATGGACGGCACGGTCAACACCGGCAGACCGGTCGTGGACGCCAGCGCGATCGCGCGGCGGCGCTGCAAGGCGCTGGCGCCAGGCAACGCCACGATCACATGGGTGACGCCCTTGAGCAGCTCGGGGCGCTGCACATCGGCCAGCGGGCCCAGCACAGCCGCATCAGCGATGCGGCTGTGGCGCTTGCCCGGGTCGTCGTCGAGCAGGCCCATGACGCTCCACCCCTGCCGCGCCATGCCGGCCAGCAGCAGCCGCGCGGCCTCACCGGCGCCCATCACCAGCGCGCGGCCGGGGGCGTCAGCGCCCTGGGTGATCTGGCCGCGCCCGTGTTCGTACAGCAGGCGGTAGGCGGTGCGGACCATGCACAAGCCCATCAGGCTGACCCACGGGTGCAGCGCCAGCACGGCGCGCGGGATGGCGCTCAACTGGGCCATCAGCACCAACGCGGCGGTCAGTGCGCCGGCCACGGTGCAGGCCAAGGCCAGGCGTTTGACCTCGCCGAAACCGGAAAAGCGCCACATGCCCCGCGGCACGCCCATCGCCACGAACACGCTCAGGTAGATCGCGAGCGCACCCAGCAGCACCAGCCCGTCGTACCAGGGGCGCGCCGAGAACCAGCGCTCGAAGCCGATGCGGAACAGGTAGGTGGCGTTCCAGCACGCCACCAACACCGCGGCGTCGATCAGCAGACTGAGCGGGCGGCGGTGCGGGCGCCAACGCGCCAGGAAGCGGTCAAGACGAACCCAGGTCTCGGTGCTCATCGGCCGCTCAGCACGCGCAGCGTGCGCCACATCACGCCCAGGTCGGTGACCCAGGTGGCGTGGTCCAGGTAGGCCGCCGACACGGCCAGCTTGGCGGGCAGCAACACGTCGATGTAGTGGCGCTCCGGGTCAACCACCTGGGCCAGCAATTCGGCCTCGTGGCGGTAAGCCAGCGAGGCCGGGTCGGTGATGCCGGGGCGCACGCTCAGCACCTTGGTGCGCAGGGCGGCGGGGTAGCGGTCCACGTAACGCGGCACCTCGGGGCGCGGACCGACCAGGCTCATCTCGCCGCGCAGCACGTCGATGAACTGCGGCAGCTCGTCGACGCGGGTGCGGCGCAGCCAGGCCCCGACGCGCGTGATCCGCGGGTCCCGTCCAACGGTGAGGGCCAGGCCACTGGCCGGCGGCGCATCGGTCATGGTGCGGAATTTGTGAATGTGAAACGGCGCACCGCCGCGCCCCACCCGCAGCTGTCGGTAGAACACCGGACCCGGGCTGTCACGCCGGACGGCCACGGCCACGGCCACGAACAGCGGCCACAACAAGACCAGCGCAGCCGCCGACACCAGCACGTCGGTCAGCCGCTTGATCAAGCCAGCGCCTCGCGCACCGCCGCCACCACGCGGTCGACCTGCGCATCGGTCATCGAGGGGTAGATCGGCAGGCTCAGCATGCGGTCGTACGCGGCCTGGCTGTGCGGAAACGCAGCGGCCTGCAGGCCGTAGCGGTCGCGCCAGTAGGGCTGCAGGTGCAGCGGGATGTAGTGCACGCTGCAGCCCACGCCGGCGGCGAACAGGCGGGCGATCAGGTCATCGCGGCCGCACGGCGCGCCCTCGCCCACCTGCAGCACGTACAGGTGCCAGGCGTGCTGGTCGCCGGGCTCGGCCTGGGGCGGCCGCACGACCGGCAGGCCGGCGAAAGCCGCGTCGTAGCGCTGGGCAATGGCCGCCCGCCGGTCGCGAAGGGCCTGCGCGCGCTTGAGCTGGTGCAGGCCCAGCGCAGCGGCGATGTCGGTCAGGTTGTATTTGTAGCCCGGGGCGACGATCTCGTAGTACCACGCCGGGCGGGTGGTGTTGAAGCGGTCGAAGGCGTCGCGGCTCATGCCGTGCAGGCGCATGACCGACATCCGCTTGGCCAGGGCGACGTCGCGGGTGACCACCATGCCCCCCTCGCCGGTGGTGATGGTCTTGTTGGCGTAGAAGCTGAACACCGTCGCGTCCGACGCCAGCGTGCCCACCAGCGCACCGCCGCAGGTGGTGGGCAAGGCATGGGCGGCGTCTTCGACCACTTTCAGGCCATGCCGTGCCGCCAGGGCCAGCAGCGCCGGCATGGGCGCGGCGCGGCCGGCGAAGTGCACCGGCATGACGACCTTGCTGCGCGGCGTGATCGCCGCTTCCACGGCGTCCACGTCCATGCACAACGTGCGCGGATCGATGTCGACCAGCACCACGTCGGCGCCGAGGTAGCGGACCACCTCCGCGGTGGCGGTGAAGGTGTGGGTGGTGGTGATGACCTCATCGCCCGGGCCGACGCCCAGGGCTTCGAGCGCCAGGTGGAGGCCGGCGGTGGCGGAGTTGACCGCCAGCGCCTGCAGACCGTCACCGCCAAGGAAGGCGCTGAAGGCCTGCTCGAAGCGCTTGGCCTTGGGCCCGGTGGTGAGCCAGCCCGAACGCAGGGTGTCGACCACTTCGGCGATTTCGTCTTCGCCGATGTCGGGCAAGGCAAACGGAATGAAGGCCTCGGGCGGTGGGGCGGTGGTTGAGCTCATCGGGGCTTGGCAATCCAGCACAGCAGGTGGGTGCGCAACCACGGCAGGCTGTTGGCCCAGCGGTAAGCACCCGCATGAAGGCGCACCACCCGGCGCGCCAGCGGAGGCGCCAGGCTGACCCGGCGCGCGTCGATTGTGCCCTTGGGAAACAAGGCCCTGATGCGGCGCAAGGGCATGCCGCGAACGTCGGGGTTGCGCGGGTTGTCCCAGGTGAAGTCGTACCACAGCACCGCCCCGCCCGGGCGCAGCCAGTCCCACATGCGCTCGGCCAGGCGGTGCTGGAAATCGTCGTCGAGCAGCGAACTGAACACGGTGGACTGCAGCACGACGTCCAGGCTGCCCGGGTCCAGCGGCAGCGTGCTGGCATCACCCGGGTGCATGGCCACCGCGGCGGGCAGCCGGTGGCGGGCCGCGGTCAGGCGCTCGGGCAGCAGCTCGTTGCCGGCCAGTCGCGCCGGGTCGAAGCCCAGGCGGATCAACTCCAGCAGGTTGTCGCCGTGGCCGCAGCCCACCTCCAGCACCTGCAGGTCCGACAGCGGACGCGCCACATGGTGCCGCAGCAACGCAATCAGGCAGCGCTGGCGTTCCTGCTGGGTCTGCCAGACCTCCGCACGCAGCGGGTCATAGCGCGGGTCCATGGCGGGCCGACGGGCGTAGCGCTCGGCCACGGCCTTCAGCTCGGCATCGTCGGGCAGGCTCATCGTGTCAGGCGGGTGGCCGCCAAGCCCGGGCCGCGCCGCAACACGATCAATTCAAACAAGGCCCAACCGAAGCCCAGCCCGTAGCCGACGTGCATGCATGCGAAGGACATGGCAATGCCGGCGGTGTCGCGCGGTCGCCGCCACGGTGGCGCAAGCATCGCGGCCTGCTGCAACGCGGCGCCGCCGTACAGCGCGAGCACCGCGGCCAGCGCGAGCCACGCGGCGGGCCAGGCCAGCCCGGCCACCGCCAGCAGGCTCACCACCAGCACCAGCGCGAACGGCACCAGGTGGCGCGGCGATGCCGGCAGGCGGTGCTTGCGGATGACCGGCACCTTCCAATAGCCGTACTGAAAAAACTGCCGGAACAGTGCCTTGAACGAGGCCCGCGGGGCGTACCAGGACCGGATGCGAGCGCTCTGCCAGACCTGGCCCCCTCGGCGCACGATGCGCAGGTTCAACTCATCGTCCTGGTTGCGCACCAGCTGCTCGTCAAAGCCGCCCAGCGCCAGAAGAACCTCGCGGCGCCAGCACCCCAGGTAGACGGTGTCCACCGGACCGGAATGGTCGGTGCGCCGCGAGGCCGCGCCCCCCGATCCGAAGCGGCTTTCAAAGGCCCGGGCGATGGCCGCCTGCGGCCACCCGTTGCCGGTGGGGCACCAGGCACCGCCCACGCAGGAAGCGCCGGTGTCGTCCAGCACCGCCAGGCACTGGGCCACGTAATCGGGCGCGTAGACGGTGTGGACGTCCATGCGGACAATCACCTCGCCGCTGGCCACGGCCACCGCACGGTTCAGCGCCGAGGACGTGATGCGCTGCGGGTTGTCGATGACCCGCAGCCGCGGCTCCAGCGCCGCCTGCCGGTCGAGCAGGTCGCGGGTGCCGTCCTCGCTGGCGCCGTCGGCCACCACCACCTGCAGGTCGACGCCCGCGGGCAGCTGCTGCTGCCACACCGAGCGCAAGAAGGGCCCGACGTGGCCGACTTCATTGCGGCAGGGAACGACGATGCTGACTTGGCGCCGGGTCATGAGCGGCTCACGGTCGGGGAGTGAAGGAGGCGGGTGCCGCAGGCACCTTGGCGGCGGTCAGGCCCGCCGCCACGTGGTCAAGAAGCGCGGTCCAGCGCGACAGGTGCAGGTCCTGGCCGAAGCATTGTCGGCTGCGCGCCATGGCCGCCAGCGCCATGCGCTCGCGGCGGGCCGGATCGTTGATCACCGACAGGATGCCGCCTGCCAGGGCACTGGTGTCCTGCGGCGGCACCAGCACACCGGTGTCCTCGCCCATCACTTCGCGCGGGCCGGTCGGGCAATCAAAGGCCACGGCGGGCACGCCCAGGGCTTGCGCCTCCAGCAGAGCCAGCGGCATGCCCTCGTAGCGCGACGACAGCACGAACACCGCCGCGCGCTGGTACTCGGCTGCGATGTCGCGCGTGGGCGGCCGCCAGTCGACGCTGCCGTCGATGCCCAGCGCAAGGGCCTGCGCCTTCAGCGCGGGCGCAAGGTCGCCGTGCCCGACGATGCGCAGGCGCGCCAGCGGTTGCGCCGCCTGCACCTCGACCCAGGCGCGCAGCAGCAGGTCGAAGCCCTTCTGCGCCACATGGCGGCCCACGGCCAGCGCGGTGAAGGGCTCCGGGGGCGTGGGCGCCTCGGCCCACAAGGCCGAGGCGTTGGGAATCACGCGGGTGCGCGGGTTGATGCGGGCGTAGCGTGGCCGGTCGGCCTCGGTCAGGCTGACGACGGCCGGCAGCCGCGCGTACAGCCCGCGGCGCGCCCATTGCCAGGGCCTGGACCGGGCCTCGAAGTGGTTGTGGTCGCAACACACGCTGCGCCGGGCCAGCCCGGGCGCGGCGAGCAGGGTGGCGCACGCGGCCGTCAGCCCGTTGAGCACCAGCACGTCGGGGTCAAATGCGGCCGACAGGCGCGCCAGCTCGCGGCCGACCTGCCACTGCCGCGCTGCCAGGGCCAGCCGACGCAGCGGGCCGCTGGCGCGGCGCGCGGGGCCGCTGGCCGGCACGCTGCCCGACAGCACCGCCACCTCGGGCAGCACGGCGAAATGCAACGGCTGGGTCAAGGCCACCGCGCTGGCCACGCCAACCTGCCAGCCCTGCGCGGCCAGGTGGTTGGCCAGGTGGCAAATGAAACGTTCAACGCCACCGGCCAGGTCGAGCCGTTCGCACGCCAGCAGCACCCGGCGGCGGCCCGCGGTGCTGGGGGTGCTGGGGGTGCTGGGGGTGCTGGGGGTGCTTTTGGTGGCGTCGGCGGCGTCAAGAGCCGCCCCACGGCCGATCGGGTCGTGCGTCATCGGCGCGGGCTCAGGGTCGGCCGGCACGGCGCTTCAACAAGGCGTCGATGTCCACGCGCTGGTAGTCCGGCCCGGGCAGGGCCAGGCGGGCGCCGCACAAGGCGTGAAAGCGGTGCCGCCAGCGCCGCAAGGGCGCCAGCAGGCCCAGCGCATCCAGCCAGCGCGGCAAGCGCCGCGACGCGGTGAAGGGCGCGGTGAGGGGCACGGCATCACCCGGCGGGCTGGCGAGGGCATCGCCCCAGTCGTCGGTCCAGCCGTCACTTGCATCGTTGTCGGGCGCCCCGTTCAAGGCGTCCGGGGAGGGGCCGGTCCGGTCGTCCGGCGCGGTGGCGCTGGCCGCGCCAACGGGTCGGTGCCATTCGTTGAGCGCGTAGTCGGACTGTTGTGGCGGCGGCAAGGCGTGCGGCTCGGCGAGCTTGCGCGCCAGCACCATCAGGTACACCTCGTGCCCGTTGCACAGCGTCACGCGGCGGTGCACGTCGAGCGGGCTGGCCACCCGCCACCAGCAGCGCGGCTCGGCCTTCATCGCCATGAACAGACCACGCAGCTCAAAGCCGCGCGCGGGCTGGTAGAGGCTGCAGAACAGCTCGGGCGAGAACTGGTAGAAGCCGTGGCCGCTCAGGTTGTTGGCTGGCAAGGCGTGCAACAGGTGGCCGCCGACGCGGCACAAGTCCACGCCATTGCGCCAGGCGGTCGCAAAGTCGAAGACGTGCTCGAGGCAGCCGAAGTCCAGCACGGCGTCGTAGCTGCCACGCAGCGGGCTGTCGGCCGGCCAGGGCCGGTTCATGTCGTGCACGTGCGTGGCCCGCTCGTAAGGCGAGGCATCGACCGAGTCGGTGACCGTGGCGCCGAACCAGTCGCGCATCAGCGGCTCGAAGTAACGGATTGCGCCCGGCGCCGTGCCCGGCGGCAGGTCATTCAGCACCGGCAAACCTCGGTGGCGCCGGTGGCGCTCCAGGTCGGGCGGGTCCACGAACAGGGCCTGGCGGCCGATGGCCAGCGTGCGCCGGAACGACACGCCCAGGTCTTCGGCGTGGGCCAGGAAGTTCAGATTGTGAAGGTCGATGCCCATGGGTGCGGCGCCGCGCTCGGAGGGTCGTGTAGCCGGGGCTCAGCGCGCTGGGGCGGCCGAGGCCGGCTTCACCAACAGGCGCGCGGTGTAGTCGATGCGGTGCAGGAACACCGGCTGCGGGCTGTCGGCAAAGTACTCGTCGACCGCCTGGCGAGCGCCTTGCCAATGCCCGTAGTCGTCGATGATCAGCAAGCCGCCGGGGACCAGACGCGGGTACAGGTGCTGCAGCTCGTGCCGGGTCGATTCGTACCAATCCGTGTCGAGCCGCAGCAGCGCGATCGGGCCAGGCATGGTCGCGGGGATGGTTTGCTCGACCGGGCCCTTGACGAAGTGCACGCGCTCGCGCGGATAGCCGGTGGACCCCACATTCGCCCGCACGTCGTCCAGGCCGGCTTCACACCAAACGCCGTCGCCGCGCGCGGTGCGGGCCAGCTGGTCGGCCGCCGTTTCGCCGCCGTGGGCGCGGTCGGCGTCGGTGGGTGGCGTCATGCCCTCAAAGGTGTCGTAGAGGTACAGCGCGCGCGTGGCGTCACCGCGTGCCAACAGCGCCAAGGCCACGGCCATCATGCTGCCGCCGCGCCAGACGCCGCATTCGACGATGTCCCCGGCGATGCGCTGCCGCACCAGGTGGTCGACCGCGAGGATCAGGCTGGCGCGGCGGTCCATGCCCGTCAAGGTGTAGGGGCTGACGCGGTGCGCGATGGCGCGGTCGGCGTCGCTCAGGTCGGCCAGGCTTTGGGCGTCGCGCTGGCCCCGCGGCAACAGCTCCCAGCCCAGACGGGCCAGCGCGCCCTTGACCAGGCGCTTCATCGGCGGGGCCGTCCAGGGCGGCGCGCGGTGGGGTGGCGAGGCGGGCAATCGGTCACGGGCACAGGCACGGGCACAACGGAGGTGGAGACGGCCTGGATTGTCGCATCGCCCCTGCGCCGCGGCGCCGCGCTGATGGGCCACGCCGCGCGGGATGGACCAGGGCAGCCGCCGTTCAGGACGGCGGCGCGGCGTCGTACACGACCCAGGCGTCGCGCAAGCATTCGCGCCAGCGCAGGCGCTGCTGCGCGGCCCGCAGCGCGTCTTGCAGGGCCGGGCCTCGGGCCTGCAGGCGGTCCATCAC
The DNA here is from genome assembly GCA_943370175.1 of Hydrogenophaga intermedia. GTDB lineage: Bacteria > Pseudomonadota > Gammaproteobacteria > Burkholderiales > Burkholderiaceae_C > Ideonella_A > Ideonella_A intermedia_A. The sequence goes on along the minus strand of CALRPU020000015.1, from coordinate 89,488 downwards.
CTCAATGACCGCATCGACGCTGCGCTCGCGCAGCAACAGGGCCTCCAGGCCGAAGCGGCGCAGCGCGGCGCCCAGGTCGCCGGTGTCGCTGCACACCACCCAGCAGCCCTCGGCCAGCAGCGTGTACAGCGCACCAGACTGCGAGGCCTCGCGGTAGGGCAACACGAACACCACGGGGCGCGACATCAGGCGGCGCAGGGCATTGGCGTCCAGGTAGCGCTCGTCCAGGACCACGCCGCTCGCCCGCAGTTCGTCGCGCAGGGGGCGCAGCTCGTGGTCCCAGCGGCCGTGGACCTCCAGCGGCAGGCCGCGGGCGCGCCACGCCTCGGAATGCGCCAGTTGCGCCATCAGGTCAACCCCCTTGTAGGGCTTCACCGTGCTCCAGTACACCAGCGCTTCAGGCGCGTCCGGCAGCGGGCGCGGCGGGCGCACCGGGTCGCCTGGCGCCAGGGGCACCAGGCCGTGCGGCGCCACCACGGCACGCACCGCGTGGGCGCTGCCGTAGCGGTGCATGAAGTCGTCGTGCGTGGCCTGGCTCACAAAGACCAGGTGCCGCGCGCAGGCGGCGATCCAGGCCGTGGGCCGGTGGCGGCGGCCGGGGTGCCCATGCGGCACGGCGTTGTGCACCGTGAAGGCCAGCCGCCGCCTCAGCAGCCACCACACCGGCAACTCCAGCGGCCAGAGCACGCTGAATTGAAGGTTGATGGTGTCGAACTCACGCCGCCGGCGCCACAGCTGCAGCAACTGGGCTGCGTAGTTGAGGACGCCGCGCCAGCGTGGCACGACGGACCCGGACACGTCCGCCACGACCAACTCGATGCCCTCGTCCCCCCGCAAGGCGTCGATGAAGGCCTGGTTGAACCGGGTGCCCGACACGAAGAGGCTGAGGCGGTGCCCGCGCTCGCGCAGGGCCAGGGCCAGGTGGTGCACGTAGGCCGGCACGAACGACCCGCCATCGACCAGCGCGATGTGGCGCGGGGTGGCGGCCCGCTCGGCGGCCTCGCCTTCCGACCGGCCCTCGGTGCCCCGTCCGTCAGTCAGCATCGCGGCGCGCGGCACCCGCTCAATGGGCGAACCAGTGGCGCCGGCTCAGGCGGTAGCCCAGCGCGCCGCGGCGCTCGCCGATCACCTGGGCCGGGTTGCCGCCGACGATCTGGCGGCTGCCCACGTCGCGCGTGACCACCGCGCCGGCCATCACCACCGCGCCCTCGCCCAGCGTCACGCCCGGCATCACCATTGCGCCCGCGAACAGCACCGCATGGTCGCCGAGGCGCACCGGCGAGGCCTTGGCCGCGAAGTCGTCGTCGTGCACGTCGTGGCCCATGGTGTAGAGGCGGCAATCGTGGGCAATGGACACGTGGCGGCCAATGCTCAGGCCGCCGCGGTTGTCCAGGTAGACGCCGCGGTTGACGCGGCTGCCCTCGCCGATGTGCAGGCGCCCCACATGGAAGAAGCGCACCCCGCCTTGCACCGTGGCCGTGCGGTCGATGTCGTAGCGACACAGCCGGTACAGCCACGGCCGCAGCACGAACGGCAAGCAGCGGTGAACCACATTGATGGCGGCGAGGCCGAGAAAGTAGGCCTGGTCGACCAGGTGCGGGAATCGGCGAGCCATCGCCGAATTGTGTCATCGGCCCCGGGCCATGCGGCGCGGTGGCGGACGGCACCCGGGCGCGCCAGGCCTGGCTCCTAGAATCCAGGGTTTTGCAGAGCCGCCACATGACCGCACACGTTCCCACCCCCCATCAGCCCGATCAGCCCGACGCAACGGCCGCCGCCGCGCACTCGGACGACAACCAGCTGATCGCCGAACGCCGCGAAAAACTCGCCGCGATCCGCCGAGCGGGGGTGGCGTTTCCGAACGACTTCAAGCCGCGCAACCGGGCGGCCGACCTGCACCAGCGCTACGACAACGTCCCCAACGAAACGCTGGAACCCGAAGGCATCACGGTGTCGGTGGCCGGGCGGATGATGCTCAAGCGCGTCATGGGCAAGGCCAGCTTCTGCACCGTGCAGGACGCCACCAGCCGGTTGCAACTGCGCGTGACCATCGACGGCGTGGGCCCCGAGGTGTACGACGCCTTCAAGCACTGGGACCTGGGCGACATCGTCGGCGCCGAAGGCACCTTGTTCCGCACCAAGACCGGTGAACTCACCGTCACCGTGCGCACGCTGCGCCTGCTGACCAAGAGCCTGCGCCCGCTGCCGGACAAGTTCCACGGCATGAGCGACCAGGAGCAGAAGTACCGTCAGCGCTATGTCGACCTGATCACCGACGAAGACGCCCGCCTGCGTTTCACCGCGCGTAGCAAGGCGGTGTCGTCGGTTCGTCAGTTCATGGTTGAACACGGCTTCCTGGAAGTGGAGACGCCGATGCTGCACCCGATCCCCGGGGGCGCCAATGCCAAGCCCTTCGTCACGCACCACAACGCGCTCGACCAAGACATGTTCCTGCGCATTGCGCCCGAGCTGTACTTGAAGCGCCTGATCGTCGGTGGCTTTGAGCGCGTCTTCGAGATCAACCGCAATTTCCGCAACGAAGGCATCAGCGTCCGGCACAACCCGGAATTCACGATGATGGAGTTCTACGCGGCTTACTGGAACCACCACGACCTGATGGACTTCACCGAGCAGGTGTTCCGCCATGCGGCGCGTTCCGCCACCGGGTCGGCGGCGATCACCTACGCGGGCAAGCCGGTGCACCTGGACCAGCCGTTCGCGCGGCTGTCGGTGCGCGACTCGCTGGTGGCCCACGCCGGCCTGAGTCCGGCCGAGGCCGACGACGCCGCCGTGCTGCACGCCCGCCTGAAAGCCGCCGGCGAAGAGCCGCCCGCGCACTGGACCCTGCCCGAATTGCAGTTCGGCCTGTTCGAGGCCGTGGTCGAAGAGCAGCTATGGCAGCCCACCTTCATCATCGACTACCCGGTCGAGGTCAGCCCGCTGGCCCGCGCGTCCGACACCAACCCGGCCATCACCGAGCGTTTCGAGCTCTTCATCACCGGCCGCGAGTACGCCAACGGCTTCAGTGAGTTGAACGACGCCGAAGACCAGGCGGCGCGCTTCCAGGCCCAGGTGGCCAACAAGGACGCCGGCGACGAGGAAGCGATGTTCTACGACGCCGACTTCATCCGGGCGCTTGAATACGGCATGCCGCCCACCGGCGGCTGCGGCATCGGCATCGACCGGTTGATCATGCTGATCACGGACAGCCCAAGCATCCGCGATGTGATCCTGTTCCCGTCGTTGCGCAAGGAATGAAGGCCATGGGCGACGGCGCTGCACCCCAACGGCCGCCTCGCCTGCGCACGCTGGAGGAGGTGCGCGCCGCCATCTGGCAAGACCTGCGCCGTGCGCCGCGCGACCGATTCCACGCCTGGCGCACGCCGGTGCTGGCCACGGTCGCCGCCCACGAGCACGGCCCCCAGGCCGACGCGCGCACCGTGGTGCTGCGCGAGGTCGACGAGGACGCCGGCACGCTGACGGTGTTCACCGACGCGCGCTCGGCCAAGGCCGCCCAGCTGCAACGTCACCCTGTGGCCATGCTGGTGATGTGGTCCGCCCGGCTGGGCTGGCAGCTGCGTTGCCGGGTGCGCTGTGAAATGGCCGTGGAGGGCCTGCTGGTGTCGTCGCGCTGGGCCCGCGTCAAGCTGTCGCCCGCGGCGCAGGACTACCTGTCGCCCCTGCCGCCCGGCGCACCGCTGTCGACCGATGCGGCGGTCGAGATGGTGCCGCCACTGGGCCTGGCCTCGGGCGCCATCGCGTCGGGCGGCACCGCCCCACGCGAGCATTTCGCGGTGATCACCGCCCACCTCGACGCCATCGACTGGCTCGAACTGCACTCCGATGGCCACCGCCGCGCGCGCTTCGACGCCCGCGGCAGCGAGTGGCTTCAGCCTTGAGGGGCAAGGCCTGAGGGGCAAACCCTTGCCCGGTCGCACCCGGCGGCAGCCGCTCGCCGCCGGCGGCCTCACCGGTGCTTGAAGTTCGGCTTGCGCTTGTTGACGAAGGCGTCCATGCCCTCCTTCTGGTCTTCGGTGCCGAACAGCGAATGGAACATGCGACGCTCGAACAGCACGCCCTCGGCCAACGGCACTTCGTAGGCGCGGTTCACGCACTCCTTGGCCATCATCACGCTGGGCTGGCTGAAGTCGCAGATCTGCTGCGCGGCGGCCAGCGCCTCGGTCATCAGGTCGGCCAGCGGCACGACGCGCGACACCAGTCCAGCGCGCTCGGCTTCCACCGCGTCCATCATGCGGCCGGTCAGCGCCAGGTCCATCGCCTTGGCCTTGCCGATGGCGCGCGGCGTGCGTTGCGTGCCGCCGGCGCCGGGGATGATGCCGAGCTTGATCTCGGGCTGCCCGAACTTCGCGTTGTCGGCGGCAATGATGAAGTCGCACATCATCGCCAGCTCGCAACCGCCACCCAGCGCAAAGCCGGACACCGCGCCGATCACCGGTTTGCGCACGCTGCGAATGGTTTCCCAGTTGCGGGTGATGAAGTCGCCCTTGAAGACGTCCATGTGCGTGTAGGTGGCCATGGCGCCGATGTCGGCGCCCGCGGCGAAGGCCTTCTCGCTGCCGGTCACGACCAGGCAGCCGATGCCTTCGTCGGCGTCGAAGGCGCGCATCGCCGCACCCAGCTCGGTCATCAAGGCATCGTTCAGCGCGTTGAGCTGCTTGGGTCGGTTCAGGGTGATCACGCCAGTCTTCAGCGCGGACTCGCCGTGCACGGCGGTCAGGATGTGGTCGTAGGTCATCTGGGAAGCACTTTCTTGGCAGAGGCCAGCGGTCGAGTCCGCGGCGCGGGTGAACTATACGAAGGCACGGCGTCGGCGCGGCCTCGTGCAATCACGGGGACGCAGACGCGCACGAAGACGGTGGCGGTGGCGGTGGCGGTGGCGGCGCCAGCGGTCACTGCGCGGCGAGCTCGGGCTTGCGGTCGATGATCAGGTCGATGAAGACCTCGGCGTCCTGCTCGATGCGGATGCGCACTGGCAGGTAGGCCAGCTGCGGCGAGAACCAGGCCTCGGCCAGCAGGTCGTTGCCGCTCACCGTGCCGCGGCGGGGGCGCACGTGAAACGCCTCCACCGGACCGAACGGCGTGTTCACGGTCTGCTGGGTCAGCACCTCGTAGAACCATGGTTCGACGCGCCGCGGCAACGCCAAGGGGAAGCCGATCAGGCTGCCCGGCCGCAGCCGGCTGGGGTCCACGGTGAACAGGTGGCTGAGTTGCACGAACTGGCTGGCGCTGTCCTGCACCCCGCGGCCGAGGTGCGTGGTGCGCGGTGCGGCGTCGGCGTCGGCGTCCGTGTCTGGCGCCGGGCGGATCCAGACCTGGCCATTGGCCAGCTGCACTTGATCGTCCGCCACGCGGAGCTCGGCCACGCGGGGGCTGCGAAAGGCCAGCTTGCTCTCCTCGGTGTAGCGCTCGGGCTGCAGCCCCTGTGGGCCCAGGCGGCCCTCGCTGCGCATGCGCCGGGTGAACAGCGGCGCCACCGGCAGGCCCACCACGACGTCCAGTCGCACCTCATAACGCGGCAAGGCCCGCACCCATTCCACCGTCGCGGAGCCATGGACCTCGCCGCGGTACTGGCCCGTCAAGCGGTAGCTCAACCGGGTGGACGCCGGCCATTGGAAGGCGGCGGCCGCCGCCTCACTGGCGGCCGCAGCCGCGGCCACGGCGCTGGCGGGCGACGCGGCCAGGGCGCTGGCTGGCGCGGGCGAGGTCGGCGGCTCGACCGGCGGGCTGACGGTGGCCGTGCTGGGGTCGGTGGCGGGCGGCTCGACGCGCGGGCGTGGCATGTCCGCCTCCGGTCGATCAGGCCCAGGCGCACCGGCCGATGACGCGACCGACGCTGCCTCGTCGACGGGCGCCGCCACCACCGCCGTGGCATCGGAGGCGGCCGAGGCGGCCGGCGTCGCCGCCCTCGGAGCGCGCGGCGAGGCGGGTGGTGGCATCGGCGTCGGCGCCGCCCCGGGTGGGATGGCAACGGGGGCGGCGGAGGGCAAAGGGACCGGGGCCGTTGGCGAGAGTTCGCGCACATAGGCCACCTGGATCGGCGACGGCTTGGCGAAGGGGCTGGCCCACCCGGTCACGGTGGTCGCCACCTGGTCGACCACGCAGCCATGCAGGGCCAGCACGGCCAAGACCAGACCAACGCCGATCAGCCGGGTCGACGCGCGCGGGCCAGGGCGCATCGGGCTCACGGCGTGATCAAGGTCATGGCGTGTCGGCGGTCACGCTGATGCGGGAATCCGGGCGGGGCTGGGGCGGCGGGGGCCGACCGCTCAGCGCCCGAGCCAGGCCTTTGCCGCGGCCACGGCCGCCTTGCCAGCCGTCGCCTTCAAGGCGAGTTGCACCGTGCCCACCGGGTCCGTGCTGGGATCGGGCGAGGCCATCGTCAGGCGCAGCAGGCGTTGGTCGCGGCTGGCCAGCCATGGCACCGGATCGCCGGGCTGGCCCGCCGATCCGGGGGCCATCACGCGAAGGGCGTCGTCGAGTCGGCGCAGGCGCCAGTCGGCCACCGCCAGCAACTCGTCGCCGGGCGCCAGGCCGGCGGACTCGGCCACGCCACCCCGGAACACCTGGCTGACGCGGACGCCCGTCAAGGCAGACTCGCTGACCTTCAGGCCCAGGCGCTGCGCCAGCGTGGGCGCCTGCTGGTCCCATTGAACGCCCATGGCCTGCAGCAAGCCGGGCAGTGGCAGATCGTCGGTGCCGTGCACCCACTGGGCAATCTCTTGCCCATATGACCGGCCGCCCACGTCGGCCAAGGCCTGGGCGATGTCGTCCTCCCGAATCGGCCCGCCAGCGCTGCGCAGCCACAGCGCGCGCATCACCTCGTCGAGCGAGCCGCGCTTATCAGCCCGCAAGCTCAAGTCCAGCGCCAGTGCGACCAACGAGCCTTTGGTGTAGTAGCTGATGGTGGCGTTGGGCGTGTTCTCGTCTTGGCGGTAGTACTTCACCCAGGCGTCGAAACTGGCCTGGGCCACGCTTTGCACCTTGCGGCCCGGGGTGCCCAGCACGCCGGTGATGGTCTTGGCCAGCAGCTTGAGGTAGCGCGTGGTGTCGATCAGGCCCGATCGCACCAGGAACAGGTCGTCGTAATACGACGTGAAGCCTTCGAAGAACCACAGCAGCTCGGTGTAGTTTTCTCGGGTGTAGTCGCAGCGGCTGAAGTCGGCCGGCCGCATGCGCTTCACGTTCCACGTGTGAAAGTACTCGTGGCTGATCAGGCCCAGCAGGGTCACGTAGCCGTCGTTCAAGTCGGCGACGCCGCGCTGTGGCAGGTCGCGGCGCGCCGCAATCAGGGCGGTGCTGGCGCGGTGTTCCAGCCCGCCGTAGCCCTCGTCGACCGCGTTGAGCATGAAGACGTAGCGGCCGAACGGCGGCACGCGGTTGGGGTGCCAGAAGGCGATCTCGGCCTCGCAGATGCGGCGCGCATCGGCCAGCAGGCGCTCACCGTCAAAGTCGGGCAGCGCCCCCGCCACGATGAATTCGTGGGCCACGCCATGGGCCTCGAAGTGCCCGCGCCAGAAGGTCCCCAGCTCGACGGGATGGTCGACCAGGTCGTCGTAGTCTTCGGCGACGTAACGCCCGCGGCCCCGCGCATCGACCTTGGCCGGCGTCAGCGACGTCCCCACCTGCCATCCACTGGGCAGCTCGCGCAGCACCAGCTCGTGCGCTTGCGACTCATGGCCATGGGCGCGCAGGCACAGGCTGGTCCCGTTGAAGAAGCCGCGGCGGCTGTCCAGCCACGCCGCACGCACCGAGTTGTCATGGGCATGCACGCGGTAGCTGAGCTCCAGGGGCTTGGCGGGGTCGGCGTCAACCTGCCAGGTGGCCTTGTCGAGCTGCTGCAGCGCAAGCGGCTTGCCCGCCTGCCGCGCCTCGAGGTGGCTGAGGTGGCGCGCAAACTCGCGCAGCAAATAGCTGCCCGGGATCCACGCTGGCAGGCTGACCACTTGCTTGGGGGCCGGCGTGGCAATGCGCAGGCTCACGACAAACTGGTGGTTGGCCGGCTCGGGCAGGCCAATGCGGTAAGAAATCATGGAGATCGGTCTCGGCGGGGTGGGCTGGGTTCGTGGAGCAGGGTCGACTCAGGGGCGGTTCAACGCAACAAAGCCGCGGGCAGCGGCGCCACCGATTGGCACGCCACGCAGCAAAAGACCGCCCGGCCGCCCAGCGGCGCGCGCTCGATGGTCTGGCCGCACGCGCGGCATGGTTGGCCCGCCCGGTCGAACACGTGGAAGCGGGCGCCTTCGTAGTCGGCACCAGCGGCGCGCCAGCGGCGGTAGTCGGCGTCGGGCACGCACACACCGCCATGGCGAAAGCTGCGCCGCGTCAGGTCGATGGTGACGCGGGCCAGGCGGTGCCGCTCAGGCTCGCTCAGCTCGCCCAGGCGGCGCCAGGGGTTCAGGCGGGCGACGAAGCAAATCTCACTGCGCAGGTAGTTGCCCAGGCCCGCCAGCACTCCCTGGTCAAGCAAGGCGTCGGCCACCCGGCGCCGCGCAAACGCGCCGAGCCGCGCGGCGACCCCGCGCGCGGTCACGTCCTCGTCCAGCACCTCGGGCCCAAGGCGCGCCAGGTAAGGATGGCGATCCTCCTCGCCTTGGCGCAGCCAGGCGAAGTCGGTGGCGCTGTACAACACAACGCGGTGGTCTGGCGTGTCGGCGATGAGCCGGGGCGCACGGCTGAGCAAGGCCTCGTCATGGCGCGACACCACCCACTCGCCATACAGCTGGTTGTGGGAATACAGCACGTCTCCGGTGCTGAACGCGGTCAGTATGGCCTTGGAGCGGGCACGCACCGCCGTCACCTGGGCGCCTTTGAGGGCCTCGGCCCGGGCTTGCAAGGCGGGGTGCACCCACTGGATCCGCACAGGCCGGCCGACCAGCGCGGTGTTCAGCGCCTGGGCGGCGCGTCGAATCTCGGGGCCTTCGGGCATCGCGTCGGGCGGATCGGTGGCCGGGGTGGTGAAGAGGTGAAGTCGCGGGTTGCGCCGTCAGGGCGAGGCGGGCTAGATGCCCGCTGCGCCGATGAAGCAGGACAGGCTTGCCACCGCCGTCAGCCGAAACCGCAGGGTCAGCCACGCGGACAGCCCGTGACGGACATAGGCCTTGCGGTCGACCAGATAGCACACGATCAGCATCACGCCATGAACCACCAGCCCGGCGTAGGCGGGCATGACCACGGCCACCCAAGCCACCAAGGACGGCACGACGCCCCACGCGTAGCGGTGGGCGTCGTGCACCGCGCTGCGTGCCGCCAGGCCCCAGTGGATGCCGCCCAGAAAGGACAGGATCACCGCCGCATAGGCCGACAGGGCCAGCACGACGAACTCGTGCGCCACCGCCGGCTGCAGGCCGATCCACACCAGGGCCGCACCAACGACGAACGGCAACAAGCCGGCGTAGCCCAGACGCAAGGTGCCCGCCGAGGGCGGTGCCGCCTCAGGCTGGGGCGGGTGCGTTGAAGCGGGGTGGAAAGACATGGTGGACGAAAGCAGGACGCGGACCGCGGCAGTCGCCGGGGTCGCTGTTCATGGCAAAAGGGTGGGTGGCGGTTGGGCGGTGGGTGACACCGGCCGACATTGTCGCCTGAGGTCAACGGCATGGCCGGCCTGGGGCTGCTGCCTCGTGCGGTCCCCCGAAACGAAAAAGGCGCGCCCGATGGGCGCGCCTGTCCTGGCCTCAGCTCAGGTGCCGGCGTCAGCGGCCGCCGAACCCACCACTGCGCGGGCGCTGCGTCTTGCCGAAGGCCGGCTTGCCACCGGCGCCCGGGCCACGGCCTTCACCACGGGGGGCAAAGGCGGGACGGTCACCAAAGGCCGGGCGGTCGCTCGGCTTGCGGTCAAAGGCGGCGCGGCCAGCCCCTGGGGCGCGTGGCACGAAGGTGCCCACCACGCGGGCGTCTTCGCGGCGTTCGTCACGACGCTCGTCGCGACGCGGCTCGGCGCGCTGGAACGGGCTGTCGCTGCGCGGGCCGGCCGGGCGGTCGTCGCGGCGCGGGCCGAAGCCACCGGCACCGAAGGGCTTCTTGCCGAAGCCGCCCTTGTTGAAAGGCTTGCGCTCGCCGCCGAAGTCGCCTTGCGGGCGAGCGGCGAACATCTTCGGTTCCGGGCTCTTGGGCTCCAGGCCGGCGATGGAGGCCACCGGGATGTTCTGGGTGGTGAACTGCTGGATGCGGCGAATCATGCCCACGTCCATGCGCTCGGCCAGCGTCACGGCCAGGCCGTTGCGGCCGGCGCGACCGGTGCGGCCGATGCGGTGCACATAGTCCTCGGCCTTCATCGGCAGGCCGTAGTTGATGACGTGGCTGATCGACGGCACGTCGATGCCGCGGGCGGCCACGTCGGTGGCGATCAGGATCTTCAGCTGCTTGTTGCGCAGGCCCTGCAGCACGCGGTTGCGGCGGCCTTGCGGGTGGCCGCCGTGCAGCGAGGCCACGTGGTGGCCCATGTCGGCCAGGCGGTCGGCCAGCCAGTCGGCATCGCGCTGGGTGCTGGTGAAGACCACCGCCTGCTCCATGTCGCGCTCGGTGAGGATGCTGTCCAGCAGCGCGTTCTTGTGCGTGGGGTTGTCCGCCCAGTGCAGGCGCTGCTCGATGTTGGCGTGGGTGTCGGTGTGCGAGGCCACGTCGATGCGCATCGGGTCGCGCAACAGGCTTTGGGCCAGGCGACCCACGTGACCGGCGAAGGTCGCGCTGAACATCACCGTCTGGCGGGTCGCCGGCACGTGGTCGGCGATGGTGGTGATGTCGTCGATGAAGCCCATGTCGAGCATCCGGTCGGCTTCGTCCAGCACCAGCATGTCGACGTTGTCGAGCACGGCCTTGCCGGTCTGCAGGTGGTCCAGCAAGCGGCCCGGGGTGGAAATCAGGATGTCCAGCGGGCCACGCAGCGCGGCGATCTGCGCTGGGTACGGCACGCCGCCAACGACGGTGGCCACCCGCAGGCCTTGCACATGACGGCCGTAGGTGGTGGCCGCCTTGGCGACCTGAATGGCCAGCTCGCGGGTCGGCGTCAGCACCAGGATGCGCGGACCGTAGACCACGCCCTTTTCGCGGCGCTTGGTGTTGTCGCCGCGCGCGGCGAGGATGCGCTGCAGCGCCGGCAGGATGAACGAGGCGGTCTTGCCGCTGCCGGTGCTGGCCGAGACCATCAGGTCCTTGCCTTCCAGCGCGGGCGGGATCGCCTGCGTCTGCACTTCGGTGGCGGTGTCGTAGCCGGAGTCGGCAACGGCTTTGACGAGGGCTTCTTGGAGGCCCAGGGTGGCGAAACTCATGGTCTTCTTTCTCAATACAAACGCGGCACCCGGCGCAAGCCGACACAGCGGCAACGCGCAGAACGCCAAGCAACTGCACGCGGGCAGTCGCACGGTCAAGTCGCAACGGAGAAGGTCCGAACCAGCCCACGGCGACGCCGTGGGGAGGGCTGGGGCTCAGGAACAGTCAATGCGACGGCATCGCCGCCGACCCTGTCCAAAAGCAAACAGCCCTGGGGTTCTGTCAGGCCGCGCTGTGCCGTGTGGGGCCCAGCGGGAAGACTCGATGAGGTCAGAGGGGATGAACGAAACGCTGAGGTCAAACCACCGACAAGCCGGTGGCTGGCATGCAGCGAAGCGCGGAGTATACATCGATTTCGGGTTTCCCCGCATGGTGCCCCTGCAGTGCGTCAGAGGGCCAGAAAATGCGTCCGGTAGTAAGCCAGCTCGTCGATCGACTCGTGGATGTCGGCCAACGCGGTGTGGGCCTGCGCCTTCTTGAAGCCGCCGATGATGCTCGGCTTCCAACGCTTGGCCAGTTCCTTCAGGGTGCTGACATCGAGGTTGCGGTAGTGGAAAAAGGCTTCCAACTCGGGCATGCCGCGGGCCAGGAAGCGGCGGTCCTGGCAGATGCTGTTGCCACACATTGGCGACTTGCCGCGTGGCACGTACTGTTTCAGGAAGGCGATCACCGCGGCCTGCGCGGCGGCCTCGTCGACGGTCGAGGCCTTGACGCGGTCGATCAGGCCGCTGCGGCCGTGCGTGCCCTTGTTCCAGGCGTCCATGCCATCGAGCGTGGCGTCGCTCTGGTGGATGGCGAAGACCGGGCCTTCGACGCGGTGCTGCAGCAGGGCGTCGGTCACCACGACGGCCACCTCGATGATGCGGTCGCTGTCCGGCAGCAGGCCCGTCATTTCGAGGTCGATCCAGATCAGGTTGGTGTCGCTGGCGGTCAAGGTGGGGGTCGTGGGGGTCGGCGCGGGGTCGGACATGGTGAGGCTCATGGGTGGTGCCCAGATTCTCGCAGCCCGCGGCGAAGGACAAGGCCAGCGGCGGGTGTGGGCGATCCGAACAGGGGCATCGGAACCGCGACCTCGGCGACCGCCCTACACTGCCGCCCCATGCAGCCCCATGTCATCAGCCTGGCCTTCGCCGTGGCCATCGCCGCCTCCTTGCTGGTCAAGTTCTGGTTGGCCTCCCGACAGATCCGCCACGTCGCACGGCACCGATCCACCGTGCCGGCGGCCTTTGCCGGTGCCGTCAGCCTGGCGGCGCACCAGAAAGCCGCCGACTACAGCGTGGCCAAACTGCGCCTGGGCATGCTGGCGCAGGCCGTCTCGGCGGCCACCCTGCTCGCTTGGACCCTGCTGGGCGGTTTGGACGCGCTGAACAGCATGCTGGTGGAGACCATCCGGCCGATGTGGCCGGGCGCGGTCGGCGACATGGCTTACCAGCTGGCCCTGTTCGCCGCCTTCGCCGCCATCGGCGGCCTGATCGACCTGCCCTTCGACCTCTACAGCACCTTCCGAATCGAACAGCGCTTCGGCTTCAACCGCATGACCTGGCGGATGTGGTGGACCGACGGCCTCAAGTCCATCGTTGTCGGTGCCTTGATTGGGCTGCCGATCGCCGCCCTGATCCTCTGGCTGATGGGGGCGGCCGGGCCGACCTGGTGGCTGTGGGCCTGGGGCGCTTGGGTGGCATTCAACCTTTTGCTGCTGGTGATCTACCCGACCTTGATCGCCCCGCTGTTCAACCGCTTCGAGCCCTTGAGCGACGCCACGCTGGTGGCCCGCGTGGAGGCGTTGATGGCCCGCTGTGGGTTTGCAGCAAAGGGCTTGTTCGTGATGGACGGCAGCCGGCGGTCTGCGCACGGCAACGCCTACTTCACGGGCTTGGGCGCGGCCAAGCGGGTGGTGTTTTTCGACACCCTGCTCAGCAAGCTGGACGGCAACGAGGTCGAGGCGGTGCTGGCCCACGAACTGGGCCACTTCAAGCACCGCCACGTCACCAAGCGCATCGTCATGATGTTCGCGATGAGCCTGCTCGGGTTCGCCTTGCTGGGCTGGCTGTCTGGCCAGCTTGCTTTCTACGCTGGTTTGGGCGTGAGGCCATCGCTGTCCGCGCCGAACGACGCCTTGGCGCTGCTGCTGTTCTTGCTGGTGGCGCCCGTGTTTGCCTACTTCATGTCGCCATGGATGGCGGGCTTGTCGCGGCGCGACGAATTTCAGGCCGACGCCTACGCCTGCAGCCAGGCCGACGGGGCCGCCCTGGCGCGGGCCCTGCTGAAGCTTCACGAGGACAACGCGTCCACGCTGACGCCCGACCCGGTGTACGCGCGCTTCTACTACTCCCACCCGCCGGCGGTCGAGCGCCTGGCCGCGTTGCCGCAGGCCACGCCTGCGGCCGCCGCCGCGGGCAGCGGCAACGCGGTGCCGGCTTGAACGGCCACCACCGCCCTGCCCCGCGCGGCCGCGCGGCCGGCGAGCCGGCGCAGGGCAACGCGTCTGCCACAGGCCGGGTCATTGCCGGGTTTGGGCGCCATTACACGGTGGAGTCCGAGAACGCCGAGCAGCGCACCTGCCACCCGCGCGGCAAGAAAAGCGAGTGCGTGGTCGGCGACCTGGTGCGCTGGCTGCCCACCACCGACAGCGGCGAGGAAGGCGTGATCGACGCCGTGCTGCCGCGGCGCAACCTGCTGTACCGCCAGGACGAATGGAAGACCAAGGCCTTCGCCGCCAACCTCGACCAGATCCTCGTCATGGTGGCCAGCGAACCCGTGTTCAGCGAATCGCAGTTGGCCCGCGCGCTGATCGCGGCGCGCAGCGCAGGCATCGACGCCTGCATCCTCCTCAACAAGACCGACCTGCCTGGCATCGACGAGGCACGGCAGCGACTGCGTCCCTACACCGCGATGGGCGTGCCCGTGCATGAGCTGGCCCTGAAGACCCGGCCCGACGAAGCCCGGGCCCTGCTGCAGCCCTTGCTGGCCGGCAAGGCCAGCCTCGTGCTCGGACCCAGCGGAACGGGCAAGAGCACGCTGATCAATCTGCTGGTACCGGGTGCCATGGCGCAGGTCGGGGACATTTCTCAGGCGCTGAACTCCGGCCGCCACACCACCACCTACACGCGCTGGCACTGGGTCGACCGCGCGGCCGGCACGGGGTTGATCGATTCGCCAGGTTTCCAGGAATTCGGCCTTCGTCAGATCGACCCACAAGCGTTGCCGCGCCTGATGCCCGACCTCGCGCCCCACACGCCAGCTTGCCGCTTCTACAACTGCACGCACCAGCATGAACCCGGCTGCGGCGTCACAGCGGCCTTGGCACGGCACGAGATCAGCGAAAGCCGATTCCGCATCTACGGCGAGATCCTGCGCGAACTGACGCAGTCGCGTTACTGAGCGCCAGGGCGGTTGGCGCTCACTCAGCCGATCAGGTTGGCCAGCGACAACAAGGCCAGCAACAGCATCCACAACACCATCGACCGCCACACCAAACCCACGATGCTGCGCAGGTGGCCCTGGGCGGGCGGGATGCCGGGGGTTGACCCGGCCGACTCGGCCACGTCGTCGACGGCGCCACTGCCAAAGGTCTTTGACCGGTCCGGGGTGACGCCGGGCGCGGCGCTGCCACCCAGTTGCACCCCCACCGCCCCGGCCGCCGCGGCGAGGATGATGCCTTCGTTCGGGTGCTTCCACAGCCCCGCGTCGCGCCGCCATCCGTTCACGGCCTCCTCGAAGTTGCCGACCACCGCAAAGCCGAAGGCGGTGAGCCGGGCCGGCAGGTGGTCGATCAGGCTGAACAGTTGTTGCGACAAGGTCATCAAGCGCTCGTTGGTCGGCTCGCCAACCACGCGGCTGCGGTAGCCCCAGTAACGGCTGGCGAACTCCGACATGCGGTACAGCACCGCACCGGCCGGCCCGAGGCCCAGCGCGGACAACACGACGAAGCAGAAGAACACGCCGAACACGTGGCGGTGCGCTGCCAGCAACGAATGCTCGATCACATGGCGCAGCAGTTCGGTGCGCGGCAGCTCGCTGGCGTCCAGGTGCCGCCACTCGCTCAGTAACTGGCGGGCCGAGGGTTCATCGCCCCGTTCCAGCGCGTCACGGATGTCGGTGAAGTAGTGACTGAACTGGCGAAAGCCGAGCGTCAAGTACAGCACCGCCACCGAGAAGACCAGGGCCAGCAGCACGCTGAACTGCGCGATGGCCAGGTGGACGCCGGCCACCGCCAGCGCGGGCAGCAACACCGTGATGAGCCAGACGATGCTGGCGTGGTGGGCCTTGCCGGCGTCGAAGTTGCGCGCCGTCCAACGCGTCCAGGAAATCAAGCCTTCGTGCACCGGGTTGCCGTGCGGCAGGGGCTTGAGCTGTTCGATCAGCAAGGCGAACAGGACGGCAAAGAAACTCATGCGTTTGGATGATAGCCGCCGGGCCGTGGCGTCACGGCATCGCCGACGGCAATCCGCCGCCTCGGCGCGCTCAGGCGGACAAGAAGCGGTAGAAGTTGCGCAGCATCGCCGCCGTGGCCCCCCAGATGAAGAAGCGGCGCGGGCCGCCGTCGGCGCCTTTGCCGTCCCAAGGCATCGACAAAAACTCGCGGCGTGCACCCTCGTGCTCGACCGCGTGCCAGCGGTGGTGGGCGGGCGTCATCAGGAACGACAGCGGCACTTCGAAAGCCTCGGCCACTTCGAACGCATCGAGCGCCAGTGTGAAGCCGGGGTCCACCAGCGACACCACCGGCGTCACCACGAATCCCGAGCCGGTGGTGTACGACGGCAGTTGCCCCAGCACCTGGATGTGGCGGGCGTCCAGGCCGATTTCCTCGCGGGACTCGCGCAGGGCGGTGGCCACGTCGTCGGCGTCGCTGTCTTCGACCCGCCCACCGGGAAAGCTGACCTGGCCCGGGTGATCGTGCAGGTGATCGGTGCGACGGGTCAGCAGCACCATCAGCTCGTCGCGCTGAACCAGGGGCAGCAGCACCGCGGCCCTGGCAAGCGCGCGGTCATTGAAGCGGCGCTCGGCCGCGATCTCGGGCGACCAGGTCGGGGGCTGGCGAAAACGCCGCGCCAACGCGGCCGCGGTCATGGCGCCGGCCGGCACGGGCGGGAGGTGGGCATCGGTGCCGATGACCGGCAGGTCTTCCGCCTTGAAGAGAAGCGCCATGGGGTTGGAGGGTTGAAAACAACGAAGCCGCCTTGCGGGCGGCTTCTGCACAACGGTGGCCACACCGAAGGCGTTGACGCCTTCGGCAGCCCACGACGATCAGGACAACTTTTCCTTGATGCGTGCCGACTTGCCGCTGCGCTGGCGCAGGTAGTAAAGCTTGGCGCGGCGCACGTCGCCACGGCGCTTGACTTCGATCGACGAGATCAGCGGGCTGTACAGCTGGAAGGTGCGCTCAACGCCCTCGCCGCTGGAAATCTTGCGCACGATGAAGCTGCTGTTGAGGCCGCGGTTGCGCTTGGCAATCACGACGCCTTCGTAGGCCTGCACGCGCTTGCGGGTGCCTTCAACCACGTTCACGCTGACGATCACCGTGTCGCCGGGGGCGAACGGCGGGATGGTCTTGTTCAAGCGAGCAATTTCTTCTTGCTCAAGGGTCTGGATCAGGTCCATGGGTTTCTCCGTTGATCGTGCCCAAGCGGGGTTGGTCGGATGCTTTTTTGAGCGACGCCGGCCAAAACGCGGCCAGAAAACTGAACCGGGCCGACGCCACGCATGGCCGCCTGGTTCAACATCGCTCTGCTTGGCAGAGGATCGAAAAGCCTTCGATTATAGCGCGAGCGTGGCCAAAAATCGCTCGTCGGCTTTGCTCAGGCGACCGGCCGACCTCGCCGCGGCAATCAGGTCAGGGCGCCTGCGGGCCGTCATTTCAAGCGACCGCTCGCGGCGCCAGCGCGCAATGTCGGCGTGGTGGCCGGACATCAGCACCGCCGGCACGGCCGCTTCCGCGTGGGGCGCGTGGGCGGGCAAGCGCTCCGGTCGGCTGAAGTGCGGACAGTCAAGCAGGCCGTCAGAGAAGCTGTCCTGCTCGTGAGACTGCACGTCGCCCAGCACCCCCGGCTGCAGGCGGGCCACGGCGTCCAGCAGCGCCAGGGCCGGCAGTTCGCCGCCGGACAGCACAAAGTCGCCCAGGCTGAGCTCCACATCGACGTGGCGGTCCAGGACGCGCTGGTCAATGCCTTCGTAGCGGCCGCACAGCAACACGGCACCGGGCCCGACGGCCCAGTCGCGCACCAAGGCCTGGTCGATGCGGCGCCCAGTGGGGGTGAAGTGCACCACCGGCTTGAGCGCATGCCCGTCGGCCTCTCGCGCCTGTGCAATGGCCGTCAGCGCCCGCTCCAGCGGTTCGGCCAGCATCACCATGCCAGGGCCGCCGCCATAGGGCCGGTCGTCGACCCGACGGTAGGTGTTGTCGGCGAAGTCGCGCAACGCCCACAGCGCCACCTGCACTTGCCCGGACTCGAACGCCCGTCGGGTGATGCCCTGGCTCAGGTGAGGCGCGAACAGGTCAGGGAACAGCGTGACGACGTCAAAACGCATCAGCGTGCGACCCAGGTCGGCTCAATCGTCCGTGGCCCAGTCGACCACGATGCGCTTCACATCGAGACTGACCGAGTCGACGAACGCGCCCACGAAAGGGATCAGCACCTCGTCTGCGGCGTCCACCGGCGGGCCCGGCGGGGCGATGCGCAACACGGCGTGCGGACCTGTTTCAATCAGGCCGATCACATGGCCCAAGGCAACCCCGGCGCGGTTGTGAACGTCCAGGCCGATCAGGTCGACCCAGTAATACTCATCCGGGTCGGCCGTGGGAAAGCTCGCACGCGGAACGAAAATGCGGGCCCCTCGAAGGGCCTCGGCGTCCACGCGCCCATCGACGTCGTGGGCTTGCGCCACCACACCATCGCCATGCTCTTTGGCCTGGACGATGCGAAGCAAGCTTGGCAATGCCCTGGTCTGGGCCGACAAGGACACCGGCCGCTTCAAGGCACCCGGCTCCGGCGGTTGCAGGTACCAGCGCTTGCTGGAAAACAGGGCCTGGGGGTCGCTGGCAAAGGGGTGCACCCTGAACCAGCCCTTGATGCCCCAGGCTTCGCCGATGCGACCGACCTCAATGGCATCGGCAGGCCAATCGACCGGTTCGGCTTCGCCCACGGTGGAGCGCGGCGCGCTGGTCGACATGGCCGGTCCCGGTAACGTCAGGCTCAGGCCGCTGCCTTGGCTTGGCCGACCAGACGCTGCACGGTGGGCGACAGCTGTGCGCCCTTGCCAGTCCAGTACTCGATGCGGTCGAAGGCGACGCGCAGCGGTTGCTCGGCACCGGAGGCCACGGGGTTGTAGAAGCCGACGCGCTCGATGAAGCGGCCGTCGCGGCGGACGCGGGCATCGGCCACGACGATGTTGTAGAAGGGGCGCTTCTTGGCGCCGCCACGGGCAAGTCGAATCACGACCATGATGTTTCCTCGAAAGATGAAATTGTCCACCGCACCAGGAGACACTCAGGGCGAGCAGAGCAGGGGACCGGCCCGTGAAGAACACAGGCCACGGTTCAGCGTCGTAGATACGCCGGATGCCCCCTTCACAGGTGGGCCACCGGCCGCCGCCGAAAACCGCGCATTATAAACTGTCATGGTTCGCACTTTCGCACCCATGACCTCACATTTGTCTGTCACACGGAGCCCCGCCGGGGTCACCATCCGCCCCAGCACCCCGTCCGACATCGCTGCGGTAACGGCCATCTACGCCTGGAACGTGGCCCACGGCACCGGCACCTTCGAACTCGAGGCCCCCGACGCCGCCGAAATGGCGCGACGCCACGCCGATGTGCTGTCGAAAGGCCTGCCTTGGTTGGTGGCCGAGCAGGGCGGCGTGGTCTGTGGCTACGCCTACGCGAACCACTTCCGGCCGCGCCGCGCTTACCGCTTCTGTCTCGAAGACTCGATCTACCTTTCCCAGGCGGCCCAGGGCCAGGGCATCGGTCGCCTGCTGCTGACCGAATTGATGGCGCGCTGCGAGGCCTTGGGGGCGCGACAAATGCTGGCTGTGATCGGCGACGCCGACAACGCCGGCTCGATCGGCGTGCACCGCAGCCTCGGCTTCGAACACACCGGCGTGCTGCGCGCCGCTGGATGGAAGTTCGGACGTTGGCTGGACGTGGTGCTGATGCAGCGCAACTTGGGCGACGGCAGCCACACACCGGCGCCAAGCGACGACTGAGGCGCGCGTTCCGCGCTTGCCCGGTGAACCGACCGGCGCGAACGCGCCCCATGGGCTGCCGCGCCACGGCCCCACCCCCAACCTTCTTCCTTTCTCCCTGCCGTGCCCACCCACCACAAATCCAAAACCCTCGCCACCTGGATCGCCTTGGTCGCGGGCGCCGTCGGCCTGCACCGGTTCTACCTGCGCGGCCTGCGCGATCCGTGGGGCTGGATGTACCCCGCGCCCACGCTGGCCGGGGCTTACGGCCTGAACCGCATGCTCGAGCTGGGGCAGGACGACCAATTGGCTTGGGCCTTGATTCCGCTCCTGGGCCTGGCCATCGCCGCGGGCATGCTCAGCGCCATCGTTTACGGCCTGACCAGTGACGAGCGCTGGCAACGCACCCACAATCCGACGGAAAGCGAACCCGAGGCCAGCGGCTGGCTCGCTGTCATCGGCGTGATGTTGGCGCTGCTGATCGGCGCCGGTGTGCTGATGGCCACGGTTGCCTTCAGCGGACAACGCTACTTCGAGCACCAGATCGACGAGGCCCGCAAGATCAGCCAGTGATGGCGCGGTGCACCGCCACGCGGCACCGCGTGACCAGAGGTGCCGCCAACAAAAAAGCCACCTTGCGGTGGCTTTTCCATGCGCGTGAGCGCTGCAAAACTTGGTGGGCCCTGAGTGACTCGAACACTCGACCTACGGATTAAGAGTCCGCTGCTCTACCAACTGAGCTAAGAGCCCCAAGGGTGTCGTTCAGACCACCAGTTTAAATCTGTCTTTCCGGTCTTCTATTCCAGCTTGCTGACCTCAGCCTGCTGCATTCGCATCAAGCCTGATCCGCTGGTGGGTCGTGCGTGACTCGAACACGCGACCAACGGATTAAAAGTCCGCTGCTCTACCGACTGAGCTAACGACCCCCGGAAAAGCCATAAATTATATACCGACATTTTGAGCCACCGCAAGCATCGCGCCGCGGCGTTCCTCAGGGCCTCGTCAGCAGCGCTCGAATCACCTCGTTCGCGGCCACCAGACCGAAGCACGCGGTCACGGTCACGGTCGATCCCAGACCATGGCAGTTCAGGCTGCCGTCGTTGCGGTCGCCCACCTGGCACTCGGCCGGTGGTGGCGCGACCGGCTCGCGCGAGAACACGCAGTTCAGGCCCATGCGCTGCGCGCGCTTTCCGTCGCCGCGCGGCGCGCCGTGGTGCTGACGCAAGCGCTGCCGCAACGAGGCCAGCAAAGGGTCGTGGGTGACGTCGGCCAGGTCCGCCACCTCGACGCGCTGAGGTTGCAGCTTGCCACCGGCGGCACCGACCGTGACCAAGGGAACGCCCGTCGCTCTCGCCCAGGCCGCAAGCACTGCCTTCGCCAGCACCTGATCGCAGGCGTCGACCACGGCGTCGATCTCGGCGCCCACCGGCGCCTCCAGCAGCCCGGGCCAGTTGTCCTGGTCGACAAAAGCCTCGACCTCATGAACCCGGCACGCCGGGTGGATGTCGGCAATCCGGGCGGCCAAGGCACCCGCCTTCGATTGCCCCACCGTGCTGCCCAGGGCCTGGACCTGCCGGTTGATGTTCGATTCGGACACGTGGTCGAGGTCGACGAGCCACAAGTCGGCAACGCCACACCGCGCCAAGGCCTCGGCGGCCCATGAACCCACCCCACCGAGGCCGACCACCACCATGCGCGCCGCGCGCAAGCGTTGGTAGCCGCCTTCGCCGTGAAGCCGGCGCAGACCGCCAAACCGCCGCTCTGCGTCCGCGTCCCCCGCGTGATTGAACGCAAGGCGATCGGGGGTCTCCACCACCGGCGGTGCCAACAGCCGTTCGGACACCGTCACTTCAACGCCGCCAGCCGCTCGCGTGCGGCCACCGCCGCCTCCGAACTCGGGTAGGTTTTGATCAGGTCGTCCAGGGTGCGTCTCGCGCCCTTGGCGTCCTTCAGTTCGCTTTGGCAGTTGGCCACCGACAACAGTGCCTCCGGCGCGCGCAGGTGGTCGGGCGCCGTGGCCACGAGCGACCTGAACGAGGCCATGGCCGCCTTGCAGTCGCGCCGCGCGTATTGCGCATTGCCGAGCCAATACAGCACCGATTGCGCGTAGCCACTGGCGGGATAGCGCGCCTGGAACTGCGCCAAGGACCCGGCCGCGGCGTTGAAGTCGCTGGCACGGATCTGCGCCATCGCTGCGTCGTAAGCCCGCTTCTCCTCGGGCTCGACGCTGAACTCACGCCCATCGACCGTCACCTTCTGCGGCTCGATTTGCCGAATGCGTTCCTCGACGCCTTGCTTGATGTCCTTCTGGGCGCGCTGGGCTTCGGCCAGATCGCGGGTCAGCTGTTCGGTCTGACCGCGCAGCTTGGCGTTGTCGCCGCGCAGCAGTTCAAGCTGCCCGTTGAGGTCCAGCAGGCTGCGCCGCAGCTGGTTGAGCTGTTCGGCCATCGAGGCTTGCAAGGCGTTGATCTGTGCCGTGGTCTGGCTGGCCCGCTCGGCGTCGCGCGCGCGCGATTCCTCGCGGCTCTGATCGAGCCGCTGGCGCAGGTCCAGGATGGCCTTGCGGGCTTCGTCGTCGTCGAAAAGACCCGCCTGCGCCAGCGGTGCCAACGACAGCAAGCAGGCCGCCGCCAACGCCCGCAGGCGCCAAGCGGTTCCTTCCGCGCGGAGGAAGAGGAAGTTCACCGCGATCAACGGCTGACCAGCTCGGCGCGGCGGTTCTTGGCGTAAGCCGCCTCATCGCTGCCGCTGACGGCCGGTCGCTCCTTGCCAAAACTCACCGCTTCGACCTGGCTGTCGGAAGCGCCCAGCAAAGTCATGGCCTTGGCCACGGCCTCGGCGCGGCGCTGCCCCAGGGCCAGGTTGTATTCGCGGCTGCCGCGTTCGTCGGTGTGCCCTTCCACTGCCAGCTTGCGGCTGCGGTCGGCGGCCAGGGCTTTCGCGTTCAACTCCACCGCAGGGCGAAACTCGTCCTTGACGACGTAGCTGTCGTAGTCGAAGTAGATGATGCGCGGCAGGTTCGCGTTGGCGGTCGATGCCGACGACTTGGTCAGGTCCACGCTGGTCACGCCCGACTGGCCCGCGCCACCGGCCGAGCCGCCCGCGCCACCGGCGCCGCCCGCGCCACCCGGCGTCACTGCAGTGGGCGTGCGGCTTTCCACCGGCGCTGGGGTGTCCAGCTTGACGCCGGAGGCGCAACCGGCCAACACCAGCGTCAATGCGCTCAGGCCAAGAACCAGGGTGGAAGGGCGACGAAGCAACATGGTGAACTCCTGTGGGTCAATGAATGAAAGTGAATAACCAGCGCGAAGGCGAGGTTCAACGGCCGTACGGACCCCAGACGGGTTCGCGCACGTCCGCGGTGGAGGACAACAAGCGCGCTTTGATCTTGCCATCGAGCGTGGTGGTCATCAACACGTCGCGGCCTTGCACGCGGGTGGCATAAACCAGCAGCTTGCCGTTGGGGGCGAAGCTGGGGCTCTCGTCGTCCGTGGTGTCGGTGATGGACCGCGGGGGCCCGCCTGCGATCAAGTCCTGCACCTGCAGGCGGAAGGACGAGCCTTGCTGCGACACGTAAGCCAGGTAGCGGCCGTCGGGGCTGATGGCGGGGCTGACGTTGTACGCCCCGGTGAAGGTCACGCGCTCGGCGGCGCCGCCGCCGGCGGGCATGCGGTAGATCTGAGGGCTGCCACCGCGGTCACTGACAAAGTACAGGCGGCCGTCTTGGGCAAAGGCGGGTTCGGTGTCGATGGCCGGGCTGGTCGTCAGGCGCCGGCTGTTTTCGCCATTGCGGCCAATCAGGTACAGCTGCGAGCCGCCATCGCGCGACAGCGTCACCGCCAACTGTTGGCCATCGGGCGACCAGGCCGGCGCGCTGTTGGACCCGCGGAAGTTCGCCACCGAACGGCGCTTGCCGGACTGCACGTCCTGCACGTAGACCACCGCCTTCTGCGACTCGAAGGAGACGTAAGCCAGTTCCTTGCCATCGGGCGACCACGCGGGCGAGATGATCGGCTCGGGGCTGTTCAAGGCCACTTGAGCCGCCTCACCATCGGCATCGGCCACGCGCAAGGTGTAACGGCCGCCACCACGCGTGACGTAGGCCATGCGCGTGGAAAACACGCCCTTGTCACCCGTGAGCTTCTCGAAGACGTAGTCGGCGATGCGGTGCGCCGCCAGGCGCAAGTCGGCCGCCACGACCGCGGTGCTCTGACCGCCGATCTCGCTGCCCTTGACCACGTCCCAGAGTTTGAAGCGCACGTCGTAGCGGCCATCGGCCAGGCGGGTGACCGACCCAGTCACCAGCGCGTCGGCCGCGCGGCTGCGCCATTCGGACATCACCGGCAGCACCGTCTCGTCCATCACCGCGTTGACGTCCTGCGCGCGGAACACGCCGCTGCGCTCCAGGTCGGCCCGCACGATGACCGACAGGGCCTGGCTGATTTTGTCTTCGTCGCGAAAACGGGCGATGGCGATCGGCAGTTGGGTGGCGCCCACCCCGGAAATCTCAACCCGGAATTGCGCGAAGGCCGACGCCATTCCTCCTGCGCCACCCAAGGCCACGGCGGCCGCCGCGGCCGAGCGGCACCAAGCGCGGCGCGACACCACGGCGGTGGCGGCCGGCGACGGCAACGTTGCGTCCGCTTGCGACGGTGTGGTGGCCCCGTGGCTGGCTTCGCACGCGGCAAGGGACAGGTCAGGACTAAAAAGGGCGGCTCGGTTCATGAAGGCGGGCCAGGGTCGCCGCAAAGGCGCCGCTGGCGAATCGGGGACAATGCGAATGATAGAAGGCAGCCGCTTTTGCAGACTGTGTCCAGCCGCACCAAGAAGTCATGTCCGAGTCCCCGTCGTTGACCGTGGTCATCGTTGCGAAGAACGAAGCCCGCAACATTGCCGACTGCGTGCGCAGTGCGTCGTTCGCCGACGAAGTGCTGGTCCTGGACTCGAACAGCAGCGACGACACCGCCGCGCTGGCCCGGGCGGCTGGAGCCCGCGTGGTGGTCACGCCGGACTGGCCGGGCTACGGGCCCCAGGTGGCGCGCGGCTTCGGCCTGGCCACCACCGACTGGGTGCTGTCGCTGGACGCCGACGAGCGCATCAACACCGCCTTGCGCCAAGAAGTGCTGCAGGCGGTGGCCAGCAATGCCAAGGACGGCTACCGCCTGCCACGCCTGTCGGAGTTCTGCGGCCAGTTCATCCACCATGCCGGCTGGCGGCCAGACCGCACATTGCGCTTGGGCCGACGCGACCGCGCGGGCTTCACCGATCATTTTCTGCATGCCCACATGACGGTTCAAGGCACGGTGGGTGACCTGACGTCACCGATCATCCACTTCAGCTACCCCGACCTGCACGACGTGCTGGAAAAACTGGACCGTTACTCGACCGGCCATGCGCGGGACATGAACGTGCGGGGCAAGAAGGGCAGTCTGGGCAAGGCGGTGCTGCATGGGGCAATGGCGTTTGTGCGAACTTATGTGCTGCGGCTGGGGTTCCTGGACGGCCAACGCGGCTTGATGCTGGCGATCTACAACGCCGAGTACACGTACTACAAGTATCTGAAACTGATGTTCCTGCAGAGTCCTGCCACGCGCCCGGAGTTCCCTGCTTGAGCGACACCACCGAGACCCGCAGCTTCTGGCAACGCCTGCGGCGCCTGTGGCCGTACTTCGCGGGCGGACGGCTTGGTGTGCTGCTGGTGCTGGGCGGCGCGCTGGTGGGCGCCATCACCGAGCCGATGATTCCCGCGCTGATGCAGCCGTTGCTGGACAACGGCTTCAACAGCAACCAACTGCCACTGTGGCTGGTGCCGGTGGCAGTGATCGGCCTGTTCGCGGTGCGCAGCCTCGCGGGCTTCGTTGCGCAGTATGGCCTTGCCTGGTCGGCAAACCTCGGCATGCTGAGCCTGCGCCGGGCCATGTTCGCGCGGCTGCTCGACGCCGAGCCGTCGCTGTTCACCACGTCCACCGCGAGCAGCCTGACCAACACCCTGGCCTACGAGGTGCAGACCGGCACCACCTCGCTGGTTTACTCGCTGCTCACGCTCGTGCGCGATTCCCTGATGCTGGTGGCGCTGCTGGGCTACCTGCTGTGGTTGAACTGGCAGTTGACGATCTTCGTGGCGGTGCTGATTCCCGCGGTCAGCATCGTGATGCGCAAGCTCAGCCAACGCCTTCACCGGCTGACGCTGGAGGGCCAGACCGCGACCGACGAACTGGCCTATGTCGTCGAAGAAAACGTGCTCGCCTGGCGCATCGTCCGCTTGCACGGCGCCAAGGCCACGCAGACCGAGCGCTTCCGCGCCGTCAGCGAGGCCTTGCGGCGCTTGTCGATCAAGGGCACTGTGGCCGGTGCGTCGATGACGCCCATCACGCAGATCCTGGCGTCAATCGCGCTGTCGGCGGTGATCGTGGCCGCGCTGTGGCAAGCGCGCCAGGGCGGTGCGTCGGTGGGCAGTTTCGTGGCCTTCGTGACCGGCATGCTGATGCTGATCGGGCCGATGAAGCACCTGTCGGAGGTGGCGGGTCCGATCACACGCGGCCTGGCGGCGCTCGAGCGGGCCGTCAAGCTGATCGAGGACAGCGCGGTCGAGCAAGGCGGCACCCACGACCCCGGCCGCGCCGCGGGCCAGGTCGAGCTGCGCGGCGTGGGCCTGCGCTACCCGGGTACCACGGTGACCGCGCTGGACGGTGTGACGCTGAGCCTGCGCGCCGGCGAGACCGTGGCGTTGGTGGGCCCGTCCGGCGCCGGCAAGTCCACGCTGGTCAACCTGCTGCCGCGCTTCATCGACGCGAGCGAGGGCGAGGTGCTGCTGGACGGCACCCCGCTGCGCGACTGGGACATCGCCGCCTTGCGCCGCCAGTTTGCTTTGGTCAGCCAAGACGTGGTGCTGTTCAACGACACGGTGGCGGCCAATGTGGCGCTGGGGGCGAATGAGAACGGCGGCACCATCGACCGCGAGCGGGTCGCGCTGGCCCTGCAAAACGCCAACCTGATGGACCACGTCAACAGCCTGCCACTGGGCATCGACACCGTGGTCGGCCACAACGGCAACCAGTTATCGGGAGGCCAGCGCCAGCGGCTGGCCATTGCCCGGGCCATCTACAAGAACGCGCCGGTGCTGATCCTCGACGAGGCGACGTCGGCGCTCGACTCTGAGTCCGAACGCCTGGTGCAGGACGCGCTGGAGCGGCTGATGCGCGGCCGCACCAGCCTCGTCATTGCTCACCGGCTGTCGACCATCGAGCGCGCCGACCGCATCGTGACCATGCAGGACGGCCGCGTGGTGGAACAGGGCAGCCATGCCGAACTGGTGGCGCAAGGCGGCTTGTACGCCCGGCTGCACGCCTTGCAGTTCCGAACGCCCGCCTGAGCCCTTCCCTTTTTGAACGCCCCAGCCGAGTCCAGCCCATGAGCCACCCGATCAGCCGCTACCCCGTTCCCGCGCTCGACAGCCTGCCGCAAGACATCCAGACCAAGCTGCTGGAAGTGCAGGAGAAGGCGGGCTTCGTGCCCAATGTCTTCCTGACGCTGGCTCACCGGCCCGACGAGTTTCGCGCCTTCGTGGCCTACCACGACGCGCTGATCCTGCGCCCGTCGGGCCTCAGCAAGGCCGAGAAGGAAATGGTCATCGTGGCCACCAGCGGGGCCAACAAATGCCTGTACTGTGTGGTGGCTCACGGGGCGATCCTGCGCATCTACGAGAAGGCTCCGTTGCTGGCCGATCAGATCGCCGTCAACTACCTGAAGGCCGACATCGGCCCGCGCCAGAAGGCGATGCTGGATTTCGCGATGAAGGTCTGCCTGGATTCGGCCTCGGTCGTCGACGCCGACTTCGAAGCGCTCGCGGCCCACGGCTTCAGCGCCGAAGACGCTTGGGACATCGGGGCCATCACGGCCTTGTTCGGCCTGTCCAACCGGATGGCGAACCTGACGTCGATGCGGCCAAACGACGAGTTCTACCTGATGGGCCGCCTGCCCAAGGCACCGAAGAGCACCTCCTGAGCGTCGCTGACACGAGCCGCCCCATGCGCGCCAGCATCGTCATCCCCGTGCTGAACCAGCTGCATTTCACGCGCCAGTGCGTGGACAACCTGCTGCAGCACGGCACCGACCCGGCTTCGATCCTGGTCGTCAACAACGGCAGCACCGACGACACCGCGGCGTGGCTGGCCACCATGCCGCAGCTGCGCAGCGTCAACAACCCGGTGAACCTGGGTTGCGGCGGCGCCTGGACGCAAGGCGCCATGCTGAGCGACAGCGAATGGGTGGTGCTGCTGAACAACGACGTGGTGTCAGCCCACGCCTTCATCCCGGCGATGCTGGACGCGGCGGACCGCGAGGGCCTGGACGTGGTCAGCTGCGCGATGGTCGAACGCGACCTCAACTACCCGCTGGACGATTTCACCACCCGGTTCCTCGCCGAGATGGGGGCGGTGGTGCGGCGAGGCTGGTTCCATGGCGTGTGTTTTGCGGTGCGGCGCAGCGTCTTTGAGCGCATCGGCTTCCTCGACACCGACCGCCTGCTGTTCGGCCGCGAGGACAGCGAGTTCTTGTGGCGTTGCCGCCGCAACCAGGTGCCGGTGGGCACGGTCGGCGCGGCCCTGCTGCACCACTTCGGCTCGATCACACAAAACGCCATCAAAAAGGAAACCGGCGTCAGCAAGATGGGCGACCACCGCTACTTCTACGCCAAGGTGGGGCTCAACTGGTGGGGCCGGCAGCGCGCCAAGTTCGCACGCAAATCTCAGGCTCGCGCATGGTCGAACGGCGAACGCGACGCCCATGGCCTGACGCTGCACATGGTGCGCTGGGGCGAGCGTTGGGAGTACCGGTGACGCCATGAGCCTCGTAACCCCAACGCCGTCGGCTGGTGCAGCCTCTCGCCACCTCGACTTGGGCTGCGGCGCCTTCCCCCGCAACCCTTATGGCCGCGCCGAACTGCATGGCGTCGACCTGCGCGATTTCGGCTGCGCGCCGTCGGTGCACTTCCGGGCCGCCAACATCACGCTGGACCCGATCCCCTACCCGGACGACCACTTCGCCTCGGTCTCCGCCTTCGATTTCCTCGAACACGTGCCGCGGGTGCTGATGCACCCATCGGGACAGGCCACCCGCTTTCCCTTCATCGAGCTGATGAGCGAAGTGTGGCGCGTGCTGGCACCGGGCGGCCGCTTCTATGCGTTGACGCCGTGCTACCCGCACCCCGAGGCCTTCCAAGACCCCACGCACGTCAACACGCTGACCGATCAGACCCACCTCTACTTCTGCGGCGACCGGCCTTACGGTGCCAACTATGGGTTCCGCGGGCGCTTCGACGCGGTGCGGGCCGAATGGGTGGTGTCGCGCGATGCCGAAATGGCGGGCGCGTTCACGCTGAGCCAGCGCTGGCGACGCGTGCGGCGCCGGCTGACGGGTCGCCTGAGCCACGTGCTGTGGGAGCTCCAGGCCGTCAAGCCGATCCCGCCCACTGAGCCCGACCATCGCTCGCCCTGAGATCGCCGGCATGGAGGCCAAGTTGCCCGCCCCACGGCTGAGCCTGATGCTGATGGTCTACAACCAGCGGAGCACGGTGGCCGCCGCGGCGGCCGCCTGCCTGGCCCAGTCGGGAGAGCCCATCGAGGTGCTGCTGTCCGACGACGCCTCGACCGACGGCAGCGGCGAGGTGCTGGCGCAACTGGCCGCCGACTACCGCGGACCGCACCAGGTGCGCCTGAACCGCAACCCGGTCAACCTTGGCATCGGCGCGCACTTCAACCGGATGGTCGAACTCACCCGTGGCGAGCTGCTGGTGGTGGCGGCGGGAGACGACGTCTCGCTGCCCCAACGCTGCGACAGGCTGCTGCAGGCCTGGGACGCAGCCCGCCAGCAGCCCGACCTGATCGCCAGCCCGCTGCTCGACATGGACGCGGCGGGGCAAGTGCATGGCCGCATCGAGGTGGACCCGCTCGACCAATGGACCTTGGAACGCTGGTGCCGCCATCGGCCCCGGGTGATCGGCGCCGGCCACGCCTGGACGCGCCGCGCCTTCGAGCGATTCGGGCCGCTGGCGAGCGACATCGCCTACGAAGACCAAGTGATGACCTTGCGCGCCCTGCTGTGCGGCGGCGCCGTGACACTGGACGAACCACTGGTGCGCTACCGCCGCGGGGGCACGTCCGCCAAGGCGCTGCCCACCACCGCCGCGGGCGTGCGCCAGCGGATGCGGGTTCAAAACCGCCGCCACCTTGCCGAGGTGCATCAGCTGTGCCAGGACGCAGCCAAGGCCGGTCAGGCCGCCCTGCTGCACCCCGCACTTCAGGCCGAATGGCAGCGCCAGTCTTGCCTGCGCGACCTGCTGGACAGCAACGGCTGGTGGTCGATCATCCAGGCGGCCCGCCGGCAAGTTGGGCCGGCCTGGCCATGGCGCCTGCGCAAGTTGATGGCCGTCCAATGCGCGGGGCTGACCGCGCTCAAGTACCGCCGACGGGCGCGGGGCTGAGGGCCCTGCGGGCCTCGGCCAGCACGCGGTCGGGCGTGATGGCGATGAGGCAGTCGCTGCGGCTGGCGTCGTGGCCCTCGCAGCCCGCGCCGTTGCACGGCACGCAGGGCTGCGGCCCCTGCAGCACCACGATCCGGCCCACCTGCTGCCGGTCCGCCCGACGCTGCCAAGGCTGAACTGCCGCCCTGTCCGCGGGCCAGGGCCCAAAGATCTGGGGGTCGACCGGACCGTAGACGGACACCATGGGCACGCCGCACGCGGCGGCCAGGTGGGTGATGGACGTGTCCGGTCCGATGTACAGGCGGGCACCGGCAAGCAACTGGGTCACCTGGTTCAAGTCGAGTTGACCGGCCACGTCGATCACCATGGCCGCGCGGGTCCCCGCATCGTGCCGCACCATTGCCACCTTGTCGCGGTCGCCCGCCCCCGGCCCGCCTGTGAGCACTACTTGCAAGCCGTCGTCGACCAGCGCGCGGACCAGGGCGGCGTAGTGGGCGAGTGGCCACTGCTTGTAGGCCACCAAGGAAGGCACTTGCACCACCGCGTACCGCGGCTGCAAGGACGCCAGCAGGGCCACCGGCAAGGCCGACGGGCCCGGTGGAATCAGGGCCGTCGGGCTGAGGGCGCCGCTTGCTGCCGCGGGCGACCAAGGGTCCATCAGCGCCAGCTTTTCCAGCACGACGTGGCTGCGCTCTGCAGGCACCACCACGGCATGGTCCAGCAACAGGCGCTGCCACCACGACTTCGACCACCGCCACGTCACCAGGCCGCTTCGCCGCCGCGCGGCGACCAAGCCGTACAGGTGGGCGCGGTCGCTGGGCTGGCCGACCAGCGCGAGGTCGTAACGCCGCCACAAGCGCCGGACGAGGGGCCAGGACGCCCGCCAGCCCGCGCCGGCCGGCACCTCGATCAGCTCATCGATGTCGGGGTTGCCCTTCAACAAGCCCAGCGTCCCCTGAAAGCCCAGCACGTGCAGTGCGGCCTCGGGCCAACGCTGCCGGGCGCGCCGGATCAAGGGCGTGGTCAGCAGCACGTCGCCCAACTGCCGGGTGACGATGACGAGCACGCGCCGCACCGCACCGGCGTCGTCCGGGCGGCCCGACACGCTCATGAGCCCTCAACCACCGCGCCGGCCGCAGGCGGTGTCCAGGGCCAGTCCAGCAGCTCGGCCAAGCGGCGAACAACCCAGCGGGCTTCGGTCGGGTTGACGACGGCGCCCTCGGTGGTCAGGCCACGTTCACAGCGGTCGAGCACATCGTCCTCGGTGATGCCCAGGTTGAACAGCATCGTGCGCGCGGTGTCGGTCAGCATCGCCGCGAGGTCCTCGCACAGCTCATAGCGCGACAGGATTTCCGCCCGGCCTGCAGTGGGCCGCAGGCGACCCGGCGGCACGAACAGCGCGATGAAGGATGGGGGGATGTCGATCTGATGATCGTCGGACATGACGTGGGCTCGGTGGGCAAATCAGGGTCCGCGGGGCGGTCGCCCAGGCGGGTGCCTCCCTCGGATGGGCGCGTGACGCCCAACGCGGATTGTTGCAGGCGAACGCCACGCAGGCGCGGGCCGTGCCGACATGAGCCGCGGGCGCGGCGGTCGAGCACCGACCGACTGCCGGCCGACGATTGACGTGAGGTAACCGCCTGGATCAAGCCATGGCGAACGACAATCCGAAGCGCTGGCTCGGACGACGTCGATCGGGCTGGCCCAACCGCCTCGCCGCCCCACCACCCCACCCCCGCCAGAGGGCCGCGGGCCGCCGGACGTGTCGCCTCTTCACCCCATGCCCATGCCCATGCCCACCGCCGTCGGGGCACACCACCTTGCCATCCGCACACGATCCCCGCGCTGACGCCGCGCCGCTCGCCCTCGATCCCCGGATCGAGACGAAGCGCACCGCGCAGGCCGGTCCCACGCCAACGCCCACGCCGGAGTCCAGCCCGGCGCCCGAGTTGCCCACCGTCGTCCGCTACACGGTGGCCGTGCGCGCGCTGTGCGAGTTCACGGCCAAGCGGGGCGACCTCGACCTGCGCTTCGCGCCCTCGGCGACCGCGTTGGAGGGCCAGGCGGGGCACCTGCTGGCGGCGGCCCGCCGCGGGCCGGACTACGAGGCCGAGCTGGCCCTGTCGGCGGACATCGGCAGCCTGCGCGTGCGCGGCCGGGCCGACGGCTACGACGCGCGGGCCAACCGCCTGGACGAGGTCAAGACCTACCGCGGCGACCTCTCCGCCATGCCAGCCAACCGGCGGCATCTGCACCGCGCACAGGCGCTGGTCTACGGCGCCCTGCTGTGCCGGGCGCGTCAAATCGAGGTGCTGGACATTGCCGTGGTCTACCTCGATGTGACCACACAGGCCGAGACCGTCGAGACCGAACGGCACAGCGCCCAGGCCCTGGAGCAGCACCTGCTCGGGCTGTGCCAGGCGTTCGACGCCTGGGCACGCCAGGAACTGGCGCACCGGCGCGACCGCAACGCGGGTCTCGCGGGCCTGCCGTTTCCGCACGCCGACTTTCGCGCGGGCCAGCGAACTTTGTCCGAGGCGGTTTACCGCGCCACGCTCAGCGGCCGCTGCCTGCTCGCCGAGGCGCCGACCGGCATCGGCAAGACGGTGGGCACCTTGTTCCCCATGCTGCGGGCCTGGCCCGTCCGGCAGCTCGACAAGCTCTGCTTCCTCACCGCGAAGACACCGGGTCGCGCGGTGGCCCTGCAGGCCTTGCGGCGCCTGTGCGCGGCCCCGGCGGTCCCCGAGACGACCGGCATCGCCCAGCCCCTGCGCTTGCGGGTGCTGGAGCTGGTCGCCCGCGACAAGGCCTGCGAACACCCGGACAAAGCCTGCCATGGCGAGTCCTGCCCACTGGCCCGCGGCTTCTTCGACCGCCTGGCGGCAGCACGCCACGCCGCACTGCACCTCGACCCGCCGGCGCTGTTGGACAAGGCCACGCTGCGCGCCGTGGCGCTGGCCCACCAGGTGTGCCCTTACCACCTCGGGCACGAGCTGGTGCGCTGGGCGGACGTGATCGTCGGCGACTACAACCACTACTTCGACACCCACGCGCTGCTGCACGGCCTGGCCCAGGCCGATGAATGGCGCCTGGCCTTGCTCATCGACGAAGCACACAACCTGGTGGAGCGCGCGCGCGCCATGCACTCGGGTGCGCTGAGCTGGTCGACACTCGCCGCGGTGGCCTTGCGGCCGGGCTTGCCGGCCTCGGTGCGCGGCAGCCTGTCGCGTCTGGCCCGCCAATGGACGGCGTGGCATGACCGCGTCTGGGCCGAGGCCGAGGCCCCGGCCTACACCGTGCACGACGAACTGCCGGAGCCGGTCGCCCTGGCGCTGAAAAACCTGCTGAGCGCGGTCGGCGACCTGCTGGCCCGCGAGCGCGAGCTGGACCCGGCGCTGATGGCGCTGTACTTCGACGCGCTGCACCTGTCTCGCATGATCGACCAGCATGGCCCGCACTCGCTGATCGAGTTGCGGCGCGACGAGGCCAACCCGCCCGCCGATCTGGCAGCACCGTCCGGCGCCGAACACGCCCCCCTCTTTGGGCCGTCCGTCGCCACCGACAGCACCCTGGCCCTGCGCAATGTCGTGCCGGCGCGGTTCTTGAAGCCCCGGCTGGCCGCATGCCAGGCCGTGACCTTGTTTTCCGCCACCCTGCAGCCCACGCGCTACCACCACGACCTGCTCGGCTTGCCGGACGACCGCATCGACTTGCAAGTGCCGCCGCCGTTCAAGGCCGAGCAGCTGCAGGTGCGCCTGGCCACCCGGGTGTCCACGCGCTGGGCCGCCCGCGACGCCTCGGTGGCGCCCATCGCCCGCCTGATG
This sequence comes from Hydrogenophaga intermedia, assembly GCA_943370175.1. Taxonomy (GTDB): domain Bacteria; phylum Pseudomonadota; class Gammaproteobacteria; order Burkholderiales; family Burkholderiaceae_C; genus Ideonella_A; species Ideonella_A intermedia_A. The sequence continues at coordinate 55,714 of CALRPU020000015.1, read as the reverse complement.
GCAAGCCAGTTTGCGCAGCGGCCCGGCAACTACCTGGCCTTCTTCAGCAGCTTCGACTACCTGCACCGCGTCGCCGACCGCCTGACCCACGACGCGCCCGACATCACGGTGTGGCGCCAAGCCCGCACGATGGACGAGGCCGCCCGCGAGGCCTTCCTCGACCGATTCCAGCCGCATGACCAGGGCATCGGCTTTGCCGTGCTCGGTGGCGCCTTCGCCGAGGGCGTCGACCTGCCCGGCCGCCGCCTCATCGGTGCCTTCATCACCACGCTTGGCCTGCCGCAATGGAACCCGATGAACGAGCAGCTGCGCGAGCGCATGGACGCCTGCTTCGGCGCCGAATTCGGCCACGACTACACCTACCTGTTCCCCGGCCTGCAAAAGGTGGTGCAGGCCGCCGGTCGGGTGATCCGCACGCCCGAAGACGAAGGCGTGGTCTGGTTGATCGACGACCGCTACCGGCGGCCCGCGGTGCAGCGCCTGTTGCCCCAGTGGTGGCACGTCGAGGGGCGCGACACACCCGCCGGGTGACTTGACAACCCCGCCGGGCGATGAGGCGCCCGCGCCGCGGCTACATCAGCACGATGTCGTACTGCTCCGGCGACCCCGTGGCTTCGGCCTGCAGCGAGATCGGCTTGCCGATGAAGTCGGACAGCCCGGCCAGGTGCTGGCTCTCCTCGTCGAGCAGCATTTCGATCACGGCGGGTGCCGCGACGATGCGGAATTCCTTGGGGTTGAACTGCCGCGCCTCGCGCAGGATCTCGCGCAGGATGTCATAGCACACGCTGCGCGGCGTCTTGACCTGGCCCTTGCCGGCGCAGGTCGGGCAGGGTTCGCACAGCATGTGGGCCAGCGACTCGCGCGTGCGCTTGCGCGTCATCTCGACCAGGCCGAGCTGCGTGAAACCGCTGATCGTCACCTTGGTCCGGTCGCGTGCCAGCTGCTTGCGCAGCTCGCTGAGCACCGCGGTCTGGTGATCCTCGCGCGTCATGTCGATGAAGTCGATGATGATGATGCCGCCCAGGTTGCGCAGCCTCAGCTGGCGGGCAATCGCCTGCGTCGCTTCCAGGTTGGTCTTGAAGATCGTGTCGTCGAAGTTGCGGGCGCCCACGTAGCCGCCGGTGTTCACATCCACCGTGGTCAGCGCCTCGGTCTGGTCGATGATCAGGTAGCCGCCAGACTTCAGATCGACGCGCCGGGCCAGCGCGCGGGCAATGTCCTCGTCGATGTTGTACAGATCGAAGATCGGCCGTTCGCCTTGGTAGTGCGCCAGCTTGTGGACCGACCGCGGGGTGTAGACCTCGCCGAACGCAAGCAGCGCCTCGTACTGAATGCGGGAGTCGATGCGCACGGAGTTGGTCGCGTCGTTGCTCAGGTCGCGCAGCACCCTTTCGACCAGGCTCAGGTCCTGGTGCAACAGGCTGCCGGGGGGCGCCTTGAAGCTGCGGTCGCGCACGGCGGCCCAGGTCTTGCGCAGGTAGGCGATGTCATCGGCCAGCTCGGCATCGGTGGCGTCCTCGGCGTTGGTGCGCAGGATGAAACCGCCGGTGGACGAACCGTCGCTCGTCTGCACCAGCGCGTTCATGCGCGTGCGCAGCTGCTCGCGCAGCTCGTGCGACCCAATCTTCTGCGAGATGCCGATGTGGTCGTCTTGCGGCAGGAACACCAGCAGCCGCCCCGCGATGCTGACCTGGGTGGACAAGCGCGCGCCCTTGGTGCCGATGGGGTCCTTGATGACCTGGACGGTGAGGGTCTGCCCCTCGAAGACCAGGCGCTCGATGGGCGTGGGTGCTGCGGGTGGTGCCACGCCGTCACCGCGGGGGCCATGGTGGCCGTGGTGGCCATGTCCGCCCGGGCCCGAGACATTGACGTCCGCCACGTGGAGAAAAGCGGCGCGCTCCAGCCCGATGTCAATGAAGGCGCTTTGCATGCCGGGCAGCACGCGCACCACCTTGCCCGCGTAGATGTTGCCCACCAGCCCTCGTTCGAGCGTGCGCTCGACGTGCAGGTCCTGCACGGCGCCGTTCTCGACAACGGCGACGCGGGTCTCCTGCGGCGCCCAATTGATCAGTATGTCCTGCATGGCCCGCATGGTATGCGAGCGGCTCACCCGCCCGGTGCGCTCAGACCCGCAGTCCAGCCTGGCGCAGCAGCACAGCGGTCTCGTACAGCGGCAGGCCCATCACCCCGGAGTAGCTGCCCTCGATGCGTCGGACCCAGGCCGCCGCCGAGCCCTGAATGCCATAAGCACCGGCCTTGCCGCGCGGCTCACCGCTGGCAATGTAGGCGTCCACGGCCAGCACCGAGAAACGACTGAACTGCACGCGGGTGACGTTCATCGACACCAGCGAATGGGGACCAGCGCTGACTGCCACGGCCGTCAGGACGCGGTGCGTGCGGCCGGCCAGCGCCATCAACATCTCGCGGGCCTCGTCGGGGCTGCCCGGCTTGCCCATGATGCGCCGCCCCAGCGCCACCGTGGTGTCGGCGCACAGGATGGGGGCGTCGCGCAGGCGTCGACGGGCCAAGCGCCGTCGGGCGGCGTCCAGCTTCAGCTTCGCCACCCGCTGCACGTAGTCGGCGGGCAACTCCCGGCTGCGGGGCTCCTCGAGGCTCTCGACGTTCTCGGTGCGGTCGGCCAGCAGCATCTGGAAATTGACACCAATCTGCTTGAGCAAGTCGGCGCGGCGCGGGCTGGCGGAGGCCAGATAGATGAACTGAGGTGGCACGCGGGTCTCCGTGGGGCGTTCAGGATCACTCGCGATGGTAGGGGTGGCCCGTGGTCACTGTCCATGCGCGGTACAGCGCTTCGGCCAACAACACGCGGGCGAAGGCGTGGGGCAAGGTGAGGTCCGACAGGCGCAGCTTGTCGTCGGCCGTGGCCTTGAGCGCGGGCGCCAGGCCGTCGGGACCACCGATCAGCAAGGCCACATCGCGGCCATCCGCCATCCACACGCGAAGGCGCTCGGCCAATTGCAAGGTGGTGACGCGGGCGCCCTGCTCGTCCAGCACGACGCGGCGCACGCCCTTGGGCAGGGCCGCCTCCAGCCGCTGGGCCTCGGCCTGCATCAGCTGGTCGGTGGATTTGCCGGCGCGGGCCTCGGCCTTGACCGCCTTCAGCACCAGCCTGAGTTCGGGCGGGAAGCGCTTGGCGTAGTCGTCGTAAGCCGCGTCAGCCCAGTCGGGCTGACGCTGGCCGACCGCCAACAGCCAGAGTTTCACGCGCCCGTGCGGGACTTCTTCGCTGCCGGACGCGCCACCTTCTTGGCGGGGGCCGTGGCCGGGCGAGCGCGCGTGACCGACGCCGCCGCGCTGGACGCCGCGCTGCGCTTGACCCCGGTGGTGCGGGTCACGCCGGTGGCGGCGGCCTTCTTGGCGGGTGCGCGCTTGGCGGCTGGTTTGGCCGCGGACTTGGCCGCCGGGCGGGCGGCGGCCGACTTGCTTTCAGGCTTGACCACCAACCGCTGGATGGGCGCCGACGACGCGGTGCGCCGCGTGGCGGCCCGCTTCGCCGACGGCGCGATGTCTTCGCTCGCGGTGCGCTGGCGGCTGGCGGCGTGGGCGGCCGCCTTCGGTGCCGCCTTCGGGGCCGTCTTCGGTGCCGTCCTGGGTGCCGTCCTGGGTGCGGCTTTGGCGGCGGCTTTCTTGGCGGGCGCCTCGCTCGCGGCCTTGGTGGTCGGTGATGTCTTGGCAGCGGCCTTCTCGGCAGCAGTCTTCTTGGCGGCCACCTTCTTGGCCGGCGTCTCGGCCGCCGGGGCGGCGGGTGCGGCCGACTTGCGCGCGCGCGCGGTCGGCTGGAGCGGCGGCTCGGACTCGGCCTTGACCAGGCGCTTGGGCTCGGTGTCGAGCTTCAGCTTGACCGGCTTGTCGCCCCAGATTTCCTCGAGGTGGTAGTACTCGCGGATGGTGGGCTGCATCAAGTGCACCACGGCCGCGCCGCAGTCCACGATGATCCATTCGCCATTGACCTCGCCCTCGGTGCGCAGCACGTGGTGGCCGCTGGCCTTCACCGCGTCGCGCACGCTGGCGGCCAACGCCTTCGTCTGCCGATTGCTGGTGCCCGAAGCGATGATCACGCGTTCGAACAGCGGCGACAGGTGCTCGGTGTTGAAGACCACGATGTTCTGGCCTTTGACGTCTTCGAGACCATCGACGATGGCGCGTTGCAGTTTGCGGATGTCCATTCAGCTCCTGAGGCGTGGATGTCAGCCCCGACCGGGTCGGTAGAGCTGGTGCGTTTCAATATAGCCTGCCACAGCGGCAGGCACCAAGGCGGACACGGGGCGGCCTTGGGCCACCGCGGTCCTCACGGCCGTCGACGACACGTCGTCCGGCGGCAATGAAATCGTGTCGTGGCCGTGAGCGGCCACCTCGGGGTCGACCGGACGGCCCACGCCCGGACGCGCCGCCACGGCCAGGCGCACGCGGTTCAGCAGGTCGCGCCAGCGGTGCCAGCTGGCCAGACCGGCATGCTGGTCCTGGCCGATCAGCAGCACCCAGCGCGCGTCGGGCTCGCGCTGCTGCAGGGCCTCGACCGTGTCGATGGTGTAGCTCGGGCCGGTGCGCCGCAGCTCCAGGTCATCGACCACATGGCGCGGGTCGCCGAACTGCGGGTCGGCCACGGCGAGCCTGACCATGGCCAGCCGGTGTTCCGCCGGGGCCAGGCCATCGGGCTTTTGCCACGGCTGACCGGCGGGCAGCCAGCGCAATTCGTCCAGGCCCAGCCCGTCCAGGGCCTGACGGGCCAGCGCGAGGTGGGCGCGGTGCACCGGGTTGAAACTGCCGCCGAACAAGCCGATGCGCCGCGACGTGCGCACGCCGGCGGTCTCAGCGTGGGTCAAGCGGCGTTCCCGGTGGCGGCGGCGTCGGGCTCGCCGGCCCAGTCGCGCGGGCGCAGAAAGTCGCTGTACAGCGCTGCTTCCGGCGTGCCAGGCTCCGGGTGCCAGTCGTAGCGCCAGTTGACCACCGGGGGCATCGACATGAGGATGCTCTCCGTGCGCCCACCCGACTGCAGACCGAACAAGGTGCCGCGGTCAAACACCAGGTTGAACTCCACATAGCGCCCGCGCCGATAGCACTGGAAGTCCCGTTCGCGCTGCGTGAACGGCAGCACGCGGCGGCGTCGGGCGATCGGCAGATAGGCAGGAATCAGGGCGTCGCCCACGGCGCGCATCATGGCGAAGCTGCCGTCGAATCCCAATTCGCTGAAGTCGTCGAAGAACACGCCACCCACGCCGCGCGGCTCGTTGCGGTGCTTCAAGAAGAAGTACTCGTCGCACCAGGTCTTGAAGCGCGGGTGTTTGTCGTCGCCGAAGGGCGCCAGGGCATCACGGTTGACGCGGTGAAAATGGCGCGCGTCCTCCTCGAAGCCGTAGTAAGGCGTCAGGTCCATGCCGCCACCAAACCACACCACGGGCTCACCCGTGGCCGGCAGCGCGGCAAACATGCGCACATTCATGTGCACCGTGGGCACCAGCGGGTTGCGGGGATGAAACACCAGCGAGACGCCCATGGCCTCGAAGGCGGCCCCCGCCAGCTCGGGTCGGTGCTGTGTGGCCGACGGCGGCAGCGACTTGCCCTTGACGTGCGAGAAATTGCAGCCACCGCGCTCCAGCAGGTCGCCGCCCTCGATCAGCTGCGACAGGCCGTCGCCCTCCAGCCGGCCGCCGGGCTCTCGGGTCCAGCCGTCGCGCATGAACGGGCGGCCCTCCTCGGCTTCCATCGCGCGGACGATGCGGTCTTGCAGGCCGAGCAGGTAGTCGCGAACGGCGGGGATGTTCATCGGGCAGGCGGGGTCGGTGGGTGGGGGGGCGGGCGGCGGCGGGCGTTCAGCGTTTGATCGCGCGGTGCCCGATGTCGCGGCGCAGCTGAGCGCCGTCGAAGTGGATGTCTTGCAGCAGGTCGTAGGCGCGCTGCTGTGCCAGCCGGACCGAATCACCCAGCGCGGTCACACACAACACGCGGCCGCCGGCGGTGCTCACGACGCTGCCGCTCAACGCGGTGCCGGCGTGGAACACCATGGCGTCGTCCGCCTCGGCGGGCAGGCCGGTGATGGCATCTCCCTTGCGCGGGTTGAGCGGGTACCCCTCGGCGGCCATGACCACGCCGAGTGCCACGCGGCGGTCCCACTCCAGCTCGACCTTGTCCAGCGAGCCGTCGGTGGCGTGCATCAGCAAGTCGAACAGGTCGCTCTTGAGCCGCATCATGATCGGCTGGGTTTCCGGATCGCCCATGCGGCAGTTGAATTCGACCGTGCGCGGCTGGCCCTGCGCATCAACCATCAAGCCGGCGTAAAGAAAGCCGGTGAAAGGGATGCCGTCCTTGGCCATGCCCTGCACCGTGGGCAGGATGATTTCGTGCATCACCTTCGCGTGCACGTTGGGCGTGACCACCGGCGCCGGCGAGTACGCGCCCATGCCGCCGGTGTTGGGGCCCTGGTCGTGGTCGAGCAGCCGCTTGTGGTCCTGGCTGGTGGCCAGCGACACCACGTGCTTGCCGTCGCACAGCACGATGAAGCTGGCCTCCTCGCCTTCCAGGAAGTCCTCGATGACCACGCGCGGCACGTCGTTGTGTTGCACGCCCAGCTTGTTGCCGGCGGCGTCGGCGGCCAACATCCAGTCAATGGCCTCGTGCGCCTCGGCCAGCGTGGTGGCCACCACGACGCCCTTGCCGGCGGCCAGGCCGTCGGCCTTGATCACGATGGGCGCGCCGCGGCCGTCCACGTAGGCGTGCGCCGCCTTGGCGTCGACGAAAGTCTCGAACGCGGCGGTGGGAATGGCGTGGCGCTTCATGAAGGCCTTGGCGAAGGCCTTCGAGCTTTCCAGCTGAGCGGCGGCCTTGGTCGGGCCGAACACCCGCAGGCCACGGGCGCGAAAAATATCCACCACCCCGCCGGCCAGCGGACCTTCGGGGCCAACGACCGTGACCGCCACCTTTTCGGCGGCCGCGAAGTCGGCCAGGGCCGTGAAATCGGTCAGCGGGATGTTCTTCAGGCGCGTGTCCAGCGCCGTGCCGCCATTGCCCGGCGCCACGTAAACGGTCTGCACCTTGGGCGAACGAAGCAGTCGCCAGGCCAGCGCGTGCTCGCGCCCGCCGCTGCCGATCACGAGCACCTTCATGAATTGATCACCGCGTTGTGGAAGACCTCTTGCGCGTCGTCCAGGTCCTCGATCACGTCCAGCAGCTTCTGCATGCGCTGGGCATCGTCGCCGGTCAGCTCGATGGTGTTTTCGGCGCGCATCGTCACTTCGGCCACCTCGGGGCTCAGGCCGGCGGCTTCAAAGGCGTTCTTCACGGCCTCGAAATCGGCGGGCGTGGTCAACACCTCGATGGCGCCATCATCGTCGGTGACCACGTCGTCGGCGCCGGCCTCCAGCGCAACTTCCATCACCTTGTCCTCATTGCTGCCGGGCGCGAACACGAACTGGCCGCAGTGCTTGAACTGAAAGGCGACCGAGCCCTCGGTGCCCAGGTTGCCGCCGTACTTGCTGAAGGCGTGCCGCACCTCGGCCACGGTGCGCACGCGGTTGTCGGTCATGCAGTCGATGATCACGGCCGCGCCGCCGATGCCATAGCCCTCGTAGCGCACTTCTTCGTAGCTCACGCCTTCGAGGTTGCCGGTGGCCTTGTCCACGTTCTTCTTGACCGTGTCGGCGGGCATGTTGGCGGCCTTGGCCTTGTCGATGGCCAGACGCAGGCGGGGGTTTTCCTTCGGGTCGCCACCGCCTTGCCGGGCGGCAACGATGATCTCGCGGATGATGCGGGTCCAGATCTTGCCGCGCTTTTCGTCCTGTCGGCCTTTGCGGTGCTGGATGTTGGCCCACTTGGAATGACCGGCCATGAACGTGTGACTCCGAATTCTGTAAACCCGTGATTTTACCGGGCCCTGGTTTGGGGCCCGCCGCGAGGGCCCCCGCGGGCCGCCCGCTAGACTGCCAATTTCGCTCGATCGAAGGAAAACGACCATGCCCGATCCGATCCTCGTGGCCCGCCACGGCGACGTCGAATGCCACCTGCTGCCCGCCCTGGCCAACCGCCACGGCCTGATCACGGGCGCCACGGGCACCGGCAAGACGATCACGCTGCAAACGCTGGCCGAGAACTTCAGCCTGATCGGCGTGCCGGTGTTCATGGCCGACGTGAAGGGCGACCTGACCGGCATCACCCAGGCCGGCCAGGTCAGCGACAAGCTGGCCGCGGTGCTGAAGGAGCGCGGCATCGAGCCGCCGGAATCCCGCGCCTGCCCGGCCACGCTGTGGGACGTGTTCGCCGAACAGGGCCACCCCGTGCGCGCCACCATCAGCGACATGGGCCCCCTGCTGCTGGCCCGCATGCTGGCGCTGAACGAAACCCAGCAAGGCGTGCTCAGCCTGGTCTTCAAGATCGCCGACGACAACGGCCTGCTGCTGCTGGACCTGAAGGACCTGCGCGCAATGCTGCAGTACGTTGGCGAGAACGCATCCCAGTTCACCACCGAGTACGGCAACGTCAGCGCCGCCAGCGTGGGCGCCATCCAGCGCGGCCTGCTGCAGATCGAGGAGCAAGGCGGCGACCAGTTTTTTGGCGAGCCCATGCTGAACATCGCCGACTTCATGCAAAGCGACGGCGGCAAGGGCGTGATCAACATCCTGTCGGCCGACAAGCTGATGAACAGCCCGCGGCTGTACGCCACCTTCCTGCTGTGGATGCTCAGCGAGTTGTTCGAACAGCTGCCCGAGGTGGGCGACCTCGAGAAGCCGAAACTGGTGTTCTTCTTCGACGAGGCGCACCTGCTGTTCAAGGAGGCACCGGCCGCGCTGGTCGAGCGCATCGAATTGGTGGTTCGGCTGGTGCGCAGCAAGGGCGTGGGCGTCTACTTCGTGACGCAGAACCCGCTGGACATTCCCGACACCGTGCTGGCCCAGTTGGGCAACCGCGTGCAACACGCCCTGCGCGCCTTCACCCCGCGCGACCAGAAGGCGGTGAAGGCCGCGGCCAGCACCATGCGCGCCAACGCCGGGCTCGACATCGAAACCGCCATCACCGAGCTGGCGGTGGGCGAGGCGCTGGTCAGCTTCCTTGACGCCAAGGGCCGCCCGAGCGTGACCGAGCGGGTGTTCGTGATGCCGCCAGGCAGCCAGATCGGTCCGATCACGCCCGACCAGCGCAAGCAGCTGATCGCCAGCTCGCTCGTGGCCGGCGTCTACGAGAAGACGGTGGACCGCGAGTCGGCCTACGAGCGCCTGAAAGGCCGTGCCGCCGACGCCGGGGCCGGCGATGGGGCGGCTTCCGGCGGCCGGGGCCACGCCGGCGCGCCCAGCGCCGGGGGCACCGTGCCGCGCGACGGGCGCGTCAGCATCGGCAACCCGGCGCCCCAGGCCGGTGACGACGGCGGCGGGATGCTGGGCGGGCTCAAGGACGTGCTGCTGGGCAGCACCGGGCCGCGCGGCGGACGACACGAAGGGCTGGCTGAAACCTTCGCCAAGACGGCCATGCGCACGATGGGCAGCACAGTGGGCCGCGAGATCATTCGCGGCGTGCTGGGCAGCTTGCTGGGCGGTGGCGGCAAACGCCGTTGAAGGGCGACTCGCCGCCCGATGGGTGGCCCAGCGGCGACGCCGCGTTCAAGGCACGGCGGTGAGCCGGGCCGCGGGCGGCAGCACCAAGGTGCGTGCCACCGCCTCGGCCCGGTCAATCACGCCGTGCGCGAGGTAACTGCTGGCTGAGTCGGGTTCCAGCGCGGCGACCGCCAAGTGCGCCCAGGGCTGGGTCAGGGCAACGAAGTAGCTGCCCGCCTCGGCTTCGATCAACGTGGCCTGCAGTTCCACGGGCACGGGCTGGGCGCCGTCCATGTCGGCGCTGCGGGCCGGGGCGTCGCGCCAGGCGGCGGTCTGCACCTTGTAGGCCTCGCCGCGCACCAGCACGCGCTCCGCCACCTGCTGCACCGTGAGGCCGAGCAGGCGCAGGCGCTTGACCGCTTCGTTCTGGTCTGCGGCCAGCCAGTAGCCACAGGGACGCGGTCGGCTGATGAGCGGCTTCAGCAACAGGCTGGAATGCCAGTTCACGGCCAGGCGGCGGTCGGCGCCGGTGGTGGGGTCCAGCACCGTCAGGTTGTACTCGCTGGGCGTTCGCTCGGCAGTGACCACCACCGAGCCCTGGCAGGCCTGGGACCCGACAAGGCTGTCGACATAGCGCCGCAGCTTCAGCAGATCGGCCGCGCGCTGAGCGGCGCTGTTCAGCACGCTGGTGGCCGCCACCACCTGCGCGTGCACCCGGCGCTTCAAGTGCTGGCGGCCCATCCCCGTGCCGCGGGTTTCAATCAGCAGGCTCACGGCATGGCGCAGGCCGTTGACGTTGCGGCTGGTGTCGGGGGCGACGCCGCCCATGTCGATGTGGCGCGCGCTGCCCTCGCCGGCCAGGAGGTGGTACCAGTCGACGCTCAGCCGTTCGCGCTCGAACGCCGCCAGCAGCGGCTGTCGAAACCACTCCTCCGCGGCCCGGCCGACGAACTCCGGCACATTGGCGGTCATGGCGTACTGCAGCAGCACGTCGTGGCGGCGCACGGCCGACATCTGCTGCGGCCATGGGCCATAGGGCGAGTACTCGTGGGCGTCCACCACCACGGCCGGGCGGTGGTCGCGGACCAGCCGCGCCACGGCCTGAGCCTCTGGCGTGCGCAGCAGCAGGTGATCGCGGTTGATGTCCACGCCATCGGCGGCCGTGCGCTGGCCCAGCAACGCGCCGTCTGGGTTGACGCGCGGCACGATCAGCACATTGACCTGCTTGAGCAGCGGTTGCAGCGGTCCCCGCGCCAGCTGCTGCGCCAGCACCAGAAGGGCTTCGGCGGACGCCGGCTCGTCGCCATGCTGCTGGCCCAGGAACATCACCGTGGGCTTGTTGTCGTTGCGTGCGGGCACCATCGCCGCGCCAGGGCCGGGCGCCGGGATGGACAACCACAGCGCGTCGATGGGCACACCGCGCTGCGACCGCCCCGCCGCCAGCAAACGCACGAGCGGCGCAGCGGGCGAGGACGCCGACGCCGTCGACGCTGCCGTCGCGGGCATCGCCTCGGTGGCCAACGCGTTCATGGCAGCGCGCAGCTCGGCATCGGTGGTGAACGCCTTGCGGTCGCCTGCCAAGCCCGGCGTGCGGTAGACCGCCGACGGCTCGGGGAAACGCGCGGCGATGGCCGGTGCGTCCATCGTGGGCGCCACGGCCTTTGGCGCCGTCGGCGCCAACGCCACCGGCGGGGCCGACGCCGGCGGGGCGGCAGGTGCTGGCGACACGGCGCGGGGCGCCGGCGCCGGGCTGCGCGGCGCACCAAAGGGCTTCCACGCGCAGCCGGAGACCAGCGCCGCCAGCAGCATCAGCAGCGACGTGCTGGCCAGCCGCCCGCGACGGCCGCTGGCGTCGGTTGGGTCGTCACGTCCAGGCGGGTGGCGGGTGGCGGCGAACATCGGTCCAGTGGGGCGGGGTGGGCAGGCGAGCTGGCGGGCGGCCGGGCGGCCACCGAAACACCGGCGGCACTATAGCGGCACGGTCGCATGCAAAGGCCAGGCCACTGCCGGGCTTGTCCCTCAGGCTGTGCATGCGCCTGCCGCTGGCGCCCGGCATCGCGCCCTTGGCGCCGCCCCGATGCCATTGGTCGCAGCGGCCGCGACCCAGGGCACGGTCGCGGGCATAGTTCAGCCCATGCCGACCACCGCCCCCGACGCGCCGCCCACCGCCCCCGTCTCCCTCGGGACCGAGCTGGCCACCCGCGCGCTGCGCGCTGCCCTGATCGGGCTGGTCATCGCCGTCCTGCTGACGCTGCTGTCGAACCATGCCTTCTGGCCCACGCTGGTGTACTCGGAATGCATTTCGATGTCGTGCTGGGTGGCCATCGATGGCGGCCTCGCGCTGGCCACGCGCGTGCTGAACCGACGCCGGTCCACCGACCTGGACGAGCACCAACGCAGCTGGCCAGGGTGGCCCTGGACGATCGCCATCATCGTGACCGGCACCACGGCCGGCGTGCTGGTCGGCTCGACCCTGGGCAGCTTGATCGTGGGCATGGGCGGCCTGCGCGTCATCTCGTTGCGCGGCGTGGCGGGCTCGCTGCTGTTTTCTCTGGTGCCGGCGGCCATCACCACGTACTACTTCTACTCGCGCAGCAAGCTGCAGGCCGCCCAGGCCCGCGTGCAAGCGGCCCAGCGCCAGGCGGCCGAGCACCAGCTGCGCTTGCTGGAGTCGCAGTTGGAGCCGCACATGCTGTTCAACACGCTGGCCAACCTGCGGGTGCTGATCGCGCTGGACAGCGACCGCGCGCAGTTGATGCTGGATCACCTGATCGCCTTCCTGCGGTCGACCTTGTCGGCATCGCGGGTGCCCCTGCACCCGTTGGCGCAGGAGTTTGCGCGCGTGGCCGACTACCTGGCGTTGATGAAGGTCCGCATGGGCGGGCGGCTGCAGGAAGAACTGGACCTGCCGTCCGACCTGGCCACGCACCCGGTGCCACCGATGCTGCTGCAGCCGCTGGTCGAAAATGCAATCAAGCACGGCCTGGAACCCCATGTCGACGGCGGCCGGCTGGTCGTGACCGCGCGCAGTGAAGCTGGCTGGCTGGTGCTGAGCGTGCGCGACACGGGCGTCGGCCTGAGCAAGCCCCTGTCGGCCCCGGACAACACCGGCGCCGCGGGCGGCTCGGGCGCATCCAGCGGGTTTGGCACGTCCCAGGTCCGCGAACGCCTGGCCACACAGTACGGACCGATGGCCCGCCTGAGCCTGCAAGCCGCGGACGACGCGCAAGGCGGCGGCACCATCGCGGAAGTGCGCCTGCCGCTGAGCGCGGCACCCGGGCCCACCGAGGCGCGCTGACCGCCCCACACCTCGCCCCACCGACCCCAGCCCCAACGCAAGGACCCCACCGGATGCACGCCACCGCCTTGATCGCCGAAGACGAGCCCCTGCTGGCCGCCCACCTCGCCAGCGAGCTGAACGCCCTGTGGCCCGAGTTGGAGGTCGTCGGCAGCGTCGGCCACGGCGCGGCGGCCGTCAGCGAGGCCCTGACCAAGCGACCCGACGTCTTGTTTCTGGACATCCGCATGCCGGGTCAGACGGGCTTGGAAGCGGCGCAAGCCCTGGCCGAGGATTGGCCGGAGCAGGCCATGGATCATTTTCCGCTGATCGTGTTCGTGACGGCTTACGACCAGTACGCGCTCGAGGCGTTTGATCGCGCCGCGGTGGACTACGTGCTCAAGCCCGTTCGCCGTGACCGCCTGGCGCAAACCTGCGAGCGCCTGAAGCTCGCGCTGGTGCAACGGCGCGGACGCCCCGATGCGCACACCCTGGACCGCGCCATCGAGCAGCTGAAAGCCTTGATGGGTGGGCCCGCGCGCCTGGACCAGACGCCGTCTGCCGCCGCGCCAGCCGCCCAGACATCCCCCATGCTTGCCACGCCCTTGCGCGTCATCCAGGCCAGCGCCGGCCCGGTGCTGCACATGGTGCCGGTGGACGAGGTGATCTACTTCGAAGCCGCCGACAAGTACGTCCGCGTGATCACCGCACAAAAGGAATACTTGATCCGCACGTCACTGCGCGAGCTGCAGCCGCAGCTGGATCTCAGCCGCTTCTGGCAGGTGCACCGCGGCACCTTGGTTCGCGCGGACGCCATCGACAGCGCCCTGCGCGACGACAACGGCCGACTGCAGCTGAACCTTCGGGGCCACCCGGACCGCCTTCAGGTGAGCCGGATGTACGCCCACCTGTTCAAGGCGATGTAGCGGCTGCGGCCCGGGCGCCATTTGCACAGGGGCCGCGACGCGGGCGTCAGGGCCGGTAGTACCGGTCGTCGCGCGGCCCGCGCTCGCGCCAGCCGCCGTGGCCGTGGCCCCAGCCACCGCGCCAGCGGCGCTCGACCACCACCGCGGGCGGGCCGTAGTACACCGGGGCCGGACGGTAGACCACCGGCGGCGGCGCGTAATACACCGGCGCAGGGCGGTACACCACGGGCGGCGGCGCGTACACCGGGTACGCAGGGTAGACCGGGTACTGCGGGCCGCTGGAGATGACCGTGCCCACCGGCGGCAGGTTGATGCCGATCGACCAGTTGACGCCGCCCGCGTGGGCAGCGCCCGCCGCCAGGGCCAGGCTGGCCGTGGCCAGGCCAACGATCCAGGATTTGCGCATCATCAACTCCTTGTTTGGTTTTGTTCACACGGCCGGCGCGAACCCCGCGGATGGCGGGACGCCCATTCGTTGGAACGCCTGTACAACGCGGCGGCCCGGGGCCGGCGTTGACGGCGAGATGGCAGCAAAACGTAAACAGTCGTGAACAACGGATGGCCGAGGGGCGCCGATAAAATCAGGGTTCCCCTCAACCTGCCCCCTTGCGACGGGCACACCGGTTTGCCTGCCCATGAACGCGCCCCATCCCTCTACCCCTCCGGTCGACGAGCTCAAGCCCAGCAACTTCCTGCGGCAGGTGATCGAGCGCGACCTCGCTCAGGGCACGTACGCCGGCCGGCGCTTCGCCGGCACGCCTGGGGACGCCGCGCACCACGCCGCGGGGCCGATCGATGCGGCACGCATCCGCACGCGCTTTCCGCCCGAACCCAATGGCTACCTGCACATCGGGCACGCCAAGAGCATCACGCTGAATTTCGGTCTGGCCGCCGACTACGGTGGCGTTTGCCACTTGCGCTTCGACGACACCAACCCGGAAAAGGAGGAGCAGGAGTACGTCGACAGCATCCTGGAGTCGGTGCGCTGGCTGGGTTACCGCTGGGACACCGCGGCGGGCGCGGACGCGTCCGCGGGTGCAGCCACCAGCCACCTGTATTACGCGAGCACCTACTTCGACTTCATGTACCGCGCGGCCGAAGCCTTGGTCGACGCGGGCCTGGCTTACGTCGACGAGCAGACGCCCGAGCAGATGCGGGCCAACCGCGGGGACTTCACGACGCCGGGCACGAACAGCCCGTTCCGCGACCGCAGCCCGGCCGAGAACCTCGCCCGCTTCCGCGAGATGCGCGACGGCCGGCACCCGGACGGCGCGATGGTGCTGCGCGCCAAGATCGACATGGCAAGCCCGAACATCAACCTGCGCGACCCGGCGATCTACCGCATCAAGCACGCCGAACACCACGCCACGGGCAACCGATGGTGCATCTACCCGATGTACACCTTCGCGCACCCCATCGAAGACGCGCTGGAGCAGATCACCCACAGCATCTGCACACTGGAATTCGAAGACCAGCGCCCGTTTTACGACTGGCTGCTGGACACCCTTTGCCGCCTGGGCCTGCTGGCCCAGCCGCGGCCGCACCAGCACGAGTTCGCCCGCCTGAACATCACCTACGTCATCACCAGCAAGCGCCGGTTGCGCCAATTGGTCGAGGAAGGCCACGTGAACGGCTGGGACGACCCGCGCATGCCCACGCTGGTGGGCCTGCGCCGCCGTGGCTACACGCCCGAGGCGCTGCGCCTCATGTGCGAGCGCGCCGGCACCAGCAAGGCCGGTGGCTGGACCGACTACGCCAGCCTCGACATCGCCTTGCGCGACGACCTGGAAGGCAAGGCCGCGCGCGCCATGGCGGTGCTTGATCCCGTGATGCTCAAGCTGACGAACTGGTCGGACGTGTTCGGTGCGCCGACCGA
Source organism: Hydrogenophaga intermedia (assembly GCA_943370175.1). Taxonomy (GTDB): domain Bacteria; phylum Pseudomonadota; class Gammaproteobacteria; order Burkholderiales; family Burkholderiaceae_C; genus Ideonella_A; species Ideonella_A intermedia_A. The sequence continues at coordinate 40,099 of CALRPU020000015.1, read as the reverse complement.
GGCCTGCACCGCACCCGCCCACCCGCAGCGCCCCGAACTGGGCCAGCGCCAGTTCAGCCTGGGCCCGCAGGTGTGGATCGAGCGCGAAGACTTCGAGGAAGCGCCGCCCAAGGGCTTTTTCCGGCTGTTCCCGGGCAACAAGGTGCGGCTGAAGTACGGCGTGATTGTTGAATGCACCGGCTGCGAGAAGGACGCCAACGGCACGGTCACCGCCGTCCTCGCTCGTGTCGTGCCAGACACCCGCAGTGGCACGCCCGGTGCGGACGCGGTCAAGGTCAAGGGCACGATCACCTGGGTCGGCGCGCACGACGCCCGCCGCGCCGAGCTGCGCCTGTATGACCGCCTGTTCACCGAGGAGCAACCCGACGCCGGCGGGCGCGACTTCCTGAGCGTGCTGAACCCCCACAGCAAGCGGGTCGTCACCGGCTACATCGAACCCTCGCTGCACAGCGTGCAGCCCGAAGACCGGCTGCAGTTCGAACGCCATGGCTATTTCGTGGCCGACCGCCTGGACCACCGCGCCGACGCGCTGGTGTTCAACCGCATCACGGGACTGAAGGACGGGCGCGGCCGCTGAGGCCCGCCAAAGCCGCGCTCAGCGGCTGCCGGGCGGGTCGCGGCTGGACAAGGGCAACACCGGCACCACCGGTGCCGCGTCGACGACGCCGGTGACCTCGCTGCCCTCCACGCCGTCGGCCTGGGGCGCCGACGCCGCCTCCTCGACCGCCTCCGGCGCCGGACGCGGGACCAACGGAAAGCCGGCGCTCAGGTCGATGAGCCTGTCGGCCTGGCCGCGGCGCATGAAGTCGCCCACGACGCGCAGCGCATTGTGGGCGCCCTGCCCCCAATAGCTGCTGCGCAGTGCCACGCGCTGGTCGTTGAACCCGACCCAGGCGCCGGCCACCAGCAGCGGGTTGATGGCAATGAACCAGCCGTCGGCGTTGTTCTGCGAGGTGCCGGTCTTGGCAGCCAGCTCGCCCCGCACCCCGAACTCGCCACGCAGGCTGCTGGCCGTGCCCCGGCGCACCACATCGCGCATCACGTCGACCAGTTGAACGACCACGTTGCGGTCGATCGCCTGTTCGGCGGCGGGCGGGTCAAAGCGGCCCACCACCTGGCCGTTTCGGTCGGTCATGTGGGTGATCAACTGCAGCTCGCCGTAGGCGCCCAGGTTGGCCAGCGACGTGTAGGCGGTGGCCATCTCCAACAGCGTGACCGGGCTGGTGCCCAGCGCCAGCGACGGCACCGGGTCCAGCGGCGATTGCCGCACGCCCGCCGCCTTGGCAAACTTGACCACCGCCGCCGGACCGACCTCGGACATCACCTGCGCCGTGATCGTGTTCTTCGAGAAGACAAGACCGTCGCGCAGGCTCATCGGCAGGCCGCTGGAGCCGCCCATGTCCGTCGGGCGCCAGACGCGCCCGCCACCAATGGGAATGTCCAGCGGTTCGTCGATGAATTCCTGCTCGGTCGACCGGCCCTGCGCGATGGCCGCGCCGTAGACAAACGGCTTGAAGGTCGAGCCAGGCTGCCGGCGCGCCTGCGCCACGTGGTCGAACTGGTCGCGGCCAAAGTCGGGGCTGCCGACCCAGGCGCGCACGGCTCGGCTCGCCGGGTCCACGGCGATGAAGCCGGCCGACAGCCGCGTCTTGTCGTCGCGCAGCCGGGCCATCAACTCGGCGTCGGCCTGCACGGTGGCCAGGGCGGCGGCATCGTCGCTGCCAGCGGCACGGGCGGCTCGGTAGGCCGGGGTGTCGCGCGCCATCTCGGCGAGCAGGCCGGGCTGGGTGCGCCAGAAGTGCGCGAAGGGCTGCTTCGCTGGCGGCCCCTTCAAACGGGCCGCCGGCATGCGGGCCTCGCTCCATTCGATGCCCGCCACCCGCTGCAGGGCGGCCACCTGCTCGCTGACCGCCTCCTGCGCCAGCCGCTGCAGGCGGCTGTCGATCGTGGTGTGGATGACCAGGCCATCGCGGTCGAGGTCGACGTCGCGGGCGTCGGCCCACTCGGTGATCTGCTCGCGAAGGTGCTCGACGACGTGGCGGGCCTGGCCGATCTCGCTCTCCTCCGGTCGGCGAAAGGCGAGTTGCAGGGGCTCGGCCTTCAACTGCTCGAAGCGGGCAGGTGCCAGCACGCCGCGCTTGACCATCTGCGCCAGCACCACATTGCGCCGCTCCCGTGCCCGCTCGGGGTGGCGCACCGGGTTGTAGCGGTGGCTGCCCTTGAGCATGCCCACCAGCGTCGCCGCCTGCGCGGTGTCGAGTTCGGCGGCACTGGTGTCGAAGTAGGTGCGCGCGGCCATCTCGAAACCGCGCACGTTGTACAGGAACGGGGCCGTGTTGAGGTAGGCCTCCAGGATCTCCTGCTTGCTGCGCGTGGCCTCCAGCCGCAGGGCGGTCAAGGCCTCGCGCAGCTTGCGGTTGACGTTGCGGCTGCTGCCGATCTCCTGCGGGAACAGGTTGCGCGCGAGCTGCTGGGTCAGCGTCGAGGCGCCTTGCACATTGCCCGTCAAGGTGCGCAGTGCCGAGCCGCCGATGCGCCGAAAGTCCAGGCCGTGGTGGTCGTAGAAGCGGTGGTCTTCGGTCGCGATCAGCGCCTGCACCAGCACCGGCGAGACGTCCTTCAAAGCCACCGGCGCCTGGTAGGCGCTGGAAAAACGGCCAATCACCTCGCCGTCGACCGACTGAATGACGCTGGGCCGCGCGGTGCTGGCCACGCGCAGTTCATCCAGACCCGGCGTGGTGAACACCACAAAACCCAGCCAGGCGGCCATGCCCAGGCCCACAGCCGCCATGCCGATGACCACCCGGCGCAGCAGCCGGGGGCGGCTCCTGCCTGCACGACGGCGCCGGGAGGCCACCGGTGAGTGAGGGGTGTCGGCGGCGGGGTCATCGCGTTCGGGCATCGGCGCGGTCCTTCATCGTGTCGCAAGGGTAACCGCAACGTCCGCGGCGCTGGCCGGCGGCGCCGAGGACAAGTGGCGGGGCCACAACCTGAGGATGTCATCGGCCATGCGCGCCGCGGCGCCGCGGTGGGCGGCCGCAAAGGCCAGGGCGTCGGCCGACTGCCGCGCGCGGCGGGCGGCGTCGGACAGCAAGGCCAGGGCGCAAGCCACGGCCTCGGGCAGGTTCGCGACGCGCGTGGCGGCACCGGCGGCCACGGCCAGGTCGGCCGCGTCGGCGAAGTTGAAGGTGCTGGGGCCAAGCAGCAGGGGGCAACCGCAGGCGGCGGCCTCGATCAGGTTCTGGCCGCCCAAGGGGGCGAAGCTGCCGCCGAGCAGGCCCACGTCGGCGGCCGCGTAGTAGAGGGGCATCTCGCCAATGGAGTCGCCGATCCAGACGTCGACGTCCGGCGCCAGCGCCGCCGCCGGGGGCCCGTCGGTCCAGGTGCTGCGGCGCTGAACGGTCAGACCGGCGTCGCTCGCGGCCCGCGCCACCTCGTCGAAGCGCTGGGGGTGACGCGGCACGATCAGCAGCAGTGGGCGGGGCGCCGCGGGCAACGCGTCTCGCCACGCGGCCAGCAATGGCGCCTCCTCGCCTTCTCGGGTGCTGGCGGCCAGCACCACGGGCCGGGCCAAGGCCTTGCGCCAGCGCGCGCCTTGGTGCAGCAGGGCCTCGGCCGGGCTCATGTCGAATTTCAGGTTGCCGCACACGCTCACCTGGCGAGCGCCCGCGGTAACCAGCCGATCCGCGTCGGCCTGGGTCTGGGCCAGCACGCGAACCAGCTGGCCCACCGCGGGACGCATTAGGGCGGCCAGGCGGTCACCGCGCTTCAGGCTGCGCTCGCTGAGCCGGGCATTGGCGAGCACCACCGGCACGTTCCGGGCGGCGGCCTCGTGCAGCAGCACCGGCCAGACCTCGGTTTCCATCAGCACGCCCACGGCGGGCTGGTGCGCCTGCAGGAAGCGGCGCACGGCCCCCGGCGCGTCCCACGGCAGCCACACCTGCCGGTCGCCGGGGCGCAGCAAGGCCTCGCCCGCGGCGCGTCCAGTGGCGGTGCCATGCGTCAGGAGCAAGCGCAGGGTGGGGTGCCGTTCTCGCAGCGCGTTGACCAAGGCGGCCGCGGCGCGGGTTTCGCCCAGGGAGACCGCGTGCAGCCACAGCGCCCCCGGTTCGCCACGCCGCGGCGCGAAGCCGAAGCGTTCGGCCAGCGCGTGACGGTAGGCCGGCTCGGCTGCGCCGCGCCACCACACCCGGGCCAGCAGCGCCGGCAGCAGCAGGCCCATGGCGAGCCCATACAGCCGAAGCGCCCAGCCGCGCCGCGGCGCCACGGTGGCCGTTGGCGCGCTCATCGGGGCGCGTCCGCCACCGTCCGCCACGCGGCCCAGACCGCGTCCGGCGAGGGCGTGGGCTCGCTCGGCCCCGGCTCGACCGACACCTGATGACGGTGCCCGTGCGCCTCTTGCGGCCCGGTGCGCCAAGCGGTGCCCGTGTTGTAGACCTGCACGTGCGGCAGGCCCAGCGCCACGGCAATGTGGCTCAGCCCGCTGTCCACCCCCACCACGCCCGAAGCGGTGCCCATGCGGTCCACGAGCGCGTCCAGCGCCATCGCCGGCCAGACCTGCGCCGCGCCACCGATGGCTTCGGCCAGCCGCGCGGCGCGGGCCTGTTCCACGGCACCGGCATGAGGCAGCGCCACCTGCCAGCCGCTGTGCACCAGCCGGCGACCCAGTTCAATCCAGTGCGCCTCGGGCCACAATTTGTCGTCGCGCGAGGTGCCGTGGACCAACACCATCAGCGGGAGATCACCCGGCAAGCCGGCGCCCGTCGACAAGCGCGCGGCGAGGCCGAAGGTCGGTGGCCCCAGGGGCGAGACCCCCACCACGGCGCCGGCCAGCAGCCGCGACCGGTCCAGCGCATGCACATGGCGGGGCACGGTGACCGGGTGGTCCACCAGCCAACGGGCCGGCGCCTCGAAACTGGACCCGTCGGTCTGGTTGGCCAAGCCCCAGCTCGGGCCGTGCGCCAGCCGGGCCAGCACCGCCGACTTGGTCAGGCCCTGCAGGTCGATCACCGCGTCGTAGCGCACCGCCTGCAAGCGGGTGCGAAAGGCCCGCCAGGCCTGCCTCACCTCGGCCGTCCACCAGGCCTTGCGCCACCGGCGCAGCGCACAGGGCAGCACCTCGTGCAGGCCCGCCGTGCGCTGCAGCAGCGGGGCGAACGCCGGCTCGACCACCCAATCGATCTGGAGGCCTGGCCTCGCCGCGTGCAGGTCGTGCACCACCGGCAAGGCGTGCACGACGTCGCCCAGCGACGACAGCTTGACGATCAACACCCTCATCGCGCGGCGCGGGTTGAAGCCAGTGCCACGGTGCAGCGGCGCGTCAGTGCGCCGCGGTGTCGACCTGGGCGTCCGGCTTGACCGCACGCAGCGCGGCCATGAATTCGCCCTGGATGCGGGCCAAGGCCCGGGCCGTGTGGCCCTCGAAGCGCAGCACCAGCACCGGCGTGGTGTTGGACGCGCGGATCAAACCGAAGCCGTCCTTGTAGTCCACCCGCACGCCGTCGATGGTGTTGACCTCGAGCGCCCCGGGGAACTGGGTGGTGGCAATCAAGCGCGCGACCACTTCCCGCGGCTCGCCCTCGGCACAGGCCACGTTCAGCTCCGGCGTGCTGTGGCTGGTGGGCAGGCCGTTGAGCACCTTGCTCGGGTCCTTGCTGCGCGACAGGATCTCCAGCATGCGCGCCGCCGTGTAGGTGGCGTCGTCGAAGCCGTACCAGCGCTCGCGGAAGAAGATGTGTCCGCTCATCTCGCCGGCCAGCGGCGCCTTGCTCTGCTTGAGCTTGGCCTTCATCAGCGAATGGCCGGTCTTGTACATCACCGGCTTGCCGCCGGCCTTGCGGATCAGCGGCGCCAGCCGCTGGGTGCACTTGACGTCGTAGATGATGGTCGCGCCAGGGTTGCGCTTGAGCACGTCCAGCGCCAGCAGCATGATCTGGCGGTCCGGGTAGATGATGTTGCCGTCGCGGGTCACCACGCCCAGGCGGTCGCCATCGCCGTCGAAGGCCAGGCCCAGTTCGGCGTTGCGGCGCTTGACCGTGCGGATCAGCGCCTTCAGGTTCTCGGGCTTGCTGGGGTCCGGGTGGTGGTTGGGGAAGTTGCCATCCACCTCGGAGTACAGCTCGATCACCTCGCAGCCCAGCGCGCGCAGGATCCCTGGCGCCGTGGCGCCGGGGATGCCGTTGCCCGAGTCCACGACGATCTTCATCGGGCGCTTGAGCTTGCAATCGCCGACGATGCGGGCCAGGTACTCGGCGGCCACGTCCATCTGGCCCGTGCGGCCGCTGGCGGTCACGTAGTCCTCGGCCTCCATGCGGGCGCGCAGCTTCTGGATGTCGTCGCCGTAGATCGCGCGGCCGGCGAGCACCATCTTGAAACCGTTGTAGTCCTTGGGGTTGTGGCTGCCGGTGACCTGGATGCCGCTGTGGCAACCGCGGCGGCCGCGGGTGGCGGCCACGTAGTACAGCATCGGCGTGGTGACCGGCCCGAGGTCGACGACGTCAAGCCCGGTGGAGGCCAGCCCGCGGATGAGCGCGGCCGACAACCCCGGCCCCGACAGGCGGCCGTCGCGTCCCACCGCCACGGCCTTCTCGCCCGCGGCCACCGCTTCGGTGCCGAATGCGCGGCCCAGGTGTTCGGCGAACGCCTCGTCGATCGTCTTGCCGACGACGCCGCGGATGTCGTAGGCCTTGAAGTTGGAAGCGTGGACGTTCATGAGGCAATGGCTGGTGAGAGGAAGCGGCGGATTGTAAGGAGGCCGTTCGGCGGCCTTGCGGGCGGGTGACGTGTCCGAAAACGGCGAGTTGACAACCGGGCTGGTCCCGATAATCCCACCCATGCCGAGCCCCGCCGACGACCCCATGGCCCCCGCCGCGGACCGCACCCAAGCGCTGTGTGCCAGCGCGAAGGCGGCGTCGGCCGGCGCCAACCCAGCCCTGAAGTCGGCCGCCGACCACCAGGCTGAGGCCCACTACCAGGCGTTGGTGGCCCGCGACGCCCGCTTCGACGGCCGCCTGTTCGTGGGCGTCAGCTCCACGGGCGTTTACTGCCGACCGGTGTGCCGCGTGCGCACGCCGCGTCGCGAGAACTGCCACTTTTTCAGCACCGCCGCCCAGGCCGAGGCGGCCCGCTACCGGCCCTGCCTGAAATGCCGGCCCGAGCTGGCCCCGGGCCCGGGCCCGGCCTGGAGCGTCATGGACGCCTCGCGCACCCTGGCCCAGCAGGCGGCCGCGTGGATGGACAGCCTGTTGACCGAGCGTGCGGCGCCGGGGCCGGACGCCGACGCCCATGGCAAGGACGGTGCAGACACCGCCGCCACGACCGGCATCGCCGCCGTGGCCACGCGGCTGGGCGTCAGCGAACGCCACCTGCGGCGCATCTTCCAGGCCGAACACGGCGTCACCCCGTTGCAGTACCTGCAGACCCGGCGCCTGCTGCTGGCCAAACAGTTGTTGACCGACACCACCTTGCCGGTGACCGAGGTCGCACTGGCCAGCGGCTATGGCAGCTTGCGCCGGTTCAATGCCGTGTTTGCGGAGCGCTACCGGATGAGCCCCGCCCGCCTGCGCGAGGGGCGCCGGGCCCGGCCACTGGCGGGCCCGTCCACCTCGGCGGTCGGGGCGGCGCAGCCCAGCAGCGACGAAGGCATCACCGTGCGCCTGGGCTTCCGGCCGCCCTTCGACATGGAACGCCTGCTGGCGTTCTTCGCGCAGCGGGCCATCCCTGGCATCGAGGTGCTCGGCGCCAGCGGCCTGCGGCGCAGCGTCCGGGCCGGCACGCTCGACCGCGGTGGCGACCCGCGGCCTCACCCCGCAGGCTGGATCGAGGTCGCGCTCAACCCCACCCGACACCAGCTGACGCTGCACTATGCGGCCGCGCTGTTGCCTTGCAGCGCCCGGCTGATTGCGGCCACGCGGCGCTGGTTCGACCTGGACGCGCAGCCCGCGATGATCGACGCGGCCCTGGCCGCCCTGCCCGGCGCAGCGGGCATGCGTTTGCCCGGCAGCCTCGACGGCTTCGAGCTGATGGTGCGGGCGGTGCTCGGTCAGCAGGTCACGGTGGCCGGGGCGCGCACACTCGCACAGCGGCTGGTCGAACGCCTGGGGCAGCCGGTCGCCACGCCTTGGCCGGACGTCCGGCGCAGCTTCCCGGACCCGGCGGTGGTCGCGGGTTTGCCGGTGGCAACGCTGGCCGAGCTCGGCATCATCCGCAGCCGCGCCGGCGCGATCATCGCGCTCGCCCAGGCCTGGCCGCGGCTGCGGGACACCCTCGTCGGTGGTGCTTCGCCCGAGCCCTTGATCGCCGCGCTGTGCGCCCTGCCGGGCATCGGCCCCTGGACAGCGCACTACATCGCAATGCGTGCGCTCGGCTGGCCCGACGCCTGGCCGCCCGGCGACGTGGCGGTGCTGAAGGCCCTGAAACTGGGCCTGGGCGGCGAGTCGGCCCGCATCGCCGCCGGGTCGCTGGCGACCGAGCGCCACGCCGCCGAGCGTTCATCCGCCGCGTTCCGACCGTGGCGCAGCTATGCCGTCATGCGGCTGTGGGACGCCGTGGCGCCCGCCGCGCCAATGGACCCGGGCGCGGCGTCGCCGGGTGCCTCAGCCGCGCCCCCGGCGGCACCGTTGACCGCTGCCGCGCCCGCCACGGCAGGGCCGTCCGACCCCATCCCCCGCGCACCATGAGCTCATCCCAGCACACCCTCATCGCCGCCTTGCAGGCCCAATCCCATTGGCGGTCGCCGCTGGGCGGGTTGCTGCTGGCGCGCACCGGCCGCGGCCTGGCTGGCGCGTGGTTCGATGGCCAGAAGGACCACCCCGGCCCGCTGCCGCAGGTGCCCACCGACGACGACGACGCCCTGCTGCGATCCGCCATCGGCTGGTTCCGGACCTATTTCGGATTGGACGGCGGCCACCCGGCGCCACCGACGCTGGACCTGATCGGCACGCCGTTTCAGTGCGCCGTCTGGCAGCAGCTGCTGCACATCGCACCCGGCCAGACCACCACCTATGGCCGCATCGCCCAAGCCCTGGGGTCGCCGGCGGCGGTGCGCGCCGTGGGTGCCGCGGTGGGACGCAACCCGGTGTCGGTGATCGTGCCGTGCCACCGGGTCATCGGCCACGACGGATCGCTGACCGGCTACGCGGGCGGCCTCGACCGCAAGCGGGCCCTGCTCGACCGAGAAGGCGCGCCCGTGCCCACCCAGCCCGGCCTGTTCGGCGAGGCCGCGCGGTGAACCGCGCCGTGCGCGGTGCGGACCTCGCCGAGCTGTTGTTCCTTGCCTCGCTGTGGGGCGGCTCGTTCCTGTTCATGCGCATGGGCGCGGCGGAGTTCGGGCCGGTCGCGCTGGTCGCGGTGCGCGTCGTGGGCGCCAGCGCCCTGCTGTTGCCCTTGCTGGTCTGGCGGGGGCAGTGGCGCGGGTTGCTCGCGCATTGGCGGGCCCTGCTGCTGGTCGGGCTGAGCAACTCGGCCTTGCCCTTCCTGTGCTTCAGCTACGCGGCGCTGACCATCCCCGCCGGGCTGTCGTCGATCTTCAACGCGGCCACGCCCTTGTTTGGCGCCGTGATCGCCTGGGTGTGGCTGAAGGACCGCCTGGACGCCTCGCGCATCGTGGGCCTGCTGATCGGTTTTCTGGGCGTGGCCGGGCTGGCCTGGCAGAAGGCCACCGCCGGCGCCACGGCCACCCCATGGCCCAACGCCCTGCCCGGCAGCGTCAATGCGCCCACGGCCGCCCTGGCGGTGCTGGCTTGCCTGAGCGCTGCCGCGTTGTACGGCTGGTCGGCCAGTTACACCAAGCGGCGCCTGTCGCAGGTGCCACCGTTGGTGGTGGCCACCGGCAGCCAAGTGTCGGCCTCGCTGGCGGTGATCGGTCCCGCGGCATGGGCCTGGCCCGCCCAGACGCCCGGCACCCAGGCTTGGGTGGCGGCGGCGCTGCTGGCCTTCGCGTGCACGGGCGTGGCTTACGTCGTGTATTTCCGGCTCATCGGGCGCATCGGGCCGGCCAACGCGATGAGCGTGACCTTTCTGAACCCGGTGTTCGCCGTGCTGTGGGGCCTGCTGGTGCTGGGCGAATGGCCCACGCTGTCCATGGCGCTGGGCGGCGCGGTCATCGTCATGGGCACCGCCCTGGCCGTGGGCCTGCTGAAGCTGCCTCAAGCGCAGCGCGGCGCCAACGGCTGAGGTCGGCCCTCATTGGGCCCGCACCCAAGCTGCACCCAACCTGCATCACGCCTGCACCATGCCCGCCGCGGTGCGGCGTCACGTCCGCGGCGCCGCGTCATTTTCGCGGCTCGCCGAGCGTGCACGCCAGCCAAAGCGCCAGCGGCAGGTCGGCCGGGTTGGCCTCGGCCATGTCGAGGCCTTGCTGCAGGTCGAAGCTGGAGTCGTGCCAACCGTTCTGCGCGGGCGCCTGGTCGGCAACGGCGGGCGAGGACCGCTGCCAGCGCTGCGCTGGGGCGTCGACGTCGCGCTGAATTCGGAAGCAGAACTTGGCCATGGCGAAGCGGGTCTTGGGAGGGTGGACCGGGGGTCGGACAAGGCGGTCGAGCAGGCCGGTCGGACGGCGTGCGGGCAATCGAAGACCAGTGTCAGCCCGCTCGAGCGAGGCGGCCATCCCACTGGCGGTGGTGACGAGCGCGACGCCGCGCGCGGACGACCACCCCTGCCTGCGGGGGCATCGGCGCGACGACACGCGGGCCAATGACGCAAACTTGAGGACCCCATCGACCCCCAAGCACCCGACTTCTCCCGCCCATGATCACCTGGCTGCGCCACGACAGTGACCCGCTGCCGCCCAGCCACCTGGCACTGGGGCCGGACTCGGACGCCCCGGGGCTGCTCGCGGCCGGCGGACGGCTCAGCACCGAGCGCCTGGCCGAGGCCTACCGGCGCGGCATCTTCCCCTGGTACAGCGACGGCCAGCCGGTGCTGTGGTGGTCGCCCGATCCGCGCATGGTGCTCAGGCCCGCAAACTTCCGATTGACGCGGTCGCTGCGCAAGACCATCGCCCGCTTCGCCCGCTCACCGGGCTGCGAGGTGCGCATCGACACCGCCTTCCGCGAGGTGATGCGCCACTGTGCGGCCACCCCGCGCGCCGGCCAGAGCGGCACCTGGATCGTCGACGACATCGTGGATGCCTATGCCGCCTGGCACGCTCAGGGCGCTGTTCACAGCATCGAGACCTGGGTCGACGGCGCGCTGGTGGGCGGCCTGTACGGGGTGGGCCTGGGCCGCATGTTCTTCGGTGAGTCGATGTTCTCGCACCAAACGGACGCGTCGAAGATCGCGCTGGCGGCTCTGGTGTGCTTTTGCCGGCAGCACGGCATCGACCTGATCGACTGTCAACAAAACACCCGGCACCTTGCCTCGCTGGGTGCCGGCGACATCCCCCGCGCCGACTTCGAGGCCCGGGTGATTGCCCGGCGCGACCTGCAGCCTCCCGACGAATGGTCCTATCATGGCTCGATGTGGCGGTGGCTCCTGGACCCGAGCGCCGATGCCACCCGGCCCGAGGACACCGGCACGTGACCCATCCGAAAGAGCTCCCACTCGCTTCACTGCAGTTCTACGCCACCGCGCCCTACCCGTGCAGCTACCTGTCGGGGCGCATGGCGCGGTCCCAAGTGGCCACGCCCAGCCACCTGATCCACGCCGACGCCTATTCCGGCCTGGTGGGCAGCGGCTTCCGCCGAAGCGGCATGTTCACCTACCGACCGTATTGCGACGGTTGCAAGGCCTGCGTGCCGCTGCGGGTGCCGGTGGCCAGCTTCGAGCCCACCCGAAGCCAACGGCGCGCCTGGAAGGCCCACGGCACCCTGGTGGCCCGCGTGCTGCGCCTGTGTTTCGTGCCCGAGCACTACCAGCTGTACCTGCGCTACCAGGCCGGTCGCCACAGCGGTGGCGGCATGGACCACGACAGCATCGACCAGTACACCCAATTCCTGCTGCAAAGCCGGGTCAACTCCCGTCTGGTGGAGTTCCGCGAACCCTCGCCCGATGGCGGCGACACCCCCGGGGCATTGAAGATGGTGTCGATCCTGGACGTGCTCAACGATGGCCTGTCCGCGGTCTACACGTTCTACGAGCCCGACGCCCGCGCGAGCTACGGCACCTACAACGTCATGTGGCAGATCGACCAGACGCGCCAGCTTCGGCTGCAACACGTCTACCTGGGCTACTGGATCGCGCAGAGCCCGAAGATGGCCTACAAGGCGCAGTTCGGGCCGAATGAATGCCTGGTCGACGGCCGGTGGCAGCGCCTGCCGGAAGAGGACCTGGCCAGGACACTCAGCAAGGATTGACAGGCCCACCCGGGTCCGGCAAACCGAGTTGTCGGCACACCGCGTCGGCCAAGGCCAGGCTCGCGGTCAGACCAGGCGATTCGATCCCCAGCAGGTGCACCAGCCCGGCCTGCCCGTGCGATGCGGGTCCGTCGATGACGAAGTCGTGGGCCGGCGCGGCGTCGTCGGGCGCCGCCATTTGCAGCTTGGGGCGAACCCCGCTGTAGGCGGGCTGCAGCGCGTTGTCTGGCAAGTCGGGCCAGTAGCGGCGGATGGCCGCGTAAAAGCCCTTGGCGCGCGCCGGGTTCACCCGGTAGTCAATGGCCTCGGGCGACTCCGGGGCGATCCATTCGACGTCGGGACCAAAACGGGCCTGGCCGGCCAGGTCCAGCGTCAGGTGCACGCCCAGGCCGCCCGGCTCGGGCACCGGGTAAACAAGGCGCGAAAACGGCGCGCGGCCGCTGAGCGTGAAGTAGCTGCCCTTGGCGTAGCGCGCCGAGGGCAGCCGCGTGGCGTCGATGCCCGCCCAGCGCCGCGCCAGACCAGGCGCCCACAGGCCCGCGGCGTTGACGACCACGCCAGCCAGCACCTCGCTGGGGGCGTCCCCGCCGACCTGGATGACATGGCCATCGCCACGCGTGCTCACGCCGAGCACGGGCGAGCAGACCGCCACCGCGCCCCCGGCGGCCTCCAGGTCGCCCTGCAGCGACAGCATCAGCGCGTGGCTGTCAACGATGCCGGTGGACGGCGACCAAAGCGCCGCCACCGCCGACAGCGCCGGCTCCATGTCGCGCAGCGGCGCGCCTTCCAGCCACTGCAGGTCGTGCACGCCGTTGGCCTGGGCCTGGGCCTGCAGTCGCTGCAGGTCGACCCGCTGCGAGACGTCGGTGGCGACGATCAGCTTGCCGCAGCGCCGGTGAGGCACGCCGTGGCTGTCGCAATGCGCGTAGAGCTGGGCCTTGCCCTGCACGCACAGGCGCGCCTTCAGCGAACCGCTGGCGTAATACAGGCCGGCGTGAATCACCTCGCTGTTGCGCGAACTGGTGGCGGTGCCGATGGCGTCGGCCTGCTCCAGCACCACGGTGTCCAAGCCGCGCCGGGCGAGCGCCCGGCCGACGGCCAGGCCCACCACCCCGGCCCCAATCACGCAGGCGTCAAGTCGGTCCATGCGCCATTGTCCAAAAAGTGCGGGCGGCTCAGCGCCAGCGGCGCCACAGGTCGAACGCGTGCAGTGCGCCCGCGGCCATCAGGCACAAGGCAACGGACGCGGCGGGCCCGTCCACCAGCGCCTGCCGCACCGCCACCATCAGGCACAGCCCAGACGCGAGGTTGACGGCGAAGTCGCGCGGCGCAACGCCGCGCCCGCGACGGTGGTGCAGCCAGCCCAACACCAGGGCCTCCAGCACCGTCATCGCGATGATCAATTCGACCCCTCGGGCCAGCAGTTCGCTCAGCGCCATCGGCGTCGGCGGCTCACACCCGGGCGAGCCCGAGCAGGTGCGCCATGTCCTTGAAGAAAATGCGCACGTGGGCCAGTGGGCGGGCCCGCACCAGCCGCTTGTTCATGTACGCGTCGAAGGTCAGCTGCTGGACGTCCCGGTCCTCGCACATCTTGACGAAGCGCTCGCGGCGCTTTTCGCTGCGGTACCAAAAGCGCTGCATGATGCCCAGCACCAGGAACACCCGCCCGTGTTCGCCCATGAAGCGCTTTCGGGCCTGGCGCAGCGACGCCGGGTTGCCGGTGCGCAGCAACTGGTCGGCGGCGTTGGCGGCGCAGCGCCCGCCGACCATGCCGTAGTAGATGCCCTCGCCCGAGGCCGGCGCCACCACACCGGCGGCGTCTCCCGCCAGCACCACGTCCCGCCCGTTGTCCCAGCGGCGCAGCGGCCGCATCGGCAGCGGCGCGCCCTCGCGGCGCAGCACTTCGGCCTGCCCCAGCCCGGCGGCCTCGCGCAGGCTGGCGGTGGCGGTGCGCAGGGAAAAGCCCTTGTCGGCGCTGCCCGTGCCGATGCTCAAGGTGCCGCCATGCGGAAACACCCAGCCATAGAAGTCCGGCGACAGCTTGCCCTGGTAGTACACGTCGCAGCGGCTGCCGTCGTAGCCGGCCGGCAGCCGGTCAGGGGTGCGCACGATCTCGTGGTAGGCGAAGACGCAGGGCTGCTCCTTCGCCTCGGGGATGGTCTGCCGCGCCACGGCCGAGCGGGCGCCGTCGGCGCCGATCACACAGCGCGCCCGAACGCGGCCCGGCTTGCCCTCGCCGCGACCATGGCGCTCGCGGGCCATGAAGTGCACCACCGCCGTGCCGTCGGGGTCGCGCTCCAGCCGCTCGAAGCTGCCGGTCAGGCGCGTGGCGCCATGGCATTCAGCGCGGTCGCGCAGCCACTCGTCGAACTGGTCGCGGTCGACCATGCCGACGAAGCCCCCTTCGATGGGGATGTCCACGCGCTTGTCGCTGGGCGCCACCATGCGAGCACTGCGCGCGCGGGCCACCAGCAGTTCATCGGGGATGTCGAAGTCCTTGATCAGCCGCGGTGGGATGGCCCCGCCGCAAGGCTTGACGCGGCCAGCGCGGTCGAGCAGCAGCACGCTGCGGCCCAGGCGCGCGAGGTCGTCGGCGGCGGTGGCGCCGGCGGGGCCGCCGCCGACCACGACCACGTCGTAGGTGTCGTCAAGCGCGGGGGGACGCGCCACGTGCGCGGCCGCAACCACGGGAATGTGCACTGGGTTCATGGATTACCTCGCTTCCATGCGGACGACAAGGCGGTCGCCGGCGCTGGGGCCAGGGGCCCGGGGAATGTCGGTGCCAGACGGCACGGTGACGGCTGGGCGCGCTGGGCTGCCGATGGCCCACGCCAGGCGCGCCGCAACCAGGAACAGCAGGGCTTCGGCAAAGAAGACGCTGCCGTAGGCGGCCGATTGCGAGCCGATCAGCCAGCGGGCCAGGTCGCTCGCGGCCGCGCCGCTCAGCCCGCCGAGCCCGAAGGCGATGGCCTGCGCCGCGCCCCACAGGCCCATGCGCACGCCCTCGCGGCCATGGCGGCCTTCGCCCGCCAGCCGCATCATCGACCCGATGGCGGCGATGGAGAACGCGCCATTGGCCACGCCCAGCACGAACACCGTGGCCTTGAACGGCCAGGCCGGGCCCACCACGCCCGAGGCGACCAGGCCCAGCAGCGCCAACGCCGACGCGATGCACCCGCCCACCGTCCAGGCGCGCAGGCTGCCGAACTCGCGGCCGCCGAACTGCGCGCCGGCCAGCGCCGCCATCAACATGCCGGCGAACACGCCACCATGCTGAACGCCGGACAGTGCCGTCGACTCGCCCGGTGTGTAGCCGAAGACGGTGCCGGCGTAGGGCTCGAGGATCAGGTCCTGGGCGCTGTAGGCGATCATCGACAGGAAAACGAAAACCGTGAAGCGACGCGCCGCGGGCTCGTCCCACACTTGGCCAAGCGCCTCGCGGAAGCTGGGCTTGCGGGCAGGCTGGGCGTCGCCCGGCCCCGTCGACGGGGCGGGGTCGTCGCGCGGGGCGGCCTCCGCCGGCGCGTCGGCGGCCCGGCCTTCCAGCCCCGCCAAGGCGATCGCGGCCACGACCACGGCGATCAACGCCACCGTCCCGGTGACCATCAGCAAGCGGGCCGGCGTGTAGGGGTCGAGCAGCTTGCCCGCGGTGCCCGCGGTCACCGCAAAGCCCACGATCATCATCATCCAGACGATGGTGGCCGCGGCGGCACGCCGCCCCGGCGCAACGCGCTTGGCCAACAGCACCAGCAGCGAGGTGCCGCTGGCACTGACGCCCAGGCCAATCAGGGCAAAGCCCAGCACCGCCAGGGCGATGCCCCCGGCGCGGTGGCTGCCCATCCACGCCGTGGCCAGGGCCGAGGTGAAGCCCCCAAGCGCCAGCACGGCCATGCCGCCCAGGATCCAGGGCGTGCGGCGCCCCCCGACGTCCGAGCCGTGCCCCATGCGCGGGCGCGCCAGCTGCACGAGGTAATGAAACGCCACCAGCAGGCCGGGCAACAAGGCCGGCAACGCCAGCTCGACGACCATCACCCGATTGAGCGTGGAGGTGGTCAGCACGACGATCGCGCCCAGGCAGGCCTGCACCAGCCCGAGCCGAACGATCGCCAACCAGCCGAAAGGGGTCTGCATGGCCACGGTCTCCTTGTGCGGGTTCGTCACGGGCCCACCGTCGCGCGCACGGCGAAGGCGCTGACCATCATGCCGCTGACGAACAGCGGCACGCCAAAGCCGCTGTACAGCAGCGCGCGCTCGACCGGCCGGTCGAGGAAATGGTCCATCAGCAGGGCCTGCAAGCCCATCAGGCCGACGATGACCAGGGCCTGCACCGGCGCGCCCCAGGCGACCAGCAGCATGGCCACGACAAACTGCGGCGCCAGCATCGTCCAGCAGGCCATGCGCGCTGCGCCCTGCGGCCCGAGCTGGACCGGCAGGGAGCGCACACCCATCTTGCGGTCGCCCTCGATGGCCTTGAAATCGTTCAAGGTCATGATGCCGTGCGCGCCGATGCTGTACAGCAGCGCCAACATCAGGGAACGCGGGCCCGGCAGCGCCCCGCCGGCCATCACGGCCGCACCGGTGGCCCAGGCCAGACCCTCATAGCTCAGGCCGCAAGCCGCGTTGCCCCACCAGCCATTGAGTTTCAGCCGCAGTGGCGGCGCGCTGTAGGCCCAGGCCAGCGCCAGGCCAACGGCCGCGGCACCAAAGCCCCATGGCCCGAGTTGCGTGGCCACGAGCAGCGACAGCACGGTCCAGCCGATGGCGATGTACAAGCCCCAGCGGCCCGGCATGCGGCCCGACGGGATCGGTCGGTGCGGTTCGTTGATGGCGTCGACGTGGCGATCAAACCAGTCGTTGACGGCCTGGCTGGTGGCACAGACGAGCGGACCGGCCAGCGCGACGCCGGTCAGGATCAGCGGCCAGCGGCCTTGCACGGGCACGCCGGACGCGACCACCCCGCAGGAAAAGGCCCACATCGGCGGGAACCAGGTGATCGGCTTGAGCAATTCCGCCACAGCCGACAGCGAAGGACGGGTCATGTCAAGAATATTGCACATGACTCTTGCAAGCGTCAACCAGAGTTGACACTATTGGGGCGTCACGCCGTTGCAGTGAGACCGGCCGCGGTGGCCGGGTCGGCGTGGCGGGGGTGTGGTTGTGAATCCTTCAAGCTTGGCGCTCGCGCCCGATCTGGCAAGACCTGACACCAGCGAGCGCGCGGCGCCCGGTGCAGACGACCCGATGCGCCCGCCGTCGCGCGGCGCGGGCGATCGCGCCGCCGGCGGGTCCCGGCGCGATGGCCCGACGGCCATCGTCATCGGCAGTGGCTTCGGCGGCCTGGCGTCGGCCATCCGGCTGTCTGCCCGCGGCTACCAGGTGACGGTGCTGGAAAAACTGGACGCCCCCGGCGGCCGGGCCTATGTGCACCACCAGGACGGCTTCGCCTTCGACGCCGGGCCGACCATCGTCACCGCGCCATTCCTGTTTGAGGAGCTGTGGACCCTGTGCGGCAAGCGCATGGCCGACCACGTCGAGCTGCGCGCGATGGACCCGTTCTACGATGTGCGCTTCTGGGACGGCAGCGTGTTCCGCTACAGCGGCAACGCCGAGGCCATGCGCGCCGAGGTGGCGCGCTTCTGCCCGGACGACCTGCCCGGCTACGACCGCCTGATCCAGGAAACCGACCTGTGCTATCGGCTCGGCTTCGACGGCCTGAGCGCAACCGCCTTCGACAGCCTGGCCGACCTGGTCAGCGCGCTGCCCGCCATGGTGCGGATGCAGGCTTGGCGCAGCCTGTACTCGGTGGTGGCCAAATACCTGAAGAACGACAAGCTGCGCCGGGTGATGAGCTTTCACCCGTTGCTGATCGGCGGCAACCCGTTCTCGGTGACCTGCGTCTACACCCTGATCACCTCGCTGGAACGCCAGTGGGGCGTGCACTACGCGATGGGTGGCACCGGCTCGCTGGTGCGCGGCCTGGTCGACCTGCTGACCGATCGCGGCGTGCCCGTGCGCTGCAACGCCGAGGTGCGGCGCATCGAGGTCGAGCAGCGCGGTGGCAAGCCCACCGCCACCGGGGTGACGCTGACCAGCGGCGAGCGCCTGGCCGCCGACATCGTGGTCTCCAACGCCGACACCGCCTGGACCTACCGCCACCTGATCGAGCCGCAGCACCGCAAGCACTGGACGGACCAGCGCATCGACCGAGGCGACTACTCGATGAGCCTGTTCGTCTGGTATTTCGGCACCAAGCGCCAGTACCCGGAGGTGCCGCACCACATGATGTTGCTGGGTGAGCGCTATGAGGGCCTGTTGACCGACATCTTCAAGCGCCACCACCTGGCCGACGATTTCAGCCTGTACCTGCACCGCCCCACCGCCACCGACCCGTCGATGGCGCCGGCCGGCTGCGATGCCTTCTACGTGCTGTCGCCGGTGCCGCACCTGGACAGCGGCACCGACTGGCGCGCCCAGGCGGAGCCCTACCGCCAGGCCATCGCCGACATGCTCGACGCCACAGTGCTCCCGGGGCTGAAGAACGAGATCGTCACCTCCATGGTGACCACGCCGCAGGACTTCCACGACCGCCTGCTGTCGGTCAAGGGGGCCGCCTTCGGGCTGGAGCCCCTGCTGCTGCAAAGTGCATGGTTCCGTCCGCACAATCGCAGCGAGGACATCGACCGGCTCTTCATGGTGGGCGCCAGCACCCACCCAGGCGCCGGCATGCCGGGCGTGCTGTCGTCGGCCAAGGCACTGGAAAGCGTGCTGCCGGACGTGGCCAGTTTCGCCCGATGAACCCAACAGGCCTAGGCCAACAGCGGCAGGACGACGGCATGAGCAACGACGCGATCAAGTACGAACTGGGGCTGACCATCGTGGCCACCATCGCATTTGGCGTTTGGCAATGGTGGGAGCTGAAGCGCGACGGCAAGCTGCTGCGCGAGCGACGCGAACGCGAGCGCGCTCAGGCGCGCGCCGAACAGGCGGCGCAGGCGAAATCGGCCGACCCGCCGCCCCCCTGACGCCGACCCGACCGGGCCCGCCAACCCGCCAGCTGGCGGTCAGGCCACGCGGGGCATCCTGAAGGGCAGCATCAAACGCACCACGGGCGACACCAGACGCGGGACGTTCAGCGTTTCGTGCATGGCCACGACCCGCTCGCCCAACAAGCCGGTGTTCAGCACGGAGCGCACGTAGAACGGTGTGTCTTCGAGCGTTTGCACCACCGCGGGCGATTCGCCTTCGGCGCGGATGCTGCGGCCGATGCGCCAGGCGGTGCGCGGCAAGGCCTGGCGGGCCGGCGCCTCGAAGGGCTCGACGCTGCCGTTGGGCGTGAAGCGCAAGGCCAGCAGGCGGTCGGCGCCGGCCTTTTGGCGCACGTCGTACAGCACCGCCGTGCTGCCGTCGCGCAGGCTGGCCCGCGACCAATCCCATTCGGCGAACGGCCGGTCCACCGGCTCGTCGCCCTCGTTCGCGTCAAAGTAGGCGTGGCCGTGCCAACGCAGGTCGGGTTGCTGCAGGTCCACGTCCACCCGCGCCGACGGCGCGAGCGGGCCCCAGCGGTGGCGGCCGGCGTCGTCCAGCGGGGTGCTGAAGTTGAACAGTCGGTCCGGGTGGACGGTGATGGTGCCGACCACGCGCTGGCCGAACGGCATGGCGCGCTCGCGCACCGTGACCACCAGGCGGTTGCCATCCCAATGCAGGTCGCTCGGGCCGATGACGAAGCGGTCGGCGCTGCGCTGCACGTGGCGGTGCCCGCGCTCGGTCATGGTCCAGCGCCGCGCTCCGCGGCCGTACAGGGCCACGTTCAGGCAGCAGTGGTCGTTGGCGTCGGCCGGGCCGCGTTTCAGGGCCCAGGCGTAGTAAGGCGAAAAGACGCTGCCGACGAAAGCGATCAGCGTCAGCCCGTGCTGCCCGTCGTCGCTGAGCGCGTCGACGTACCACCAGAGATACGCACCGGACGCCACCGGCTGGTCGAATCGAGGTGCGCCAGCAGCGTCGCGGCCGCCAGCTGGCCCGACAGGGCCGCCATCGGCACCCCCGGCCCCGGGTGCACGCTCCCCCCCGCCAGGTACAAGCCAGGCACCCGGCTCGCCGCGGAAGGCCGCCGGAACGAGGCCATCCAGCCGTGGGACGCCAGGCCGTACAAGGCCCCGCCCGTCGCCGGGAACAGGCGGTGAAACTCCTCGGGGCCCGTGCGCACCAACTGCTGGGGCGCCCACTGCAGGTCCAGGCCGCAACGCCGCAGCAGCGCCAGATGGGTTTGTTCGCATGTGGCGATCTCCGTGGGGTCGGGCGGCGACACATCGCCGCGCGCCGGGGCATTGACAAGGCACAGCAGGCGCTCGGTGTCGCCCGAGGGCGAGGCGCCGGCGCCGCGGTCCTGGGCACAGACGTACACCGTGCCCTCACGGGGCAGCTGGCCGTGGGTGAAGATGTCGTCGAACTCGCTGGCGTAGTCGCGGTTGAAGAAGACGTTGTGGCGCTCCAGGGCAAAGCCTCGGGCGCGGCCGCGCAGGGCCCAGGTCATGGCCGACAACGAGCGTTGCGCCACCGCGGTGGGCGCAACGGCCGGCGTCACGTCGCGGCCCAGCAGACCGTTGCCCAGCGCGGACACATCGCCGTTGAACACGACGGCGTCGGCGGCCAGGCGCTCGCCGTTGGCCAGACGCACCCCGGCCACGCGGCCGGCGGCCAGCTCGATTTGCTCGCAACCTTGGCCGTAGCGCAGGTCGACACCGCGCTGGCGGGCCACGCGGTCCAGCATCTGTGCCAGGCCGTGCATGCCGCCCCGCACCGACCACACACCGTCCATCTCGACCTGGGCCACCAGCATCAGCGTGGCCGGGGCATGCCAGGGCGAGGCGCCACAGTAGGTGGCGTAGCGGCCAAACAGCTGCTGCAGGCGCGGGTCGTGGAAATGCCGCGCCAGCGAGCGCCACAGCGACGCAAACGGCCCGAGCCCGGCCAGCACGCCCAGCCCGCGCGGTCCCAGGTCGCGCCCGAGCCGCCACAGGGTCGGCCGCTCGGAGCGGATGTACGGCCCCTCCAGCGTGTCGTACACCCGCTTCGCCTCCCGGCAGAAGCCGAGGAAGCGGCGCGCCTCGGCCGGGCCGGAGAACCGCCCAATCGCCTCGGCCGAGCGGGCGGCGTCGGCCAGCAGGTCCATCACCGGCACCTCGCCGCCGGCACGGTCGGGCTGCCAGGCGTGGCGGGCCAGCACGTCGAGGGGGGTGATGTCGAGTTCGGCCTGAAGGGTGGTGCCGGCGAGGGCCAGGATGTGGTCGAACACCCAGCGCATCGTGAACACCGTGGGGCCGGCGTCCACGCCCAGCCCGGTGGGCGTGGGGCCGTCGCCTTCACGCAGCACCTGTCGCATCTTGCCGCCTGGGGTCGGCGCACGCTCCACCAGCGTGACGGCGTGACCGCGGCAGGCCAGCAGCAGCGCGGCCACCAGGCCCGCCACCCCGGCGCCCACCACGACAATCCGGTGGTCACGCATGGCGCTGGCCCATCCAAACCCCGCGGGCCTCATCGGGCACGAAGCGGGCAAACATCGATTCCGAGAAGAAACGCTGGCTGCCGGCGGCCTTGATCGCGGCCAGGTGCGCGCCGCTGCGGGCGTAGGCGTCCATGCAGGCCACGTTGTCCCAGAGGCTGAAGGTGGCCTGGCGCAACAACGGCGCCTCGCCCAGGCCGGCGGCCAGTCGGCAGCCGGGCGCGCGGCGCAGGTCGACCTCGGACGGCGGCGCATGGCGCCAGAAGGCCCGCGCAGACCGCGGTCGGATCGACGCCCGCGTGATGGCCGCCACCATGCCATCCGACGGGCTGCGCTCGGTCACCGGCAAGGCGGTGCCGGCCCAGGTGCCGCGGCATGAAAACGCCCGCAGCTTGACGTGGAACAGCTCACGGGCGTGGCGGCGGTAGGCGGCCATCACGGCCGACTCGGCCAGGAAGCGGTCGGCGAGGTCTTCGTCGCTGAAGTGCAGGAACAGCGCCTGCCGGCTGGCGCTGGGCCGCAGGCCGAAACCCGCCTCGTGGCCGCTGCCGAGCACCTTGAAGAACCGCAGGCCAGGCACCCCGTGCAGCCCAAACCGCCCGACCACAAAACGCGACCAGCCCCACCAGCGACCAGCCGGAGCCACGTCCAGCAGCACCATCACGCTGACCGGCCCCGCCATGCCTCAGCGCCCTGCGACCTGCGTCATGAGGTGGACTTCTCGCCCTCCGGCCCGGCAGCACCCATGCCGAAGCGACGCAGCTTCACGTACAGGCTTTGCCGCGACAGGCCGAGCATTTCGGCCGCGGACGCGCGGTTGTCATGGGTGAGTTCGAGCGCCGCTTCGATGCACAGCTGCTCGATCAGGTCGGTGGTCTCGTCGACGATTTCCTTCAGCGGCACGCGGCCCACCAACTCGGTGAGCTGGCCGACCGAGCGTGGCAATTCCTTCGTGGCGCGTGGGTCCACCGACAGGCGGCGGCCAACGTCGCGGATGCTGAAGCCGAGGAAGGAACGCTCGCCGTGCGGCAACATCACCGCCGAGATCTCGGCGTCGCTGGTGGCGCCGTACTCGCCGCGCAGCGTGGTGGCAAACAACCTCACCTCGTTGCGCTGGCGCAGGTTGGAAATGAGCACACTCAGGTCAACGCCCGTGCGGCCCAGCCAACGGTCGAGCGATTGACCACGCGCTTGCTCCTCGGTCGTCAACTGCACCAGCTCCAGGAACGAGGCATTGGCCCAGACCACCTTGCCGTCCAGGTCGGTGATGACCTGGCAATCGGGGGCGGCGGCCGCGAGTTTGAGCATCAGCTCCTGGGTGCCCAGCACTTGCGGCGACCCCGAGCCCGGTCGCGAGCGCGCCATGCGCACCACGAAGAAAGCCACGTTGTCCTGCCGGAAACTCGACGAGGCCACGGTCAGCTCGTCCGGCGCCTGGCTTTCGCCGCTGCGCAGGTGAACCTTGATGTCGTCCGCCCTGCCCGCCGCACGCACGCCGGCCAGCTGGGTCTGCAGCAGCTCCAAGTCGCTCGCCTCGAAGCAGTTGTTCAGCACCGCGCCCACCAGACGGGGCACGCGCTCGGCAAACAACTTGACCGCGGCGGGGTTGGCTTCGACCACCTTCAAGCTGGTGGATTCGACGATCAGCACCGCCTCGCTCGAGACATGGAACAGGTGGCGATAGCGGGTTTCTGCGTGGCGGAAGCGCCAGTAGTCGCGCTCCATCGAGCGCTGGGCGTCGACCAGCCGCTGCTGGAGTGCAGCCGAGCTGCGCAGATCGCGCCCAAAGGCCACGGCCTTGCCGCGCGGATTCGTCCGGTCGCCCGAACTCAGGCGCACGGCCGAATACATCACCGGGATGTCCGCGCCACGCGGCGTGTGGTGGTTCAAGTGGCGCCAGCGCAGCGGTGCGGCGGTGGCGACCGACGTGGCCTCGCGCAGCAACGCCTCGACCTTGGGCCGACTTTCGACTGTGACCGTTTGGGCGAATGGCTGGCCGATCCAGTCGCTGGCGCCGTCGCGCGCCAAGTCTTCGCTGCCAAAGGCAACGTCAACGATGATGCCGTTGTCGTCGATGACCAGGGCCACATCGCTGGACGCGGCGATCAGGCCGGCGGCGGTTTCGGGGGCGAGCGTGCCGAGGGAGGCACTCGGTGTCGCGAACGGCTTCATGGAGGAACCGGCTGGAGTCGCATCAGTGGGCGAGGCACTTGGGTCGTGCGGCTGGCGAGCCGGTCGATCGGTCATGTCTTGAGGGTTCGCAGGTCGAGGAGACTTTCGGCCAGGACAGGGGCGTGTCGACCGTCGACCGCGGTGGCGTCTGCCCCCACCAGCGCCACGTACTCCGGGTGTTCACGGAATATCGGCCCGCCGACCATCACACCGATGCCCTGATTCAGGGAGGCACCGCGCAGCGCAGCAATGCCGTTGGTCAACCAGTCTAGCCGAGCCTCGTGGCCGACCGAGATGCCGACGACGTCAAACCAGACGCTTTCCACCATTTGAACCGGGTCGCTGCCGCCGTCGGCCATCATTCCGCCGATGACTTCCCAACCGGCGCGGCGGAAAAACTCGGCAACCATCGACAGGCCAAAGGTGTGTTGTTCACCGGGCGCCGGCGCGAGCAGCACGCGCAGCCCGTGCGGCGGGTGTTCGACTTCGGTGCCAAAGGCCGGGCTCAGCTCGCGCATGATGCGCTGCATGCGGCCCACGCCGGCCGTCACCTCGGTGAAGTCGCATTGGTCGTTGTCCCACATCACGCCCAGCTGACGCGCCGCGGGCGCCAACAGGTGCAAGAAGATGTGCTCCACGTCGATGCCCCGGGCTTGCAGGCCATCGACGAGGTCGATGGCGGGCTGGTCGTCGCGGGCCAGCACCAGTTGCGCAAAGGCACGCACCTCGGCTTCGGTGGGGGTGTTTTCCCGCGACAGCGCGCGAATGGGCGAGGACGGTGACCGGTGGGCCTGCAGCAGGCGCGGGATCACTTCGGTTTGCAGCGCTTGCACGAGGCGCCCAAGGCGCTCTTCGGTCTCGGGCTGCTGCAGGCCGCTCGGGCCCCATCTCATCTGCTCCAGCGGGGGCAATCGCAGCTGCGCCGCTTCGCTCAGGCACTCGATGGCGGCAGCGCCCGGGTTCGGGTCGGACCTCTGCGAGACATCCTGGGTCGAGCGGTTCATCGGGAGCCTCCTGGCACGGTGCGTCATTCGTCGTGAGGGCGACCCGGGGCCCACCCTCACTCATGTCACGCGGACTAACCACTGCGCTGGTGCATCGCTCGCCTGAGTGCGGTGACTGTCACGCCTGCCGCAGTTCGGCGTCAAGGCTTATTTGACGCAACGTGGGTTCATCCTAGTGTCAGTTTTTCTGTACGTCAAGTTTGCTTGACACGACAGGGTGTCAGGTCTAGATTCGCTCTCCATGAACCAGCGCAGCACCCCGTCCACCCCGCCAGCCACGCCTGCGCCACGGGTTGCGGCCGGGGCGCTTTACACCCCGGAACAGCGCTTGCGGCGCGACGCCTCGGTGTGGACCCTGATCCAAGGCGTGTTGGCGCCGGTGCAGTTCTTGATCTTTCTGGTGAGCCTGGGCCTGGTGCTGCGCTACCTGCTGACCGGGCAGGGCCACGAGGCCGCGACGGTGTCCGTGGTCGTCAAGACGCTGGCGCTGTACACCATCATGGTGACGGGTTGCATCTGGGAGAAGGTCGTCTACGGGCAGTACCTGTTCGCCCCCGCCTTCTATTGGGAGGACGTGTTCAGCATGCTGGTGCTGGCACTGCACACGGCCTACCTGGCGGCCCTGTACACCGGCGCGCTGGACGCGCGCGGCCAGATGCTGCTGGCCCTGGTGGCCTATGCCACCTACGTCATCAATGCCACGCAGTTCATCTTGAAGTTGCGCGCAGCGCGCCTGCAGGCGACCAGCCAATCCACCAACCCCATCGGAGTGGCCGCATGAGCGCCGTGATCCCCATTCGTGCCGACAGCGGCTGCAGCGACGCGCCGGTGCTGAAAGAGCGCGGCCAGCGCGAGGTGTTCTGCGGCCTGACCGGCATCATCTGGCTGCACCGCAAGATTCAGGACGCGTTCTTCCTGGTCGTCGGCTCGCGCACCTGCGCGCACCTGATCCAGTCGGCCGCCGGGGTGATGATCTTTGCCGAACCGCGGTTTGCCACGGCCATCATCGACGACCGCGACCTGGCCGGCATCGCCGACGCCAACGACGAACTGGACCGCGTGGTCACCCGCCTGCTGGACCGCCGCCCGGAAATCAAGCTGCTGTTCCTGGTGGGGTCCTGCCCGTCGGAAGTCATCAAGCTCGACCTGTCGCGCGCCGCCGCGCGCATGTCGGCGCGGTTCTCGCCGCAGGTGCGCATCCTCAATTACTCGGGCAGCGGCATCGAGACCACCTTCACCCAGGGTGAAGACGCCTGCCTGGCCGCGCTGGCCCCTGCCCTGCCGCAGGCCGCCGCCGACGCCCCCCCGGCGTTGATGGTGGTGGGCGCGCTGGCCGACGTGGTCGAGGACCAGTTTGCGCGATTGTTCAAGCAGCTGGGGATCGGCCCGGTCAGCTTCTTCCCGCCACGCAAAGCGGGCGAGCTGCCCGCCATCGGCCCGAACACCCGTTTCTTGCTGGCCCAGCCCTTCCTGGCCGACACCGCCCGCGTGCTCGAGGCGCGCGGGGCGCAACGCCTGGCGGCACCGTTCCCGCTCGGCGAAGAAGGCACGACGGCCTGGTTGCAGGCCGCGGCCAGCGCCTTCGACGTGGCGGCCGAGGCCTTCGACACGGTCACCCGCCCCGGCCGCGAGCGCGCCCGCGCCGCGGTGGCGCGCCAGCGCGTGTCGCTGGCTGGCAAGCGCATCTTCTTCTTCCCCGACTCGCAGCTCGAGATCCCCATCGCCCGCTTCCTGGCGCGCGAACTGGGCATGAACTTGCTGGAAGTCGGCACGCCCTACCTGCACCGCCAGCACCTGGCCGAGGAACTGGCCCTGCTGCCTGCCGGCACGGCGCTGTCCGAAGGCCAGCACGTCGAGAACCAGCTGGACCGCTGCCGCGAGGCCGCGCCCGACATCGTCGTGTGCGGGCTGGGGTTGGCCAACCCACTGGAGGCCGAGGGCCTGACCACCAAGTGGGCGATCGAGTTGGTCTTCACGCCGATCCACGGCTACGACCAGGCGGCCGACCTGGCGGAACTCTTCGCGCGGCCCCTGCTGCGCCGCTTGAAGCTGGTGGCCTGAGCGGCGCCCGCAGCAACCAAGGCAACACGACCATGCAGTTGACGCTCTGGACCTACGAAGGCCCGCCCCATGTGGGCGCCATGCGGGTGGCCACGGCCATGACCGACGTGCATTACGTGCTGCACGCGCCGCAAGGCGACACCTACGCCGACCTGTTGTTCACGATGATCGAGCGCCTGCCCAAGCGCCCGCCGGTCACTTACACCACCTTCCAGGCACGCGACCTGGGCGGCGACACCGCCGAGCTGTTCAAGACCGCCGCGCGCGAGGCCTTCGAGCGCTTCCAGCCGAAGGCCATGCTGGTGGGCGCCTCGTGCACCGCCGAGCTGATCCAGGACGACCCGGGCGGTCTGGCCCAGGCGCTGAACCTGCCGGTGCCGGTCGTGCCGCTGGAACTGCCGTCCTACCAGCGCAAGGAAAACTGGGGCGCGGCCGAGACCTTCTACCAGGTGGTGCGCACGCTGGCCGGCCCGTCGATGCCGGCCCCGGGCAGCCCGCGGCCGGCACGCGCGGCGGGCGCACGGGCGCGTTGCAACATCCTCGGGCCAACCGCTCTGGGCTTTCGCCACCGCGACGACCTGCGTGAAATCAGCGGCCTGCTGACGCAACTGGGCATCGACATCAACGTGGTGGCGCCGCTTGGCGCCAGCGCCGCCGACATCGCCCGCCTGGGCGACGCCGACTTCAATGTGGTGCTGTATCCCGAAACCGCTTCGGTGGCCGCGCAGTGGCTGAGCCGCCACTTCGGCCAGCCCGCCACCAAGACCATCCCCATCGGCGCTGGCGCCACGCGCGACTTCATCCGCGAAGTGGCCACGCTCGCCGACGTCGACCCGAGCGCCGTGCTGGCCGATGCGCAATCGCGCTCGCCCTGGTACGCGCGCTCGGTGGACTCCACTTACCTGACCGGCAAGCGCGTCTTCGTGTTCGGCGACGCGACCCACGCCGTGGCCGCCGCCCGCGTGGCCACGCAGGAGTTCGGCTTCACCGTGGTGGGCATCGGCACCTACAGCCGCGAGTTTGCCCGCGAAGTGCGCGAGGCCGCCAAGCTGTACGGCGTGGAGCCGCTGATCTGTGACGACTACCTCGACATCGAGGCCAAGATCATCGAGCTGCAGCCCGAGCTGGTGCTGGGCACGCAGATGGAACGCCACATCGCCAAGCGCGTGGGCGTGCCCTGCGCGGTGATTTCCGCGCCGGTGCACGTGCAGGACTTCCCGGCGCGCCATTCGCCGCAGATGGGCTTCGAAGGCGCCAACGTGCTGTTCGACACCTGGGTCCACCCGCTGATGATGGGCCTGGAAGAACACCTGCTGACGATGTTCCGCGGCGACTTCGAGTTTCACGACGGCGCCGCCGCGTCGCACCTGGGCCGCAGCGGTGGCCCCGCTGCCCAGACCGCCCAGGCACCGCAACCCAGTCAGGCCACCGTCGAGGCGATGGCGGACATCGCCGTGCCGGCGCCCAGCATCCCGGTGGCGATGCCCGCGGCGACCGTGGCCGAGCGCATGGCCTCGGCCGCCGCTGCCCCCGCCGCCAACGACGCCACGCCCCCGTCGACCCCCGTGCAAGCGGTCGCCAATGGCGCACCAATGGCACCGGTCGTCCCAGCCTGGGAACCCGACGCGCAGAAGGAGCTGATGAAGATTCCCTTCTTCGTGCGCGGCAAGGCCCGTCGCAACACCGAACGCTTTGCCGCCGACAGCGGGCTCGCGCACATCACCGTGGAGACCCTCTATGACGCCAAGGCCCATTTCGGCCGCTAGCGCCATGCCCGCCGTCGCGCGCACCGCGATCCGCGTGTGCATCGTCACGATGGACACGCACCTCGCCAGCGCCACCGAGCGCGCGCGCCGCGTGCTGGCCCACGAACTGCCCGGCCTGAGCCTGAGCCTGCACGCCGCCTCGGAGTACGCGGGCAACGAGGTCGCGCTGTCGCAATGCCTGGCCGACATCGCCCGGGCCGACGTCATCGTCTGCGGCATGCTGTTCCTGGAAGACCACTTCCTGCCGGTGATCGACGCCCTGAAGGCCCGCCGCGACCAGTGCGACGCGCTGATCTGCATGGCCAGCGCGGCCGAAGTGGTCAAGCTCACGCGACTGGGCAATTTCGACATGAGCAAGCCCGCCAGCGGGCCGATGGCGCTGTTGAAGAAGCTGCGTGGCGACAAGGGCAAGGAGAAGGCCGCACCGGGCGGCGCCGCGCAGATGAAGATGCTGCGCCGCATCCCGCAGATGCTGCGCTTCATTCCCGGCACCGCGCAGGACGTGCGCGCCTATTTCCTCACGCTGCAGTACTGGCTGGGCGGGTCCGACGAGAACGTGCTGAACCTGGTGCGCCACGTGGTCGACCGCGGCGCCGATGGCGAACGCCGCGTGCTGCGCGGCCTGGCCAAAGTGCAGGCGCCGGTGGAGTACCCCGAGGTGGGCGTCTACCACCCGCGCATGCCGGGTCGCCTCGCGGCCAGCGCCGAAGCTTTGCCCCTGCCCGCCCATGGCGGTGGCCGCGGCACGGTCGGCGTGCTGGTGCTGCGGTCGTACCTGCTCAGCGACAACGCCGGCCACTACGACGGCGCCATCGCCGCGCTGGAGGCCCGTGGCCTGAAGGTCATCACCGCCTTCGCGTCGGGCCTGGATTCGCGCCCGGCCATCGACCAGTTCTTCAAGCGTGACGGCGAGGTGCTGGTCGACGCCGTGGTCTCGCTGACCGGCTTCTCGCTGGTGGGCGGGCCGGCCTACAACGACGCCAAGGCGGCCGAGGACGTGCTGGCCTCGCTGGACGTGCCCTACGTGGCCGCGCACCCGGTGGAGTTCCAGACGTTGGACCAGTGGGGCGGTTCGGACCGCGGCCTGCTGCCGGTGGAAAGCACCATCATGGTCGCCATCCCCGAGCTCGACGGCGCCACCAGCCCCATCGTCTTCGGCGGCCGCCCGGGTGCCCCGGGCGTGACCTGCACCGGTTGCCACCACGCCTGCACCTTCAAACCCACCGACACGGCGCAGGACATGCACAGCTGCCCCGAGCGCGCCACCATGCTCGCGGCACGGGTGGCCAAGCTGGTGGCCCTGCGGCGCAGCGAGCGGTCGAAGCGCAAGGTGGCCGTCGTCATCTTCAACTTCCCGCCCAACGCCGGCAACATCGGCAGCGCCGCCTACCTGTCGGTGTTCGAGTCGCTGTTCCACACGCTGACCGCGATGAAGGCGCGCGGCTACACGGTGGACCTGCCGGCCAGCGTGGACGCCCTGCGCGACAGCGTGCTCAAAGGCAACGCGGCGCAACACGGTGCCGACGCCAACGTGCACACCCTGATCAGCGCCGAAGACCACGTGCGCCGCGAGCCCTGGCTCAAGGAGATCGAAGGCCAGTGGGGCCCGGCGCCCGGGCGCCAGCTCAGCAACGGTCAGTCTATCTTCGTGCTGGGCAAGCAGTTCGGCAACGTGCTGCTGGCGGTGCAGCCCTCGTTCGGCTACGAAGGCGACCCGATGCGCCTGCTGTTCGAAAAGGGCCTGGCCCCGACGCACGCGTTCTCGGCGTTCTACCGCCACCTGCGCGAAGACTTTGCGGCCGACGCGGTGCTGCACTTTGGCACCCACGGCGCGCTGGAATTCATGCCCGGCAAGCAAAGCGGCATGTCCGGCAGCTGCTGGCCGGACCGCCTGATCGGCGACCTGCCGAACATCTACCTGTACGCGTCGAACAACCCGTCTGAGGGCGCCATCGCCAAGCGCCGCATCGGTGCCACGCTGATCAGCTACCTGACGCCGCCGGTGGCGCAGGCCGGCCTGTACCGTGGCCTGACCGAGCTGAAGGCGTCGATCGAACGCTGGCGCGGCATGGACCCGCAAGCGCACGAGCGCGCGGCCATGGCCTCGCTGCTGCAGGCGCAGGCGGCGGAACTCGACCTCGCGCCCGCCGAGCCCGCCTGGGTCACCACGCCCGGCGGCGACGCCGACGCCCAGGTGCTGCGCCTGGCCGAACAGGTGCTGGAGCTGGAGTACACGCTGATTCCGCACGGCCTGCACGTGACCGGCCGCGCGCCGTCCAGCGAAGAACGCACCGACATGCTGTTGGCCTTGGCCGAGTCCACCCACGGCCGTGTGCTGGAGCGATGCGCGGTGCAGGCCCTGGTGGACGGCGACGGCGTCGACCAGGCCCTGGCCATCGGCGACCTGCCGCGCGACGAGGCCACGGTGGCGCTGATGAACGAGCTGATGCGGCTTGACCGCCTGCTGGCCGTGGACACCGAGGTGGCCGCGCTGATGCACGCACTGGACGGCCGCTTCATCCGGCCCGCGCCGGGCGGCGACATCCTGCGCACGCCGGCGGTGCTGCCCACCGGCCGCAACCTGCACGGCTTCGACCCCTTCCGCATCCCGAGCGCATTCGCGGTCAGCGATGGCGCCCAGCAGGCGCAGCGCCTGATCGACCGCTACCGCGCCGACGGCAACCCGCTGCCCGAGTCCATCGCCATGGTGCTGTGGGGCAGCGACAACCTGAAGAACGAAGGCGCGCCGATCGGTCAGGCGCTGGCCTTGATGGGCGCGCTGCCGCGCTTCGACAGCTACGGCCGCATCGCCGGCGCCACGCTGATTCCGCTGGCCGACCTTGGCCGCCCCCGCATCGACGTGGTGATCACGCTCAGCGGCATCTTCCGCGACCTGATGCCGCTGCAGATCAAGCTGCTGGCAGAGGCCGCCTACCTGTGCGCTGCCGCCGACGAGCCGCTGGAACAGAACTGGATCCGCAAGCACGCTCTCGCCTATCAACAGGAACACGGCTGCACGCTCGAGATCGCCGCGCTGCGCGTCTACGGCAACGCCGAAGGCGCTTACGGCAGCAACGTGAACAACCTCATCGAGAACGGTCGCTGGGGCGACGAGGACGAGCTGGCGGAAACGTACTCGCGCCGCAAAGGCTTCGCCTACGGCCGCGGCGGGCGGGCGGTGCAACAAACCGCGCTGCTGCAAAGCGTGCTCGCCGACGTGCAGCTCACCTACCAGAACCTCGACTCGGTCGAACTGGGCGTGACCACGGTGGACAACTACTTCGACACCCTGGGCGGCATCACCCAGGCCGTCAAGCGGGCCAAGGGCGGCAGCGCCCCGCCGGTCTACATCGGCGACCAGACCAAGGGCGACGGCACGGTGCGCTCGCTCAAAGAACAGGTCTCGCTGGAAACGCGAACCCGCATGCTCAACCCGAAGTGGTACGAGGGCATGCTGGAGCACGGCTACGAAGGCGTGCGCCAGATCGAAGTGCATGTGACCAACACCATGGGCTGGTCGGCCACCACCGGCCAGGTGCAGCCCTGGGTCTACCAGCAGCTCACCGAGACCTTCATGCTCGACCCGGCCATGCGCGCGCGCTTGGCCAAACTCAACCCCACCGCCTCGGCCCGGGTCGCCAACCGGCTGATCGAGGCATTCGAGCGCAACTACTGGACACCCGACGACAAGACCCTCGAAGCCCTGCGCCGCGCTGGCGAAGAGCTGGAAGACCGTCTTGAAGGCGTGTTCGACGATTCCCCTGAAGGAGCCCCTGCATGACCATCGCCACCGTCGCGATGCCGGACATCAAGCGTCCCGGCATCCGCACCCATTCCCGCACCGACGGCGAGGGCAGCGTGCAAGTGCAGCTCGACCCGAACCTGAAGATCGGCACCGCCAAGGTCTTTGCCATCTACGGCAAGGGCGGCATCGGCAAGAGCACCACCAGCAGCAACCTGTCGGCGGCTTTTTCCAAGCTGGGCAAGCGCGTGCTGCAGATCGGCTGCGACCCCAAGCACGACAGCACCTTCACGCTGACCAAGAAGATGCTGCCCACCGTCATCGACGTGCTGGAAACGGTGGACTTCCACGCTGAGGAACTGCGCGTCGAGGACTTCGTCTTCCCCGGCTACAACGGCGTGATGTGCGTGGAAGCGGGCGGCCCGCCGGCCGGCACCGGCTGCGGCGGCTACGTGGTCGGCCAGACCGTCAAGCTGCTGAAGGAACACCACCTGCTGGAAGACACCGACGTGGTGATCTTCGACGTGCTGGGCGACGTGGTGTGCGGCGGCTTTGCCGCGCCGCTGCAACACGCGGACCGCGCCATGATCGTCACGGCCAACGACTTCGACTCGATCTTCGCGATGAACCGCATCGTGCAGGCCATCGGTGCGAAGGCGAAGAACTACAACGTGCGCCTGGGCGGCGTCATCGCCAACCGCAGCGCGGCCACCGACCAGATCGACAAGTACAACGCCAAGATCGGCTTGAAGCTGGCCGCGCACTTCCCGGACCTGGACGTGATCCGCCGCAGCCGTCTCAAGAAGTCGACGCTGTTCGAGATGGAGTACTCGCCCGAGCTCGAAGCCGTGCAGAAGGAATACATGCGCCTGGCCGCGGCCCTGTGGCTGGGGGGCGAGCCGTTGAACGCGGTGCCGATGAAAGACCGCGACATCTTCGACCTGCTGGGCTTCGATTGAGGTCAGCCGCATGAACTCGACCACCTACGTCAAGCAGCGCAGCCGCATCGAGCACTACTTCGACCGCACGGCGGCCGATGCCTGGGCGCGGCTGACGTCGACGGCGCCGGTCAGTGGCATCCGCGCCACCGTGCGCGCCGGCCGCGACCAGACGCGCAGCACGCTGCTGGGCTGGCTGGGCGCCGACCTGCGCGGCAAGCGCGTGCTGGACGCCGGATGCGGCACCGGCGCACTGGCGGTCGAAGCCGCCCGGCGCGGCGCCGAGGTGGTGGCGATCGACCTGTCGCCCACGCTGGTGGACCTGGCCCGCGAGCGGCTGCCCGAGGACCTGGTCAACGCCCCGCACGGCGGGCGCATCGACTTCCGCAGTGGCGACATGCTCGACCCCTCGCTGGGCCATTTCGACCACGTGGTGGGCATGGACTCGCTGATCCACTACCAGCCGGCGGACGTGCTGCGCGTGCTCAGCAGCCTGGCCGACCGCACCCACGATTCCATCCTGTTCACCTTCGCGCCGAAGACGCCTCTGCTGCAGCTCATGATCACCGTGGGTCGCCTGTTCCCGCAGGGCGACCGCGCGCCATTCATCGAACCCGTGGCCGAGTCGACCGTGCGCCGCATGGTCAGCGAGCACCCGGCCATGGGACATTGGCAGCCGCGGCGCACCCACCGCGTGTCGAGTGGCTTCTACAAGTCCCAGGCCATCGAGCTGGTGCGTCAATGAACACGACTCAGGCCCAAGCCAACGACGCCCGGCCGGCGCGCCAGCCCATGGCCTTGGCGTGGACCAAGGTGGGCACGCGCTTCCTGCCGTTCGCCGACGCGGCCAGCGACGAGCTGCCGTTGGGCCGCCTGATGCGGCTGTCGCTGTTCCAGGTGTCGGTGGGCATGGCCACGGTGCTGTTGATCGGCACGCTGAACCGCGTGATGATCGTCGAGCTGGGCGTGGCCGCCTGGCTGGTGTCGCTGATGGTGGCGCTGCCGCTGGTGTTCGCACCGTTTCGCGCGCTGGTGGGCTTCCGCTCGGACACGCACAAGTCGGTGCTCGGCTGGAAGCGCGTGCCCTACATCTGGATGGGCACCTGGCTGCAGTTCGGCGGCCTGGCGATCATGCCGTTCGCCTTGATCCTGCTGTCCGGCGACAACCAGGGGCCCGCCTGGCTGGGCCCGGTCAGCGCGGCACTGGCCTTCCTGCTGGTGGGCGCCGGCATCCAGACCACTCAGACCGCCGGCCTGGCCCTGGCCAGCGACCTTGCGCCGGACCGCACCCGCCCCCGCGTCGTGGCGCTGATGTACGTGATGCTGCTGGTCGGCATGGTCGCCTCGGGCGTGGTGTTTGGCCTGCTGCTGGCCGATTTCAGCCAATTGCGCCTGATCAAGGTGGTGCAAGGCGCGGCGGCCGTGACGATGGCGCTGAACCTGATCGCCATCTGGAAACAAGAGCCGCGCAACCGCGCCGCCACCGACCCAGCGCTGTCGCGCCCCGACTTCAAATCGACCTGGGCGCGCTTCGCCAAGGCCGGCCGCACCATGCGCTTCCTGGTGGCGCTGGGCCTGGGCACCACCGCGTTCAACATGCAGGACATCATCCTCGAGCCCTACGGCGGCGAGATCCTGCAGATGGGCGTGGGCGCCACCACCACGCTCACCGCGCTGATGGCCATCGGCGCCCTGGCCGCCTTCGGCCTGGCCGCGCGCTGGCTGGTGCGGGGCAGCGACCCGCACCGCATTGCCGCGGGCGGGGCCCTGGTGGGTCTGGTCGCGTTTTCGGCGGTGATCTTTGCCGAACCCATGCACTCGCAGATGCTGTTCCGCGCCGGGGTCGGCTTGATCGGCTTCGGCGGCGGGCTGTTTTCCGTGGGCACGCTGACCGCGGCCATGAACCTGGAATCCAACGGCCTGAATGGCCTGGCGCTGGGCGCCTGGGGCGCGGTGCAGGCCAGCTGCGCCGGCGCGTCGATCGCCTTCGGCGGCGCGCTGCGTGACGTCGTGGCCGAACTGGTCCACCACCAATGGCTCTGGGACGTGCTCAACACACCCGCCACCGCCTACAGCGTCGTTTATCACCTGGAGCTGCTGCTGCTCTTCGCCACGTTGTGCGCCATCGGGCCACTGGTACGAAGCCGCCGCTCAACCGCTGCCGGCCAGCCGGACAAAACCTTCGGCCTGGCCGAATTCCCGGGCTGAGCGGCCCAAAGACCGCCACCCTCTATCCACAGACCACCACCAGGAGCACAAGCCATGGGAACCGGAGCCATCACCCAATACGTCGACGTTGCACAAATCGTGCTGTACATGTTCTGGGCCTTTTTCTTTGGACTCATCTACTACCTCCAGCGCGAGAGCAAGCGCGAGGGCTACCCGATGCACACCGACCGACCCGGGCGCAGCACCGTGGACGGCCTGCTGCCGCTGCCAGAACCGAAGACCTACAAGCTGACCCACGGCGGCGAAATGCAGGCCCCGCACCAGCGCGACGTGGTGCCCGCGGCCATCCCGGGCAGCCCGAATGCGGGCTTTCCCGGCGCGCCGATCGAGCCGCACCACCACGCGCTGACCGACAACATCGGCCCGGGCTCGTACACGATGCGCATGGACACACCGGAGCTCAGCTCCGAAGGCGAGATCCTGATCGTGCCCATGCGCAAGCTCAAGGGCTACAGCGTGGCCAAACAGGACGCCAACCCCATCGGCATGCCGGTGGTGGGCGCCGATGGTGAGCAAGGCGCTACGGTGCGCGACATCTGGCTGGACCACGGCGAAATGGTCGTGCGCTTCCTGGAGCTGAACGTGCCGGGCGCCGCGGGTGGCCCGCAGGTGCTGCTGCCGATGAACTTCTGCCGCATCCGCAACGGCAAGGTCCATGTGGCCTCGCTGATGGGCGCGCAGATCGCCGGCGTGCCGCGCACCAAGCACCCGGACCAGGTGACCTCGCTGGAAGAAGAGAAGGTCATGGCCTATTACGGCTCGGGCACGCTCTACGCCGCACCGCACCGCCAGGAGCCCTTGCTGTGAGTGGGCACCGCCACACCCCGCCGGGCACGCACGAACACGAGTTCGAGGCCTCGCACGGCCTGCCGGAGGCCCTGCCCGCCGGCGAGCATGTGCTGTGGCAAGGCAGCCCGCAGTGGCACGCCGTGGCCCGCCATGTCTTCCACGTGCGCAAGCTGGCTGTGTACTTCGCGCTGATCCTCGCGGTGCGTGGCGGCCTGGCCCTGAACAACGGGGATGCGCTGGCACCGATGCTCAAGTCCATGGGCATCCTGCTGACCCTGGTGGCCCTGGCGCTGGGCTTGCTGCTCACCATGGCCTGGTTGAGCGCCCGCACCACGGTCTACACGGTCACCAACCGACGCGTGGTGATGCGCATCGGCATCGTGCTCAGCCTGACGCTGAACCTGCCGTTCAAGCGCATCGTGGCGGCCAACCTGCGCCGGGCACACCCCGGCGACACCGGTCCAGCCGACATCGCGCTGACGCTGGGCAAGTCCGACAAGATCGCCTTCATGCACCTGTGGCCGCACGCCCGGCCGTGGCGCCTGGCGCAGCCCGAGCCGATGCTGCGGTGCCTGCCTGACGCGCCACGGGTGGCCACGCTGCTGGCCACCGCCTGGGCCGCGTCCACCGGCCAAACCGACATGGTCAACGCCGCCCCGCAGCCCTCACCGGCCGCCAACGCGTCGGGCCCTGGCCGGCAAGGTGCTTGGTCGGCCCACCCAGACCACCCCATCGCGGCCAATTAGGGCGAATAGGGCGATTGGGGGCGACGAAGCAGTGGCGCATATTTGATTGACACTGCATACTGTCAACTCGACAGTACACAAAGGTCCATCGATGAGCGCAAGCACTTCCCACGACGCCGGCATGGAGGTTCCCCGCCCGCTGCTGTGGGGCGCGGCCGCCCTGCTCGGGCTGGCGGTGTTGGGCACGGCCGCGGTTCGCCTGAGCGGCACCCCCATCCGCGCGCCCGACGCGCCACCGGTGGCCACCATCGCCCTTCGGTTTGAGGATCGGCCCGACGGCAGCATCGCCGTGCTGGACGGCCGCAGCGGCACAGAGCTGCGCTCGATCACCGGCGAGGCCGGTTTCGTGCGCGGCACGCTTCGCGGCTTGGCCCGCGAACGCAAACGCGCAGGCGGCGGACCCGAGCAAGCCTTCGAACTCGTTCGCCGAGCCGACGGCCGCCTGACGCTGCACGACCCGGTGACCCGCCGCGTCGTCGACCTCGACTCCTTCGGGCCGATCAACTCGTCCGGCTTCGCCGCGCTGCTGGCCAGCGCCCCGCCGTCGACCCTCCCCCTCACGAGGACACCATGAGCCCCACCCCCACCATCGAGACCTCGCAGGACGCCACCGCCGCCGCGGTCAACGACCACCTGCTGTCGCCGCGGTTCTACACCACCGACTACGCCGCCATGGACCGCATCGACGTGGCCCCGGTGCGCGCCGAGTGGGACCAGATGATGTCGGAGTACGAGGGCGACAACAACCACGACCACTTTCAGCGCAATGAGCTGTTCGCGCGCGAAGTGATCGAGCTGACGCCGACTTGGTCGCCGGAGCTGCGCAAGGAATTTCTGGAGTTCCTGGTCAGCTCGCTGACCTCGGAGTTTTCCGGCTGCGTGCTCTACAACGAGATCCAGAAGAACATCACCAACCCGGACATCAAGGCGCTGATGCGCTACATGGCGCGCGACGAGTCGCGGCACGCGGGGTTCCTGAACCAGTCGCTGCGCGACTACGGCCTGGGCGTGGACCTGGGCAACTTGAAGCGCACCAAGAACTACACCTACTTCAAGCCCAAGTACATCTTCTACGCGACCTACCTGTCGGAGAAGATCGGCTACGCCCGCTACATCACCATCTACCGCCACCTGGAGCGCCACCCGGACAAGCGCTTTCACCCGATCTTCCGGTGGTTCGAACGCTGGTGCAACGACGAGTTTCGCCATGGCGAGTCCTTCGCGCTGATCCTGCGCGCGAACCCGCACCTGCTGCGCGGCGGCAACACGCTGTGGATCCGATTTTTCCTGCTGGCGGTGTACGCCACGATGTACGTGCGCGACCACAACCGGCCGATCCTCAACGACGCGATGGGCTTCGACGCCACCGAGTACGACTACACGGTGTTCCGCATCACCAGCGAGATCTCGAAACAGGTCTTCCCGGTCTCGCTGGACATCGACCACCCGGCCTTCCGGCGCGGTCTGGAACGGCTGCGCCACATCTCAGCGCGCGTCGACGCGGCCAAGGAACAAGGCGGGGTGGTGGGACTCGTCAAGCGCGGCTGGTGGTCGCTGGCCGGGGTGGCGACCTTCGCCCGCCTGTACCTGCTGCCGGTCAACCGCCACGCCTTGCCGGAGCAGATCCGCATGGCCCCGGCCTGGTGAGCAGCCGGCACGCCACCCCCGGTCGCCCGCACTGAACCGCCCAAATCGCTCGCGTGCCGGCCATGTCCTCCGTCCTGTTGCCCCTGCTGTTTTCCATCTTCATCTGGTGGTTCAGCACCGGCGTCATCCTGTACCTGGACGGGCTGCCGGCGCGCACCTTCAAGTGGACGATGCTGGCCACAACCGTGGTGTCGGGCCTCGCGCTGTGGGGCATGTCGGTCAGCAGCCGGGGCACGGGCGTGGACGACGCCTACTGCGCTTTCACCTGCGCCATCCTGATCTGGGCCTGGCAGGAAATGGGTTTCCTGCTGGGCTATGTGACCGGCCCGCACCGCGAGCCCTGCCCGCCGCGCCTGGCCGGTTGGCCGCGCACGCGGCTGGCCCTGCGCGCGGTGGCCCACCACGAGCTCGCGCTGGTCGCCCTGGCCCTGGCGGTGTGGGCCGTCACCCGCGACGCCCCCAACCAGACCGGTTGGTGGACCTTTCTGGTGCTTTGGACGATGCGCCAAAGCGCCAAGCTCAACGTGTTCCTGGGCGTGCGCAACCTCAACGAGAGCTTCCTGCCGCCGCACCTGCGTTACCTCGAAAGCTACTTCTGCCGCAGGCCGATGAACGCCTTGCTGCCGGTGTCGGTGATGGTGGCCACGGTCCTCGTCGTGCCCCTGTGGCAGGCCTGCCTGGCGCCTGGGGCCAGCCCCTTCGCCGTGGCGCAGTACGGCCTGGTGGCCTCGTTGCTGTCGTTGGCGATCCTGGAACACTTGTTCCTGGTGCTGCCTTTGCCTTCCGAGCGGCTGTGGAGTTGGGGCATGAAGTCCCATCGCGCGGCTGGCGTCGCCCGAGGCGACGTGACGGCGGCCCTGCCCGCCAGCGCCCGACCTGCAGACTGAGGCGGCCCCACGACCGGGGTCCGGTCTTGTCGACCTTCACATCAGCGTGACCGCAAGCGGCGCGCACCGCCTGGCGGCCGTTCGACGGCAAGTCGCGGGCCGCCCAGTCGCTCCTCCCCCACCCTGCCCGGGTCGCTGCTGAGCCTCGAGGGCCAAAACGGGTCCAGGCGGCGCCGGTCAACCCATGTTCACCACGTCGGCTGCCGCGGGAGAAATACCCCAACGTCGTCATCGCGGGGAACGCCTGACCGCGCTGTCGCGCCCGGCCAAGGGACCGCGGCAAGCGCCCCGTGGCCTGACACGCCCTGCTCGCCGGTCGCCGGTCG
>CALRPU020000014.1:0-116642 GCA_943370175.1 Hydrogenophaga intermedia | reverse complement strand
ACGCCGCCAGCGTCGCCCAAGGCATGGCCGACAGGTCGATGCGGGCCGTCGTGCGGAACAGCAGCGCGGGCACGAACAGGTAGAAGGCGGCGCCGGACAGCGCGCGCGCCGGCTCGTTGCGGTCGGGCCCCAGCCAGCGGGCACGCCCCACCAGCCAACCCAAGGCCACCACCGCCACGATCGCCATCAGCTTGAACAGCAGGGTGTCGGACATGCCGACATTCTCGCCCAAGGGTTTTCACGGGGCCTTGTGGACAACCACAGTGGCCGCCGACCGCTCAGCGCCGGCCGAACATCATCTGCCGCGCCAGCAGCGACTTCACGGGCCCGAGGGCCTGCACCGCCGCCAGGCCCAGTCCGCGCGCCACCGCCGCGCCCGGCACGGACCACGTGAAGCTGCGCGCGAGGAAATCGGTGGCGGCGATCACGCTCCAGCGGTCGGGCGCGCGGGCCCATTCCAGCCGGCGCAGCACGGCGTCCACGTCCGGGTCGGCGACCAGCCCGCGCACCAGCGCGTGGGCGTCGCGCAGGCCCAGGTTCAGGCCTTGCCCGGCCACCGGGTGCAGCGTTTGCGCGGCATTGCCAATGCGCACGGTGCGGCCGTCGGTCAACCTGCGCTCTGCGTTCAACCCGAGCGGGAAGGCCTTGAGCGGCGACATGGCGGCCATGCGCCCGACCTCGGGCGGCATCAGCGAATTCAGCACGCACAGGCGTTGCGCGTCGTCGAGACCCACCACCGGATCGTCGTCGCGGTCGACGCACCACACCAATGCCGCGCGCCCCCCGCGCAACGGCAGCAGCGCCACCGGGCCCTGGCGGGCGAAGCGCTCAAAGGCCATGCCCGGCGGGGCGTCCGGCAACGCGACCGTGCCGACCCAGGCGACCTGCCGATAGTCGTGGGCGATGGCCTTGCGGTCCTGGTCGGCAAAGACGCCGCCCTCGGCGACGACGACCAGGTCGTGGCGGTCCACGATGCCTGCGTCCACTTCGACGCCGCCGGGCACCGCCTTCAGCCCGGCCACCGCGGTGCCGAAACGCGTGTGCAGCCGACCGGGTTCGGCCGCGGCGCGGGCGAGCCAGGCGGCTTGCATCGGCGCCAGCAGGGCGCCATATGACAACACCGCGCCGAGCTGGCCCACGCGCTGCTCGCTGGCGCGGATGTGCACCGCGGGGTCGCCCAGGCGGTCGGCCAGCCAGCCCAGCGGCAGCGCCTGCAGCGAAGGCGCCTGTTGCGACACGTGCACTTCGGTGATGGCCTGGGCCGCGGGCTCGATCTGCGGCCACACGCCCAACCAGCCCAGCAGCTGAACGCTGCCCAACGACAGCGCCAGCGTGCGCGGGTCGGCGCTGACGTCGCGGTCGACCGGGCGGGCGTCAAACAGGCTGACGCGGGCCTGCGGCAGGGCGTGCGCCGCCTGCAGGGCGAGCGCCAGGCCCACGGGTCCGGCGCCGACCACGGCCAGGCTCAGGCCGGCCTTGGGGCGGGCGTCGGCGTCGGAGGATGAATTTGTCGGCATCGTTGGGGATCCGCGGGCGGCATGGGCGCGCTGCTGCGCCGTATTATTCGCGCCAGCCGCCCCTTCTCGCGGCCAGGAGCACAGCATGGCACTGATGGATTTCATCAAGAAACAGTTCATCGACATCCTGGAGTGGACGGAGGACGGCGACGGCACGCTCGCCTGGCGCTTCCCGATGGCCGGCAATGAAATCCAGTACGGCGCCTCGCTGACCGTGCGCGAAAGCCAGATGGCGGTCTTCGTCAACGAGGGCAAGGTGGCCGACGTGTTCGGCCCCGGCATGTACAAGCTGACCACGCAGACCATCCCGGTCTTGACCTACCTGAAGAACTGGGACAAGCTGTTCCAGAGCCCTTTCAAGAGCGACGTCTACTTTTTCAGCACCCGCCAGCAGGTTGACCAGCGCTGGGGCACCAGCCAGCCGGTGACCATCCGCGACAAGGACTTCGGCGCGGTGCGCCTGCGCGCCTTCGGGAACTTCAGCTACCGCATCGCCGACCCCAAGCTGTTTCACACCGAGGTCTCCGGCACCCGCGACCGCTACACCGCCGCCGAGATCGACGGGCAGCTGCGCGCACTGATGCTGCAGCACATCTCGGACGCCGTGGCCAGCAGCGGCATCGCCTTCCTCGACCTCGCGGCCAACCAGATCGAATTCGCCACCCAGCTGAAGGAAGCAACCGGGCCGTCGTTCGAGAAGATCGGCCTGAAGCTCGAGTCGGTGACGGTGCAGAACGTGTCGCTGCCCGAAGAGCTGCAGAAGATCCTCGACCAGAAGATCGGCATGGGCATGGTCGGCAACGACATGGGCAAATTCATGCAGTACCAGACCGCGCAGTCGATTCCCAAGTTCGCCGAAGGCGGCGGGGGCGGCGGCGGCGTGGCCGGCGACGCGATGGGCCTGGGCGCCGGCGTGGCGCTGGGCCAGGTGATGGCGCAGCAACTGGCGCAAGGCCTGCAAGGCCATCCCGCGGCCCAGACCGCCCCGGTGGCGCCCGCCGCGGTGCCGTCGATCCGGCCCGACGAAGTGATGGCCACGCTGGAAAAGCTGGCCGACCTGAAGGCCAAGGGCATCCTCACCCAGGAGGAATTCGACGGCAAGAAGGCCGAGCTGCTGAAGAAGCTGGTCTAGGCCACGGCATGCCCTTCGTCCCGCCATCCGGCATGGCACGGCCAGGGTCCGCCTAGACCTTGGCCACCGAACCCAGCCCGCAACGCGCCTACCGCGCCGCGTGCCCGAATTGCGGCGCGCCGGTCGACTTTCGTTCGCCCGCGTCGGCCTTCGCCGTTTGCAGCTTCTGCCAAAGCACGATCGTGCGCGACGGCGACGCACTGCGCCGCACCGGCCAGGCCGCCGAGCTGTTCGACGACCACACGCCACTGCAGCTTGGCGCGTCGGGCATCTACCTGGGCCGGCCGTTCACGCTGGTGGGCCGGCTGCAGTACCGCACGACGCAGGGCACGTGGAACGAATGGCATGCGCTGTTCGACGCCGGCGCCGACGGCGTGCCGCGGCCGGCCTGGTTGTCCGAGGACAACGGGCGCTATGTCATCGCGCTGGAAGCGCCGCTGAGCGACCCCCCGCCCGACCCCGACAACTTGGCCGCCG
This sequence comes from Hydrogenophaga intermedia, assembly GCA_943370175.1. Classification (GTDB taxonomy): domain Bacteria; phylum Pseudomonadota; class Gammaproteobacteria; order Burkholderiales; family Burkholderiaceae_C; genus Ideonella_A; species Ideonella_A intermedia_A. The sequence continues at coordinate 113,516 of CALRPU020000014.1, read as the reverse complement.
GGCAACGCCTGACCCTGGCCGGCCAGGCCTGGAGCGTGGCGTCGGTGGTGCAGGCCAGCCTGATCGCAGCGCAGGGCGAATTGCCGTCGCCGCCAACGACCGACCGGCCTTTCACCGTCGTCGACCTGCGCAACGCGCGCGACGAGGTCGCCACGCTGGACTACAGCCAACCCGCCGCGCCGCGCTGGTCGCTGGGGAGACCGGTCGCGATCAGCGAGCTGCAGATGAAGGGCCTGGCCGAGGCCGGCGAGAAGACGCTGAAGGCCCGCGGGGTTGAGTGCCCCAGCTGCGGCACGGCGCTCGAGGTCAAGCTCGACAGCACCCAGTCCATCGTCTGCCACCAGTGCAAGGCGGTGGTCGACGTGTCGGGCGGCGTGGGCGCCGACCTCAAGCACTACGCCCAGGCCAATGCACAAGACGGCGGCACGCCGCAGATCCCGCTGGGCCAGGTTGGCACGCTGGCGCTGGGCGCCCGCGACAAGCCGGCGCAGCCGCTGCCCTGGCAGGTGGTGGGCTACGTCGAGCGCTGCGAAGTGGCCGATGACCCCGACGATGAACAGTCGGTCTGGCGCGAGTACCTGCTGTACCACCGCACCGAGGGCTTCGCCTTCCTGGTCGACGCCGAGGACGGCTGGAGCTGGACGGCGCCGATCACCGGCGTGCCCGAGGGCAGCGGGGGCACTGTCACCTACCGTGGCGCCAGCTACCGCAAGCTGTACGACTACAAAGGCAAGGTCACCTACGTGCTGGGCGAGTTCTACTGGAAGCTCGAACGCGATCAGCTGACCTACAACACCGATTACGCCGGCACGGGCAGCGCGAGCAGCCGCCGACTCAACCGCGAACGCACCGGCGAAGGCCGCGAGCAGGAGGTGGTGTGGTCGGCGGGTGACAGCCTGAGCGCAGAGACCGTGCTGAAGGCCTTCCGCCTCGCGCCCGAGCTGGGCGCCGCCTTGAAGCGCGACAGCCTGCCCACCTCTGGCAACGCGGCCGGCCTGCTGGCCAAGGTCTTCTTCTGGGCCTTCGTGATCATCGTGTTGCTGATGCTGTTCCGATGCGGCTCGAACGACGACTGCGACGAGGTGCGGGCCAGCTTCGGCGCCCAGTCCCAACAGTATCAAAGCTGCGTGAACAACCAGCGCTCGCGCAGCAGCGGGGGCTCGTACGGCGGATTCAGCTCCGGCGGCAGCCACAAATAGCCGCCCCGCGGTCACCGAACCACCCCCAACCAACCACCCCCCACAGGAGCCTCACCATGATGGGCATCGAATGGATGAAACCCGGCATCTTCGTCGGCTCGGCCTTGTTCGCGCTGATGGGCGTGCTGGTCTTCTGGGTCTGCTTCATCATCATCGACAAGCTGACCCCGTACGACCTGTGGGCCGAGATCGTTGAGAAGAAGAACGTCGCCCTGGCCATCGTGGTCGGCGCGATGTGCGTGGCCATCGGGCAGATCATCTCGGCGGCCGTGCATGGTTGACCCGGCCGGCGCCGCACCGGCGCCGGTGTCCGACCCCGTGGTCCAGCCCGGTGAGCGGCCGCCTGCCGCGACGGCATCCGCGCCTCATGCGGCCGCCGACACCCTGACCGAAGCGGCCAACGAAGCCGCGCAGCCCATCCGCCCGGCCGAGGTGGCGCTGCTGGCCTCGGTCTTCGTGGTGGCCGCGTGCGGGCTGGTCTATGAGCTGGCCGCGGGGGCGCTGGCCAGCTACCTGCTGGGCGACTCGGTCCTGCAGTTTTCCACGGTCATCGGGGCCTACCTGTTCGCCATGGGCGTGGGGTCCTACTTGTCGCGATTCATCGACCGGCAGCTGGTGTCGCAGTTCCTGCGCATCGAGCTGCTCGTGGGCCTGATCGGCGGGCTGATGCCGGCCGCGCTGTTCGCGCTGCACACACTGGCTGCCAGCTCCTTCCGCTTCGCGCTTTATACCCTGGTGCTGCTGGTGGGCACGCTGGTCGGGCTGGAGATTCCGCTGGTCATGCGCATCCTGAAAAAGCAGTTCAGCGCGCGCTATGCGTTGAAGGACCTGGTGTCGCAAGTGCTCACCTTCGACTACCTGGGCGCGCTGGCGGTGTCGGTGGCCTTCCCGCTGCTGCTGGTGCCGCACCTCGGACTGATCCGCACCGGCGTGTTCTTCGGCCTGCTGAACACCGGCGTGGCGGTGTGGGCCCTGTGGCTGTTCCGTGGTCAGCTGCGTCGGGTGCCCGCCCACGCGATGGCTTGCGTGGCCGTGGCCGCGGCCCTGCTGGCCGCCTTCGCCGGGGCCGACCGCATCACCACCTGGGCCGAAGACCGCTTCTACGGCGACCGGGTGCTGTTCAGCGAAAACAGCACCTACCAGCGCGTGGTGGTCACCGCGGGGCCGACGTCGGTGCGGCTCTATTTGAACGGCAACCTGCAGTTCAGCTCGCGTGACGAGTACCGCTACCACGAGGCGTTGGTGCACCCGGCGATGCTCGCCCACGGCGCGCCACGGCGCGTGCTGGTGCTGGGTGGCGGCGACGGCATGGCGGTGCGCGAGGTGCTGCGCCACCCCAGCGTCGAATCGGTGACGCTGGTCGAGCTGGACCCGCACATGACGCGCCTGTTCTCGCAGCAGGCCTTGCTGCGCAAGCTCAACGGCGATGCCTTGCTGTCCCCGAAGCTGCGCATCGTCAACACCGACGCGTACGCCTGGCTGGAGCAGCACGACGAGGTGTTCGACGTGGTGATCGTCGACTTCCCCGACCCCACGAATTTTTCCATCGGCAAGCTCTACACGACCAGCTTCTATGCGCTGCTCGACCGCCACCTGGCCGCCAGCGGCTACGCGGCGGTGCAGACCACCTCGCCGCTGGTCGCGCGGCACAGCTTCTGGACCGTGGTCCAGACCATCGAGACCGCGGGCCTCACCGCCACGCCGTACCACGCCCATGTGCCCAGCTTCGGCGAATGGGGCTACGTGCTGGCAGGTCGGCGCCCGGTGGACGCGGCGCGCATTGCCGCGCGGCCGCTGCCCACGGGGCTGCGCTTCCTGACCGCCGATGGCGTGCCGGCGCTGTTCAACTTCCCGCCTGACATGTCGCGCGTGGCGGCCCAGCCCAACCGCCTGTCCAACCAGGTGCTGGTGCAGACCTACGAGCAGGAATGGGGCAAGGTGCAGCAGTGAGCGCGCGGCGACGGCAGGTGCGGGCCCGATGAAGCGCCGCGACGCCTTGCGGCGCGTGGGCCAGGGCGCCTTGCTGGGCGCCTCGGCGGCCGGGTTGGGGCTCGTGGGCTGCCGCCGCCACGACGAGGGGCCGCGCTACGACGGCGGCTGGGTAGGCGCGTCGCACGACCGCGGGCACCTGCTGCGCGGCGACCACCCGCGCGCCCCGCCCACCGGCGCCGAGGTGGTTCGCCAAGCCGCGGTGGTCGTGGTGGGCGGCGGCGTCGCCGGCCTGGCCTGCCTGCGGGCCCTGCGCCAGCGCGGCATCGACGACGTGGCGCTGCTCGAGCTTGAGGACGACGCCGGCGGCAACAGCCGCGGCCACCACATCGCCGGCATGGCCTGCCCGTTGGGCGCGCACTACCTGCCGGTGCCCGACGAGCACGACGAACCGCTGGTGGCACTGCTGGAAGAACTGGGCCTGAGCCGCCGCGAGCACGGCCGCCGGGTCTACGAAGAACGCCACCTCTGCCACAGCCCGCAGGAGCGCCTGTACATCGGCACGGCGCTGGCCGAGCAGCGCCCCGCCGCACTCGACGACCCCCACCGCGCCGTCGTGCCGGCCGGCGCCGATCCGGACGCCCGCTGGCACGACGGCCTGCTCCCCCCGGTCGACGCCCTGCCCGAAGCGCAGCGTGCCGCCACACTGGCGGACTACCGCCGCTTCGCAGGCCTGGTGGGCGACCACGTCAGGCGCCGGACCTTCGCCATGCCGACGGCGCGGGTGCCCTGGTCGGACGAGTTGAGCGCACTGGACCGCGGCAGCTTCGCGCAATGGCTCGACCAGGCGGGGCTGCACAGCCCCGCGCTGCGCTGGTACCTGGATTACTGCTGCCGCGACGACTATGGCGGTGGCATCGGACACGTGTCGGCCTGGGCTGGCTTGCACTACTTCGCCAGCCGGCATGGCTTCCATGGGCCCGGCGAGGTCGACGACAACGCCAGCGACGCGGTGCTGACCTGGCCCGAAGGCAACGCCTGGCTGACGCGCCGGCTCGCCACGCCCATGGCGGCGCAGGTGCACACCGGCCGAACCGTGACCCGGGTGAATGCCGACCGCGATGGCGTCGACCTGCACGCGCTCGACCACCGGCTGCAACGCCGCGAGCGCTGGCGGGCGCGGCAGGTGGTGATGGCCACGCCGCTGTTCATCGCCGCGCGGGTGATCGCCACGCCCAGCGCGGCGCTGGCGGCGGCGGCGCAGGCCATGCGCTACTCGCCCTGGCTGGTGGGCAACCTGCACCTGGACGCGCCCCTGGTCGACCTGCCTGGCGCCGCGCCCGCCTGGGACAACGTGGTCTACGGCAGTGCCGCCCTGGGCTATGTGGACGCCATGCACCAGAGCTTGCGCCAACAGCCCGGGCCCACCGTGCTGACCGCGTACTGGGCCCTGGGCGGTGACACCGACCCAGCGCTGGCGCAGCAGCGCCGCGCCTTGATGGAACGACCCTGGGACCACTGGGCCGAGCGGGTCGTGGGCGACCTGCTGCTGCCCCACCCGGACCTGCGCCGCAAGCTGCGCCGCGTCGACCTGATGCGCTACGGCCATGCGATGAGCCTGCCCGCCCCCGGCGTGCGCAGCCACCCGGCCCTGGCGGCGCTCGCCGCGGGCAGCACCGCGCGCAGCGACCGCATCCACATCGCCCACAGCGACCTGTCGGCCTACTCGGTGTTCGAAGAGGCCTTCTTCCACGGTCACCGGGTGGGCAGCACGCTGCGCGTGTGACCCGGGCAACCCGCCTCGCTATACTGGCGGCCAGCGCTGATTTGTTCCGGCTTGCGGGCGCTCTAAAAATGCAGCTAAAGAGACATGGCACACCACCCGGCCTCTTGAGCGATCACGCTGCCGGGTTTCTTGGTGTTCTGCATGTCCCGAGCTTCCACCCGCCTTGCCCCCGCCAGCCCCGCCCCGGCGCCGCGCCCTGCCGGCCTGCCGCTGGGCGACGTCGAACCCCGCCAGATGCATTTCGACGCGCCGTTGCCGCTGCGCAGCGGCGGCATGTTGGCGCCTTACCAGCTCACCTATGAGACCTACGGCGCGCTGAACGCCGAGCGCAGCAACGCGGTGCTCGTGTGCCATGCCCTCAACGCCAGCCACCATGTGGCCGGCACCTACGCCGGGCAAGCGCGCAGCGAGGGCTGGTGGGACAACCTGGTCGGCCCCGGCAAGCCGCTGGACACCCGGCGCTTCTTCGTGATTGGCGTCAACAACCCGGGGTCGTGCTTCGGCTCGACCGGGCCAACCCACACCAACCCCGACCCGGCGGCGGGCGGGCAACCCTACGGCGCGGACTTTCCCGTCGTGACGGTCGAAGACTGGGTCGACGCCCAGGCGCGTCTGGTGCAGGCCCTGGGCATCACGCAGCTGGCCGCCGTGCTGGGCGGCAGCCTGGGCGGCATGCAAGCGCTGAGCTGGTCGCTGCGCCACCCCAACCGCCTGCGTCACTGCATCGCCGTGGCGACGGCGCCCAACCTGTCCGCGCAGAACATTGCCTTCAACGAGGTCGCCCGGCGCGCCATCGTCACCGACCCCGACTTCCACGGCGGCCACTACTACCGGCATGGCGTGGTGCCGCGGCGCGGCCTGAGGGTGGCACGCATGATCGGCCACATCACCTACCTCAGCGACGACGCGATGGACCTGAAGTTCGGCCGCGGCATGAAGTCGCCCACCCCGCGCTACAGCACCCAGGACATCGAGTTCGAGATCGAAAGCTACTTGCGCCACCAGGGCGACAAGTTCAGCGACTACTTCGACGCCAACACCTACCTGCTGATCACCCGGGCGCTCGACTACTTCGACCCGGCCCTGGCCCATGGTGGCAACCTGAGCGCCGCCTTTGCCGCCGCGCGCTGCCGCTTCCTGGTCGCCAGTTTCACCACCGACTGGCGGTTTTCGCCCGAGCGCTCGCGCGAGATCGTCAAGGCCCTGCTCGACAACCAGCTCGACGTCAGCTACGCCGAGATCGACGCCCCGCACGGCCACGACGCCTTCCTGCTGGACGACCCGCGCTACCACGGCGTGCTGCGCTCCTACTTCGACAACATCGCCAAGGAGCTGGCATGAGCGACCGGCAGGACATGGAGCTGATCGCCCAGATGGTCCCCGCGGGCTCCCGCGTGCTGGACCTGGGCTGCGGCGACGGCGCGCTGCTGGCCTTCCTGCGCGACACCCGGCAGTGCACCGGCTACGGCATCGAGATCGACGACGCCAATGTGCAGGCCTGCACCCAGCGCGGCGTCAACGTGCTGCAGCTCGACCTGGAGCAGGGCCTGTCGATGTTCGGGGACCAGAGCTTCGACGTCGTGCTGCAGCTCGACACCATGCAGCACCTGCACCACACCGAACGCATGCTGCGCGAAACGGCGCGGGTGGGCCGCTCGGGCATCGTCAGCTTTCCGAATTTCGCGCACTGGGCCAACCGCCTGCGCGTGCTCAGCGGGCGCATGCCGGTGACCCGCGCCCTGCCCTACGAGTGGTACGACACGCCGAACATCCGCGTGGGCACCTTCGCCGACTTCGAAGTGCTGGCGCGCAAGTTGGGGCTGCGCACGGTGGACGCCTTCGGCATCCACCGCGGCGCCCCGGTGCGGCGTTGGCCGAACCTGATGGCCGGGGTGGCGGTGTTCAAGTTCGAGCGCGGGTAGCCGCGGCCACACCGGCCCGTGACCAACCCTCATCCCGGAGACGGACCATGAGCCCTGCCGATTTCACCGCGCCACCGGCCGGCGCGCCTGTGCGCCTGGTGCCGATCACCGCACAGACGGTCCGGGCCATCGTCGACCTGCAGGTCACGGCGGCGCAAGCCCACCACGTGGCCAGCAACGCCACCTCGCTGGCGCAGGCCTTGTTCCACCCCGAGGCCTGGTACCGCGCGGTGGTGGCGGGCGACACCCCGGTCGGCTTCGTCATGGTCGAGGACCAGGCGCTGTTGCCCCCACCGGCCCGCCCGGCGACGCCCGAGGTCGGCCTGTGGCGCTTCATGATCGACCACCGCGCCCAGCGCCGCGGCTTCGGGCGCGCGGCCCTGTTCGCGCTGTTCGACGACCTGGCGGCGCGGCCCGGGCTGACGCGCCTTTGGAACTCGTTCGTGCCTGGCCCGCACAGCCCGCAGGCGTTCTACGAGGCGCTGGGTTTCGTGGCCACCGGGGCCATGGACGGCGACGAGGTGGTGATGGTGTTCGACCTTGCGGCTTGGCGGGCCATGCGCCAGCGGCCGCCCCGCGCGACGCTGTCGCCCACCGCCCAGGCGCTGGCCGACCGCCTGATCCGCCACATCGACGACGCGCCGGTGCAACGCGACCAGCGCGCCCCGCTGTACGACAGCTGGGGCGCCCGACTGGCCGCCGGCACGGCCGCGCAACAGTTGGGCGCCAGCATCGACACCGTGGCGCCGGGCATGCGGTCTTGCCCGTACCACCTGCACCATGCCCAGGAGGAGATGTTCTTCGTGCTGGAAGGGCACGGCAGCCTGCGCGTGGCGGGCGAGCTGCTGCCAATCCGGCGCGGCGACCTGGTCTTCATCCCGGCTGGGCCCGCCTACCCGCACCAGATCATCAACACCTCGGACGCGCCGCTGCGCTACCTGTCCATCGGCACCACCCAGGCGCCCGAGCTGTGCGAGTACCCCGACTCTGGCAAGCTGCTGGCGATGGCCGGGCCGGCCGGTGCACGGGACCTCAGCGTCGTGCTGCGGCAAGACCAGGCGCTGGACTACTGGGACGGCGAGCCCTGAGGCCCGTGGCCTCGCGCAGCGATCCACCCGGTTGCCGCCGCACGCACCACGGCCCGCACCGCGACAATGCGCCATGAGCGACCTTCCGCCGGACCCCCGGGCCCAATTCATCGCGCTGCTGGAAGACAGCCTGCGCCAACAGACCTTCGGCAAGCTGGTGCTGGCCGGCTACCGGGGCAGCGAGCCGGCCTTGCAGCGCGTGACCGCCCGCGAGCTGGTGCTGCGCGGCCAGCGGCACCTGTCGCTGCTGTACCGTCACAGCACCCGTGACGTGACCAAGAACCTGCCCCTGCGCGACGGCGTGGCCACCGTGGCGGCCCTGCTCGACCCGGCCGCCGGGCACGGCGTGGCGCACGCGCACCTGGAAACCAGCGACGCCGACATCGACCTGCGCAGCAGCCGCAAAGGCAAGTCGGTGCTGCAGCGGCACGCCGTGGCGCTTGCCGGGGACGCCGCGCCCAACGGGCCCGCCGAGCCCGCGGCGGTGGCCCCCACGGCGGCATCGCCGCGTTCGCCCACCGCACCCGGTCTTCCGCCCGCCTCCACCCAGCCACACGACCGGCAAAAGCAGCGGCCGCTCCAGCTCACCGACCCCTGCTGGCAGGACCTGGGGCTCAGCGACGCGCAGGGCCGCCTGGTCCCCGCGATGTCGCGCAAGTGGAGGCAGATCAACCGCTTCGTCGAGATCTTCGACGCCGCCTGGCGCGACTCCCCACTCGCCGAACGCCCGGCCGGTGCGGCGCCCGTGCGTGTGATGGACTTCGGCGCCGGCAAAGGCTACCTCACATTCGCGCTGCACGCCCACCTGCGCGGCGCGCTGGACCAGGCCTGCGAGGTGCGCGGGGTCGAGCTGCGCGACGACCTGGTGACGCTGTGCAACGCCAGCGCCGCCCGCTGGTCGCTCGACGGCCTGCATTTCGTGCAGGGCGACGTGATGCACGCCGACACCGGCCCACTGGACGTGATGATCGCGCTGCACGCCTGCGACACGGCGACCGACCACGCCCTGCACAAGGGCATCGAGGCCGGCGCGCAGATCATCCTGTGCGCGCCGTGCTGCCACAAGGAACTGCGCCCGCAAATGGCCATGCCCAGCGTGCTGCGGCCGATGCTGCAGCACGGCATCCACCTGGGTCAGCAGGCCGAGATGATCACCGACAGCCTGCGCTCGACGCTGCTGGAAGCGCACGGCTACCGAAGCCAGGTGTTCGAATTCGTGTCGCTGGAGCACACGCAGAAGAACAAGATGATCCTGGCCGTGAAGCGCAGCGCGCCGCCAGCCGCCGACGCGGCCCGGCGCGCGCTGCACGCCGAGATCCGCGCCATCAAGGACTTCTACGGCGTGCGCGAGTTTTGCCTCGAACGCTTGCTCGCCGGGCGGGACGCAGGCGCCTCGGGTGGGGCGGACGGTGCAGCGAACGGTGCGGCCGCGGCGGGCGATCCCGCCACCGCAGACACCGACCGCGCCGACGCCGACGCCAGCCCGGCCAGGTAGGTTTCCAGCACCTGGGTGCCCACCTTCACCAGATCGAAGGCGGGCGGGTCGAGCATCCAGTTCTGGATCAGGCCGTCGATCAGCGCGTGCAGGCCGAGCGCGGCCGACCGGGTGCACAGGTCGGACGCCACCTGCCCACGTTCGCGTGCCAGGTTCAGGCCCTGGGTGACGTGAGACAGGCAGCTGTTGCGCACCGTCAGATGGCGTTCGCGCACGCTGCTGAGTTCGTCGACGTACTCGACCTTGTGGGTCGCGATCTCGAAGACCCGGCGCACCTGCGGGTCGGTGGCGGTCTTGCGCAGTGCGTCGATCAGCGTCGTGCGCGCCTGCGCCAGGGGGTCGGCGTTGCCGGGGTCGCTGTTGCTGCCCACGGCCTCCTCGATGGGCATGGTCACGCGAACCATCATCGCGTTGAACAGGTCGGCCTTGTCCTGGAAATGCCAGTAGATGGCGCCGCGGCTGACCCCGGCCGCGGCGGCGATTTCATTCAACGAGGTGCGCGACACCCCCCGCTTCAGAAACACCTGTTCGGCGGTGTCCAGCAGCAGGTCGCGGGTGGCTTGGGCTTCTTCCTTGGTGCGGCGGGCCATGGTGGCATGGGCCTCAGTGGGGGTCAGCGCCTGGGCGCGACCGCGGGTGGTGGACAGTCAACATACATTCATGATTGTATGTATACTGCACCGCAACAACCAGCGCTTTCGATAGGCCGTACGTCGAATTCAGCGTTGATTGACCCACCTCAACCCCCTGAGCCGCCCGTGCCACACCCCTGCACGCCGAGCGGCCGCTGCAATTGCGAAGGCTCCCCATGAGTGCGTACCGCATCGGCTCACCCACCACTTTGACCCTGCTGGCGGCGCTGATCAGCGCCGCCGTGCTGCTGAGCGCCTGCGGCCCGAAGGCCGCCGCCCCGGGCGCGCCCGGCGGCGCGGGCGGCATGCCGCCGCCGCCCGAGGTGAGCGTCGTCGCCGCCACGCCGACCACCGTGGGCCTGACCACCGAGCTGCCCGGCCGCCTGGAGGCCTCGCGCGTGGCCCAGGTGCGGGCGCGCGCCGCCGGCATCCTGCAGCAGCGGCTGTTCGTCGAAGGCAGCGACGTGAAGGCGGGCCAGGCGCTGTTTGCCATCGACTCGGCGCCGTACAAGGCGTCGCTGGACAGCGCGCTGGCCCAGCAGGCCAAGGCCGAGGCCACGCTGGCCCAGGCCACCGCGCTGGTCGACCGCTACAAGCCCCTGGCCGAAGCCAACGCCATCAGCAAGCAGGACCTGGTGAACGCCCAGGCCGCGCAAAAGCAGGCCGAGGCCGACGTGGCCGGCGCCAAGGCCGCCGTGCAGACCGCCCGCATCAACCTCGGCTACACCGCGGTCACCTCGCCCATCGCCGGCCGCATCGGCCGCGCGCTGGTGACCGAGGGCGCGCTGGTGGGCCAGGGCGAGGCCACGCAGCTCGCCGTGGTGCAACAGGTCAACCCGATGTACATCAACTTCACGCAGAGCACGACCGAGGTGCTGCGCCTGCGCAAGGCCCTGGCCAGCGGCCAGCTGCAGCGCGCCAACGGCGGCCAGGCCGCCAAGGTGCGCGTGGTGCTGGACGATGGCAGCGAGTACCCGCAGGCCGGCCGGCTGTTGTTCTCCGACCTGACGGTCGACAGCACCTCCGGCCAGGTCACGCTGCGCGCCGAAGTGCCGAACGCCGACGGCGTGCTGCTGCCCGGCATGTACGTGCGCGTGCGGCTGCAACAAGCTGAGCAGCCCGACGGCATCCTGCTGCCGCAGCAGGCGGTCACCCGCACCGGCACCGGCGACACGGTGCTGGTGGTGGGCGCGGACAACAAGCCCACGCAGCGCAACATCAAGGTGGCGTCGGCGCAAGGCAACCAGTGGCTGGTCACCGACGGGCTGAAGCCAGGTGAGCAGGTCATCGTGGCCGGCTTCCAGAAGATGTTCGTGCCCGGCGCCCCGGTCAAGCCGGTGCCTTGGACCGGCCCGCAGGCCGCGGGCGGCAACCCCGCCGGCGGTGCCGGCGGCCCCGGCGCGCCCGCAGCGTCTGCCTCGGCGGCGCCCGCGGCGCCCGCGGCGTCTTCGGCCGCTTCGTCGGCCAGCGGCAAGTAAGCAGCGAGGCAGCACACCATGGCCCGCTTTTTCATTGACCGTCCCATCTTCGCGTGGGTGATCGCGCTGTTCATCCTGGTGATGGGCGCGGTGTCGATCACCCAGTTGCCGGTGGCGCAGTACCCCACCGTCGCCCCGCCGTCGATCGTCATTTCCACCGCCTACCCGGGCGCCTCGGCGCAAACACTGGAAGACAGCGTCATCAGCATCATCGAGCGCGAGATGAACGGCTCGCCCGGCCTGATCTACATGGAGTCCGTCAGCCAGGCCGACGGCACCGGCTCGATCACGCTGAGCTTCGCCCCCGGCACCAACGCCGAGCTGGCGCAGGTGGACGTGCAGAACCGCCTGGGCCGCGCCACGCCGCGGCTGCCGGCGGCGGTGACGCAGCAGGGCGTGCGCGTGGACAAGTCCCGCGCCAACTTCCTGCTGTTCACCATCCTGTCCTCCGACAACCCGGCCTACAACCCGGTGGCCCTGGGCGACTACGCCGCCCGCAACGTGCTGCCCGAGCTGCAGCGCGTGGACGGCGTGGGCCAGGCACAGCTGTTCGGCACCGAGCGCGCCATGCGCGTGTGGATCGACCCGGCCAAGCTGGTGGGCTACAACCTGTCGGCGGCCGACGTCACCGCGGCCATTCGCGCCCAGAACGCGCAGGTCTCGTCGGGCACCATCGGTGACCTGCCGAACGTGCCCGGCCAGGGCATCTTCGCCACCGTCGTCGTCAACGGCCAGCTCAGCAACACCGAGCAATTCGGCAACGTGGTGCTGCGCGCCAACGCCGACGGGTCGACGGTGCGCCTGAAGGACGTGGCCCGGCTGGAACTGGGCGCACAAAGCTACGGCACCTCGGCCCGGCTGAACGGCAACCCGTCCACCGGCATCGGCGTGCAGCTGTCGCCCACCGGCAACGCGCTGGCCACCGCCAAGGCGGTGAAAGCGCGCATGGAGGAACTGTCGAAGTTTTTCCCGCCGGGCGTGAAGTACTCGATCCCCTACGACAGCTCGAAGTTCGTCGACATCTCCATCAAGCAGGTCGTCGAGACGCTGATCGAGGCGATGGTCCTGGTGTTCCTGGTGATGTTCCTGTTCCTGCAGAACTTCCGCTACACGGTGATCCCCACGGTGGTGGTGCCGGTGGCGCTGCTGGGCACCTTCGCCGTGCTGCTGGCGATGGGCTTTTCGATCAACGTGCTGACGATGTTCGGCATGGTCCTGGTGATCGGCATCGTGGTGGACGACGCCATCGTGGTGGTGGAAAACGTCGAGCGCATCATGAGCGACGAGGGGCTGTCGCCGCTGGCCGCCACGCGCAAGGCGATGGGGCAGATTTCCGGGGCCATCGTCGGCGTCACCGTGGTGCTGGTGTCGGTGTTCGTGCCGCTGGCCTTCTTCTCCGGCTCGGTGGGCAACATCTACCGGCAGTTCTCGGCGGTGATGGTCACGTCGATCGTCTTCTCGGCCTTCCTGGCGTTGTCGCTGACGCCGGCCCTGTGCGCCACGCTGCTCAAGCCGGTGCAGGCCGGCCACCATGTGGAAAAGCGCGGCTTCTTCGGTTGGTTCAACCGCGGCTTCACGCGCACCGCCAAGGGCTACGAGGGCCTGGTGGCGCGCATGCTGCGCAAGGCGGGCCGTTACCTGGTGATCTACGCGGCCATCATCGCGGCGGTGGCGTGGATGTTCAACCGCATGCCCACGTCGTTCCTGCCGGCCGAAGACCAGGGCTACCTGATCGTCAACGTGCAGCTGCCGCCGGGCGCCACGCAGAACCGCACGCTGGACGTGATGAAGCAGGTCGAAGGCTTCATCCTGAAGCAGCCTGAAGTGCAGAGCATGGTCAGCGTGCTGGGCTTCAGCTTCTCGGGCACCGGGCAGAACGCCGCGCTGGCCTTCGTGCCGCTGAAGGACTGGGACGAGCGCAAGGGCCCGGGCCAGACCGCGCAAGACGTGGCCGGCCGCGCCTTCGGCGCGCTGATGGGCGTGAAGGACGCGTTCATCTTCCCGCTCAGCCCGCCGCCGATCCCGGAACTGGGCACCGCGACCGGCTTCAGCTTCCGCCTGCAGGACCGCGGCGGCAACGGCCACGAGGCGCTGCTGGCCGCGCGCAACCAGATCCTGGGCATGGCGCGGGGCAGCAAGGTGCTGGCCAACGTGCGCCCGGACGGCCTGGAAGACGCGCCGCAGCTGCAGCTCGACATCGACCGCGACAAGGCCAACGCGCTGGGCGTGAGCTTCGACCTGATCAACGCCACGCTGTCGACGGCGCTGGGCTCGGCTTACGTCAACGACTTCCCGAACGCCGGCCGGCTGCAGCGGGTGGTGGTGCAAGCCGACGCCCCGTCGCGCATGCAGCCGGAGGACCTGCTGCGCCTGACGGTGTCGAACAACCGCGGGCAGGCCGTGCCCTTGTCGACCTTCGTCAGCACGCGCTGGGTCAACGGCCCGATGCAGACGGTGCGCTACAACGGTTATCCGTCGATGCGGATCTCGGGCGAAGCCGCGCCGGGCTCGAGCAGCGGCGCGGCCATCGCGGAGATGGAGAAGTTCGCCAGCCAGCTGCCGCCGGGCTTCGCCTACGAATGGACCGGCCTGTCGCGCGAGGAAAAGCTGTCGGGGGCCCAGGTCTTCGTGCTGCTCGGCTTCTCGCTGCTGGCGGTGTTCCTGGCGCTGGCGGCGCTGTATGAAAGTTGGTCGATCCCGCTGGCGGTGATCCTGGTGGTGCCCTTGGGTGTGCTCGGCGTTGTGCTGGGCGGCACCCTGGGCGGACAGGCCAACGACATCTACTTCAAGGTCGGCCTGATCACCATCATCGGCCTGTCGGCGAAGAACGCGGTGCTGATCATCGAGTTCGCTAAGGAATTGCAGGCGCAAGGGCGCAGCGCGGCGGACGCCGTGCTGGAAGCCGCGCACCTGCGCTTCCGCCCGATCCTGATGACCTCGCTGGCCTTCATCCTGGGCGTGGTGCCACTGGTGATCGCCAGCGGCGCCGGCTCGGCAGGCCAGCGCGCCATCGGCACCGGTGTGATGGGCGGCATGATCAGCGCCACGGTGCTGGCCGTCTTTTTCGTGCCAGTCTTCTTCGTGGTGGTGCGGCGCTTCTTCAAGGCGCCGCCGCCCTTGCCGCCGGAAGGCGACGAACCCCCTGCATTGACGGCCCCCAAGGAGGGACACGCATGACCGCCATCGTTCGACTGAGTGCCCTGGCCGCCGCCCTGGTGCTGGCCGGCTGCGGCAGCCTGACGCCACCACTGAGCAAGGCCGACCCACAGGTGGCTGGCAGCTTCCCTGGCCAGCCGGCGGCCACCGGCGCGCCAGCCGCCGCCGACATCGACTGGCGCCAGTACTACGCAGACGCCCGCCTGAAGCGGCTGATCGAGGTGGCCCTGAACGCCAACCGCGACCTGCGCGTGGCGGTGCTGGCCATTGACCAGGCCCGAGCGCAACTGCAGTTGCGCCGCGCCGACGAGCTGCCCACGGTCAACGCTGGCGTCAATGCCAACCGGGCACCGGGCAACAACGGCAGCATCAGCAGCACCTACACCGCCGGGCTGCAGATCACGGCCTATGAGTTCGACTTCTTCGGCCGCATCCGCAGCCTGAGCGACGCCGCGCGCGCGCAACTGCTGGCCACCACCGAGGCGCGCAAGACCGTGCAGATCAGCCTGATCGCCGCGGTCGCCCAGGCCCATTACGCGCTGCTCGCCGACGACGCGCTGCTGGCGTTGACGCAGCAGACGCTGCGGACCCGCCAGGATTCGCTGCGCCTGACCAAGCTGAAGTTCGACAACGGCGCGGCGTCCGAGCTGGACCTGCGCCAGGCCGAGTCGCTGCTCGAGGCGGCCCGCGTGTCGCTGGCCCAGCAGACGCGCCAACGCGCGCTCGACGAGAACGCGCTGGTGCTGCTGCTGGGCCAGCCGCTGCCGGCCGACCTGCCGGCGCCCGCGGCCCTGACCGCCACCAGCCCACTGCCCGACGTGCCGGCCGGCCTGCCGTCCGACCTGCTGACGCGCCGCCCCGACGTGCGTCAGGCCGAGCAGCAGCTGATCGCCGCCAACGCCAACATCGGCGCGGCGCGTGCGGCCTTTTTCCCGCGGATCACGCTGACCACCAGCGCGGGCGTGGCCACCACCGAGCTGGGCTCGTTGTTCAGCAATGGCGCCTTCGCCTGGACGCTGGCGCCGCAACTGCTCGCGCCCATCTTTGACGCCGGCCGCAACCAGGCCAACCTGGAGGCGGCCAAGCTCAGCGAGCAGGTGGCGGTCGCCCAGTACGAGAAGGCAGTGCAGACCGCCTTCCGCGAAGTGGCCGACGCGCTGGCCGGCCGCGCCACACTGGGTGAGCAACTGCGCGCCCAGGCGGCCCAGGCCACGGCCGAGCAGCGCCGCTTCGACCTGGCCGACCTGCGTTACAAGAACGGCGTCGCCAGCTTCCTGGACGTGCTGGACGCGCAGCGCTCGCTGTTCGCAGCCCAGCAGGCCGTGATCCAGGTGCAGGCCCTTCAGCTGCAGAACCAGGTCACGCTGTACAAGGTGCTGGGCGGCGGCTGGACGGAGGGCGCCAAGGGGTCCGAGGCCGTGGTCACGGCGCCGGCGGCCAGGTCCTGAGGAAAGCCTCGGCGAACGCGCTCGAGGCCGTCAGGGTCAGCACCACGGTGTGCCAGCCCCCGACCTCGGTGTGGACTTGCAGGTCGTGGTCCCAGTCCATGCCGTCGTCGGCCGGCCCGTGGGTGTGCGGAAAATGCCGCCATGCCCAATGGAGCACCGCTTGCACCTCGGCCATGACCAGCGGGTGAAGGGCGGCCTGGGTGGAGGCCATCGCTTCGAGGGTGGTCACGCCGTCCTCGCCTTCGCTGAGGTCGAAGCTCAGGTGGTGCAGCGTGGTGGGTGGGTCGGTGGGGTCGGTGGGTTGGGACGCCCAGGCACGGCCCGTTGCGCCCCGAGGGTCCGAGCGGCTCATGGGCGAGGGCCGGTCGGCGAATGGCCCGACACCGGTGACGCTTGCTTGCGGCACCGCACAGACAGACCGGCGCCCGCCCGCCACACTGCGGGCCCGATCCATGGATCACCCCGAAAGGCCCGACCATGACCCCACCTCGCCAACACGCGCTGAGCTGCGGCGCGCCACGTGGCCCGCGGCGCGCGCCGGGCACGCTCGGCCCGCAAGGCCGCGACGGTCCTTCGACCGGCTGGCCGCTGTGGCGCGCCGCGGCCGCGCTGGCCTTCTTCGCCCCGCTGGGCGCCGGTGCTCAGGCCCCAGGGGCCCCGCCCGCCCCCACCGCCGCACCGAAGGCGTCCGCCGCGTCGAGCAGCATCGAGGCCGCCTACCAGCGCGAACGCGCCGCCTGCCTCAGCGGCCAAACCAACCAGGACCGCAGCACTTGCCTGCAGGAAGCCGCGGCCGCCCGCGACGACGCCCTGCGCCGCGGTGCCACGGCCCCGCCCAGCGACCCCGACACCCTGCGCGCGAACGCCCTGCGGCGCTGCGAAGCCTTCACCACGCCCGACGACCGCGAGCGCTGCGCCCGCATGGCCCGCGGCGAGGGCACGCGGTCGGGGTCGGCGGCCGACGGCGGCGTCATCAAGGAGCTGCGCACCGTCGAGCCCGGCCCGCCCCCCGCGGCCAAGTGAGGCGCGCCGCGGTCGCCGACGCAGGCGCCTCACAGCGGCGCGATCGGCGACAGCGGGTCGAACACCCCGGCACGCTTGCCCTGCCACGCGGCGATGGCTTCGGCCATCTCGCCGGTGTCGAAGATGGCGCTTTGCAACAGCGTCATCTGGTCCAGGCTGGCCGACGTGCCGTGGTCGCGCGCATGGTTGATGGCGAGCTTGGTGCCGGCCATGGCCAACGGTGACTTGGCGGCGATGCTGCGGGCCATTGCCAGGGCGTGGTCCAGCACGGCCGCGGCGTCGGGCAGCACGGCGTTGACCAACCCCACCTGCAGCGCGCGCTGCGCCCCCAGGCGTTCACCCAGGTAGGCCATTTCGCGGGCCACGCCCTGCGGGACGATTTTCGGCAGGCGTTGCAGCACGCCCAGGTCGGCGGCCATGCCGATGTGGATTTCCTGCGCGGTGAAGAACGCGTCCTCGCTGCACAGCCGGATGTCGCAGGCCGCAGCGAGGTCGAGCGCACCGCCGATGCAGCCGCCTTGCACCGCGCACACCACTGGAAAGCGCGCCTCGTCCAGGACGTCAAAGCAGGCCATCAACCGGCGCAACGACTGCTGGAAGCTCAGCCGCTGGCGGGCACTGCCGGTGTGCAGCATGTCGCTGCCACCGCCGAAGACGTCCAGCGCCATGCCGGCGCTGAAGTGCTTGCCGGTCGAACTGATGACCAGCGCGCGCACCGTGCCCGCGTCGTTGAGCCCGTTGACCGCATCGCGAAGCGCCGGGAAGAACGGCGGCGCCATGGTGTTCAAGCGCTCGGGGCGGTTGAGCTGAAGGTGGGCGACGGCGTCCTGCTGGGTGAGGGTGAAGAACTGGGTCATGGCGGGTGGCTGGGTCATGGCGTCGGTGATGAAGGGCGGGGGCGAAGGCGGCCCGGTCCCGGGCCGCGGCTGCGGTAGGCTGGGCGCCCATGATGAACCACGGCAAGGCCTGACCATGACCTCTCTGGTCCGCACGCGCGACGGTTTGAGCCTGGCCCTGCACCACTGGCCCTGCACTCGGGCGCGCGGCACCGTGCTGTTGGTGCACGGGCTGGGCGAGCATGGCGGACGCTACCACCGCCTGGCCGCGGACCTGAACCGCGCCGGCTGGCACGTGGCGGCGCACGACCACCGCGGCCATGGCGCCAGCCCCGGCGCGCGCGGCGCCCTGGCCGCCGACGACGACCTGCTGCACGACTTGGCGGCCGTGGTCGACACCGTGCGCGCAACCCACCCCGGCCGGCTGGTGCTGCTGGGCCACAGCATGGGCGGGCTGGTGGCGGCGCGGTTCGTGGCCGGCGGCGTCGCACCCGGCCCGCGGCCGGCGTGGCACCGCGAGGTCGACGCGCTGGCCTTGTCCTCGCCCGCGCTCGACGCTGGGCTCGGCTGGGCGAAGCGCCTGCTGCTGGCGGTGGCGCGGCGCGTGTCGCCCGACCTGGCGCAGGGAAATGGCTTGTCCGCCGATTGGCTGTCGCGGGACCCGGCGGTGGTGGCGGCCTACCGCGCCGATCCCCTGGTGCACGACCGCATCACCGCGCGGCTGGCCGGCTTCATCGTCGACGGCGGCGAGCACGTGCGCGCGCTGGCGCCCCAGTGGCCGCTGCGCACCCTGCTGCTGTACGCGGGCAGCGACCGCTGCGTGGCGCCGGCCGGCAGCGCGGCCTTCGCCGCGGCGGCCAACGGGCCAGGCGCATCGGGCCGGGTCACCGCCCACGCCTACCCGGCGCTGTTCCACGAGCTCTTCAACGAACCCGAGCGCGACGCTGTCGTGGCCACGCTGTGCGCCTGGCTGGACGCCCAGGTGCCGCGCTGACACCACCCCAGACGTCGCCCTACACTTGGGCGCCGTCCGCCCAACGCCCGACCCCGCGTCGAAGGAGCCCCGCATGAACGCCCGCGACCCCCTGCAGCCGGTGCAACCCGATGAAGCGTCGGCCATCGCCGACTTCGCCAACCGCGTGTGGGACGAGGAGATCGTCCCCGCCCTGACCGATTACATCGCCATCCCCGCCAAAAGCCCGATGTTCGACGCCGACTGGGCGCGCAACGGCCACATCGACCGCGTAGTGCGCGACGCGGCCACCTGGGCCGAGTCGCGTCAGGTGACCGGCCTGAAGCTGGAGGTGATCCGCATCGAAGGCCGCACCCCGGTGATCTTTTTCGAGGTGCCGTCCACCCGCCCTGGCGGCGACGCGGCCGGCGCCGACACCATCTGCCTGTACGGCCACCTCGACAAACAGCCCGAGTTCAACGGCTGGCGCAGCGACCTGGGCCCGTGGACACCGAAGTACGAAAACGGCCTGCTGTATGGCCGCGGCGGCGCCGACGACGGCTATGCGATCTACGCCTCGCTCACCGCGATCCTCGCGCTGGACCGCCAGGGCATTCCGCGCCCGCGCTGCGTGGGCCTGATCGAAAGCTGCGAGGAAAGCGGCTCGTTCGACCTGCCCGCCTACGTCGACGCCCTGAAGGGCCGGCTCGGCCAGGTCGGCCTGGTGGTCTGCCTGGACAGCGGCGCCGGCAACTACGACCAGCTGTGGCTGACCACCAGCCTGCGCGGCAACGTCACCGGCACGCTGAAGGTCGAGATCCTGACCGAGGGCATTCACAGCGGCGACTCCAGCGGCTTGGTGCCGTCGAGCTTCCGCATCCTGCGCCAGGTGCTGGACCGGCTGGAAGATTCGAAGACCGGCCGCCTGCTGCCCGAGGCCTTCCACTGCGACATCCCCAGCGACCGCATCGACCAGGCTCGCGCCACCGCGCAGATCCTGGGCGACGAGGTCTGGAAACGCTTTCCCTGGGCCTGCGGCGCCGACGGCGGCCCGACGCTGCCCACCACCACCGACCCGCTGGAGGCCCTGCTCAACCGCACCTGGCGGCCCACGCTCAGCGTGACCGGCGTCGACGGCTTTCCCGAGGTGAAGAACGCCGGCAACGTCCTGCGCCCGTACTCGGCCTTCAAGCTCAGCCTGCGCCTGCCGCCCCTGGTGGATGGCAACCAGGCCGCCCAGCAGCTCAAGGCGCTGCTGGAGGACAACGCCCCCTACAACGCCAAGGTCACCTTCCACGCCGACGGCCGCGTGGGCGCCCAGGGCGCCAGCGGCTGGAACGCGCCCACCCTGGCGCCATGGCTGGAAACGGCGCTCAATGCCGCCTCCCAAGCCCACTTCGGCGCCCCGTGCGGCTACATCGGCCAGGGCGGCACCATCCCGCTGATGAGCATGTTGCAGCGCAGCTTCCCCGCAGCGCAGATGATGGTTTGCGGCGTGCTGGGCCCGAAGAGCAACGCCCATGGCCCGAACGAGTTCCTGCACGTGCCCTATGGCAAGCGGCTGACGGCCGCGGTGGCCCAAGTGATGGCCGCCTGCCCCTGAGGCCCCGCAGCCTGGCGAGGGCGACGAAGCGCCGCCGCCCCCGGCCGATGCCGCTCAGATCAGCGTTTACCCTGATGGTGGCACGCTTGTTGCAACTTCCCGGTCAGGCCGCGCCCCGCGCTGCCGCGACGCTGGAGCTGCAACATGCGCAAGGACCCTGCTGACCCCGGGCCTCTGACCCACCCCAGGCGCCCGGCGCCCCGCGGGAGCAGCCAGCGCGGGCGATCGCGCACCGCGGCGACCACGGCCTGGCTCGCGCCCTGGCTGTTGTCGGCCATGCTCGTGGCCGCCATCCCGGTGGCGCGCGGCGAAGGCATCGTGGACGTGCTCAACCGGTCGCAAGCCCAGCGCCTCGCCCAGGTTGACGACGCGGCCCATGGCGTGGCCCGGCCCGAAGCGGTCACCGTGATCGAGGCGAGCTTCAGGGCGTTGCTCGCGGTGGTCGCCGCGCGCGAGGGTGACACGATCGACGCCAAACCGCACGCCCAAGCCCCACTCGCGCGCCGGGTTCAGTTGAAGGTGGTGCGCAGCGACTCGCTGGCCGAAACCCTGCACGGCCGCGTGATCGTCGTGGACGAGCGCCTGGCCGACCTGCCAGAAGGCGAACGCCTGTTCGTGCTGGCCCATGAATTGGGCCACGTGGCCTTGAACCATTGGGCAACCCTGGGTCGCCTGTACCAGCAGCACGTGCCGGCCGAGGTGATGCGGCCGCAGACCGAGGCGGTGGCCGATCTGCTGGGCCGCGAAGCCTCGGCCCTGGCGCATCGCCACGAATTCGCCGCCGACGCCTACGGCCTGCGCGCGCTGCAGCGGCTGGGCTTCGGCGAACCGCAGGTGGTGGGGCTGTTCATGCGGTTGGGCCTGCAACGCGACACCGCGACCCACCCCGGCACCCGCAAGCGCCTGGCGCTGCTGCGCGCGCCGGAGTGAGTGGGGCCGGGTGGGCTCAGGCCGGCTGGTTCGACGCGCCCTGGGCGGCCGCGGCCACTGAAGCGCTGACTTCCTTGCGGAAGCGGTTCAGCTCCTGCACGCTGACGAAGCTGCGCTCCATCAGCAGGCTGAGGTTGTGCAGGATGCGTTCGACCACCTTGGTTTCCCACACGGCGTCGAACTGGATCTGCTTGTCGAGCCAGGCTTCCAGCCAAGCCGGGTCGGGCAGGCGGCTTTGAATGGTGTCGCGCGGGAACAGCTTGACGTTCACGTGCAGGTTGGTCGGGTGCAGCGCCTGGGCGGTGCGCCGGGCGCTGGCCATCAGCACGCCCACCTTGGCGAAGGCGGCGCGGGCCTCGTCACCAAACTTGGTCATTGCGCGCTTCATGTAGCGCAAGTAAGCGCCGCCGTGGCGGGCCTCGTCGCGGGCCAGGGTTTCGTAGATGGCCTTGATGACGGGCTCGGAGTGCCATTCGGCCGCGCGACGGTACCAGTGGTTCAACCGGATCTCGCCGCAGAAGTGCAGCATCAAGGTTTCCAGCGCCGGGGCCGGGTCGAATTCAAAGCGCACGGCGTGCAATTCTTCTTCGGTGGGCACCAGGTCGGGGCGGAAACGGCGCAGGTACTCCATCAGCACCAGCGAGTGCTTCTGTTCTTCGAAGAACCAGACGCTCATGAACGCCGAGAAGTCGCTGTCGTCGCGGTTGTCGCGCAGGAACATCTCGGTGGCCGGCAAGGCCGCCCACTCGGTGATGGCGTTCATCTTGATGGTCTGAGCCTGCTCGTCGCTGAGCAGGCTCGCATCAAAACGGTCCCAGGGGATGTCGGTGTCCATCGACCAACGGACGGCTTCGAGCTGTTTGAAAAGTTCGGGGTAAAGCATGGCACGGCCTCGGCGGGAGCGTGATTTTAGACGGCGCCTTCGTTATACACGGGCAAGGCGACAATGTGATCACAGGGCATCGATAAGGCCCCATACGCGCGTCGCCTCGGCGCGGATGCCTTCGCGCTGCGCGGCGTCGAGCCGGCCGATGTTCTTGGCCATCAGCGCGGTGCGCGGGTGGGCCGCCAGTTCGGCCTCGTGGCGGTCCAGAAAATGCCAGTACAGCACGGTGAACGGGCACAGGGGCCGCCCGGTGCGCGCCACGGCTTTGGCGTCGGGCGCGTAAGCGCAGCCCTCGCAGTGGTTGCTCATGCGCTGGATGTAGGCGCCGGAGGCGACGTAGGGTTTGCTGGTGAAACGCCCGCCGTTCGCGTACAGCGCCATGCCCGCCACATTGGGCAGTTCGACCCATTCCACCGCGTCGACGTAGACGGCCAGGAACCAGTGTGCGACCTGCTTCGGGTCGACCTCGGCCAGCAGCGCGAACAAGCCGATGACCATCAGCCGCTGGATGTGGTGCGCATAGCCGTGGCGCAAGGTCTGGCCAATCGCGTCGCGGGCGCAGGCCATGCGGGTGTCGCCGGTCCAGAACCACGCCGGCAATGGGCGCGTGTGGCCGAAATGGTTGGCCTCGGCCAGGCCCGGCATGTCCAGCCAGTACACGCCGCGGATGAACTCGCGCCAACCGAGCACCTGGCGGATGAAGCCCTCGACCGACGCCAGCGGCGCGCGGCCCGCGCGCCAAGCCGCCTCGGCGCGCGCAATCACCTCGCGCGGGTCCAGCAGGTGCAGGTTCAGGCTGGTGGACAGCAGCGAGTGCCAGCCAAAGGGGGCGCCCTCCCACATCGCGTCCTGGAAATCGCCGAACTGGGGCAGGCGGGCCTCGATGAAGGTGTCCAGCGCCACCAGTGCCTGAGCTCGGGTGACTGGCCACCTGAAGTCGTCCAGACCACCGGGGTGGTCGCCAAAGTGCGCCTGGACCTCGGCCATCACCTGGCGCGTCAGGGCGTCCGGGGCGAAGAACTCCGGCGGCGGCACCAGCCCCGGGCCGGCCTTGCCGTACGCTTTGCGGTTGTCGGCGTCGAAGTTCCAGGCCCCGCCTTCGGGTTCGCCGCTGGGGTCGAGCAGCACGCGGTGACGTCGGCGCATCTCGCGGTAAAAGAATTCCATGCGCAGGCTGCTGGCCGCGCCCTTGTCATAGCGCGCCGCCCAGCGTCGGAAGTCGGCGCGCGAACACAGGTAGTGCGGGTCGTCGTGCACCCTCAGGGTCACCCCAGCGTCGGCCGCCACGCGCGTGATGGCCTGCTCCAGCCGCCATTCCCCAGGCTCGAGCAGCGCCAGCGTGTCCGGTCGCCAGCGGTGCAAGGCCTCGGCCAGGCGCTCAGGCAGGCCGGGGCGATCGCTGTCGCCGAGCGCAATGTGCTCGACGGCGACGCCACGGCCGCGCAGCTCGTCGCGGAAGTGGCGCATCGCCGACAAGAACAGCACGATGCGCGCGCGGTGGCTCCACACGTGCGTGGCCTCGCCCGGTGCCTCGATCAGCAGCACGCGGTCGTTGGGCTGCAGTTCGCGCAGCAAGGGGTGGTCGTGGCTGAGCTGGTCGCCCAGCACCAGCACCAGGCGGTCACAAGGGGTGGTCATTGGTGAGGTCGGTCGGTCGGTGCCAGCGGCCCGCGAGAGGGGCCGCAAAGCCGGTCAGGGGGACGCTGCCGGGCCGGGGCGCGGGGTGCGGCGGCAGCGGTCGCTGCAGTACTTGACCTCGTCCCAGTTGCGTGCCCAGGCCTTGCGCCAGCTCATCGGCCGGCCACAGGCCACGCACGGTTTGGAGGGCAGCGCCTGCTTGTTGCCGCGGAAGCCCGGCGCGTCGCCGCGGCTCAACGCTCGCCCCGCCGCCAGGCGCGCACGCTGTCCTGGATCGCGGCCAGGTCGGCCAGCGCCTTCACGCCCGCCACGGGGCGGCGGTACAGCACCGGCGCCGAACCGCCCGCCCAGATGCCCACGCTGGCCGGCACCTTGCGGCGCAATTCAGCCAGGCCGTCGACCACTTGGTTGGGGTTCATGCAGCCGCTGAATCCCAAGGCGACGACGTCGACTTCGAAGGCCTTGGCCGCCAGCGCGATGTCCCACAGGGGCGTCTGCGGCCCGAGCGACACGCAGCGCGCCCCGTGGATCGCGAACATCGCCTCGGCCAACAGCAGGCCCTGGCCGTGCGGCTCACCGGGGAAGGTGGTCAGCAGCACGCGCGGGTGCGCCACGCCCGGGTCGGGCAGGGTCGCCAGCGCGCTGCGCAGGACGATCTGCTGCACCTCGGTGTACACATGCTCTTCGAAGATTTGCAGTTGCCCGCGCATCCAGGCATCCCCAATGAGCGTATTCAGCGGGACCAGCAGTTCACTGATGAACCGCGCCAGACCCAGGCGCATCTGGGCCTGGGACAACTGACGGCGCAAGGCGTCCACATCATGCGAACGCAACAACTCCACGTACATCGACAGGTCTGGCGCAGAAGCTGCATCCGACGGGATCGGCAAGCGCGGCTGGTCGCCAGCGGCACCGAGCCGGTCCAGCTCGTCCATCGGCAACTGGACGACGCGGCCTGGTCGGTGGCCAGCGTCGAGCAGCCGCTTGATGATGCGCAGCTTCTCGACCTGTTCGACCGGGTAGGCGCGCTCCCCCAGGGCATCTCGCTCGGGCGTGGGAAATCCGTAGCGCCGTTCCCACACGCGCAGGGTGTCCTTGCTCAGTCCGGTGTCGCGTTCGACCGCGGCAATGGACAGGCTGGAGGGCTTGGTCGGAAGACCGCTGGACATCATGGTGGGCGCGCCGGGTTGGACCACTGCTCAATGGGACTGCTCGATCGGGGCGGAAGCTTACTATGTCCTGGACAAAAGCTTGATATGTCCAGGATAAGGCGCCAACATGGCCGCCATCTTTCAACTGTGCTCAGGACCGATTCATGCCCGCTCGTCTGAACTGCCCGCCCCGCCCTGTGCTGTCAACCGCCTTGGCGCTGGCGATGGCCGCCACCGGCCTGGTCTCGCCCCCGGCGCAAGCCAACGGCCAACCCGCCACCGCGTCGGCGGGCACCTGTCCGTCGCTGCTCAAGCGCCAGGCCCTGCGCCTGCAAGATGAAAAACCCCAGGACCTGTGCCAATACGGCGGCAAGGTGGTGCTGGTCGTCAACACCGCCAGCTATTGCGGCTTCACGCCCCAGTACAAAGGCCTGGAAAGCCTGTACAGCAAATACCAATCGCGCGGGCTCGTGGTGCTGGGCTTTCCGTCGAACGACTTCGGTGCCCAGGAGCCCGGCAGCGGCAAGGACATCGCGAACTTCTGCGAAAACACCTTCGGCGTCAAGTTCCCGATGTTCGCCAAGACCCGCGTGGTCGGCGCCCAGGTCGACCCGCTGTTCGCCGAGCTGAAGCAACGCACCGGCCAGGCGCCGGGCTGGAACTTCCACAAGTACCTGATCAGCCGCGATGGCCGGGCCGTGCAGAGCTTCTCCAGCAACACCGAGCCTCTGGACGCGACGCTGGTGTCGAGCATTGAAAAACTTCTCAATGCAAAATGAAGACCGAGCGGTTACATTACGAACTGATCAGTCACGCCACTTCTGCAGGGTTGCGCCTGCCTCGCGCGCCATGAATTTTCGCCAACCGTCCTTCGCACACCGCACGGAACTCCAACGCGCAGGGCGAGTCCATGGCGTGTTCGCTGATCGCACAACGGTGCTGTCAGCCCCCGGTTTTCTGTTGCACAGCCTCTCGGTTCGCCGAGTTGAAATCCCGCAGCGGTTCTCCTCCTCCCTCCTCCCTCCCTCGTTCGCTGCGGGGCGCTGTGCAACAGCTTGTCTTCCGACGTCGGTTCTGGCCGCGTCCGGCGGAGCGGCGCGATGAAGCGCGTCGCCGTCATCGGCTCGGGCATCTCCGGCCTGGGCGCCGCGTACCACCTGGCGCCGCTGGCGCGGGTGACGCTGTTCGAGGCGGGCCACTACTTTGGCGGGCACACCAACACCGTCGACGTCGAGGTGGGCACACCGCACGGCCGGGTGCGGCACGGTGTGGACACCGGCTTTCTCGTGTTCAACGAGCGCACCTACCCGAAGCTGATCGCGCTGTTCGATGAGCTGAAAGTCGAGACGGCCGGCTCAGACATGTCGTTCTCGGTCAAGTCACCGGACCAGGACCTGGAGTGGAACGGCTCCACACTCAACACCGTGTTCGCCCAACGCCGCAACCTGGTGCGTCCCGCCTTCTTGCGCATGCTGCGCGAGGTGTTGCGCTTCAACACGCTGACCACCGACCTCGCGGTGAACGGGCAGGACGCCGCGCTGGAACAGCCCATCGGCGACTTTTTGGCCGAGCACCGCTTCGGCGTTGAATTCCGCGACTGGTACTTCTTGCCGATGATCGGCTGCATCTGGTCGTGCCCGACCGATCAGATGATGAAGTTCCCGATCGCCACGATGATCCGGTTCTGCCACAACCACGGCCTGATCCAGGTGGCCAACCGGCCGCGGTGGTTCACGGTGGTCGGCGGCGCGCGGAATTACGTGCACAAGATGCTGCCGCGCATCGACGACAAGCGGCTGAACACTCCGGTGCGCCAGGTGCGCCGGCTGCCACCGGGCAGCGGTCAGGCCGGCGTGATCGTCAGCACGGACCACGGCAGCGAACACTTTGACGAGGTGGTGATGGCCTGCCACAGCGACCAGTCGCTGGCCTTGCTGGCCGACCCCAGCCCGCGCGAGTCGGCCATCCTGGGCGCCATCGGCTACCACCGCAACCGCGCCGTGCTGCACACCGACACCTCGGTGCTCCCCAATCGCCGCCTCGCCTGGGCCGCGTGGAACTACGAGCGCGCCAGCGACCCCAACCGCGAACAGGCGGCGGTGTGCCTGCACTACCTGATCAACCAGCTGCAACCGCTGCCATTCCAGACGCCGGTGGTGGTGTCGCTGAACCCGGTGCGCGAGCCCCGTGCCGACACCGTGCAAGGCAGCTTCGACTACGCGCACCCGGTCTTCGACCAGGCGGCCATCCGCGCCCAGCGCGAGCTGCTGTCGATCCAGGGCGTGGCCCGCACATGGTTCTGCGGCGCGTGGACGCGCTATGGTTTCCACGAAGACGGCCTGATGTCGGGCCTTGCCGTGGTCGACGCGCTGAAGCCGCGCCTGCAAGCGGACAGCGAACAGGCGGCCGCGTGATGTTGCCGACCGCGGCGCCCAGGCACCGGCCCGCGGCCCAGCCTTTGCTGGGCCTGGGCGAGGTGCGCCACACGCGGCTGCGACCGGCACTGAACCGTTTTGCCTACCCCACCTATTTTCTGCTGCTGCCCATGCGCAGCCTGGCGGCCCAGCCGAGCCGCAGCCTCGCACGCAACCGATTCGGGCTGATCAGCTTCCACGACCGCGACCACGGGGACGGCCGCGCCGACAGCCTGGCCTGGCTCGACGAGTTGCTGCAGCGCGAAGGCGTGGCCGACGCCGATGGCGAAGTCTGGCTGCACTGCTATCCGCGCGTGCTGGGGCTGACCTTCAAGCCAGTGAGCTTCTGGTATTGCCATCGCCACGACGGCTCGATGGCGGCGATCGTGGTCGAGGTGAACAACACCTTCGGCGAGCGCCACTGCTACCTGTTGACCGGCGACGGGGCGGAAGGTCCCCGCTTCGGTGAGGCCCTGACGGCGACCAAGGTGTTCCACGTCTCACCGTTCTGCCACATCGAAGGCCGGTACCGCTTCCGCTTCATGCGCACCGACCTGCAGCCCGGCTGCAGCCGCCAGCGCACGGTGGTGCGCATCGACCACGACGACGACGCCGGCGCGCTGTTGCAGACCAGCGTCAGCGGCGAGCTCGCCCCGGTCACGCCAGCCCGCGTGCGCGCGGCCTTCTTCGGCATGCCGCTGATGACACTGGGCGTCATCGTGCGCATTCACTGGCAAGCGCTGCAGCTGTGGCGCAAGCGCGTGCCCTTCATCCGCAAGCCACGGCTGCCCGAGCAGTTCGTGACCCGCTGAGCGCGGCCCTTCGCCCCGGCGCAGCATTCCTTTCCCCGACGACCGACGACGACGCGATGAGCCTTCGTACCAGCCCCCAAGCCGCCCTGTCACACGAGGTCCTGCCGGACTCGGCCCCGGCCGCCGCGCGCGCCGTCTTCGGCCTGCTGAAAAAGCTGCGCCACGGCTCGCTGATCGTGCACCTGCCGGACGGTGGCACCGCGCACTTCGGCACCCAGGCCGACGGCGAGCCGCGCGCTGGCATCAGCCTGCGCAACTGGAATGTGTGCATCGCCGCGCTGAAGTCGGGCGACATCGGCTTTGCCGAGAGCTTCATTGCCGGCGACTGGACCACACCCGACCTCAGCGCCTTGCTGAAGCTGTTCATCGCCAACCGCGACGAGATCGAATCGGTGATCTACGGCACCTGGTGGGGCTCGCTGCTCTACCGCGTGAAGCACCTGTTCAACCGCAATTCGCGCAGCGGCAGCAAGAAGAACATCCACGCCCACTACGACCTCGGCAACGCGTTCTACACGCTGTGGCTGGACCCGACGATGAACTACAGCAGCGCCTGGTTCGACGGCGACGTCGACAAGCCGCTGCCCGAGGCGCAATGGGCCAAGGTGCGCCGCGCCTTGCGTGAGGCCAATGTGCAGCCCGGCCACCGCGTGCTGGAGATCGGCTGCGGCTGGGGCGCGCTGGCCGAGAGCGCCGCGCGCGACTTTGGCGCGACCGTCAGCGGCGTGACCTTGTCCAGCGAACAACTCGCCTGGGGCCAGCAACGTCTGCGTGAGGCCGGACTGGCCTCCGACCTGCGCTTCCAGGACTACCGCGACATCGACGACGGCCCCTACGACGCCATCGCCTCCATCGAGATGTTCGAAGCGGTTGGCCGCGCGTACTGGCCCAGCTTCTTCGACACGGTCAAGCGCCAGCTCAAGGTGGGTGGCAAGGCCTGCATCCAGACCATCACGATCCGCGACGACCTGTTTGACCGCTATGTGAAGTCGACCGACTTCATTCAGCAATACATCTTTCCCGGCGGCCTGCTGCCCAGCCCGACGGAATTTCGCGCCGCCGCGGAACGCGCCGGGCTGAAGGTGGTCAATGAACTGGACTTCGGTCTGGATTACGCCGAGACGCTCAAGCGCTGGCGCGAGACCTTCCTGCATGAAGACACCCGGATCCGCCAACTGGGCTTCGACACGCGGTTCATGCGGATCTGGGAGTTCTACCTAGCCTATTGCGAGGCCGCATTCGCCACGCGCAACACGAGCGTCATGCAGTTCACCCTCAGCCACGGCTGAGCCTGCCACGCGGCCGCGCGATCGGGCCCGTGGCGACCCAGGACTTCCGACACCATGACCCATCACCGTGACCTGCTCGACCCTGCCCGCGGTGCCGCCCTGCCGCGGCGCACTGTGATCCGTGGTGCCGCGGCGGCACTGGTGGTCGGCGGCCTGCCGTTGTCCTGGCAAGCGATGGCCCAGGCCCCCTCGCCGCCCCCCGCCGAGGTGGCCAGCAACCTGCCCCAGGCCAAGCTGCAGGGCAGCGGGCGACTGACCTTTCTGGGTCTGCACGTCTACGACGCCCGGCTGTGGGTGAGCGACGGCTTCCGCGCCGAGGACTACACCCGTCAACCGCTGGCGCTGGAACTGGAGTACGCGCGCACGCTTTACGGCAAGCTGATCGCCGAGCGCTCGGTGACCGAGATGAAGAAGATCGCGGACGTCAGCGCAAGCCAGGCCCAGAACTGGCAAGCGGAAATGACGCGCCTGTTCCCCGACGTCAACAAGGGCGACCGCATCACCGGGCTGCAGCGGCCTGGCGAATCGACCCGGTTCTTTGTCAATGGCAGCGCGCGCGGCGAGGTGCGTGACGCGGACTTCACGCCCCTGTTCTTCGGCATCTGGCTGTCGCCGCGCACGTCGGAGCCCAAGCTGCGGCAGGCCCTGGTGGCCGGCGGCACCCCGGCGCGCTGAGCCCGCCATGACCAGCACAGCCCGAGCGGGCTCGACCGGCCTCGACGGTGTCCGCCAAGGCCTGAGTTACGGCAGCCTGGGGCTGCCCTTGGCGTTCGTCGCGTTGCCCTTGTACGTGGTGCTGCCCAACCATTACGCCAGCACCTTCGGCGTGCCGCTGGCCGTGTTGGGCGCGGTGCTGCTGGGCGCGCGCTTGCTGGACGCCGTGGCCGACCCACTGATCGGCCGCTGGGCCGACGCATTGTTCGCCCGGCGCTCGCGCGCGCCGTGGACGGTGGCCGCGCTGGCCGCGGTGGTGCTCGCCGGCGGCTTCGCGGCGCTGTTCTTTCCGCCGGCCGCCGTCGCGGGCGCCACCGGGCCGCTGCTGGTGTGGTGCGCGGTGGGGCTGGCGGTGACCTACATCAGCTACAGCATGATCAGCGTCGTGCATCAGGCCTGGGGCGCCCGACTGGGCGGCGACGAGGCCGCCCGTGCCCGCACCGTGGCCTGGCGTGAGGGCCCGGCGCTGGTGGGCGTGCTGGTGGCCAGCGTGCTGCCGTCGGTCAGCGGCATGGGGGTGACGGCGGCGGTGTTTGCCGGCCTGCTGGCCATGGGCGTGGCCGCGCTGGCGGGCGCGCCATCGCCACAGCCCCTGGCCCAGGCCGAGCGCGCACCGGCCGCAGGCGACGCCGCCTCGGCCGCGTCTGAGGTGCCACTGATGCTGCCGTTTGCCACGCCGGCCTTCCGTCGCCTGCTGGCGATCTACCTGGTCAACGGCATTGCCAGCGCGGTGCCGGCCACGCTGGTGCTGTTCTTCATCCGCGACCAGTTGCAAGCGCAGGCCCAGGAGCCGTTGTTCCTGGCCAGCTACTTCGCGGCCGGGGCCTTGTCGATTCCACTGTGGGTGCGGCTGGTCAAGCGCTTCGGCTTGGCCCCCACCTGGTTGGCCGGCATGGGCCTGGCAGTGGTGGTGTTCATGTGGGCGGCGCTGCTCGGGCCTGGCGATGTGGCGGCGTACACGGCCGTGTGCGTGCTCAGCGGCATCGCGCTCGGCGCCGACCTGACCCTGCCGGGCGCGCTGCTGACGGGTGTCGTGCAGCAGGCGGGCCACGCCGACCGGGCCGAAGGCGCCTACTTCGGTTGGTGGAACTTCGCGACCAAGCTGAACCTCGCGTTGGCCGCGGGCATCGCCTTGCCCCTGCTGCAAGCCTTCGGCTACAGCCCGGGCCACCGGGACCCACAGGCCCTGCAGGCGCTGACCATCGCTTACTGCGTGTTGCCATGCGCCTTGAAGCTGCTGGCGGGGCTGCTCGTGTGGCGGCTGTGGATCGCGCCGGCGGCCCACCGCGCGAACGCCGCCGCGGCCTCCGCCTTGACGCCGCCACCAACGTTGACACCGACGTCGTCTCCTTCCCTCACGCCGATCCCGCCGGGTCGGCCAGCGCAGCAACCACGCCCATGATGACCTCACCCACCTTGTCCATCGGCGGGCGCGCCCGCCGCCTCGCGCTGGCATTGGCCGCAGCCGCCCTGGCCGCGGGCTGCGCCGCGCCGCCCAAGCCGGTCGACTACGCCGGCCAGAAGCCCAGCCTCGACCTCGCCGCCTACTTCAACGGCCCATTGACCGCGCACGGCATCTTCACCGACCGCAGCGGCAAGGTGGTGCGGCGGTTCACCGTCGCGATGGAAGGCCGCTGGACCGGCAACCAGGGCGTGCTGGACGAGAACTTCACCTACAGCGATGGCAAGAAGGAGCGCCGCGTGTGGCGCCTGACCAAGGGCGCGACCGAAGGCGGCGTTACCCGCTACACCGGCACCGCAGACGACGTGGTCGGCGTGGCCCAGGGCGAAGCGTCGGGCAACGCGCTGCGCTGGGCCTACACGCTGAAGCTGCCGGTCGACGGCAGCGTCTACGAGGTGCAGTTCGACGACTGGATGTACCAGATGGACGAGCGCACCATGCTCAACAAGGCGGTGATGAGCAAATTCGGCTTCCGCCTGGGTGAAGTCACCCTGTCCTTCTCCAAACCCTGAGAGGCCTCGCGCCATGTCTTTGAACCCCCGCATCACCCAATGGCGAGGCCAGGTTGTCTGGCTGGTGGGTGCCTCCACCGGCATCGGGCGCGCCACCGCCGAGCGCCTGCATGCCCAGGGCGCGGTGGTCATCGTGTCGGCGCGCAGCGCCGCGGCGCTGCAGGCCTTCGAGGACGCGCACCCAGGCAGCATGGGCGTGGTGGTCGACGCCACCGACCCAGCGTCGATGCGGGACGCGCTGCGCCGCATCCTCGCCCAGCATGGCCGCATCGACCTGGCGATGTACTGCGCCGGCTACTACAAAGCGATGCGGGCCACCGACTTCAATCTGGCCGAGGCACTGCGCCACGACGACGTCAACTACCGCGGCGCGCTGCACCTGCTGGACGCCGTGCTGCCGTTGTTCCAGCGCCAGCGCAGCGGGCACCTGAGCCTGGTGTCCAGCGTGGCCGGCTACCGCGGTCTGCCGCAGGGCCTGGCCTACGGTCCCACCAAGGCCGCGCTGATCAACCTCGCCGAGACGCTTTACATGGACCTGGAGCCGCTGGGCATCGGGGTGTCGTTGATCAACCCCGGCTTCGTTGAAACCCCACTGACCGCGCAGAACGAGTTCAAGATGCCCGCGCTGATCACGCCCGAACAGGCCGCCACCGAGATCCTGGCCGGCTGGGCTGCCGGGCGCTTCGAGATCCACTTTCCCAAGCGGTTCACGCTGTGGCTGCAGGCCATGCGCCACTTGAGCGACGGCCTGTACTTCAAGGCGGTGCGCCGCGCCACCGGCCTGTGAGCGCCGCGCCCCCCGCCGACCGCTCGGGCCTGTCGCCCGAGTTGGCGCGCATCGTCACGCTGTTCGAGACCCTGGCCGAAGCAGACATCGACCGCCTGGGCGAGCACTACAGCGCCGACGCGTACTTCAAGGACCCCTTCAACGAAGTGCGGGGCGTGCCGGCCATCCAGGGCGTGTTCCGCCACATGTTCGTTGCGCTGCGCGACCCGCGCTTCGTGGTGCGCGACGTGGTGGCGAACGACCAGCAGTGCTTCATCACCTGGGATTTCCTGTTCCATTTCCGCCGATTCGACCCGGCGCTGCAGACGGTGCGCGGCTGCAGCCACCTGCGATTCGACAGCAAGCGCCGGGTGTGCTTTCACCGCGACTACTGGGACGCCGCCGAAGAGCTGTACGAGAAGCTGCCGCTGGTGGGCGGCCTGATGCGCTGGCTCAAGCGGCGCGCCAACACCTGACACCGGACCCGATGCCCAGCACCCCGACCCCCCGTTCCCTGCAGATCGCCGTGGTGGGCGCCGGCCTCGCCGGGCTCACGCTCGCCCGCGCCCTGACCGACGCCGGCCACCGGGTGCGGGTGTTCGACAAAAGCCGTGGCCCCGGTGGCCGCTGCGCCACGCGCCGCAGCGAGGCCGGTCCCTTCGACCACGGCGCCCCTTGGGCACAAGCCACCGACGCCACCTTCACCGCCCAGTTGGCCGCCGACGCCACACGGGGCAGCGCGCTGCGCCTGGACGCCCTTGCCTCGACCGTCGCGCCCGCCGACGCCGTGGGCAGCGGGGCCTTGGTCCCGTCCCATCCGTCCGACGTGGCCCACTGGCTCGGCGTGCCCAGCATGAACGCCTGGGTTCGGCAGCATGCCGAGGGCCTGAGCGTCGAAACCGACCGCGCCATCGCCGCCTTGCAGGCCGTGGCCGAAGGGTCGGGCCGTGCAGACGGTTCCGGCCCCGAGTGGGCCTTGAAGACGCTGGACGGCGCCCTGGTCGATGCGGTGTTCGACCGCGTGCTGCTGGCGCTGCCGGCGGAACAAGCCGCCGCCTTGCTGGCCACCGCGTCGCCACCCGACCAGCCCTGCGCGCTGACCACCGCGCTGCGCGGCACCACCAGCGACCCGTGCTGGACCGTGATGGCGGCGTGGCCCGCCGCCTTGCCGATGGCGTCCAGCCACTGGCACAGTGACAACGCCGGTGGACCGCTGGCCAGCGCGCACCGGCAGGACGGCCGCCCCGGCCGGCCCGAACACGCGGCCGGCGCCGACCGCTGGGTGCTGCACGCCAGCGCCGCCTGGACCCGCGACCACCTCGACGCCCGCCCTGAATCCGTGATCGAGCGCCTGTGCGGCGCACTGGCCGAGCAGGCCGGCGCGCGGCTGGCCCGACCCAGCTTCGCCGTGGCCCACCGCTGGCGGTACGCGCAGGTGCCGACGCCGCTGGCCGACCCCTTCGGCTGGGACAGCGCCCGCGGGCTCGGTGCCTGTGGCGATGCCTGGCATGGCCGGACCGGGGGCGCTCAGGGCTTGGAGCGCGCCTGGCTGAGCGCCCGGGCGCTGGCCAAGGCCGTGGCCTGATCGCGCCACGCGCGGTCAGGGCCGGCAACAGCGCAGGACCCGCGCGGCGTCAGCGTTCAGCCCTCGGCCGTCATCTGGGCAAGGCGTCCTCGAACACACAGTCGCCGTGGACCCAGCGCCCCTTGGCGTCGTCGCAAATGCCTTTGGCGTGCTCGACCTTGGCCCAGAACGCCAGCGACAGCGCCGCCGCCAGGCCCAGGACGACGAAGGCGCGCGCAAGCCACCGCGCGCGCGTCGACCGAGCCACGGCGGGGCCTGAACGCGCCATTGCCCGGCCTACAGCCAGCCCTTGCGGCGGAAGTACCAGAACGGCGCCGCCACGCTGACCACCATCAGGCCAATGGCGTACGGGTAGCCGAACCGCCACTGCAGCTCGGGCATGGCCTGGAAGTTCATGCCGTAAATGCTCGCGATCAGCGTGGGCGGCAGCAGCGCCACGCTGGCCACCGAGAACAGCTTGATGATCTTGTTCTGGTTGATGTTGATGAAGCCCACCGTGGCGTCCATCAAGAAGTTGATCTTGTCGAACAGGAAGGCGGTGTGGCTGTCCAGCGAGTCGATGTCGCGCAGGATCTGCCGCGCCTCCTCGAACTGCTCGGCGTGCAGCATGCGGCTGCGCATCATGAAGCTGACCGCGCGCCGGGTGTCCATCACATTGCGGCGGATGCGGCCGTTCAGGTCTTCCTCGCGGGCGATGGCGGCCAGCACGGCGGCGGCGTCGGTGTCGGTGATTTCCTTCTTCAACACCTGCGCGCTGACGGACTCCAGGCTGTCGTAGATGCTTTCCAGCGCATCGGCCGAGTACTCCGCGTCCGCGTCGTACAGCTTCAGCAGCACGTCCTTGGCGTCTTCGATCAACGCCGGCGTGCGCCGCGCCCGCAGGCGCAGCAGGCGGAACACCGGCAAATCCTCGCCGTGCACCGAGAAGAGCACATTCTTGAACAGGATGAAGGCCACGCGCACGTTGCGAGGCGCGTCGTTGTCGTCGATCAGGAAGTCGCTTCGAATGTGCAACTCGCCGTTGTCTTCCTCATAGAAGCGGGCGGACTCTTCCAGGTCGTCATCGACCGCGTCGGCCGGGATGGTCAGGCCAAAGCGGCCGGTGATCCATTGCTTTTCCTCGGGCGTCGGTGCCTCCAGGTCGACCCACACCGGCTGCGTGCCGGCCAGCGACTGGGGGTTGTCGATCTCTTCCTGGAACAGCCGGCCATTGACCAGCGAGAAGACGTTCAGCATGCACACTCCAGCAGGAGACGCTGCAGGGCGCAGCGCCGGGCCAGGTCGAGGGGGGGTTGATGGGGGCACCGCCTCGCACCTGCCGTGGCCGGGAACCTGCGTTCCGGGCCCGCGGGGAGCGGACGGTCACCGAGGGGGGACGGCGTCCAATGCACTCTCCAAACCAAAGCGTCAGCCTGCGATTATCACACCGGCCCGTACCCCCTGTAACCAGCCCGCGGGCCCGTCAGGAACTCCGGCCGAGTCCGCTTGTCACACCCTGGCAATGGGTGCACACTGGACTCGAACAGCGGCCCCACCGGGCGCGCCCAGAGCCTCCTTCGAACCCATCGCCTTCCGTTCCCCCCACCCTGCGAAAGGAGCCTCCATGAACTTGACGATCAGCGGACATCACCTCGAAGTGACCCCGTCGCTGCGCGAGTACGTAATGACCAAGCTTGAGCGCATCACGCGCCATTTCGACCAAGTGGTGGACATCAACGTGCTGCTGTCGGTCGAGAACCTGAAAGAGAAGGAGCGCCGGCAGAAGGCCGAGGTCACGCTCCACGTCAAAGGCAAGGACATCTTCGTCGAGCAGTCGCACGAAGACCTCTACGCCGCCATCGACCAGTTGATGGACAAGCTGGACCGACAGATCCTGCGCCACAAGGACAAGGTGCAGGACCACCACCACGCGTCGGCCAAGCGCATCGACGCCAACGCGGTCTGAGCCACCGAAAGACCACGCTCGGAGGTCGACCAAAGCAGCGCCTGACCCAGGATGGGTCGTTTTGCCCCCACGCGCAAGACCGCTGCCGCGCCGAGCAACCCTGATGACAAAGCGGCCTTCGGGCCGCTTTTTTGTGGGCCACGCCCCGCCGCGTGCCCGGCCCTGTCGTCGAAGCGCCACGCCGATGCGTTCATCCAACGTGGGGCGCCGCACCGGCTTGCTGCAACGCAACAGGGGGTGCAAAATCGCGCGCCACATCGCCCCGGGGCGGTCTTTCCAGGAAGGCCCCAGCCGGTTTCGACCCACGCCGCTTTTGGCAATTTGTGCGGCCCGGCATGCGGACCCATCGCCTGTCACCGCTGAGATTCCATGAACCGTCTCGCTGCCATCCTGCCCGCCAGCAACGTGCTGGTCGATGTGGAAGCCACCAGCAAAAAGCGCGCTTTTGAACAGGCTGGGCTGTTGTTCGAGAACCAGCACGCGATCGCGCGGGCCATCGTCACCGACAACCTGTTCGCCCGCGAGCGCCTGGGGTCGACGGGCCTGGGCCACGCGGTGGCCATTCCCCATGGCCGCATCAAGGGTTTGAAGAACCCGCTGGCCGCCGTGCTTCGGGTGCAGCAAGCCATTCCTTTCGACGCGCCGGACGACCAGGCCGTGAGCCTGCTGATCTTCCTGCTGGTGCCCGAGGCGGCCACGCAACGCCACCTGGAAATCCTCAGCGAGATCGCCGAGATGCTCAGCGACCGCGAACTGCGCGAACGCCTGAAAACCGAAGACTCCGCCGCCAAGGTTCACGAACTGATCGCGAACTGGGAACCGCTGAAGTCCGTGGCCTGACGACGGCGCACACGGGGTGAAGCCCACCGTCATCAGCGCCGAGGCGCTGTTCGAAGAACACCGGCCCACGTTGCACTGGGAGTGGATTGCTGGCCACGCCCACCCCGAGCGCCGGTTCGACGAAGCGGCCGTGCGCAATGCCCAGTCGGCCGCGGACCTGGTCGGCTACCTGAATTACATCCACCCTTACCGGGTGCAGATCGTCGGGCGCCGCGAGGTGGCCTATCTCATGGCGTCGCAGCCTGAGGACCAGGAGCGGCGCATCCAGCGCATCGTCACGCTCGAGCCGCCGGTGGTCATCGTCGCCGACGAGCAGCAGCCGCCGGAACGATTGGTGGCCATGTGCGACCGGGCCGACATCCCGCTGTTCGTCACCGCCGAATCCGCCGGCCAGGTCATCGACGTGGTGCGGGGGCATTTGTCGCAGCACTTTGCCGAGCGCACCACCCGCCACGGCGTCTTCATGGACATCCTCGGCCTGGGCGTGCTGCTGACCGGCGAATCGGGACTGGGCAAGAGCGAGCTGGGCCTGGAGCTGATCTCGCGCGGCCACGGGCTGGTGGCCGATGACGCGGTCGACCTGTACCGGGTGTCCCAGACGGCGCTCGAAGGCCGCTGCCCTGAACTGCTGATGAACCTGCTGGAGGTGCGCGGCATCGGCCTGCTGGACATCAAGGCCATCTTCGGCGAGACGGCCGTGCGCCGCAAGATGCGGCTCAAGCTGATCGTGCACCTGGTGCGCAAGGAAACCCTGGAGCGCGACTTCGAGCGCCTGCCCTACGAGCCGCTGTACGAGGACATCCTCGACGTGCCGGTGCGCAAGGCCGTGATCGCGGTCGACGCTGGCCGCAACCTGGCGGTGCTGGTGGAAGCCGCGGTGCGCAACACCATCTTGCAGCTGCGCGGCATCGACACCTACCAGGAATTCATTGCCCGCCACCAGAAGGCGATGGAACGCGGCAGTTCCGGCGGCTGAGTCTGGCCGCGCGCGGGGGCCGGTCAGCCTTTGCGGTGATCGCAGGGGTTCTTGGTGCAAGCGGCGTAAAGCGCCAGCGAGTGATCCTGCAACTCGAAACCGCGCGCCTGGGCGATCTGCTTTTGGCGCTGCTCGATCTCGGGGTCGAAGAATTCCTCGACCCGCCCGCAGTCCAGGCACACCAGGTGGTCGTGGTGCTTGCCCTCGTTGAGTTCGAACACCGCCTTGCCGGCCTCGAAGTGGTTGCGCGACAAGATGCCCGCCTGCTCGAACTGCATCAGCACCCGGTAGACGGTGGCCAGGCCCACGTCGGCGCCATCGTTCAAGAGCATCTTGTAGACGTCCTCGGCCGTCATGTGGCGACGCGTGCTGCGCTGGAAGACCTCCAGGATCTTGATGCGCGGCAGCGTGGCTTTGAGTCCGCTGCTTTTCAGTTCGTCGGCGTGGTTCGTCATGGCAACCCGGTCTCGGCTGGACGGGGCGGGCAGCGCCCATGGCGGCAGGCCGCCCCGCTAGAATCGTTCGATGATATCGGGGTGCCGGCGCGCTTGGTCGCCCACTCACCCTGCCCCCTCGACAGTCCCTGCGCTGCCCGCGCCCTGCCCATGCACCAGTTCCTTCGTCAGAGCCTCCGCTCACGCCGTGCCAGCAGCCCGCGCGGCCGGCCCGCTTCGCCGATCACGGTGACGCCCATCGCCCTGTCATTGGCGGCGCTGGCCCTGCTCTCTGGCTGCGCCGCGGTGCCGGGGCCGTCCACCACCGACAAGGTGCTGGGCCTGGTCACGCCCTACAAGGTCGAGGTGGTTCAGGGCAACGTGATCACCAAGGAACAGATCGAGCTCGTCAAGCCAGGGCAGTCGCGCGCCCAGGTGCGCGACATCCTCGGCTCGCCGCTGCTGATGGACGTGTTCCACGCGGACCGCTGGGATTACGTGTTCACCATCCGACGCCAAGGCGCCAAACCGCAGCAGCGGCAGGTCACGGTGCGGTTTGACGGCGACGTGCTGAAGGCCGTTGAGGCGCCCACGCTGCCCGCCGAACGCGAGTTCGTCGAATCCATTGACACCTTCAAGACCAGCCGCAACGCGCCCCCGCTGGCCCTGACCGAAACGCAGCTCAAGGCCCTGCCCGCGCCGCGCGCCGCCGCCACCCCCACCACCGCGGCACCCGCCGCCGCCGCCGAGCCGGCCCGCACCTACCCGCCGCTGGAGCCGCGCTGATGGGTCAGCGCCAGGATCCCTCCGCCGCCTTGCGCATCGCCGTCGCCGGCGCCAGCGGGCGCATGGGCCGCATGTTGATCGAGGCGGTGGCCGCCGCGCCCGACCTGCGCCTGTCCGGGGCACTCGACGTCGCCGGCAGCCCGGCCATCGGTCAGGACGCCGCCGCCTTTCTGGGCAAGCCGCAGGGCGTGCTGATCACCGCCGACCTCGACGCCGGCCTCGCCCACAGCGACGTGTTGATCGACTTCACCCGCCCCGAAGGCACGCTGGCCCACCTGGCCGCCTGCCGGCGTCACGGCGTCAAAGCCGTCATCGGCACCACCGGGTTCACACCGGCCCAGAAGGCTGAGATCACCGCCCACGCCGCGACCCACGCCGTGGTGATGGCGCCCAACATGAGCGTGGGCGTCAACGTCGTGATGAAACTGCTGGACCTCGCCGCCCGCTCGCTCAACGAGGGCTACGACATCGAGGTGATCGAAGCTCACCACCGCCACAAGGTCGACGCGCCCAGCGGCACCGCCTTGCAGATGGGCGAGGTGCTGGCGCGCGCCACCGGTCGATCGCTGGACGACTGCGCGGTGTTTGCGCGCGAAGGCGTCACCGGCGAGCGCGACCCCCAGGCCATCGGATTCGCCACGATCCGCGGTGGCGACATCGTGGGTGACCACACGGTGCTGTTTGCTGGCACCGGCGAGCGCATCGAGATCACCCACAAGAGCGCCAGCCGGGTCACTTACGCCCAAGGCGGCCTGCGCGCTGCACGGTTTCTGGCCGCTCAGCCGCACGGGCTGTTCGACATGAACGACGTGCTGAACCTGCACTGAGCCCGCCCCCACCGCGCATGGAAGCACTGCGTCACGTCTGGGAGCAAGGCGACGGCATCAACCGCAGCGTGGCGGCCTTGTTGTTGTTGATGTCGGTCAGCGCCTGGGTGCTCATCTTCTGGAAAGGCTGGTTGTTGCGCCGGGTGCAACGGGACCTCGCCCGGGCGATGCCCGCTTTCTGGGCCGCGAGCGACCTGCCGGGCGCCCGCAACCAGCTGGGCGCCTTCGACGGCCAGCTGGTGGTCACACCGCTGGTGGACGCCGCTTTCACCGCCACCCCGCCCCGCACGCTGGAGGGCCAGGGCCACTTGGCCAGCCAATTGACGCGCCGGTTGCGCGACGCCTTGCACACGGTGCTGGCTCGCCTGCAGTTCGGACAGGTGCTGCTCGCGTCGATCGGCGCCACCGCGCCGTTCGTCGGCCTGTTCGGCACGGTCTGGAGCATCTACCGCGCCCTGGCCGGCATCGGCGGTGGCGGCGCCATCACCATCGAGCAGATTGCCGGCCCGGTGGGCGAGGCCCTGGTCATGACGGCGGCGGGCCTGGCGGTGGCGATCCCTGCCGTGCTGGCCTACAACATCTTCGGCAAGCTGCTCGGCGCCTGCGAAGCCGACCTGGAAGGCTTTGCCCACGACCTGCGAGAGCTGCGCCTGGACGAGCTGCAGCCCGACCGCCAGCGCGCCGACGCCTGAGCCCGCCATGCCCTTCGGTCGACTCGAACGCAGCCGCGCGGCCCCGCCGATGAGCGACATCAACATGACGCCGCTGATCGACGTGATGCTGGTGCTGCTGGTGATCTTCATGCTGAGCGCGCCGCTGATGGCGTCCAGCCTGAAGCTGGAACTGCCGCGCAGCAACGCGGCGCGTCCGAGCGACACGCCCCGCGTGCTGGCCATCGCCGTGGACGCCACCGGCCAGTGGTACGTGGCCGACCAGAAAATCGACCGCGCAACACTGCGCGACCGCGCCGCCGACGCGGCCCGCACCGACCCGCAAACGGAGGTGCAGCTGCGCGCCGACAAGTCCGTGCCCTACGGCGAGGTGGCCACCGCGATCGGCGAAGTGCAGCAGGCCGGCCTGACCCGAATCGGCCTGGTGGCCGACGCGGCGCGCTGAAGCGCTGAGGCGCAGACGCAGGGCACCGCGCCCCGCGCCACCTCTGAACCGGCAGGGCCCGGCGCCACGACACCCGGGCGCCAAAAGGGTCGCTTCCTATAATCCCGAGAGGTGGGGATGCAGCCGCACGACCGACGTCTGCCCCACCGGCGCTCCCATGAACCCAGACTTCAAACCCACCGAAATCGAACGCGCCGCGCAGGCCGCCTGGCGCGCCGCCGACGCCTACCGCGTCACCGAGCACGCGCTGGACCCGCAAGGGCAGCCCAAGCCCAAGTTCTACGCCTGTTCGATGCTGCCCTACCCCAGCGGCAAGCTGCACATGGGCCACGTGCGCAACTACACCATCAACGACATGCTCACCCGCCAGCTGCGGATGAAGGGCATGAACGTGCTGATGCCGATGGGTTGGGA
Source organism: Hydrogenophaga intermedia (assembly GCA_943370175.1). Classification (GTDB taxonomy): domain Bacteria; phylum Pseudomonadota; class Gammaproteobacteria; order Burkholderiales; family Burkholderiaceae_C; genus Ideonella_A; species Ideonella_A intermedia_A. Next base: position 71,472 of record CALRPU020000014.1, on the reverse strand, counting down.
CGCCTTCGGCCTGCCCGCCGAGAACGCGGCGATGAAGAACAAGGTGCCGCCCGCGAAGTGGACCTACGACAACATCGCCCACATGAAGGGCCAGATGCAGGCCATGGGCCTGGCCATCGACTGGAGCCGCGAGGTCGCCACGTGCTCGCCCGACTACTACCGCTGGAACCAGTGGCTGTTCCTGAAGATGCTGGAGGCCGGCATCGCCGAACGGCGCACCCAGGTCGTCAACTGGGACCCGGTTGACCAGACTGTGCTGGCCAACGAGCAGGTGATCGACGGCAAGGGCTGGCGCAGCGGCGCGGTGGTCGAAAAGCGCGAGATTCCCGGCTACTACCTGAAGATCACCCAATACGCCGACGAGCTGCTCGACCAGGTGCAGAACCACCTGCCCGGCTGGCCCGAGCGCGTGAAGCTGATGCAGGAGAACTGGATCGGCAAAAGCGCCGGCGTGCGCTTTGCCTTCACGCACCAGATCGCAGGCGCCGATGGCCAGCCAATCCAGGGCGGCCGGCTGCACGTGTTCACGACCCGCGCCGACACCATCATGGGCGTGACCTTTTGCGCGGTGGCGCCCGAGCACCCGCTGGCCCTCCACGCCGCCCAGAGCGACCCGGCCGTGGCCCAGTTCATCGAGGACTGCAAGGCCGGTGGCACCACCGAGGCCGAGCTGGCCACGCAGGACAAGCTGGGCGTGCCCACCGGCCTGCAGGTGAGCCACCCGCTGACCGGCGAGTCGGTCGACGTGTGGGTGGGCAACTACGTGCTGATGAGCTACGGCGACGGCGCCGTGATGGGCGTGCCGGCCCACGACGAGCGCGACTTCGCCTTCGCCAAGAAGTACGGCATCGGCATCACGCAGGTGGTGCACGTGGACGGCCTGCACTACGACGGTGAGCGTTGGCAGGACTGGTACGGCGACAAGCAGCGCGGCGTCACCATCAACTCCGACCACTTCAACGGCCTGGACCACGCCAGCGCCGTCGACGCCGTGGCCGCCGCGCTGGCGGCCAAGGGCCTGGGCGAGAAGAAGACCACGTGGCGCCTGCGCGATTGGGGCATCAGCCGCCAGCGCTATTGGGGCACGCCGATCCCGATCATCCATTGCGACGAGCACGGCGCGGTGCCGGTGCCCGAGCGCGACCTGCCGGTGGTGCTGCCCGAGGACTGCATCCCCGACGGCAGCGGCAACCCGCTGCGCCACCACGCGGGCTTCCACGCCGGCGTCACCTGCCCGGTGTGCGGCAAGCCGGCGCGCCGCGAGACCGACACGATGGACACCTTCGTGGACAGCTCGTGGTACTTCATGCGCTACTGCGACCCGACCAACGCCGAGGCCATGGTCGGCGACGGCGCGCGCTACTGGATGCCGATGGACCAGTACATCGGCGGCATCGAGCACGCGATCCTGCACCTGCTGTACGCGCGCTTCTGGACCAAGGTCATGCGCGACCTGAAGCTGGTCGGCGTGGACGAGCCCTTCACCCGCCTGCTGACGCAGGGCATGGTGCTCAACCACATCTACTCGCGCAAGACGGCCCAGGGCGGCATCGAGTACTTCTGGCCGCACGAGGTGGACAACACCTTCGCCGACGACGGCAAGATCAACGGCGCGAAGCTCAAGGCCGACGGCTCGGCGGTGACCTACGAGGGCGTGGGCACGATGAGCAAGAGCAAGAACAACGGCGTCGACCCGCAGGCGCTGATCGACCAGCACGGGGCCGACACGGCGCGGCTGTTCGTGATGTTCGCCTCGCCGCCCGAGCAGACGCTGGAATGGAACGACGCCGGCGTCGAAGGCGCGCACCGCTTCCTGCGCCGCGTGTGGAACTACGGCGTGCGGCAGGCCGATGCCATCCGCGGCGCTGGCGCGGTCGACGGCTCGGTCAGCGCCGAGGGCAAGGCGCTGCGCTTCGAGGTGCACACCGTGCTGCGCCAGGTCAGCTACGACTACGAGCGCATGCAATACAACACCGTGGTCAGTGGCGCGATGAAGCTGCTGAACGCGCTGGAAGGCCACAAGGCCGCGGGCGACGCCGCCGTGCTGCGCGAGGCCTTCGGCATCCTGCTGCGCGCGCTGTACCCGGCCTGCCCGCACCTCACCTGGACGCTGTGGCAGGACCTCGGCTACGCCGCGGCACTGGGCGACCTGCTGGACGCGCCGTGGCCGCAAGTCGACGAGGCCGCGCTGGTTCAGGACGAAGTCGAGCTGATGCTGCAGGTCAATGGCAAGCTGCGCGGGGCCATCAAGGTGCCCGCGGGCGCCGACAAGGCCGCCATCGAGGCCGCCGGGCTGGCCAGCCCCGACTTTGCCAAGTTTGCCGAGGGCAAGCCCGCGAAGAAGGTGGTGGTGGTGCCTGGCCGACTGGTGAACATCGTTGTCTGAGACCCGGACCCCGCGCTCGCCGCTGGCAGCGGCCCGGCTGGGCCGCCGCCTGACCTTGGCCGGCCTCGGCCTGCTGCTGGCCGGCTGCGGCTTCCAGTTGCGGCGGGCGCCTGAGTTGCGCTTTCGCACCGTGGCCTTGCGCGGCTTCGCCGAGCGCTCGCCGCTGGCCACCGAGCTGCGCCAGCAGATCAATGCCAGCGACACCACGCGCGTCGTCGAGGCTGTGGGGCAGGCGCAGGTGGTGTTGGACGCCCTGACCGACGCCCGTGAAAAAAGCGTGGTGGCGAGCACCGCGGCCGGCCAGGTGCGAGAGGTGCAGTTGCGGACCCGCTTCCACTTCCGGCTGATCGACGCCCAGGGTCGCGAACTGATCGCCGCCAGCGAAATCCTGCTGAGCCGCGACATGAGCTACAGCGAAACCATCGCGCTGGCCAAGGAACAAGAAGAGGCCGCGCTGTACCGCGCGATGCAAAACGACATCGCCGCCCAGGTGATGCGCCGCCTGGCCGCCGTGCCGGCGCCCTGACCCACTTGCCCCGGGCCGCTCGCCATGCAATTGCGCGCCGAACAGCTGGGTGCCCACCTCAAGCAGGCGGCTGAGCGCGGGCTGAAGCCGGTCTACACCGTGTGGGGCGACGAACCCTTGCTGGCCCAGGAGGCCTGCGACGCCATCCGCACCGCTGCCCGCGCCGTCGGCCACACCGAGCGCCAGGTGCACACCGTCAGCGGCGCCCACTTCAACTGGAGCGGTCTGCTGGGAGCGGCTCAGTCGATGAGCCTGTTCGGCGACCGCCAGCTGGTGGAGATCCGCATCCCGTCGGGCAAGCCTGGCAAGGACGGGTCCGAGGCCCTGCAGCGCTACTGCGAGCACCTGAGCCCGGACGTGCTGACGCTGGTGCAACTGCCGCGCCTGGACCGCCAGCAGCAGCAAAGCGCGTGGTTCTCGGCGCTGGACAGCGCCGGAATGAGCCTGCGGGTGGACCCGGTCGACCGCGCTGCCTTGCCGGCCTGGATCGCACAGCGGCTGGCCCAGCAGGGCCAGCGCGTGCGCGGCGGCGAGGACGGCCAGCGCGCGCTGGCCTTCTTTGCCGACCGCGTCGAAGGCAACCTGTTGGCGGCGCACCAGGAGATCCAGAAACTGGCCCTGCTGCACCCCGAGGGCGAGCTGAGCCTGGAACAGATCGACGCCGCTGTGCTGGACGTGGCGCGCTACGACATCGCCAAGTTCGCCGACGCCGTGCTGGCGGCCCAGGTGGGCCGCGCCCTGCGCATGCTCGACGGGCTGCAGGCCGAGGGCGAGGCGGCCGTGCTGGTGCACTGGACCCTGGCCGAGGACATCCGCGCACTCAAGCGCTGCCACGACGCGATGCGCGCCGGCAAGCCCCTGCCGATGGCACTGCGCGAGGCCCGCGTGTGGGGCCCGAAAGAACGCCTGTTCGAACGCGTGCTGCCGCGCCTGGACGCGCAGGCGCTGGGCGAACTGCTGCAGGCCGCGCAGGTCTGCGATGGTCTGGTCAAGGGCCTGCGCCACCCCGCCTGGCCGCTGGACGCCTGGGGCGCGCTGCAGCGCCTGAGCCTGATGCTGATGCAGGCCCTGCGCGCGGCGCTGGGCAAAGAACCGGGCCCGAGACTGGCGCTGACCGGCTGACGCGCTCACGCGCCGAGGTCTGGAGGCTGTCCGGGCGGGCTCGGTGGCCGCGGGCTCAGTACCCGCGGGCACGCTCCACCCGGTGCAGCAGCGGCTCGCCACGGCGCAGTCGCTGCACATTGGCGGCGACCACGGCAGCGGCGCTGCGCACGTCGGTTTGCGCCGCCACGTGGGGCAGCACCGTCACGCGCGGGTGGGACCAGAACGGGTGCGAGGCCGGCAACGGCTCGGTGGCGAACACGTCCAGCACCAGCTCGCCCAGACGGCCCTCGGCCAGCGCCGCGAGCGCGTCGCCGTCGACCAGGTGGGCGCCTCGCGCGAAATTGACCAGGTGGGTGCCCGGCGCCATCTGTGCCAGGCGCGCCGCGTTGAAGAAGCCCCGCGTCTCGGCCGTCAGCGGCAGCAAGTTGACGACGACCCGCGCCTGAGCCCAGGCCGTGGCCAAGGCGGCGTCGCCGCTGATCGCTTGCACGGCGATGGCTTGGCCGTGGACGGGGGCGGGGGCGGGCGCGGGGGCGGGCATGGCCGCCGACCCATGCGACGACCCACCGCGCCGCCAGGCCAGCACGGGGTGGCCATTGGCCGCCAGGCGCCGGGCCACCGCGCCGCCCATCTCGCCCGCGCCCAGCACCAGCACCGGCCATTCGTCCGCGCGACGTTGAGGGTGAGGCCGCCAGACGCCGGCCCGCTGCTGCCGGGCGTAGGTGAAGAAGTCGCGCTGCAAGGCGGTGACGGCCCACTGCACGCTCTCTGCCATGGCGGTGCTCATGGCGGGGTCGACCATGCGCGCCAGCGGCACGTCCGCGGGCAGGCTGGCATCGCCCAGCAGGCGGTCCACGCCGGCCCACAGCGACTGGATCAGCCGCAGGCGAGGCAGGCCCTGCAGCGAGCCTGGCGGCGGGTTGGCGACCACCGCGACGTCGACCGTGGCGCGGTCGGCGTCGTCCAGCGTCGTGAGCCATTGCTCATCGGGCAGCGCGCGGCGCAGGGCCTGGGCCCATTGCGCTGCCTCATCGAAGTCGAAGTCACCGCAGAGGTAGATGGCCATGGCGAGGGGTGGTCATGGAAGGCAGGTCGGACGTCGGAGGTGGTCAAGCCATGGCGGTCAATGTGCGGCAGGCCATGGGCGGCGAAACGATGCGAGGGGCGGCCAGGCTGCGCTGGCCGCGGGGCCTGGGCCTGGGCCTGGGCCTGGGCCTGGGCCTGGGCCGAGGCTCAAGCGACCAGCGGGGTGTCGTCCAGCGCAGCGGCCAAAGCCGCCAGCGCGCGCTCGACGGTCTGGGTGCGCACCGCACTGCGGTCGCCGTCCAACTGCAGGCGCCAAGCCTGCACCGGGCCGTCGCGCCGCGCCAGCGCCAGCCACACGGTGCCCACCGGCTTGCCCGGGGTGGCGCCACCGGGGCCAGCGATGCCCGTGACCGCCAGGGTCCAGTCGGCGCGGGCGCGCGCCAGCAGCCCGCCCGCCATCGCCACCACCACCGGCTCGCTGACGGCGCCGTTCGCCGCGATCACGGCGGTGGGCACGCCCAACAGGTCGTGCTTGGCTTCGTTCGAGTAGCTGACCACGCCACGCTCGAACCAATCGCTGGAGCCGGCCACGGCGGTGCAAACGGCGGCGATCAGGCCACCGGTGCAGGACTCGGCGGTGGCCAAGCGCTCGCCGCGCGCCCGCAGGCGCTCGCCCAGGGCGGCCACGGTGGGTTCAAGTCGTTCCAGCATGGTCGGTTCCTCCGGGCAGGCGCCGTGCGTGGCGCCTGTTCATCACCAAGCGCGCCACAGCGCAAACACCAACAGCGTGCAGGCCGCGGCGACAAGGTCGTCGACCATCACGCCCCAACCCTGGCGCCAGCCGATCGGGGCGCCGCGCACGCCCTTGTAGCGCCGGTCCGCCCAGCCCACCGGACCGGGCTTGGCGGCGTCGAAATAGCGGAACAGGCCAAACGCGAAGGCTTGCTCCAACAAGCCCGCCGGCGTCACCAGCCACAGCACCAGCCAGAAGGCCACCACCTCGTCCCAGACGATGGCACCGGGGTCGGCGGTGCGCAGGTGGCGCGCCGTCAAGGTGCTGACCACCACACCGAACGCCGTGGCACCCAGCAGCAGCACGGCCATCTGACCGTCGCTGAAGCGGTCACGGAACAACAAGAACGCCAGCCACGCCCACAGGGTGCCGACCGTGCCAGGCGCCCACGGCGACAAGCCACAACCGAAGCCCAACGCAAACGGCCGCGCCGGGTGTTGCAACATCCAGCCGAAGCTGGGCCGCACGGGGGCGAGGCCGGCCGGGCCCATGGCGGCGGCGGGGGCATCGGCGGGTCCCATCGCCATCGCAGGGCCTGCCGGTTCCACCCGGGCTGCAGGCGTGGGGTCGGGCCAAGTGCTCATCGGTCTGCGTCCTTGAAATGGTCGAAGGCGGCGGCCAGCGGGCTCACCGGGGCGCCGTCCGTGTCGATCAGGCGCAAGCCAGGCGCTGCCTCGATCATGCCAACGGCGCTGACGGCCACGCCAGCAGCGCGCGCCGCCGCCTGCACCGCGGCATCGGCCGCCGCGGGCGCCGTGAACACCAGTTCATAGTCGTCCCCGCCGGTCAGCGTGCACAGGCGCTGCAGCCGTTGCGGCTGCGCGGCCAACACCGTGCTGCGCGGCAGGCGGTCCACCGAGACCGTCGCACCCACGCCAGAGCGGTCCAGCACGTGACCGAGGTCGCCGATGAAACCGTCGGACACGTCGACCGCGCTGGTGGCCACGCCACGCAGGGCCATGCCCAGACCCACGCGCGGCTGCGGGCACTCCATCGCCAGCCGAACGCGCTCGAAGTGCTCGCCGGGCAGCCCCACCGTGCCGCGGAACACCTCCAGCGCCAGCCGCGCGTCGCCCAGGGCACCGCTGACGTAGAGCGTGTCGCCAGGCCGCGCACCAGACCGCAGCAGCGCCTGGCCGACCGGGACCTCGCCGAAGACCGTGATGCACAGGTTCAAGGGACCGCGCGTGGTGTCGCCGCCGATCAGCGCGCAGTCGTGCTCGTCGGCCAGCGCCAGCAAGCCGTGCGACAAGCCCTCAAGGAAGCGGGCCTCGGCCTGAGGCAGCGCCAACGCCAGCGTGAAGGCCACCGGCCGCGCGCCACAGGCCGCCAGGTCGCTGAGGTTGACCGCCAGGGCTTTGTGGCCCAGCCGAGACGGCTCGACCGTCGACAAGAAATGACGCCCCTCGACCAGCATGTCGGTTGACGTGGCCAGCTGCATGCCGGGGCGCGGCACCAGCAGCGCGCAGTCGTCGCCCACACCCAGCGCCACCTGCGAGCCGGCGCGCGGCGGGCGGGTGAAATAGCGGCGGATCAATTCGAATTCGCCCAGCGCCATCAGTCGGCCTCGTCCAATTCGCCGTGTTGGCGCAGCAGGTTGGCCAGTTCCACCGCGGACTTGACGTCCATCTTTTCGAACACCCGCGCCCGGTGCACCTCGACCGTGCGCACGCTGATGTCCAAGGCATCGGCGATCAACTTGTTGGGCCGGCCCTCGACCACCAGGCGCATCACGTCGCGCTCACGGTCGGTGATCTCGGCCAGGCGGCGGGCGATCTGGGCGCGTTCGCGGCGCTGCGTGAGTGCCTCCATGCTGGCCAGCAAGGCCTGGTCGACGCGGTCAACGAGCGCGTTGTCGGCAAAGGGCTTCTCGACAAAGTCGAAGGCACCGCGCTTGACGGTGGCCACGGCGGTGGGCACGTCGCCGTGGCCGGTCAGGAAGATCACCGGCATCAGCCGCGTCAGGCCGCGTTCGACCAGGCGCTCGAACAACTGCAAGCCGGTGGTGCCGGGCATGCGCACGTCCAGCAGCAGGCAGCTGGGCGCGGTGGGCCAGCCCGGCGTGGAACCGACGGCCGTGGCGCTGCCCAGGCGCGCGTCGAGCAGGCCCTCGAAGGCCTCGGCGCTGCCGAAGCCTTCGCTGAGCAGGCGGCGCGAGCGCAGCAGCCAGGCCAGGGCGTCGCGCACCACGTCCTCGTCGTCGACCAGGTAGACCATGGGCAGGCCGAAACCCGCGGCCTGCAGGCGAGCGGCGACGGACAAAGGCACGGCGGCGGCCGATGCGGCAGCGGGTCGGGGCTCGGCGGGTTCGGTCATGACGGTGGGCTTCGGTGGCGGCGCGCCACGCGGCCGGCCGTCGCTGCCGCCCGGCGGGCCCCGCGACGCCGATTGCACGGCGAACAGGACCGATTGTGCGGTCTAGCCGACGTGCGGCGCGGCGTCCGCGGGCGCGGTCATGGGCGCGGTCATGGGCGCGGGCGTCGGTGTGGACGCGGCCGAGGGCTCGGGCTGGGCCACGGCCAGGGGCTCGGCCGCAGCCAACGGCGTTGGCGCGCCGGCGGCCACGCGCCCGTCGGCCCGCTGTTCCACCGGCAGCGTGAAGCGGAACTCGGTGGCCGGCCCCTGGCGGCCATGGCGGCTGAGGTGGTGGACCAGGCGTTCGTGGTCGAGCGCCCCGCCGTGCTGCTCGATGACCGTGCGGCACAAGCTCAGGCCCAAGCCCATGCCTTCGGCGCGGGTCGTGAAGAACGGCGTGAACAAGCGCTGCGCGACCTCTGGCGCCACGCCCGGCCCCAGGTCGATGACGCCGAAGGCCAACCAACGCCCTTGCGTCGGCCGCACGCGGATCAACAGCTCGCGCTCGGCCACCGGCGTGCTGGCGTCCATGGCCTGGATGCCATTGCGCGCCAGGTTCAGCAGCACCTGCTCGACCATCGTGCGGTCGCAGACCACCCGCGGCAGCCCCGGGGCGATGTCGACCTCGATGTGCGCGCCGCTCTTGCGGGCCTGCAAGCGGATCAGCGGCAGCACGGCCTCGATCAGCAGGTCCACCCGCACCGCGTCGCGCGACTGCTCGCGGCGGCGAACGAAATCGTGAACGCTCTTGATGACGCGCCCGGCGCGCTCGGCCTGGGCGGCGATGCGTTCGACGGCCTGGTGCAGCAGGTCCTGGGTCTGCGGGTCGGTCAGGCCGTCGGGCGACTGAGTCTGGGCGTCGCGCATCAGATTCAGCGAGCCGGTGGCGTAGCTGGAAATGGCGGCCAGCGGCTGGTTCAGCTCGTGGCTGAGCAGCGACGCCATCTCGCCCACCGTGGCCAGGCGGGCCGTGGCCTGCAGGCGCTCTTGCTGCTGGCGCGCGAGTTCTTCCATGCGGCGCTGGTCGCTGACGTCCAGCGCAGCGCTCATCCAGCCGGTTTGGCGGCCTTCGCCGTTGACCAGCGGCGCCTCGAAGATCAGCACCGAAAAGCGCTCGCCGCTGGCGCGGATGAAGGTGGTCTCGAAGCCCTCGCGCGAATCGCTGCGCGCTGGGGCGTCCGGGCCGCGCACGGCGCTGACCACCGGGCGCAAGCGTTCGCGCTGGCGGCTCTGGTACTCGGGCACCATGTCGGGCGGCCAGTAGGGCGGCGGCTCGTGGCCAATGATCTGGTCGGCACGGAAGCCCACCATCGCGCAGAACGCGGGGTTCACATAGGTCACGCGGCCGTTCAGGTCGCGCGCGCGCAGCCCGGTCACCAGCGAGTCCTCCATCGCCTTGCGGAAGGCCAGCGCCTCGGCGAGCGCGCGCTCGGCCGTGGACCGACGCCGCACATCGCGCGCCAGCAGCACCACCACCACGCCCAGTGCCAGCGACAGGCCCAGCACCAGTGCCACGGCCAGGTTGGGAATGAGCTGAGGCCGCCCAAGGCCGCTGTCCACGCGCAGCCGCAGCGTCTGTCCAGGCAGGTCGACCAGCCGTTCGGCGACGTAGACGCCACCGCCGCGCTGAAAGCCCGCGCGTGCCAGGCGCGTGCCATCGGCTTCGATGAACGAGACCTCGTGCGAGCGCAGCACCGGCGCGGCGATCACCTCGACCAGCAACTGCGGCAGCGAGATGGTCGCCGTCAGGAAGCCCTCGATCTGCCCGGCGCGCTGCAGCGGCAGGCACACGTCGATGACTTCGACCCCCTGGCCTTCGGCGCGCGGCACGTAGTAGCTGCGCGAGAAGGCCGGGCTCAGCATGCGCATCGAGGCCGTGCAGGCGAACTCGACCTCCAGGCCGATGGCCCGGCGCGGCAGCTGAGCAAACAGCGGCGGCTGGTATGGCGAGTCGGCGGCCTCGACGACGGTCTGGCGCGGGTCGCGCCGCTCCAGGCGCAGCAGCTCGCGGCGCGACAGCATCAACGTGCGCGCCTGGCTGGACCAGGGCACCGCGGTCGGGTCCGACAAGGCCAGCGCCTGCAGGCTCTGCAGATCGCGGATGGCGGCCTGGCGGACGTCGCCCACGATGCTCGCCGCGGTGGTCTCCACCTCTTCGACCGCGCGGTTGCTTTCATAGCTGATGGTCAGCCACACCAGCAGCGACTGCGCCACCACCAGCAGCCCCACGAGCCAGACCCACAACAACCGCCGCCGACGCAGCGAACCGGGCAGGCCACGCCAATCGCCTTCGGCGCGCGGGGCGGCTGCGGCCGCATCGACCGCGGCGGCGGCCACGGGTGGGGCGGTGGTCGCGGGGTCGTGGGCGGTCATGGTGGCGGGGTCCGGGGCCAGTGTCGCCGAGCCACGGCGGGCCGCGCTACGCAGAAATGCGCATGCCGCGCCACGTCAACACGGCGACACTCCGGACGGGTCGTTGCAGGCTTGTGCCAACCCGCACTCCTACAATCGCGGCCCGTTTGCGCACCGGCGGCGCGCCCCTCAGGCCGCGCCGCCGTGACCCGATGCGCACGCTGTCCTCCAGCGGCTCCGTCAGCCGCTCACTCCGCCGCCCATTGAGAAGCGAGACCAGGCCATGCCCACCGCCGAGAACAAAAGCGCCGAATTGCGCCGTGCCGCCCTTGAATACCACGAGTTTCCCACCCCCGGCAAGGTGGCCATCGCCGCCACCAAGCAACTGATCAACCAGCGCGACCTGGCCCTGGCCTACTCGCCCGGCGTGGCCGCAGCATGTGAGGAGATCGTCGCCGACCCGGCCAACGCCTTCCGCTACACCTCGCGCGGCAACCTGGTGGCGGTGGTCACCAACGGCACCGCGGTGCTGGGCCTGGGCAATATCGGCCCGCTGGCCAGCAAGCCGGTGATGGAAGGCAAGGGCGTGCTGTTCAAGAAGTTCGCCGGCATCGACGTGTTCGACCTGGAGCTCGCCGAGAACAACCTCGACAAGCTGGTGGACATCATCGCGGCGCTGGAGCCCACGTTCGGCGGCATCAACCTCGAGGACATCAAAGCGCCCGATTGCTTCTACGTCGAGCGCAAGCTGCGCGAGCGCATGAAAATCCCGGTCTTTCACGACGACCAGCACGGCACGGCCATCGTGGTGGGCGCGGCGCTGCTGAACGCGCTGAAGGTGGGCGGCAAGGACATCCGGCAGGTCAAGTTGGTGACCTCCGGGGCCGGGGCCGCCGCACTGGCCTGCCTGGGTTTGCTCGTCAAGCTGGGCTTGCCGCGGGAGAACATCTGGGTGACCGATCTGGCCGGCGTGGTCTACGAAGGCCGCACCGAGCTGATGGACGAGGACAAGGTCCAGTTCGCGCAGCGCACCGCGCAGCGCAGCCTGCGCGAGGTGATCGCGGGCGCGGACGTGTTCCTCGGACTGTCGGCGGCCGGCGTGCTCAAGGCCGACATGGTGGCCACGATGGCCGCCCACCCGATCATCTTCGCGCTGGCCAACCCATCGCCGGAAATCCTGCCCGAGGAGGTCAAATCGGTGCGCGGCGACGCCATCATCGCCACCGGGCGAACCGACTACCCGAACCAGGTCAACAACGTCCTGTGCTTTCCCTACATCTTCCGCGGGGCACTGGACTCGGGGGCCACGACCATCACGGTGGAGATGGAAATCGCCGCGGTGCACGCCATCGCCGAGCTGGCGCAGGCCGAGCAAAGCGAGGTGGTGGCCGCGGCCTACGCTGGCGCCAACCTCAGCTTCGGGCCGGAATACCTGATTCCCAAACCCTTCGATCCGCGCCTGATGATGAAGATCGCGCCGGCGGTGGCGCAAGCGGCGGCCGATTCCGGCGTGGCCTTGCGCCCGGTCCAGGACATGGACGCCTACCGCGAGAAGCTGCAGACCTTCGTCTACGCCTCCGGCACGACGATGAAGCCGATCTTCACGCTGGCCAAGCGCGCGCTGCACAAACGCGTGGCCTATGCCGAAGGCGAGGAGGAGCGGGTGCTGCGCGCGGTGCAGGTGGTGGTCGATGAAGGCCTGGCGCGCCCCACCCTGATCGGCCGCCCCGACGTGATCGCCCAACGCTGCGTCAAGTTCGGCCTGCGCCTGGAGGCCGGCCGCGACTACGACCTGGTCAACACCGAAGACGACCACCGCTACCGCGACTATTGGCAGACCTACCACCAGATGACCGCGCGCAAGGGCGTCACCGCGCAGCTGGCCAAGATCGAGATGCGGCGGCGCCTGACGCTGATCGGCTCGATGCTGCTGCACAAGGGCGAGGTCGACGGCATGCTGTGCGGCACCTGGGCCACCACGCAGCACCACTTGCAGTACATCGATCAGGTGATCGGCCTGCGCGACGGCGCCCGCACCTACGCCTGCATGAACGGTCTGATCCTGCCGGGTCGCCAGGTGATGCTGGTCGACACCCACGTCAACTACGACCCGAGCGCCGACCAGCTCGCCGAGATCACGGTGATGGCCGCCGAAGAAATGATGCGCTTCGGCTTGCAGCCCAAGGCGGCGCTGCTGTCGCACAGCAACTTCGGCTCCAGCAATCACCCGTCGGCGGTCAAGATGCGCGACGCGCTGGCCTTGCTGCAGCAGCGCGCACCATGGCTGGAAGTCGACGGCGAAATGCACGGCGACGCCGCCTTGGACGCCGCCTACCGCAAGCAGCTGATGCCTGGCAGCGCGCTGACCGGCGAGGCCAACCTGCTGGTGCTGCCGAACATCGACGCGGCGAACATCGCCTACAACCTGCTCAAAACCGCCGCCGGTGGCGGCATTGCCATCGGCCCGGTGCTGCTGGGCGCGGCCAAGCCCGTGCACATCCTGACGCCGTCGGCCACGGTGCGCCGCATCGTCAACATGACCGCCCTGACGGTGGCCGACGCGAACGCCGCGCGCGGTTAAGGCGGCGTCGGTGCCCGTCGCTCCCGGGCGGCCTGGGGGCGATGGCGGGCCAACGCGACCGGCTATCCCCGGTCGAACCGAGGGAATTCCCGCGGTGACCACCCCCCACCGCGCGGGGGCTCCACGCGCGGATGTGACGCCATATTTCTCAAGCGAATCAAGGACTTGGTTGACAGTGAGCAACCACTATCACCCCTGAGACCCTGCTCTAAATTGAGGCAGAGGCTTGAGGTTTTGGCCCCGATTCGCTACCATACGGGTTTGAAATTTCAGGGAAAACCCGTGTCGGAGATCGGTCGGCCACTTGCGTTGTCTGCATGGCGCAAGTTCGGACTTGCGGCCAGCCTGGCGGTGTCCCTGCTGCACACCAGTCCCGCCCTGGCGCGCGGGCCGCTGCCAGACAGCGCCACCGTCGCCTTGTCGCAATTGCCCCCGGAAGCACAGCAAACCGAACGGCTCATCCGCTCGGGCGGCCCCTTCCCCTACGGCAAGGACGGCACCATCTTCGGCAACCGGGAGCGCCTGTTGCCCCGCGAGCCGCGCGGTTTTTACCGGGAATACACCGTCAAGACGCCCGGCGCGCGCAACCGTGGCGCCCGGCGAATCGTTTGCGGCGGGGACCCGCCGCAAGCCCCCAAGGCGTGCTACTACACCGACGATCACTACGCGAGTTTCAGGCGCATCGTGCCGTGATCCCCTCCAACCATCCCCCGCGGCCCGCCATCGAACCACGGCGCCTTTCGGTTCAATTTTGTTTTTCGTGCTCTAAGGAGGAACGCGACATGCTCTTGCAGACAGTCCGTCCGAACATTGTTCAATCGATCCGCGCTTACCGCGTGGAGGATTTGATGCAGGCCGCGCAAGCGGTCGACCAGCACTTTCTCTACGCCAACCTGAGCGCGGCCCAGTCCAAGCAGGACGTGCTCGAAGGCATCGCCCAGTCCTTCCTGTTTCCAGCGCACTTCGGCAAGAACTACGACGCGCTGTACGACTGCATGACCGACCTGGTGCACAAGGCGGGCGCGCAGCCCGGCTTCGTGGTGGTGCTGGAACAACTGCCGGACAACGCCCGCTTCGACCGCGAGGCGCGCGAGCAATTGCTGGACGTGTTCCGAGACGCCGCCGACTTCTGGGCGGAGCGCAAGGTCCCCTTCAGGTGCTTCTATTCTTTTCAGTAGCCCGCTCTCAGGAACAAGGGTCATGGGAGCGGGCGACTGAGGTGGCCCAGGGTGTTGCGGACAAGCCGGCCAAGCCGAGCGCCAAGTCCGCGGCCAATTCGAGTTTCGGCATGAACATGCCCATGATGAGCAGCGCCTTCGACACGGCGATGTGGTTGAACGCCGCTTGAACGCCGCCTGAGGGGCGTTGTCGCTGCCAGCAAAGCGGCCCCATGCGGGCCGCTTTTTCATGGCGCGGACGAGGGCGCCGCGTCTTGCACGGCGCGGAGCAAGGCCAAGTAATCCGCGACCGGCACCTCCTCGGCGCGGCGCTGAAGGTCGAATGGAACCGCGCAGCCGCGCGCCGCCAGCCAAGCGCCGAGCGTGCCCCGCAGGATCTTGCGGCGCTGCGAAAAAGCAACCGCCACCATCTCGCCCAGCAGCGCCGCGTCGACGTGCGCGACGTCGGCCGCCGGCAACGGTTGCATGCGCACCACCGCCGAATCCACCCGGGGCGGCGGGTCGAAGGCCTCGGGCGGCACGTCCAGCACCGACTCGATGTCGTAGCGCCACTGCAGCATCACCGACAGCCGGCCGTAAGCCTTGCTGCCCGGCGCGGCCGCCATGCGGTCCACCACCTCCTTTTGCAGCATGAAGTGCTGGTCCTGCACATGGCCCACGGCCGCGAGCAGGTGGAAGAGGATGGGCGTGGAAATGTTGTAAGGCAGGTTGCCGACCACCCGCAGCGGCGCGCCCAGGCGCTGAGACAGGGCAGCGATGTCGACGCTCAAGACATCGGCCTCGACCACGTCCAGCTCGGGCCGGCGGCGCAACCGGGCGGCCAGGTCGCGGTCCAACTCGATGACGGTCAGGCGCTGACAGCGTTCGACCAATGGGTTGGTCATGGCGCCAAGGCCTGGGCCGATCTCGACCAAGGCCTCGCCGGGCCGCGGGTCGATGGTCCGGACGATGTCGCCGATCACCAGGCCGTCGGTCAGGAAATGCTGGCCGAAACGCTTGCGGGCCTGGTGTTTCATCGGCAAAGGCCGCGCAGCGGCTCTCGGTGGCGGCTCGCGGTGGCGCTTATTGCGGGGCCTCGCGCATTTCGATGTAGGCGCGCGAGCGCAGCTCGGTCAACCAGTCGTTGTAGGCATCGTCGAACTTGCGCTCGCGCAGCACGTTGCGGGCCTGCTCGCGCTGCTGCTTCGCGTCCAGCTGAACGTCACGCCGCTCCATCACCTGGATCAGGTGCACGCCAAAACGGGACACGATGGGGTCGGACAGGCCGCCGAGCGGCAGCGCGTTCATGGTTTCCTCGAACTCGGGCACCAGCGAGCCCGGCGACTGCCAGCCCAGGTCGCCACCGGCCGCGGCACTGCCGTCCTCGGAGTTCTCGCGGGCCAATTGCTCGAACGTGCGTCGACCGCTCGCGATCTGGTCCTTGAAGCCAGCCAGGCGGCGCTTGGCGGCGTCTTCGCTGAGTTGCGCCGAAGGGCGCAGCAGGATGTGCCGCGCGCGCGTCTGGGTGATCGTGAACGCTGCCGCGTCCTTGCGCTCAACGACCTTCAGGACGTGGAAACCAGCGGCGGTGCGCAGCAGCGTGGGGGCGATGTCACCCGACTTCAGGCCTTTGATGTGCTCGACAAAGACGTCGGGCAGGCGGTCGGCAGGCCGCAGCCCGATGACGCCGCCCTGGGCGCGGTTGGCGTCCTCGGACAGCTCGCGCGAGACGGCTTCGAAGGACTCGCCTGCACGCACGCGGGCCAGGGCGTTGTCGGCGCGCAGGCGGCGCTCGGTGACGACGTTGGCCGGCGCGCCTTCGGGCACGGTGACGAGGATCTGCGCCAGGTTGAGCTGCGACGAGTTGCCCGCCGCGGTGCGCTGCTCCTCGATGAGGTTCTCGATCTCGGTGTCGGTGATGCGGATGCGCTGCTGCACCTCGCGCTCGCGGATGCGCTCGATCAGCAGCTGGTCGCGCACGTTGTTGCGGAAACGGCCGTAGTCGACGCCTTCGGCGCGCAGGCGGTCGCGCAACTGGGCGAGGCTGATCTGGTTCTGCGCGGCGACGTTGAGCACCGCGCGCTCCAGTTCGATGTCGTCGACGCGCTGGCCGGTTTCACGCGCGTAGGTGATCAGCACGCGTTCGTCGATCAGCGTGTCGATCAACTGCTTGCGCAGCTCGTCTTCGGGCGGCACGCGGGCGCCGCTGCGGGCGGCCTGTTCGCGCACGCGCTCCATGCGCTGGGTGACCTCGCCGGCCGTGACCAGCTCCTGGTTGACGACGGCGAGGATGTAGTCGCCGTTGCGCACCGTGCTGCGCCCGCCCGTTGAGGCGGCGGGTGCCGGGGCCGGCGCGGGGGCGGCGCGCGCTGGCGCGGGGGCGCCGGACGGCGGCTTCAACTGGGCGCCAGCCTGCGACGCCATGGTGCTGGCCACCAGCATCCAGGCGGCCGCGCCCACATGACGCAAGGGCTTGCGCACGCGGGCGTCGGGGCGATCGGTGCAGCGCGGAAGGAGGGGTTCAGTCATAGAGGTTCGCAGACGTGCCGGTGCTCGAGGGTTCGCGCAACAGCCGGTAGCCGGGGATATTGTCCTTCAAGACCTGCAGCGGACTGGCACCCAAGCGTGACAGACCCACCAGCTCCAGCTGCAGCAGCAAACGCGTGGTGGCCTCGCTGCGGCCGGTGGACAGGCGTTCGGCCACGACGCGGCCGATCCAGCAGCCGGCGTCGTATTCCAGACCGAGGATCGAGTCGGTGATGCGGCTGTCGCGGGTGCTGTAGTTGATGCGCCCCACGGCGTACCAGGTGCCGCCGCACTGCGGCGCGCCGCTGCCGCCGGCGCCCCAGGCGCCCAGCGTCTGCCCACTGCGGCGCGCCATCTCTTGCACCGGACCGTACAGCGGCCACTGCCAGCCCAGCTCGAGTTGCTCGCTCAGACCGCGGGTCAATCGGTAGGTGGCGTTCAACGTGCGGAACGGGCCCGGCGAGTAGCGCGCGCTGGCCAGCGAACGCACCACCCGGCGGATGTCCGGGCTGTACTGGATGGAACTGTCGAAGGTCCACTGCGGCAGCAGGCTGGTGGACCCGAGCAGCAGCACGTCTGAGAAGCGTCGGGTGAAGGGCGCGCCATCGTTGGTCAGGCGCTGGTCCTTGAACAGGAAGCGCTGCACCAGGCCCAGCCGCATGGCCTCAACGCCCGAGCCCGGGTCGAGCAACCGCGTTGTGACGCCCGCGGTCAGCTGGTGTGCGTCGGACACCCGGTCCACGCCGGAGAAGGCGTTGTCGGTGTAGATGGAATCGAAGTTGAAGTCCTTGACCGCCGAGTCGAAGTTCGGCAACCGCGACTGGTCACGGAACGGCGTGTTGACATACAGCAGGCGCGGCTCCAGCGTCTGGCGCAGGGCCTTGCCGAACCAGCGGGTGTCACGCTCGAAGACCCAGCCGCTGTCGACGCTGAGCGTGGGGATCACCCGCGACGCGCTGGTGCGGCCGTCGGTCATGCGCTGGTCGGTGGCATAGGACGCGGCGTTCAGCGACAAGCGGGGCGTGATGCTCCAGCCCGGGCGCACCCAGGGCCGGCTGATGGTGCCCAAGGCGTGCAGCCGTGTGCCGGTGAGGCGAACGCCGGTGCCGCTGGCCACGGTGCCGGCGATGGCGCCGGTGGGCACACCTTGAACGCCGCCCGTCACCCCACCCGGGTTGGCAAAGCGGTTGAACTCGCCGGCGAAGTCGACCTCCAGGCCGCCGCCCAAGGTTTGTGTGGTGCGCACGCCCACCTGCGGCAACCGGTCGTAGGGCGCCTCGATGCGGCTGGCGGCGTCGGCGTTCTGCAGCACCTGCCAGGACTGCGCGCGGGCGTAGGCGGTCCATGACGCGTTGGCACCGAACGGGCGGGTGAGCTGCGCGTCCGACAGCAACAGGCGCGGTGTCAGGCTCGGCAGGTTGCGGGTCAGGTCCTTCCAGTAGTCGTCGTCGGACACCCGCAGCACCTTGACCGACAACTGCGTGTCGCGCACCAGCGAGGCCTCGTGCCGCGCCCCGAACAGGTAGCGGCTGCGGCCGGCCAATGGGTCGCGTGGCACCAGGTCGAGGTTGAACTGCCCGTTGTAGCGGGGCTCCAGGTAGCGAAACTCCGTGCCCAGCCCCGGCCCGCGCTTGGCGCTGAGCGACGGCGTGAAGGTGGCGTCCCGGTTGGGCGCGATGTTCCAGTAGTAAGGCGCCGACACTTGCAAGCCGCTCTTGTTGTCGATGGTGATGCTGGGCGGCAGCCAGCCCGACTTGCGCGCGTCGGTCAGCGGAAAGCTCAGCACCGGCGCGGCCAGGATCGGCACGCCGTAGAAACGCAGCACCGCGCCCTCGGCAATGCCCTCGTTTTCCTCGAAGTTCAGGCGCACGCGGCGGGTGCTCAGCTCCCAGGCCGGACCGGCGTAGCGACCGTCCGCGTCCACCGGGTCCTCGACCCGGCAACTCGAATAGGTGGCCTGGGTGGCCACGGCGCGCTGGTCGTCGAGGAAGTCGACGCGCTCCGCGCTGCCGCCCGCGCCCAGGCGGCCGAAGTAGTACGTGGGGTTGAGGAAGTAGCCCTCGAAGCTTTGCACGCGCAGCTGCAGCTCGGGGCCGGTGTAGACGTTGCCATCGCGGCTGATGCGCACCTTGCCGCGGGCCACCGCCAAGTCCTCAGGGTGCTCGTAACTCAGGCGGTCGGAGGTGATGGTGACGTTGCCGCGCTGGAATTCGGCGTCGCCCTCGGCGATGGTTTCAAGGTCCGGACGGCCGCGGATCTCGCGGGCTTGCACGGTGACGGGCAAGGCCTTGCCCCCGTCGCGCTCGCCACGGGCATCGCTGCGGGGACCCGCTGCGGCGGCGGCGGGCAACCCCAGGGCCCGCGCGGCGGCCGCACCCGACGCAGGCTGACCGGCGGGCAGGGCGGGCGACTGCGCGGCCGACTGAGCCGCCGCCGGCCCGGCACCGCCCGCGACCAAGGCAGTCCAGGCCACCGCGGCGACGGCAGTGCGCCGCAGGGGCGAGCCCGGTGGCGCACTGGCGAACAACGGAGACGTCGGGCGAAGCAGCAAGGCGGAATCGGCGTTAGGGGCCCGTGGGCAACGGCCATCGGGCGGAACACTCTGAGGCCCACGCCGCAGTGCGCGAAATCGGGGCAGGAAGCAGATCGACGGAGCCAACGGTCAGGCCGTTCACCGGACGCACCCCGCTTTGCGCAGGGCCGACTCCTTAGAATCGATTATCCATGCCCGACCAACCTGACGACGCCCCCCGCACCGGCACGCCGGAGAGCCCCCCGCCCGAGCCCGCGGCCATCGCCTGGGCCGATCCCGCCCGCGGGTCCGCCTTCCTCGCCTGGCTGACCGCCCTGGCGCCCGAACACGGGCTGAACCTGAGCAGCCTGCGCCCGGCGTCGAGCGACGCCAGCTTTCGGCGCTACCTGCGCATCGACAGCGCCAGCGCGGGCAGCCTGATCGTCATGGACGCCCCGCCACCGCAGGAAGACGTGCGGCCCTTCGTGGCGATCGCCGCGCAACTGGCCCGTGCCGGCCTGAACGCACCGCGCGTGCTGGCCGAGGACACGGCGAATGGGTTTTTGCTGCTGAGCGACCTGGGCCGGTCTTTGATGCTGCGCAGCCTGCAGGACGCGGCCGCAGGCGGCAACTTTGCCCGCGCCGACGCCCTGCTGCGAGAGTCGGTCACCACCTTGATCGCTTGGCAGCGGGGCATCGACAGCGCGCCGCTGCCGCCGTACGACGAGGCCTTGCTGCGCCGCGAGCTGGCGCTGTTTCCCGAGTGGTGCCTCGACCGCGAGCTCGGCGCCCGCTGGACCTCAAGCGAGCAGGCCACCTGGGACGCCGCGTGCACCTTGCTGGTTGACAGCGCGCTGGCCCAGACTCAGGTCGCCGTGCACCGCGACTACATGCCACGCAACCTGATGATCACGCCACAAGGCCCCGGCATCCTCGACTTCCAGGACGCCGTGCGGGGTCCGATCGGCTACGACGTGGCCTCGCTGATCCGCGACGCCTTCATCAGCTGGGACGAAGAGCGCGAACTGGACGTGGTCGTGCGCTACTGGGAGCAGGCCCGCAAGGCCGGCCTGCCGGTGGACAGCGACTTCGGCGAGTTCTGGCGCCAGGTGGAGTGGATCGGCCTGCAGCGCCACCTGAAGGTGCTGGGCATCTTCTGCCGCCTGAAGCACCGCGATGACAAGCCGGCTTACAGCGCCGACCTGCCGCGCTTCTTCAACTACGCGCACCGCGTGTCAGCGCGCTACAACGCGCTGCGGCCCTTGTCGCGCCTGTTGGAGCCCCTGATGGGCGCGCAGCGGGTGGAGGCCTTCTATTGAGGGCCTGCGAAGGCCCCCCGAGCGGCCGACGTCTTCCCGCCATGGGCACCGCTGACGCTGTCAGGCTGCCCCATCGGCGTCACCAAACCGTGTTTCGCAGCCCGCCGCCATCAGCCACGGGTCACGGTCCGGTGTGCTGCCGAAGGTGGCGATGAGGAAATCGAGAAAGGCCCGCGTGCGCGCCGGCACGTGCTTGCGCGTCGGCATCGCGGCGTAGATCGTGCTGGTCAAGAGGTGCCATTCGGGCAGCACGCGTTCGAGCGCATGCTCCAGCAAGGCGTCCTCGACGACGAAGGACGGCAGGCCCGCGATGCCCAGCCCGGACAGCGCGGCGGCGTACATCGTGTCGATGTGGGTCGTGCTGAGCGCCGGACGCGGCACCACCATGCGCACGTGTTCGCCGGTGGCCTGGCCATTGGGCTGCATGCCGGCGTGGAAGTCCAGCTCGCGCAGGAACGGCGGGACCATGGAGTCGTGGCCCATCAGGTCGCGCGGATGCAGCGGGCGGCCCCGCAGGTCCAGGTACTCGGGCGAGGCGCAGATGATGATCTCGGTCTGCGCCAGCGGGCGAGCGATGAAGTCGCCGTCCAGCGCACCGGCGCCGCGCACGATGATCGTGATGTCGTAGGACTCGTCGACGGTTTCCACCGGGCCCGGCGCAGCCAGCTCGACGCTGACCAGCGGGTAGTCGGCGCGAAACTTCGGCAGGTGCTTGGCGATCTGGTGCACGGCAAAGGCCGGCGGCATCAGCACCCGCACGTGGCCGCGCGGCTCGGCGGTGGCGGCGTTGGCCTGGGCCTCGGCGTCGTCGATGTCGGCCAGGATCAGTCGCACGCGCTCCAGGTAGTTCTCGCCCGCGTCGGTCAGCGCGATGCGGCGGGTGGTGCGGTTGATCAGCCGCGTGCCCAGGTGCTCCTCCAGGTCCGCCACCTGGCGGGTGACGGCGGCTGGAGACAGGTTCATGTGGCGGGCCGCCGCCGCAAAACCGCCCTCGTCGATGACGCGGCAAAACACCCTCATGGCTTGCAGTCGGTCCATCTCAAGTCCTCGATTTCAAGGCCGTATTTGTTGCGAAAGGCGCAACACTGAGTTCATGCGGAGCCAGTTTATTGCATTGACGTGAATGTCTACAGTTCACCCCATCGATGAGCCACACCAAAGAACAGCGACTCACCGAGGCGGACAAGACGGCAACACCCCCCGCCGCCCTGCCCGGGAAACCCAACCCAACCTCTGTTTCAAAGGACATCATCATGAACACGAAGACCCTGTTTGCCGCCGCTGCCCTCGCCCTGATCGGCTCCGCCGCCATCGCCGACGAAGTGCGCGACCTGCCGACGCCCTCCACGCTGACCCGCGCTGAAGTTCGCGCCGAACTCGACCGTGCCCGCCAGGACGGCAGCCTGTCGTCCGGCGAGAGCTACGGCGACATCAACCTGCAAGTGGCCGCGGCCAAGGGCAAGACCAACGGTCAAGCCGCGACCCAGCTGGCCCGCGTTGACGTGGTGCGCGACCTGCGCGCCGCCCGCGCCAACGGCAGCGTGGCGGTGGCCGGCGAAGCTTACGGCAGCGTGCAGCCCGGCCTGAGCCTGCGCAGCCGCGACGACGTCCGCGCCGAGGCCGTGCTGGCCGCCCACAACCGCTTCAACAGCGCGCCGACCAGCCGCAACTGATCGACTGCGACACGCCCCGGGTCGCACCCCGACCCGCCGGCCGCATCGGCAAGAAGCCGCCCCACCCGGGCGGCTTTTTTGCGTGCGCGCGGCCGGCAGGCCCATGCCTGAAAATCCCGCCATGCTGCGAATCACCGAACTGCGCCTGCCCCTGGACCACGCCGAAGACGCCCTGCGCCCGGCGATCGTGGCCCGGCTGGGCCTGGCCCACCCCGACCTGCTGCAGCACTTCACCGTCTTCAAGCGCGCCTACGACGCACGCAAGAAAGCGGCCATCGTGCTGATCTACACCGTGGACTGCGCCCTCGCGGACGAGGCCGAAGTGCTGGCCCGGCTGGCCGGCGACCCGCACCTCAAGCCCACGCCCGACACCCGCTACCACCTTGTGGCCCACGCCCCGGTCGACTTCCACGCCAGCGGTCGCCCGCGCCCGGTGGTGGTGGGCTTTGGCCCATGCGGCCTGTTTGCCGCCCTGGTGCTGGCGCAGATGGGCTTGCGCCCACTGGTGCTTGAGCGCGGCAAAGAGGTTCGTCAACGCACCAAGGACACTTGGGGGCTGTGGCGCAAGCAGCAGCTGAACCCTGAATCCAATGTGCAGTTTGGCGAAGGCGGCGCGGGCACCTTCAGCGACGGCAAGCTGTGGAGCCAGATCAGCGACCCGCGCCACCTGACGCGCAAGGTCCTCACCGAGTTCGTCAAGGCCGGCGCCCCCGAGGAAATCCTCTACGTCAGCAAGCCGCACATTGGCACCTTCCGGCTGGTCAGCATGATCGAGAAGATGCGTGCCGACATCGAGGCGCTGGGCGGCGAAGTCCGCTTCGAGCAGAAGGTGGTGGACGTGCGCATCGACGGCGGTGCGGTGCGCGGCCTGGTGCTCGCGTCCGGCGAGCAGATCGACGCAGAGCACGTGGTGATGGCGCTGGGCCACAGCGCGCGCGACACCTTCACGGTGCTGCACGAGCGCGGCGTGCACATGGAGGCCAAGCCGTTCTCGATCGGCTTTCGCATCGAGCACCCGCAAAGCCTGATCGACCGCGCCCGCTTCGGGCCGAACGCGGGCCACCCCATCCTGGGCGCGGCCGACTACAAGCTGGTCCACCACGCCCGCAATGGGCGCAGCGTCTACAGCTTCTGCATGTGCCCGGGCGGCACGGTGGTGGCGGCCACCTCCGAGCCCGAGCGGGTGGTCACCAACGGCATGAGCCAGTACTCGCGCAATGAGCGCAACGCCAACGCCGGCATCGTGGTGGGGATCGGCCCGCAGGACTACCGTGCCGACCCGAACGGCACCGGCCCGGTGAGCCCGCTGGACGGCATGGCCTTTCAGCGTGTGTGGGAGTCTCGCGCCTACGAGCTGGGCGGTGGCGGTTACATCGCCCCGGGCCAGCGGGTGGGCGATTTCATCCAGGGGCAGCGTTCGTCGGCGCTGGGCGCGGTCGAGCCATCGTACAAGCCCGGCGTGCTGGCCACTCACCTCGGCGACCCGGCGCGGCCCAGCCTGCCGATGTACGCCATCGACGCGCTGCGCGAAGCGCTGCCGGCCTTCGAACGCCAGATCAAGGGCTTCGCGCTGCCCGACGCGGTGCTGACGGGGGTGGAAACACGCACCTCGTCGCCGCTGCGCATCACCCGCGGGCGCGATCACCAAAGCCTGAACGTGCGCGGCCTGTACCCGGCCGGCGAAGGCGCGGGCTATGCGGGCGGCATCATGTCCGCGGGCGTGGACGGCATCGAGGTGGCGGAATCGGTGGCGCGCGCCCTGCTGGGCGTGGGCGCCGTCTGACAGCGCGCGGCGGCACCGGCCGACAGCCAGTGCGCCGCCCGCGGGGCAAGCTCGCGGCATCTGTTGAAGGAGCCTGCCATGTCCCGAGTTCTTGCCCTGTGCGCCTTGCTCGCCTTCATCGGCCTGTTCGCGCTGTTGAACTGGCCCGCGTTCACCGCCGTGGCGCCGCTGTCGCTGGGCCTGACCACCGTTGAAGCCCCGCTGGGCCTGATCATGCTGGCGCTGCTGTTCGTCGTGTGCGTGGCCTTCACCACCTGGGCGCTCGCCCTTCAGGCCACGGCGCTGATGGACGCACGGCGGCTGACCAAAGACGTCCAGACCCAGCGCGAACTCGCCGACAAAGCCGAGGCCTCGCGCTTCACCGAACTGCGCACCCACCTGGACGCCACGCTGGCCGAGCTGCGCCGCCACGTGGAGCAGCAGGGCAACAGCCTGGCCGCCAGCCTGGGCGAACTGGAAGACCGCCTGGACGGCCGCAGCGTCGTCACGGTGCCGGCGCGGCCACTGCGGGCCGACGCCGCCTGAACAGCCGCGCCACCAGCGCCATGGCGTCGTCGACGTAGGTGAACAACACCGGGATCACGAGCAGGCTGAGGAAGGTGCTGGTGATCAGCCCACCGATCACGACGATGGCCATCGGGGCCCGGAAGCTCGGGTCCACGCCCAGGCCCAGCGCGATCGGCATCATGCCCGCGCCCATGGCGATGGTCGTCATCACGATGGGCCGGGCGCGCTTGTGGCAGGCGTCGAGCAGCGCGTCCAGCCGGCTCAGGCCGTGGTCGCGCCGCGCCATGATGGCGTACTCGACCAGCAGGATCGAGTTCTTGGTGGCGATGCCCATCAGCATGATCAGGCCGATCATCGAGGGCATCGAGATCGCCGTCTGCGTGATGAACAACGCGAGGAACGCCCCCGGGATGGACAACACCAGGGCGGCCAGGATGGTCACCGGCTGCACAAAGTCCTTGAACAGCAGCACCAGCACGATGTAGATGCACAGCACGCCGGTGAGCATCGCCAGCCCGAAGCTCTCGAACAGCTCGGCCATGGCCTCGGCGTCGCCCACGCTGGTCTGGATCACGCCGGCCGGCAGGTTGCGCAGGCTGGGCATGGCCAGCGCCGCTTTTTCGACCTCGCCGAGCGGCTGCTGGTTCAGCTCGATCTCGATGTTGACGTTGCGCATGCGGTCGTAGCGGTCGATCTGCGCCGGGCCGCTGGCCAGCGTCAGCGTGGCCACGTTGCCCAGCATCACCGGGCCGCGCGCGCCGGGCACCGGCAGGCGGCTCAGCAGGTCGAGGTCGGTGCGCGCGTCGGCGCGCAGCCGCACCACCATCGGCACCTGGCGTTGGCTGAGGTTCAGCTTGGCCAGCGCCTGGTCGTAGTCGCCGCTGGTGGCGATGCGCAGGGTGTCGGCGATGGCGGCCGAGGTCACGCCCAGGTCGGCCGCGCGGGCGAAGTCCGGGCGCACGATCAGCTCCGGCCGCACCAGGCTCGAGGACGAGCTGACATTGCCGATGCCCGGGATGCCCCGCAACTCGCGCTCGACGACGCGGGCGTGCTCGGTCAGCACGCGGCCGTCCTCGCCGGCGAGCACCAGCACGTACTTCTCGCTTGACGCGCCCAAGCCCACCTTGATGCGCGCCCCCGGCAAATCGGCCAGCAAGGCGCGCAGCTCGCCTTCGACCTGCTGCTTGCTGACGCCGCCGCGCTCGCCGCGCGGGGTCATGTTGATGGTCAGCGTGGCCTGCCGCACTTCGGGCACCCCGCCAGGGGCGAAGGGGTCGCCGCCGGTGGCACCGCCCCCCACCGCGGTGTAGATCAACTTGATGTGCGGGTGCTCGGCAATGAGCCCGCGGGCCTGCTCGGCGCTGGCCAGCGTCTCCTTGAAGGTGCTGCCCGGCGGCAGGGTGACGGTGACCTGCGTTTGCGACAGGTCGTCCGGCGGGATGAAGCCGGTGGGCAGCAGCGGCACCAGCATGAACGAGCCCACCAGGAAGCCGGCGGCGGCCAGCGTGGTGACGAGCCGGTGCTTCAGGCACCAGGCCGCCCAGCGCATGTACAGCGTGAGCCAGCCGGGATCGCGGTGCTCGGCGCCCACGTCGCGCAGCAGGTAGGCGGCCATCATCGGCGTGAGCATGCGCGCCACCACCAGCGAGAAAAACACGGCGATCGCCGCGGTCCAGCCGAACTGCACGAAAAACTTGCCCGGCACACCGCCCATGAAGGCCGTGGGCAGGAAGACCGCGATCAGCGTGAAGGTGGTGGCGATCACCGCCAGGCCGATCTCGTCGGCCGCCTCCATCGCGGCCTGGAACGGGGTCTTGCCCATGCGCAGATGGCGAATGATGTTTTCCACCTCGACGATGGCGTCGTCCACCAGGATGCCCACCACCAGCGACAGGCTCAGCAGCGTCACGGTGTTCAGCGTGAAGCCGAAGAAGTACATCGCGCCAAAGGTTGGCAGCACCGACAGCGGCAGCGCGATGGCCGCCACCACCGTGGCCCGGAGGTCGCGCAGGAACAGCAGCACGACGATCACCGCCAGCACCGCGCCTTCCAGCAGGAGGTACATCGAGCCGGTGAAGCCCTCGCTGACCGGGTCGACGAAATTGAAGGCCTCGGTGACGACGACGTCAGGGTGGCCGACGCGCAGCTGGTCGAGCTGCGCGCGCACGCCGACGGCCACGTCCAGTTCGCCGGCGCCGCGGCTGCGCACGACCTCGAAGCCGACCACCGGCTTGCCGTTCAGCAAGGCGGCGCTGCGCACCTCGGCCACCGTGTCCTGCACCGTGGCCACCTGGTCCAGGCGGATCCGCCGGCCGTCGCTGAGTGCGATCTCCAGGCGCGCCAGCTCCTCGGCCGATTGCACGGTGGCGATCGTGCGCACCGACTGCTCGCCGCCACCCAGGTCGCTGCGCCCGCCGGAAGCTTCCTGCTGCACCTGGCGCAACTGGCGCGAGATGTCGGCCACCGTGGCGTTCAGCGCCAGCAGGCGCGCCGGGTCGATGGCCACCTGCACCTCACGGGTGACGCCGCCCACGCGGCTGACCTTGCCCACGCCGCGCACGCCCAGCAGCGACTTGGTGACCGTGTTGTCGACGAACCAACTCAGCGCCTCGTCGTCCATGCGCGGCGAGCTGATGGTGTAGGTGAGGATCGGCGCGCCGCTGAGCTCGACCTTGGAAATCACCGGGTCGCGCAAGTCGGCCGGCAGGTCGGAACGCACGCGCGACACCGCGTCGCGCACGTCGTCCACCGCGTCCTGCACGGCCTTCTCCAGGCGGAACTCGATGGTGATGGTGGCCGCGCCGTCCTGCACCTTGGTGTAGATGTGCTTGACGCCCTGCACCGAGGCCACCGAGTTCTCGATCTTGCGGGCCACCTCGGTCTCCAGCTGCGAGGGCGCTGCGCCCGGCAGGCTGGCGGTGACGGTGACGGTGGGCAGCTCGATGTCCGGGAAGTTCTGCACCTTCATCCGCTGGAAGCCCAGCAGGCCCACCAACGTGAGCAGGATGAACAGCAGGACCGACGGGATGGGGTTGCGGATGCACCAGGCGGAGACGTTCATGGCCGGCTCACCACCTTGACCAGGTCGCCATCGGCCAGGAAGCCGCCGCCGGCAGCCACCACCCGCGCCTGCGGGTCGAGCCCGGACAGCACCTCCACCCGCTCACCCACGCGGCGCCCCACCTGCACCTTCAGCTCGGCAACCCGGCCGTCGGCGCCGATGCGGTGCACGTAGCTGAAGCCGTCGCGCAGTACCACGGCCGTTTGCGGCAGCGTCAAGGCGCTGCCGCGCGCCAGCTCGAACTCGCCGCGCGCGAACGCACCAGCCCGCGCCGACGGCGAGGCCGGCAGGTCGACATAGACCAGCCCATTGCGCGTTTGCGGGTCGACGGTGGGCGCCACCATGCGCACCCGGCCCGCCACCGACTCGTCCGGGGCCAGCTGGACGCGGGCGACCACGCCGGGCTTCAGGCGCGACAGTTCGGTGGCCGGCACCTCGGCGCGCCACTCCAGGCGGCCCTGGCGGATCAGGCGGAACAGCTCCTGACCGGCGGGCAGCACCGCGCCCACGGTGGCGCTGCGCGCCGAGATCACGCCGTCGTCGGGCGCGAGCACCTGAGTCTGCTTGAGGCGCAGCGCTTGCGCCTGAAGTTGAGCCTGGGCGGCGTCCACGCGGGCCTGGGCGGTGCGCTCGGCGGTCAGCGCCTGGGCCACCTGCTGCTGGCTCAGCGCGCCGCTGGACTGCAGGTCGCGCGCGCGCTGCGCGTTGCCGGCGGCCTCCAGCAGCGTGGCCTCGGCCTCGGCCACACTGGCGCGGGCCTGCGCCAGGTCCGCCATGACCGACTCCGCCGCGAAACGCGCGAGCACCTGGCCGCGCCGCACCCGGTCGCCCACATTGACGCGCACCTCGGCCAGCCGCAGGCCATTGGCCTCGGTGCCGACGCTGGCCTCCTGCCAGGCCGCGAGACTGCCGTTGGCGGGAAGCGACAGCGCCAAGTCGGCGCGCGCAGGCTGCACCGCGGTCACGGTCAGCGCCGGGCGTGGCGCGCTGGCAGGCGCCTGGGTTTGAGCCCACGCGCCCACCGAGGCCGCGCCAAAGGCCCACACCAACCCCCAATGCGCACCGCAACGGTGCAAACATGAGATGAATTGCCGATACGCGGTCCTTGTCATGTCGTTCAGGCTCCGAAGCTCACGTTGTCGTCGATCAGGGTCATTGAATTCGGCGCCGTTTTCGTAAGAAATTTACATAGACCATCACAAACACTCGAAAAGTCCTGTCGATCATCATTACGTTGATGGACTGATCGGCCAAATCGATCCATAGGCGCTCACCGCAAGGTGGTCCTTAATCTAATTTGTTTCTGAAACGTCCAGAAACGGCGTTGGATCCGCGCAGTACCGATCCTTCAAGCAGACTTCATGCACCTCGTTGTCCCCAGCCTCAGCCGCAAAGCGCGCGCGCCCCACTTGGTGATGCCACGGCATGTGCGCATCGGAGGTCGGCACCTGCGGGCCCCGGAATCACTGGCCACAGCCGACCACTTCATCACCGACATCCAGCGCTTCAGTGCCGGATTGCGGGTGGCGATGGCCCTGCTGTACACCCTGTTGATGGTGGGCAACGAGCACGCGCTGGGCACGCTGCAGGCGGCCATGCTGCTGGCCTACAACGCCTGGGTGGTGCTGATTTTGATCGCCGAAGCGCGGGGGCGCGAGCCCGTCAGCGTGGCGTGGCTTTACTGGGTGGACGTGATCTGGGCCACCGCGATGCTGCAGATCACCAACGGGTCGCACGAACTGCTGGTGATGGCGATGGTGTGTCCGGTGGTGATCACCAGCATCCACTTCGGAGCCCGCCACGGTGCGGCGATGGCGGTGATCTCGGCCGGGGTCATGCTGGTGGACGTCCACGCGCTGGGCCGGGGACAGCTGGCCATCGACATGGCCCACGTGGTGCCGGCCTTCGCGGTGGGGCTGGTGGCCACGGCGGCCGCCTTGCTGACGCAGCCACTGACGCTGCACCGCATGGGCCGTGACCTGAGCCGAACCCTGGAGGAAGGCACCGACACGCGACGCGGCCTGGACGCCACCGTCCGCTGCGTGCTCGACAAGCTGGTGGCCCTTGGCCTGGCCGACCACGTGCTGTTGCAGGTGCAGGTGGGGCAGCAACCTGACCAGCCGCGCCTGGTGTGGCAGGTCAGCCAGGCGCAACGCGCCCTGCCAGCGCCCACCGACCGCAACGACCACCTGCACCGGCTGCTGCAGCCCCTCCCGCACGCCGTCACCGTGCACAGCCCGACCCGCTGGTGGGGCTGTGCCGGCGGCACGCGGAGCCTGCACGGCAAGCGCCTGCCCTCCAGCGTGCACCGCCAGTGCCAAGACATCGCGACCGTGCTGCCCGACGCGCGAAGCTTTGCGGTGCTGCCCACGGTGGCCGACCCCAACGGCGCGCACGGCTGGCTGGTGATCGGCTTCCACCAGGCGATCCCGCCCATCGAGCTGATCGACCTCCTCAGCGCCTGCGGGGAGCGCATCGACCGCCTGCTGGTGCAAGCGGTGCTGGTCGACCAGCTGCAGGACGAAGCCGCGGCCCACGAACGGGTGCGCATCGGCCGCGACCTGCACGACACGGCCATCCAACCGTACCTGGGCCTGAAGTTCGCCGTCGAAGCCCTGGCCATGAGCGTGCCGGCGGGCACGCCGCTCAAGCGCGAAGTCGACGGGCTGGTGCACCTGGTGCAAACCGAGGTGCAGGCGCTGCGCGAGACGATCTCGTCGATGCGCGTGGGCGAGCGACCGGGCGACAACGCCCTGGTGCCCGCGCTGCGGCGCCAGGCGCACCGCTTCACCACGCTGTTCGGCATCACCGTGGAGATCGACGCCACGCCCGGCCTGAAGACCAACCGCGCGGTGGCGGGCGAAATCTTCCACATGGTCAACGAGTCCCTGAACAACGCCCGCAAGCACAGCCACGCGAACTCGGTTCGGGTGCGGCTCACCGGCGGCCTGGACCATGTTCGCCTGCGCGTGCGCGACAACGGCGCGACGATGAGCGGACAGCCGGCACGCGACTTCGAGCCCCGCTCGGTGCGCGAACGGGTCGAGACCATGGGCGGGGTGCTCAAGGTCACCCGGCCCGACGGCTTGAACAGCGAGTTGGACATCCACCTGCCGCTGGCCTGAGCCGCGATGACCGACGCGTCCAACACCCCGTTCACGCCCCGGCGCCCCGGCATCGCGGTCTTCATCGCCGAAGACCACCCGGTGACGCTGT
The DNA here is from genome assembly GCA_943370175.1 of Hydrogenophaga intermedia. Taxonomy (GTDB): domain Bacteria; phylum Pseudomonadota; class Gammaproteobacteria; order Burkholderiales; family Burkholderiaceae_C; genus Ideonella_A; species Ideonella_A intermedia_A. The sequence goes on along the minus strand of CALRPU020000014.1, from coordinate 40,595 downwards.
GGGGACTGCAGCGCTTCATCGAGGCGCAGCCGAACATGCGCGTGGTGGGCTGCGCCGAGGCGCACCATGCGCTGTTGTCCCACCCGGCCTTGCCGGACGCCGACGTGCTGGTGCTGGACCTCGACATGGGCGGCCACAACATGCTCGAGGCGATGGCCGACCTGCAGCGCACCACATCGGCCAAGGTGCTGATCCTCACCGGTGAGACCGACGTGCAGATGCACCGCAGCGCCGTCGTGCGCGGTGCCCGCGGCGTGCTGCACAAGGGGCAAAGCGCCGAGGTCATCCTGCGCGCCATCGAAAAGGTCCACCAGGGCGAGGTCTGGATCGACCGCACCTTGATGGGCGAGGTGCTGTCCCAGCTGACCGGCGGCAGCGCACCACCGCCCGTGCGCCGCAGCCCCGTCGCCCACCGCATCGACAGCCTCACCCCGCGCGAGCGACAAATCGTGGCGGCCATGGTTCGCAACGTCGGCGCCAAGCAGCTGGTGGTGGCCGAAGCGCTCGGCATGAGCGAGAACACGCTGCGCAACCACCTGACCACCGTCTACGCCAAGCTGGGCCTGCGCGGCCGCCTGGAGCTGCACGTGTTCGCCACCGAACACGGCCTGGACCGCGACGGCGGCGACACCGCCCCCACCGGCGGGCGCTGATCGCCTGCCCCGCCCCACCCTCGCTTGCCAGGACGCGCCGCCAGCGCGGCGCGGCGCGGCCCCACGTCCTCATCCCCCTTGCCATCGGCGCACTGACGCGACGCCGCTTCGGCGCGCCCGCGGCGTCGCACCGCGTGGGAGGTGCGTGGTCGAAGCGAGGGCGGTGGGGCCCGTGAAGCGCATGCACTAGGCCATCCGGGCCAAGCGCCGGGCCACCTCCCAGTCAAATGAGGGACGAGGCCGGGGTCGATTAGGCCGCACAGCCCAGGAGCAGGCTCCCACGGCACCGGGAGGTGATTCGCGACGCTGGGGGTGCGAAGCTCAGTGTCGCTGGCGAGGCCCGCTCGGCACACTTCACTGGCTCAGCGTGTGAGCTGACCAGGCTCGCAGAAGCCCACCAGATCAGACGCTGTGGCGGGTGACCGGACCCCCGGACACCTGGCGGCCTCAGGCGAGGCTGACGGGCAGGCTTCGGCTTGACCCAGCCCCGCCAGCCCGACGTGACCTCAAACACCAACCATTGGAGTGACCCATGCAAGTTGCAAACTTTCTGAAGACTTTTGCCCGTGACGAAGAAGGCGCGACCGCCATCGAGTACGGTCTGATCGCCGCGCTGATCTCCGTGGTGATCATCGGCGCCGCCGGTGCCCTCGGCACGAACCTGACGGCCGTTTTCCAAGCCGTGGCGGACGCACTGAAGGTCAAGTAAGCCGCCCAAGGCACCCAAGACGGAACGGTCCCGGCACAGGTCACCTTCATCGCGCCACACGGGCCCGACCATGAGTTCTCTGGCAACCGCCGCAATGTTCCTTCTGTTGTGCGTGGCGATGGCCTCGGACGTCGCCACCCGGCGCATCCCGAATGCGCTGGTCGTGGCGGGCACGGTGATCGGCATCGGCTTGAACAGCCACCTGCTGGCGATGGGGCTCGACCCCCTCGCCGGGCCGGCGTGGTACCTGCCGCTGGCCGGGGCCCTCACGGGCCTGGCCATTGCCCTGCCGGCGTACGCCTTGCGCATTTGCGGCGCGGGCGACGCCAAGCTCCTGGGCATGGTCGGTGCCTTCGTCGGGCCCGCATCGGTCTTGGTGTGCGGGCTCTTCACCTTGGCGGCCGGCGGCCTGTTGAGCCTGCTGGTGATGCTGCGTCCCCGCATCGCCCGCGAGGTGCTGAGCAACCTGCATGTTCTTTGGCTGAACTGGTCTGCCAAGGCGCGCGGGGGCCCATCCCTGGCCATCGCACCCTTGCAGTCCACCGCCTTCCGTTTGCCCTATGCCGTGGCCATCACGGCGGGCACCGCGGCCTGGGCCGCCGTGCACGGGCCGCTGGCATGACCGATGGTCCCTGAACGCCCCGCCTTGCATGGCGGGCCTCACCCTGAACCCTGCTCCCCATGAGATCCCGCGACCTGATCGTCTGGCTGATGGCCTTGTTGACCGGCCTGGCCGCTGTGGCCCTGGCCGCCCGCTGGCTGCAAACGCAGCAGACCACGGGATCGCAGGTGGCCGTGGCGGCCATCGAAATCCCGATTGGCAGCGTCGTGACGGCCAACATGCTTCGCATGGTCACGTGGCCCGAGGCGGCCCGCCCGGCCGGCGCCTTTGACAAGCCCGACGCCCTGGAAGGCCGCGTGGTGATGAACACCACCCAGCCCGGCGAACCGCTGCTCGAAAGTCGCCTGGCCGCGCCGGGTGCCAAGGGCGGCCTGTCGGCCCTGGTGGCCGAAGGCAAACGCGCCATCACCGTGCGGGTGAACGACGTGGTGGGCGTGGCCGGCTTTGCGCTGCCAGGCACCTACGTCGACGTGCTGGTCAACACCCAGGCCGAGCGCGCGCCGAACGCCACGCAGGACAAGGCCATCTCCAAGATCGTGCTGGAACGCATCCTGGTGCTGGCCATCGCCCAGGAAGCCGACCGCGACACCACCAGGCCCAAGGTGGTCAACGCCGTGACCCTGGAGGTGACGCCCACCCAGGCCGAACTGCTGGACCTCGCGCGCAGCGTGGGCACCTTGTCACTGGTGCTGCGCAACCAAGGCGAACGCGAGTTGGCCGCGACCGAAGGCGTCACCAAGGATTTCCTGTTGACGGGCGTGCGCGCGACCGCCGCCGCCGTGCCCGCCCCGCCGCCGCCGCCCGCCCGACGCGCGCCCCCGCCGCCGGTGGTGGTGGTGCAGGCGCCGCCCCCTCCCCCCGATGCGCCGAGACAGTGCGTGGAGATCATCCGCGGCGCAAGCAAGGTGACCGAATGCTTCTGAGTCCTCCCGCCCACCGTGGCCAACCCACCGCGGCCCGGCTGACCCTGGTGGCCGCCGCGCTGGCGGTGCTGGCCTGGTCACCGGCCGGCGCCCAAATGGCTGCTCCAACGGCCGCGCCAACAGCCGCTCAAGCGGGCGCCCAATCCGCGGCCCGTCCGGTGCCCGCCACGCCCAGCGCGCCACGCCCTGCCGCCATCACCGCGCCAGTGACCAGCTCGCCCTGCTTGCGGCTGGAGACCGGCCCGACCATCCAGGTGGCCGTGGGCAAGTCGACGATCCTGAAGCCCGGTCGGCCGATCGCCCGCATCCTGCTGGGCAACCCGGACGCCGCGCCACCCGCGGGCGGCGCAGGCGCCAACCTTGGCGCCGCCGTGCCCCGGGTCGCCACCGCCCGCCCCGGCGTGGGCGATGTGGAGGTGCTGCTGCTGGGCCCGACCGAGGTGTTCGTGCTGGGCAAGGCCCTGGGCACGACCAATGTCGTGATGCTGGACCGCCAGGGCGAATGCACGGCCTACGACGTGGTCGTCGGCATGGACACGGTGGCATTGCAAGCCGTGATTCAGCGGCTGCTGCCCGACGAGAAAGACATCCAGGTCAGCGCCGCCTTCGACGCCGTGGTGCTGTCGGGCACCGTGCGGGACAGCGAGTCGGTGACCCGCGTCACCGACCTCGCCCACGCCTACGTGCGCGGTCAGCAGGGCGGCAGCACCGGCCCGGCCGACAACCCCCGCATCATCAACATGATGGGCGTCAGCTCGCCGCAGCAGGTGATGCTGGAGGTCAAGGTGGCCGAGATCGCCAAGAGCCTGCTCGACCAGTTCGGCATCGACTTCTCGCGGGCTTACACGCCCGGGGACAGCTCCATGATTCGCTTCCTCAGCGGCGTGTTCGGTGGCGCGGCCCTGGCTGGCGGACAACTGTCGGGCACCGGGCCGGGCGGGGTGCCGCTCAGTTCGGTGGGCACGGCCATCGGCGGCACGATCAATGGCCTGCCGGGTGTGTCCGCGGGCAACGTGACGGTGGACCTGGCCAACGGCGTGCCGAAGTTCACCACCGAGTTCGGCACGGTGGCGGCCCGCGGCGTCACCAACGTGAACGGCCGCCTGCAGAAGACCGACGGCCTGATCAAGGTGCTGGCCGAGCCCACGGTGATGGCCTTGAGCAGCCAGACCGGCAGCTTCCTGGCCGGCGGCAAGATCTTCATCCCGGTGTCGCAGTCCAACGGCGACGGCACCCGAAACATCACGCTGGAAGAAAAGGAATTCGGCGTGTCGGTGAAGTTCACGCCGACCGTGCTGGCCAACGGCCTGATCAACCTGCGGGTGCGCCCTGAGGTGTCGGAGCTGAACACCGCCGGCGTCACGATCACCGGCATCGGCGGCAGCGCCGTGCTGCCCTCGTTCACCTCGCGCAAGGCCGAGACCACGGTGCAGCTGATGGACGGGCAGAGCTTTGCCATCGGCGGCCTGATCAGGAACAACACGACGACCAACGTGCGGTCCTTTCCCTTCCTGGGTGAAATTCCGGTGCTGGGCGCGCTGTTCCGCAGCACCGAGTTCCAGACCGACCGCAGCGAGCTGGTGTTCGTCATCACGCCACGCCTGGTCAAGCCGCTGCCGGCCGACTACCGACTGCCCACCGACGCCTATGTGCCCCCCACACGCCAGGACCTGATCCTGCACGGCCGAACGGAAGGGAAGCCGCCCGCGCACGGGGGCTTCGACGTGCCCAAGGACAAGCCATGACATTCGCCACCACGACCCCGCCCGCCACAACCTTCGCCCGCGTGGCCGCCGCCTGGGCCACGGCCACCCTGCTCGCCCTCGCCGGCTGCGCCACCGAGTCGGCGCCCCACACGGTGCAGCAGCTGGGCACCAGCGCCCGCGCGCTGATGGCTGCCCAGCGCGTCGACCCGAACGCCAGCCAGCAGCACGCCGACCGGCGCGCGCCGACCGACGCGCGCAGCCTGCGCGCCGCCATGGACCGCCATGGCGAGTCCTTCAAATCCCCCCCACCGGCCACGGTGGTGCCCGCCGCCACCGCAGGCCGCTGACCCCGGAGACCCCTCATGCGTGCATGGAGACCATCGACAACATCTTGGCGCACCACGCCCGCGCGCCAGCGCGGCGTGGTGGCCATCATGGTGGGCCTGTCCATCGTGGCGATGATCGGCGCGTTCGGGCTGGCGGTCGACTCGGGCCGCCTGTACGTCAACAAGACCGAACTGCAGAACGCCGCCGACGCCTGCGCGCTGGCCGCGGCCAGCCAGCTCAGCTGCGCGGGTGGCAACTGCACCAGCGACTTCCTTGCCGTGGCTGAAAGCGCCGGCCGGCTGGCCGCGTCGCGCAACCGCAGCCAGCTGCAGTCGACCGACGTGGCGATCGCAGCGAGCGACATCACCTTCAGCAACGCGCCAAGCGCGGGTTTCCTCACGCGGACCGGCGGCGCCAGCGCCAGCGCCACCTACGCGCGCTGCACTGCCCGCGCCCAGGGCCTGGTGCCTTATGTGATGTCTGCACTGGGCGCGAACTCACCGATTGAAGTGAATGCCGTCGCCACCGCCGGCCGGCAGGCGTCACAAAAGTTCTGCACCGAAGCCCCGGTGGGCTTGTGCTTCAAGCCCAGCGCGACCAAGCCGACCTACGGCTACAGCGTGGGCGAGTGGGTGTCGGCCACTTATGCGAAGAGCGGCAATGGCAATGGCAATGGCAAAAACGACGATGACGATGACGACGACGACGACGACGATGACGACAAGGGCAAAGGAAAAGGCGGCTCTGACACCGATTCCGACGACGCCTCCATCAACGGGTCGTTCTCGTGGATCACCTATTCCAAGCAAGGCGCACCGAGCGTGCAGAACCAGGTGTCAGGCAATGGCGCGTGCAACGTCTCGATCGATGACACCGTGACGCGCCAGCCCGGCGTGATCAACAGCGTGCGCGCTGCCTACAACGCGCGCTTTGGCATCTATTACAAGTCCGGGGGTGCCAACCAGGCCTACACCCTGAAGAACGCGCCGCCGGACCGCACCGGCTACGCCTACCCGAACAAGTCCTTTCCGCTGCCCGACAGCAAGACGAACATCGCCAAGCCCACGGCCTACAGCGACTACCAGCAGCGCAGGAACGCGTTTGCGCCGTTCAATTCGGCCAGCTACACCGATGCCAACAAGGTCAAAGGCACACCAATCAGCTCGAACGACCACAAGCTGAATGGCAAAGACCGCCGTGTGGTTGCCATTCCGGTGTTCGACTGCAGTGCCAAGGCAGAAATCAAACCGGTGGCCTATTCGTGCATGTTGATGCTCAACCCGATGACCACCGGCAACACAGGCACCTTGCTGCTCGAGTACATCGGCGATGCAAACGCACCGAACTCACCTTGCCTGACCAGCGGGCTGGCCGGCGGCACCGGCGGCACGGGGCCTCAGGTGGTCACCCTCGTTCAGTGATGGCCTGGCCTCCTGCTTCCATGACCCACGCGGGCAAGGCCGGTGTGCGCCAGCGCGGCGCCGCACTGGTCGAGTTGGCGCTGACCTTGTCGGTCATGCTCGCCGTGCTGTTGGCCGCCAGTGAGCTGGGCCGGGCCATCTACCAATACAACAACCTCGTGAAAAGCGTGGGCGCCGCGGCGCGTTACCTGTCCCGCTACAACGCGGGCGACAGCACCGCCATCGGCGCGGCCAAGACGCTGGCGGTGTACGGCAAGTTCAGCCCGACCCAGGCGGACCCGGTGCTGGTGCCTGGCCTGGCCACCAGCCTGGTGTCCGTGTGTGACTCCACCAGCTGCCCCGCCGACCACTCGAATGTGGACACCGGTGCCGGTCAGATCAACCTGGTCACCGTGTCAATCACCGGCGCCCGTTTCGCCACGCTCGCCCCCGATGTGCTGCCGGCGTTCACCTTTCCGGTGATCCGCGCCACCACGATTCAGCTGCAATGACGCCCGTCCACTCACCCGCTTGTCCGACCGCCGGCTTGCCTGGCGGCGCGCGTGGTCGCGGCAATCAGCAGGGCGTGGTGGCCGTCGAGTTCGCCTTGATCGCCACGGTGCTGTTCGTCGTGTTGGTGGGCGCCATCGAGATGGGCCGCTTGCTCTGGGTGTGGAACAGCGCCACCGAGGCCACGCGCGCCGGCGCCCGCCTGGCGGTGGTCTGCGAGGTGAATGCCCCCGGCGTGGCGCGCCTGGTCACTCAGCGCGTGCCCGGCCTCGCCACGGCCAACGTGCGGCTGAGCTACACGCCCAGCGGCTGCACCAGCGCAAATTGCGAGGCCGTCACCGTGGCCGTGGTCGGCTACACGCCACCCAACGCCATCCCCCTGCCCGCGTTCACACCGACCTTGCCGGCGTTCAGCACGACGCTGGCGCGCGAGTCCTTGTCCAACACCACCAACCCGGCGTGCCAGTAGCCGGGCGGACCGACGGAAGACCCCCATGAAGATCAAGCTCGTCAGCCCCAACGCCAGCCACGCCCACGCCTGGTCGGCGGAAGTGCGCGCTGCCCACCCCGGCATCGCCATCGAAACCCTGCACGGCACGCTGGCGCAGGTCGACGTGGTGGCCGATGGCAGCCGCGCCGACCTCGTCATCGTCGAAGTGCTCGAGGCCGCCGAGTTCGACCGCCTGGAGGCCCTGGCCCACGCCATGCCCGAACTGGACTTCCTGCTGATCGGACCGCCGATGTCACCGGACCTGCTGATGCGCGCCATGCGCGCCGGCGTGCGCGAGGTGTTGCCCAGCCCGGCCTCGGCGGCCACCGTGGCCGAGGCGGTCAACCGCCTGGCCCGCAAGCGGCCCCGGGTGGTCGAGGGCACCAAGCGCGGCCAGGTGGTCACCTTCATCGGCTGCAAGGGCGGCAGCGGCGCCACCTTCACCGCCACCAACGTGGCGCACCTGCTGGCCACTGGCGACCGCAAGGTGGCCCTGATCGACTTGAACCTGCAGTTCGGCGACGCGCTGCTGTTCATCAGCAACGACCAGCCGATGAGCCATGTGGCCGACGTGGCGCGCAACGTGCAACGGCTGGACGCCGCGTTGCTCGGGTCGTCGATGACGCAGCTGAGCCGACAGCTGCACGTGCTGCCCGCGCCCGAGGACGTGGCCCAGGCCGCCGACGTGCTGCCCGAGCACGTGAACGCCATCGTCAGCGTGGCGCGCACGATGTACGACGTGGTGGTGATCGACGTGGGGCGCGCCCTCAGCGGCGTGACGCTGCAGGCGCTGGACGAGGCCGACCACGTGTACGCCGTGCTGCAGATGACGCTGCCCTTCGTGCGCGACGCGAGGCGCCTGCGCGACGTGTTCCGATCGCTGGAATACCCGCAGCGCAAGCTGCACTGGGTGGTCAACCGCTACGAGAAAAACAGCCAGATCACCACCGACGACTTGCGCACGATGCTCGGCACCGACGAACTGATCACGCTGCCGAACCAATACCAGGTGGTGGCCGACTCGGTGAACCAGGGCATGGCGGTGGGCATCGTGGCACCCAACAGCCCCATCGCCAAGGCCCTGCGCGGCATCGCCGAGCGCATCGCGCCCGACGCCCAGCCGGTGCGCGCGCGGTGGTTCAGCGGCCTGCTGCGCGGCCAGCCGTCGCTGCCCTCGCCCAGCCGCGTCTGACCCGCGCGCCTGCATCACCGCCTTTGAACCGACCACGAGCAGTCCCCGATGAGTTTGCGTGAACGTCTGAACGGTCAGCCCATGCCCGTGCGGCCCCTGACCCCGGGCACCGTCCCCGAGCCGGTGAGCCACAACGGGCGCAGCTACCAGGCCACGAAGGTCTACATCCATCAGGCCATGCTCGCACGCATCGACCTGCAAGCAATGGAGGCGATGAGCAGCGAGCGCCTGAGCGAGGAGCTGCGCACGCTGGTCGAGCAACTGCTGGTGGAGGAAAACATCGTGCTCAACGCGGGCGAGCGCACCAGCCTGCTGCGCGACCTGCAAGACGAGATGCTGGGCCTGGGCCCGCTCGAGCCCCTGCTGGCCGACCCCACGATCTCGGACATCCTGGTCAATTCGGCCAGCCAGGTCTACGTGGAGCGGCGCGGTCAGCTCGAGCGCACCTCGGTCACCTTCGCCGACGACGACCACTTGATGAAGATCATCGACAAGATCGTCTCGCGGGTGGGCCGGCGCGTGGACGAGTCCAGCCCGATGGTCGACGCGCGCCTGCCGGATGGCTCGCGGGTCAACGCCATCATCCCGCCGCTGGCACTGGACGGCCCGGTGGTGTCGATCCGGCGGTTTTCGTCGACGCCGCTGAAGATGACCAACCTGGTCGCCTACAAGTCGCTGTCGGAGGAGATGGCGCTGATGCTGGCGGCACTGGCCGAGGGCGAGGTCAACATCCTGATTTCCGGCGGCACCGGCTCGGGCAAAACGACGCTGCTGAACATCCTGAGCGGCTACATCCCGGTGGGCGAACGCATCGTCACCATCGAGGACGCGGCCGAGCTGCGGCTGCAGCAGCCCCACGTGGTGCGCCTGGAAACCCGCCCGCCCAACCTGGAAGGCCGCGGCGAGGTGACCCAGCGCGCGCTGCTGCGCAACGCCTTGCGGATGCGGCCTGACCGCATCATCCTGGGCGAGACGCGCGGCAGCGAGGCCCTGGACATGCTGCAGGCCATGAACACCGGCCACGAGGGCTCGATGACCACCATCCACGCCAACACCCCGCGCGATGCACTGGCGCGCCTGGAAAGCATGATCGCGATGGCCGGGGTGGACCTGCCGGCCCGCTCGGCCCGCGCGCAAGTGGCCTCGGCCATCGGTGCGGTGGTGCAGGTCAACCGCCTGCCCGACGGCAGCCGCCGGATCACCAGCATCCAGGAGGTGACGGGGATGGAAGGCGAGGTGGTCAGCATGCAAGAGCTGTTCGCCTTCAAGCAGACCGGCGTCGGGCCGAACGGCGAGGTGCAAGGCCACTTCACCGCCACCGGGGTGCGCACCCGCCATTGGGACCGGCTCGTCAGCCGCGGCCTGAGGCTGCCCGACCACCTGTTCCAGCCCGCGCGGCTGGCGGTGTGAAGGGCGCAACATGGACTTCAACCTGGTGATGGTGCTGGGCCTGGCTTTCCTGGCCTTGATGTTGGGCTTCGAGGCGTTGTATTCGCTGTGGGCCAACCGTTTCAGCGCGCGCGCCAAGCGGGTGGCGGCGCGGGTGGCGGCCCTGCACCGCGTGGAGCAGGTCGACGTGCGCCTGCAGCGCGAGCAGGACGAGGCCACACCCGGGCGGCTGGGCGCGCAGCTGCAGCGCATCGCGCTTGGCCGGCGGCTCGGTGCGCTGGTGGCGGGCGCCGGCTCGACCACCACGGTCGAGCGTGAACTGCTCAAGAGCATGGCGCTGTTCATGCTGGGCGTGGTGGGCTGCAGCGCAATCGGCCGGCCGCTCGTGGTGGGCGTGCTGCTGGGCGGCGTGCTGGCGGCCCTGCCGTGGTGGCTGCAGGTGCGCGCCCGAGACCAGCGGATGCGGCGCTTCGAGCAACAGCTGCCCGAGGCCCTGGATCTGATGGGCCGCGCCGTGCGCGCCGGCCATTCGTTCCCGACCGCCTTGCGCATGTGCGGCGACGAGCTGCCGGACCCGATGGGTCGCGAGTTCCGGCTGTTGTCCGACGAGATCAACTACGGCGTGGCCTTGAGCGAGGCCCTGGCCGGCCTGCACGCGCGCGTGCCGATGACCGACGTGGGCTTTTTCGCCGCGGCGGTGCTGATCCAGCGCGAATCGGGCGGCAACCTGGCCGAGCTGCTGGACAAGATCAGCGGCATCGTGCGCGACCGCCTGAAGCTGTTCGGCGAGGTGCGCACGCTGTCGGCGGAAGGCCGGCTGTCAGCGCAGATCCTGGTGGCGCTGCCCCTCGGCGTGGCGGTGATCGTCAGCCTGATCAATCCGGCCTTGATGGCGACGCTGTGGACCGACCCGATGGGCCAGCGCGTGGCCGGCATGGCGGCGGTGCTGATGTTGATCGGTGTGGTGTGGATGCGCAGCGTCGTTCGCGTGCGCGCCTGAGGAGCGGTTGTGAGCGCATTGAACCTGCCCCAGCTGGCGTTCCTGCTGGTGATCTTCGTGGTGGTTGCGGGCACCGCCGTGGCCACGGCCCGGCTGCTGCGGCCGGACCAGGCGCGACGCCGCCTGCGCAAGCTGATGGCCGGCGGCCCCGACACGCCGGCCGAGGCCGCCTGGGTCGGCCGCGTTGCCCATGTGCTGCGGCCGCTGTCGTCGATGGCGGCGCCCGAGGACGACGAAAGTCAATCGGCGCTGCGCCTGCGCCTGACCCAGGCCGGGCTGCGCCACCCGGCGGCGCCGGCGGCGTTTTTCGGCATCAAGGCGGTGCTGACGTTGGGCCTGCCCGCGCTGGTCTTTGCCTTCATGGCGGTGGGCGGGGTGATGCACTCGCTCAACACCAGCCTGATGGTCCTGCTGTTGGCGGCCAGCCTGGGCTACTACAGCCCCAATGTGGTGGTGTCCCAGTTGCTGGCGCGGCGCCAGCGGGAGATCTTCGAGCACTTTCCCGACGCGCTGGACCTGATGACGATCTGCATGGAGGCCGGCCTGGGCACCGAGGCCGCGATGGTTCGCGTGGCCAGCGACCTGCAGTCGCAAAGCCCGATCCTGGCCGAGGAGATGCGGGTGGTCAACCTGGAGGTGCGCGCCGGCGCCGACCGGGCCCGCGCACTGCGCAACCTGGCCGCGCGCACCGGCGTCGACGAGGTCGAGGGGTTCGTCACCATGATCAACCAGGCCGAGCGCTTCGGCACCAGCGTGGCCACGTCGCTGCGCATCCAGTCGGACCTGCTGCGGACCAAGCGGCGCCAGCGCGCCGAAGAGTCCGCGGCGAAGGTGGCCGTCAAACTGCTGTTCCCCTTGATGTTCTGCCTGTTTCCGGCGCTGCTGGTCGTGCTGATGGCGCCCGCCTTGATCCAGGCGGTCACGTTGTGGAAATCCATGTCCGGGGGCTGACACGCGATGGCCCACCCTGCAGCAACGCCGTCCCCCCTGCGGCGCACCGACGCGCCCACCTGGGCCCTGGCCGGGATCGGCCTGACCCTGGCTTTGGCCGGCTGTGGCACCGCGCTGCCCGGCTGGCGCGTCGAACAGGTGCTGGCGGTTCGTGACGCCCTGCCGGCGCAAGGCAGTGTGGCGGCGGCCCTGGCCGAGGCCCACCGCCACACGGCCGGGCACGAGCCCGGGCTGGCCGCCGCCTTGTTCCGCGAGGCCGCCCGCCGCGCGCCCGACGATGGCCATGTGCTGCACCAGACGGGGGTGGGTCTGGCCCAGCTGGGCCAGCACGCCGAGGCGCTGGACCTGCTGAGCCGCGCGGACCGGCTGCAACCGGGCCAGGCCGCCCTGCTCAACAACCTGGGCTACGCCTGGATGCTCAGTGGCCAGCCCGAAGCCGCCCGCGCGCCGCTGTTGGCGGCCTTGCGGGCCCAGCCCGGGCACGTCCAGGCCCGCATCAACCTGGACGCCCTGCCGCCGGTGCACACGGCCTCCGGCCGGGTGATGGCCCCGGGCAACAGCGACACGGCCGCGGCCGCCCCGCGGCCCGACGCCATGCAGTTCCGCGCGGCGCTGCCGCCGGGCGAGGTGCCTGCCTTGTTCGCTGGGCCGCGGGGCGGCACGGTGGTGATGGCCGAGTGGGCCACACCCGCCGTCCGCGCGGACGCCCAGGACCGGGCGATCGACTCGGCGGGCGACGCGCGGTTCACCTCGGTCGCCGACGCCGGGCCCGCGGCGCGGCTTACCCCGTCACAGGCGGCACCGCCAGCCAGCGCCGCAGGGTCTCGTACAGGTGGTCCGCGTTGACGGGCTTGGCCACGTGGTCGTTCATGCCCGCGGCCAGGCAGGCGGCGCGGTCTTCGCCGAAGGCGTTGGCCGTCATGGCGATGATGGGCGCCGTGCAACCCAGCTCACGCAGGCGCCGGGTCGCTTCCAGCCCGTCCATGCCCGGCATCTGCATGTCCATCAACACCAGCACGGGCGGGTCGGCCATCGCCATGTCCACGGCCAGCTGGCCGCCGTCGGCCACGGCCACCACCAGGCCCACCATGCGCAGCAGCTCGCTCGCCACTTCTTGGTTGACGGGGTTGTCCTCGACCAGCAGCACGCGGGCGCCGGCGTGATTGCGGCGCAGGTCCCGCTCCGCCGCGGATGGGGCCGGCGGCGGCGACGGCGTGGGCGCGTCGAGCAGCCGGCCGGCGTGCCGACGCAGCAAGCGCACCACGGTGTCGTGCAGCGCCGAGGCGGTCACGGGCTTGATCAGCAGCTCGTCGAACCGGGCGCGCTCGGCCACTTGCCGCACCTCGTCCTCGTCGTGCGCGGTGACCAGCACCGCCGGCGGCAGGGCGTCGCCCAGCAGGTCGCGCAACGCGCTCAAGGTCTGCACGCCGTCCATCGGGCTCATGCGCCAGTCCAGCAGCAAGAGGTCGGGCAAACCGCCGTCGCGCAGCGCGCGCTGCACCCGGCCGATGGCCTCGGGCCCGGACACCGCCTCGTCGACGCGCATGCCGAACAGGCGCAGCCGCTCGGCCAGGGCGTGCCGCGCTTCGGCCAGGTCGTCGACCAGCAGCACGCGGCGCCCCACCAGCCGGGGCAGCTCGTCCGCCGCGTCGGGCGGCGGCGCCGTCGCCTGGTCCAGCCAAGCCGTGAACCAGAAGCGGCTGCCCAAGCCCAGTTCACTGCTCACGCCCACCGCACCACCCATCATCTCGGCCAGGCGCTGCGTGAGGGCGAGGCCCAGGCCGGTGCCGCCGTGGCGCCGGCTGATCGAGCTGTCCAGCTGTTCGAAGGCGTGGAACAAGGACCCCAGCCGGTCGGGTGCGATGCCGGCACCGGTGTCTTGAACGGTGAAGCGCACCTGCAGGCGCTCGCCGTCGGTGGCCAGCTGCTCGCCACTGAGCCGCACCCAGCCGCGCTCGGTGAACTTCACCGCGTTGGCCAGCAGGTTGAGCAGCGCCTGGGCCAGCCGCGTGGGGTCACCCACCATCTGCGCCGGCAGGTCGGCGGTGTCCACGATCAGCTCCAGCCCCTTGTCGCGCGCGCGCTCGGCCACCAGCTCGAAGGTGCGGGCCAGCACGGTGTCCAGCGTGAAGGGGATCGACTCCAGCTCGAAGCGCCCCGCCTCGATCTTCGACAGGTCCAGGATATCGTTGATGACCTGCAGCAGGTGCTGCGCCGCGTGGCCGATCTTGCGCAGACGGGCGTTCTGCAGGGGGTCGCGGATGTCGCGTTGCAGCAGGTGCGCCAGCCCGATCACTGCGTTCATCGGCGTGCGGATCTCGTGGCTCATGTTGGCCAGGAAGGCGCTTTTTGAGCGACTGGCCTCCTCGGCGCGGTCGCGTTCGCGGGCCAGGTCGGCGTTCAGGCGCTGCAGCTCGGCCTCGACCTGCTTTTGGGCGGTGATGTCGAAGGCCATCACGAAGGCGCCGTGCACCAGCCCGTCGGTGCGCCGGTCCGGGATGAAGTGGATCAGGTGATGGTGCCAATCACCGCGCACCGGGTGCGGCGACGCCAGCTCGAAGTCCTGCGCCTCGCCGTCGAGCGCCTGCTGCAGGCGGTCGGCGTACTGCACGAAGTAGGCGGGGCCCCCAACCTCGCGCGCGTGGTGGCCGATCACGTCGGCCGGTCCCTTGCCAAACCAGTCGTGAAAGCTGCGGTTGGCAAAGCGGCACAGCATGTGGCGGTCCCAATAAACGACGCGGCCGGGCAGGTTGTCGGCGATGGTTCGCACGAAGCGCTCGGCCTCGAACAGCTGCTCGTTGGCGGCCTGCAGCGCCCGGGTGCGCTCGTCGACCAGTTCCTGCAGGTGGTGGCGGTGGCGCTCGAGTTCGCGCGCCAGGGCGCGGCGCTCGGTGACGTCCTCGATGGAGATCACGGCGGCCACGGCATCCCCGCTGCGCTGGTCGGGCACCGGCTGGGCATTGACGCTGAGCACGCGCCGCTGGCCGCCGGGGCCGACCACGTCCAGCTCCACATCGCGAACCGCGCGGCCAGTGGCAATGACCTGCGCCGGCGGCAGGTCGGCCTCAGGCAGGTGCTCGCCGTTCGCATCCACCGCGTACCAGCCGGCCGCCTCGCGCCAGTTGCCGGTGGCAATCTCCTCCGAGGGGCCGAGCAGGATGGCCGCGGCCGGGTTGCTGGACACGACCTTGCCGTCGCGGTCGAACACGATGATGCCCTCGCTGAGCACCGAGACCACCGAGCGGTAGTGCGCCTCGCTGTCGCGCAGCGCGTGCTCGGCGCGGCGCTGTTCAGAGACGTCACGGGCGATGCCGAAGGTGCCGATCACGCGGCCGTCTGCGTCGCGCAGCGGGCCCTTGGTGGCCAGCGTCGAACGCCGGCCTTGCGGGGTCTGGATGTCTTCCTCGTACACGCGGTGCTCGCCCGAGGCGATTACCTCGCGGTCGTGCTCGCGCAGCAGCGCGGCCACCGCGGGGTCGAACAGCGCCTCGTCGCTGAGGCCCAGGGCCTCGGCCATGGGCACGGTCACGGTGCGCGCCGCCGCGCGGTTGAAGAACAGGTAGCGGCCGTCGAGGTCTTTCGCGAAGATGGCGTCGTTGGAGTTGTCTGCGATCGCCTGCAGCAGCTGCAGGGCCTGCACGCGTTCGGCCTGCCGCGCCTTGTCGGCCACCGCGGCGCGCAAGGCGCTGCGCTGCAACAGCACCCAACAGGCCGCGGCCCAGCCCAGCAGCACCGCCCCGGCCAGGCCCAGCACCCAGCGCGCACTGGCCCAGACCTCGGCGTCCACGTCGGCGCGCGCGGCCTGGGTCATCAACCACCAGTCGCTGGATGCGACGCGCAGGCCCACGGCGATGACCGCGTCGCCGCGCTCGTCGCGCGCGCGCAAGACGGTGCCGGGCGGCACCTCGCCGCGCAGGATGCGCACCACCGCTGGCGATTCGGCGGCTGCCGGGCCCGACGCGGCAGCGGGCACCGGCAAGCTCAGCGGCTCGGGCGACGTGCCCGCATCGGCGTCCACCGGCCCCAGGCGGTCCAGCCGGTCGCCCTGCGGCCGCCACAGCGTGGTCTCGCCGGCCAGGCTGGGCAGTGGCCATTGGCGCAGCAACGGAAACACCTGCTGCGCCGGGTCGAAGCGCAGCACCACCACGCAACGCACCGCGCCGGTGGCGCTGACCAAGGGGATGACGATGTCGATGCGCAGCGGCATGGCCTCGGCAGCGCTGCGGTACAGCCCGGTGTGCATCACCTGGCCCGACGCGGCGGCCTGCCGGACCAGCGCGGCCACGTCGGGGGGCACCGCGTCGCGCTGGGCGGCGTCGACGCCCGCCTCGCCGAAGGCCAGGGTGCCATCGGCGTCCAGCACCAGCACGCGCTGGCCGCCGCTGGCGTCGCGAAAGTCGATGGCCCGGCGCAGCACCGTGGCACCGGCCGCGGCGTCGTTGTCATCGCGCCACCGCCCATAACTGGCGGCCAAAGCCCGGCTGCCGGCGAAGAACGTGGCGATGCTCAGTTTTTCACGCAACCAGGATTCGATCTGAGCGTGCCGAAGCTCCGCGACGGCGCGCAAGTCGGCCTCGGCGGCCGCCCGGCGCAGGCGCAGGTCGTGCGCGATCTGCAGCCACGCGAGCCCTGCCACGAGCACGGCCACTGGCAGCAAGGAGACCCACAGTCGACGCAGCAAGGCACTTGGCATGGTCGGGCTCGGGGGCGTGGAAACGACGCCACCAGCGCACCGGCGAACGGGCGATGGCGGTGCAACGGTGGCACCCGTTCTATCACGTCATCGCCGTCTTGGGGGACTGCCGGCGGGGCCCTCGGGGCGGCCTGTCCCCAAGCGGGTTGATGCCCGCTCAGCCGACCTGGTCGCGTGCGAGTCGCTCGCTTTTCCAGTAGACGTCGTCGCCGCCCAGGCCGTCGAGGTTGGCCCGGTTCAGCACGCGGGCCAGCACGAACAACAGGTCGCTGAGGCGGTTCAGGAACTGGCGCGGCTCGGGCCGCAGCGGGGTGGCGCCGTCGGCCTCGGCCGAGGTCAACGTGACCACGGCCCGCTCGGCGCGCCGGGCCACGGCGCGCGCCACATGGGCCAGCGCCGCGCTGCGGGTGCCGGCCGGCAAGATGAATTCCGCCAAGCGGGGCAAGGTGGCGTTGTGCTCGGCCAGCGCCTCGTCCAGGCGCAGCACCGCGTCGGGCTTCAACAGCTCGAAGCCCGGGATGGACAGCTCGCCGCCCAGGTTGAACAGCTCGTGCTGAACGACCACCAGCAGCGCGCGCACCGCGTCGGGCAAGGGCTCGGCCAGCAACACGCCGAGGTGCGAGTTGAGTTCGTCCACATCGCCCATGGCCTGCACGCGCAGGTGGTCCTTCGGCACGCGGCGCCCATCGCCCAGGCCGGTGGTGCCGTCGTCGCCGGTTCGGGTGGCAATCTGGGTGAGTCGGTTCGACATGGGAGGCAGGCTCTGGGCGGGGCGAAGCCGCAAAGCATACCGGCACCGGCGATGATGCGGGCTTGTGCCACTGTGCGACGGACCCGTTCTGCCCATGAGCCAACGCCCTGACCCCTCCTTGCCCGACCCGTCCCACCCCGACCCATCGATGCCCGCCCTCGCCGCCCCCGAGGGCGCCCGCGACAGCGGCCGCCACACCCGGCTCGTCACCACCGCGCTCGGCCTGGCGGTGCTGGCCGGTCTGGTGGTGGCAAGCGCGCGCATCGTGCAGCCCTTCGCCATCGCCTTCCTGTGGGCGGTGATGATCGTGGTGGCGAGCTGGCCGGGCCTGCTGTGGCTGCAGAACCGGCTGGGCGGGCGGCGCTGGGCCGCGGTGACCACGATGATCCTGGCCTTGTTGCTGCTGTTGGTGGTGCCGTTGACGCTGGCGGTCGGCGCGGCCATCACCAACGCCGATGAGATCGGCGAACGCGCCAAGCTGCTGAGCGCGCTGCGCCTGCCCAGCCCGCCGGACTGGCTGGGCGAGTTGCCGGTGATCGGCGAACGCTTGGTGCTGCTCTGGCAACGCTGGACCGGCGTGGGCATGGAAGGCCTGATGGCGGAGCTGACGCCCTACGCGGGCGCCCTGGCCAGGCGCGCGCTGAGCCAAGCCAGCGGCTTTGGCTTCATCCTGGTCGAGTGCCTGCTGGCGCTGGCCATGGCCGCCTTGTTGTTCGCCCGGGGCGAGGACGCCGCGCGGCTGGTCCGACGCCTGGGCAGCGCCCTGGCGGGCCAGACGGGGCACGACGCGGTGACACTGGCCACCCAGGCGATCCGCGGCGTGGCCGTGGGCGTCGGCGGCACGGCGGTGGTGCAGTCGGTGCTGACCGGCCTGGGCCTCGCCCTGGCGGGCGTGCCGTTCGCCGCTTTGCTGACCGGCGTCACCTTCGTGCTGTGCATCGCGCAGCTGGGCACGCCGCTGGTGCTGGTGCCGGCGGTGGCCTGGCTGGCGTGGTCGGGTGACACCGGTTGGGCCATCGCCCTTGGGGTGTGGGCGCTGATCATCGGCACCGCCGACAACGTGGTGCGGCCGCTGTTGATCCAGCGCGGCGTGGACCTGCCGTTCTGGCTGGTGTTCTCCGGCGTGGTGGGCGGCCTGCTGGCCTACGGGCTCGTGGGCCTGTTCATCGGCCCGGTAGTGCTGGCGGTGGCCAGCATGCTGCTGACGACCTGGCTCGACCGCGCGGCGCCCGATGGGGCCACCGACCCGGACCCCAGCGACGCCGGCTGAGCGCGCGGCTCACGCGGGCGGGCGTTCCTCCACCTCGATGCGCAGGCGCACTTGGCGCACGGCGTGGCCCTCGGTCTGCGCCACCACGCGCAGCGCCTGACCGGTCGGCACCACGCGGCTGAAGCGGTGCTCCAACCCGTCACCACCGCCGTCCGGGTCGGTGTCCACCTGCCGCTGCCATTCGCGCGACCCGTTGGCCAGCACGGTCAGCCGGTGCCAGGCGCGCGGGCCGGCGGGCTGGACAAGCAGCGTCACGCTGACGTCGAAGTGGCGCTCGCGCTGGGCGTGGGCGGGGATGTCCAGCGTGGCAACCTCGCGCTCGCCGGCGTCCAGGCGCCAGTGCTCGGCGCGGTCCACCGTGGGAGCGGCCGGCGTGGCGGTGTGCAGGCGCCGGGCGAGGTGGGCGAGCAGGCCGTCGCAGGCGTCTTCGACGAGGTCGAGCACCCGCTCGAAGCCCTCGCCTTCGCCGTAGTACGGGTCGGGCACAGCGGTGCTGCGGTGCGCGCGGCAGTAGTCGGTCAGCCGGCCCAGCTTGTGGCGCAGGTGGCTGGGGCAGCGCTCCAGGCAGGCCTCGAGGTTGTCGTCGTCCATCACCAGCACCAGGTCGGCCTGATGAAAGTCGGCGGCGGCAATGGGCCGGGCGCGCAGGTCGCTCAGTTCGTAGCCGCGGCGTTGGGCGTGGCGGCGGCTGCGCGGGTCCGGGGCCTCGCCGGGGTGGTAGTTGTGCGTGCCGGCCGAATCCACCTGCACGCGCGGGCCCAACGGGTGCTGGCGCAGCTTGTGGCGCAACACGCCATGCGCCGTGGGGCTGCGGCAAATGTTGCCCATGCAGACGAACAGGACGCGAAAGGGAGCGGTCACGGTGGCGGGCTCACAAGGGTGCGGCGCGGAGGGCGCCGGCCAGGGCCCGGATTGAACCATGCAACGTGCCAGTCGGCCGCCGCGCCCCGCCATTCACCCGTCGGCCAACCCGGCCGTCACGACAGCTCACGCCAGGGCGCGCACCACCGTCACCGTGCAATCGGCCTGCGCCACCACCTGCGAGCTGACGCTGCCCAGGTAGCGCCGCATCGTCGAGTTGCCGCGGGCGCCCATCACGATGTGGTCCACCTGGTTGCGCTGCGCAAACTCCACCAGCGCCGCGGCGGGGTCGGGGGCCTCCAGCACGTGGAAGGTCAGGCGGCCGTCGTCCAGGCCGAGCTGCTTGCTGATGGGCCGCGCCCAGTGTTTCAGGCCCACCAGCTGCTGGACATGGCGGCTGCGGCCGGCGGCGTCGAGCAGTTCGTCCATGCCCAGGCGCGCGGTGCGCATCACGCTGACGCAGGCCAGTCGGGCGCCCGGCTCGGTCATCACGATGCGGCGCACGGTCTCGCGCAGGCGCTCCAGCAGCTCGGGGGCGGCGTGGTCGACATCAACGGCGGCCACGATGATGGGGCTGCTCATCACCTGGCTGGCCACGCCCTCGCGGGTGTCGCGCTGCGGCTCGGCACCCACCGCGAAGAACCACCGCTTGAGGCGCTTGACCACGCCGCTGGTGTGCAGCCGCTCGGCCCGCGCGGTCAGCGGCACCTGCCCAGGGTCCTGCAGCGCCAACGCCAGTTGCGCCGCGCTCTGAAAGCGACGCCCTGGCTGAACCTCCAGGCAATGCAGGATGACCTCCTGCAGCCACGGGGGGCAATCCGGCCGCAGCGCGCGCGGCGGCACCGGGTCGACGTACAGGCGACGGCGCAGGCCGCGCACCGTGTCCGGCGAGCCGAACGGGCGTTCGCCGGTGGCAAAGTGGTACAGCATCACGCCCAGGGCGAAGACGTCCGAGCGCGGGTCGTCGCGCACGTACTGCACCTGCTCGGGTGAGATGTACGGGCCGGTGCCCATCGGCAGGCTGAACTCTTCTTCGAGCAGGTCGGGCAGGCGGTCGTGGTGGGACAGGCCGAAGTCGACCAACACCGCCGTGCCGTCGTGGCGGAACATGATGTTGCTGGGCTTGACGTCCAGGTGCACCAGGCGCTGGCGGTGCAGCTCGTGCAGCGCGGTCGCCACGCGCGAGCCGATCTCGATGACCTCGTCCAGTGGCAGCGGGGCCTGGTCCAGCCGCGGGCGCAGCGTGGCACCCTCGATGCGCTCCATCACGATGTAGGGCTGGCGCGTGAAGTCGCCGCGCGCCACGAAGCGCGGCACGTGCGGACCGTGCAGCGCGGGCAGGATCATCTGCTCGACCTCGAAGCCGACGATGGCCGCCGGGTCCTCGCCGCCCTGGATCCGCGGCACCTTCATGATCAAGGGCAGGCCCGCCAGTGCGGCCGCATCGGGCGGGGCGTGCTCGCTGTGGTCGGGCACCACGCCCCACAGGTGGGCCATGCCGCCGGTGTGCAGGCGGTCCTGCAGCAACCAACCGTCGATGACCATGCCCGGCATCAGCGGGCCGCTGGCCGGTGGGCGGACGATGGGCGCGTGGGCCATGGGGCGGGGCGGCGGCCGAGACCCAGGTGGCGGCCGCCTACTGGCCATCCGCCAGGCGGCTGGCAAGCGACTGCGGCAGCGCCGCGGCGCGGATCTTCGCGCTGGCGGCCTCGTGGTCGTAGGGCACGCGCCAGTAGGTCAACTGCAGCGTGGCGGGCTCGTAGGTGGCGTAGCAGGCGGCCGGGTCGCCGTCGCGCGGCTGCCCGGCCGAACCGGGGATCACCAGCCAGCGTCGCGAGCCCAGCAGCGGGATCGGCTCACCCCCCACCGGCACGAAGTCGCCTGCCTTGCCCAAGGGCGACAGGTGGTACAGCCGCGGCTCGTGCACATGGCCGCACACCGTCACGCGCTGGCGGGTGGCGTGCAGGCTGCGCACCGCCTCGCTGCGGCCGTGGATGTAGTCCCAGGCGCCCGGTTGGTAGGCGTTGGCGTGCACGAACAGCAGCTCGCCGTCTTCCACGCTCAGCGGCAGGCTGCCCAGGAAGTCGAGTTGGTGGGCGTCGAGGCGGGCGCGGGTCCAGTCGATGACCTGGCGGGCCTGCGGATTCATCGTGGCCGAGGCGCCGTGCGCCACCGCGGCGTCGTGGTTGCCCTGCACCGCGATCGCCCCGTGGCGAACCATGGCGCGCACGGTGTCGACCACCCAGGCCGGGTCGGCGCCATAGCCCACGAAGTCGCCCAGGAAGGCATGGTGCGTCACGCCCTGCACCTGCGCGTGCGCCAGCACCGCTTCCACGGCTTCGCGGTTGGCGTGCAGGTCGGTGATCAGCGCGAGTTTCATCGGGGGGCCTTCGCGAGGATGCTACGGCAAGGGCCTTGCGTGACGCTGTCCGGGGGATCGGCCAGCCGGCCGCGGCGGTGCTCAGCCAAACAAGCCCGGCGCCGCGTCGGGCCCCAGTTCGTCGTCCTTGTAGAAGCAGGCCGGGCAGATCGCGCGGTAGCGTTCATTGCCGCCGATGAAAACCTGTTCGCCCTCGCGCACGCGCTTGCCGCGGTCGTCGATGCGCAGGTTCAGCGTGGCCTTGCGGCCGCAGGCGCACACCGACTTCATCTCCTCGATGTCGTCGGCCAGCGTCAGCAAGGCGGCAGCGCCGGCAAAGGCCTCGGCGCGAAAATCGCTGCGCAGGCCGTAGCACAGCACCGGGACGCCATCGACATGGGCCAGCCGGTGCAATTGGCGCACCTGCTCGGGCGTCAGGAACTGGGCCTCGTCGATCAGCAGGCACGCCAGGTCGTCGCCCAGGTGGGCCCGCACGAACTCGGTGTCGGCGCCGAAGGTCTCGGCCTCGCGGGCCAGGCCCAGGCGCGAGGCGATCACGCCCTTGCCCGCGCGCACGTCCAACCCGGCGGTGAACAGCCGCACCCGCATGCCGCGCTCTTCGTAGTTGTGCGCCACCTGCAGCAGCGCGGTGGACTTGCCCGCGTTCATCGCGGCGTAGCGGAAATGCAGCTTGGCCATGGTCGCGCGCCGGGGCTCAATGCAGGCCGAACGTCGCGCGCACGCGGTCGTCCACGCCACGCGCGATGCGGCCCGTCAGCGCCACCGCGGGCCGCTGCCCTGCCAGCGACTCGAACACGCCCTGAACGTCGGCGGCCGGCACGCCGTGCAGGCGCGCCAGCAGCTCGTCGCCGGACCGCACCCGGCCAAAGGCAAAGAGGTCCTGCACCGCCGACTCCAGCCGCTGGACAGGACGCTCCTGCGCGCGCAGCAGGCGCACGGTCAGTTGGTTGCGCGCGCGCGCCAGGTCGACCGGGCCGAGCGCGCGGGCCTGGTCGCGCAGCAGCCGCGTGGTTTCGCTGAAGTAGGCGTCCAGGTGCTCGGGCGAGGTGGACGCCTCGATCACCAGCTGCCCGCTGGTGGCCGACACGTCGGCCGAGCAGGCCGCGTAGTACACCAGCCCCAGCTGCTCGCGGATGCGGTCCATCAGGGGCGAGCTCATGCCCTCCCCGAACACGGCAGCGGCCAGCAGCGCGGCGTGGTGGTCTTCCGTCAGGCTGGCGATGGGGTAGCCCATCACCACATGGGCCTGCGCGTAGCCGGCCAGGCGCTTGGCGGCCACGCCGCCCAGGTGCACCGGCGGGGTCACAGTGTGCAGCGTGCCACTGGGCATGTCGCCAAGCGCCGCCTCGGTGGCGCGAAGGATGTCGTCGGCGTCCACCCCGCCAATCACCCCCACCACCACGTTGGCGCCGGTGTATTGCTGCTGCACGTAGTCGATGAGGTCGGCGCGGGTGAAGCGCTCGATGTGCTTGCGGCTGCCGATGACCGGGCGCGCGGCCGGGTGGTCGCCGAAGCACAGCTTGTCGAACAGCTTGAAGGCGGTCGACATCGCGTCGTCCTCGTCTTCGGTGAACTCCTGCAGGATCACCTGGCGCTCACGCTCCAGCTCGGCCTCGGGAAAGGTGCCGTGGCGCACGATGTCGCCCAGCATGCCGACGAAGGTGGCCGCGTCGCGCGACAGGCCGGCCATGTGGAAGGCCGTGTGGTCCTTGTCGGTGTGGGCATTGACCTCGGCGCCCAGGCGCTCGGCGTCGAGGTTGATCTGCTGGCAGCTGCGGGTGGCCGTGCCCTTGAAGGCCATGTGCTCGACCACGTGGCTGATGCCGCCCAGGCGCTTCGGCTCGTGCAGGCTGCCACTGCGCACGAACACGCTGACCTGCGCGGTGGGCACGCCCGGGGTGGGCAGCACCAGCACGCGCACGCCATTGGCCAAGGTGTGAACCTCGGCGTCGGCGGGGGTCGGTGGCGCGCTCAGCGCGAACTCGGGGACGGGACCGTTCATCGGAAATTCAAGGCAACTGGCGGTGGATGGCATGGACATTGCGCGCACCGGGTGGGCGCTTGTCGGGCCCGCATCATGCCGCAGCCGGCCCGCCAGTGCGGCCACCTGTGCTAGAAGCGATCTTTGAATGCTGGAGGCAGCACCCATGAAACTTCATGTCGGCTTCGAGATGGAGTACCAGTGCGCCGGCCCCACGCCGATGATTCTGGCGCTCAACATCCACCACTCGCGCGCGTCGGACCTGGCCCGGCCCGACCTGTTGGTCACAGACCCGCCGGTGCCGATGAAGGCCTACCGCGACCTGTTTGGCAACTGGTGCACGCGGCTGGTGGCGCCACCGGGGCGGTTTGCACTGCGCACCGATGCCCTCGTCAACGACAGCGGGCTGGTCGACGCGGTGGCGCCGCACGCTCAGCAGATCGCGGTCGACGACCTGCCCGAATCGACGCTGGTCTACCTGCTGGGCAGCCGCTACTGCGACACCGACCTGATGTCGGAAACCGCCTGGCAGTTGTTCGGCCAAGGGCCGACCGGCTGGGCCCGGGTGCAGGCCATCTGCGACCACGTGCACCAGCACATCCAGTTCGGCTACGAACACGCCAGCCGCACGCGCAGCGCGTCGCAGGCGCACTTTGAGGGGCGTGGCGTGTGCCGCGACTACGCCCACCTGGCCATCACGTTGTGCCGTTGCATGAACATTCCGGCGCGCTACTGCACCGGCTACCTGGGCGACGTGGGCACGCCGCCGCCATGGGGACCGATGGACTTTGCCGGCTGGTTTGAGGCCTACCTGGGCGACCGCTGGTACACCTTCGACGCCCGCAACAACACCCCGCGCATCGGCCGCGTGTTGATTGCCCGCGGCCGCGACGCCTGCGACGTGGCGCTGGCCAGCACCTTCGGCCCGAACACGCTCGAGCACTTTCGGGTCTGGACCGACGAGGTGCAGGAGCCCCGCCCAGCGGCCTGACCGCCGCCCTCCCCGGGGTGGCGTCGGGGGGTCAGGCGGTAGGGGCGCGGTCGAGGTGCGTCAACAGCAGGGCGATGGTCAGGGCGGCGGGGGGCCGGCCCAGGGGTGCAGCAGGGCGGCGAGGACCGGGGCGATCAGCAGCAGGTGGCGCTGGGCCCAGCTGTAGGCAAGGCCGGCGCGGCGCAGGTGGCCGAGGCCCGACTCGGCCCAGTGGGCGCGCTCGGGCGAGCCCACGGGCATGCCGACCACAAAGCTCGCATGCTGGCAGTGCCGCAGCGCCATGGCCGAGGCCACCAGCGCCGAAAACAGCAGCCCCAACAGGCTGAGTTCCAGCACCAGCCGGGCGTCCAGGGACGGGCTGGCCGCTGCACCGCGCAGCGCCAGCCCGGGCGCGGCCAAGGTGACCGTGCCCATCAGCCCCAGCACCGCGGCCGAGCCGACCACCGTGGCCGCCATCATCGCGTTGCGCAGCGTCTGCACGGCCAGCACCTCGCTGGACGGCTGCACCGACACCGCGGCGAACCACTGATCGCGCAGCAATGCGTTGGCGCTGCGGGCCTGGCGTTGCGGGGCGCCGCGCTGACGCCGTCGGTGCAGCAGTTCGTTGGCCAGGACGATCGCCATCGTCAACGCCACCGCCCAGCGCGGGTCAAGCCAGTCCATGGTCGCGCATCAGGCCGCCTTGGGCGCGTGGTGAGCAGCCGACTCGCGGCGACGCTCCAGCAGCTCGAACAGCCCCATGCCCACCAGCATCGCCGCCACGAAGACCATGGCCTTGGGCTCACCCATGCCGACGGCCACCAGCGCCGGTCCCGGACAGAAGCCGGCCAGCCCCCAGCCCACGCCGAAGGACAGCCCGCCCAGCACCAGGCGGCGGTCGATCTGGCGGGCGGTGGGCAGCTTCATCTCGGCGCCGAGCAGCGAGCGCTCGCGGCGCCCGGCCGCGAAAAAGACCACCACGCCCACGCCGATGGCGCCGCCCATGACGAAGGCGAGCGACGGGTCCCAGGCCCCGAACAGGTCGAGAAAGCCCAGCACCTTGGCCGGGTTGGCCATGCCGGAGACGATAAGCCCGA
This sequence comes from Hydrogenophaga intermedia, assembly GCA_943370175.1. GTDB lineage: Bacteria > Pseudomonadota > Gammaproteobacteria > Burkholderiales > Burkholderiaceae_C > Ideonella_A > Ideonella_A intermedia_A. The sequence continues at coordinate 14,720 of CALRPU020000014.1, read as the reverse complement.
GGCCAAAGACGAGGCCGGACAGCCAGGAAGCAAAGACAAGCATGGCGTGACTCCGAGGATCAGGACGCAACCAGGTGGCGCAGCACGCCCACCGTGACAAAGCCCGCGGCCATGAAGGCCAGGGTGGCCACCAGCGAACGTGGCGACCAACGCGACAGCCCACAAACACCATGGCCACTGGTGCAGCCCGCGCCGTAGCGCGTGCCCACGCCCACCAGCAAGCCGGCCACCACCAAGGCGCCGGTGCCCGCGTCGATGCGGGCCACCGGCAGCGGCGCGGCCAGCAGGTAGACCGCCGGTGCGCCAACGAGGCCCAGCGCGAAGGCCGCGCGCCACATCACGTCGCCACGCACCGGCCGCAGCAAGCCGCCGACGATGCCGCTGATGCCGGCAATGCGGCCGTTCAGCAGCACCAGCAGACCGGCGGCCACGCCGATCAATGCGCCGCCGGCCAGTGCCGACCACGGGGTGAACGAGGGCCAATCGATGGACATGTCAAACCTCCTTGGGACAGTAAAGGCGGTACAGCACCGCGAGGATTTCCAGCAAGGCCGGGTCGGCCACGCGGTAGTGGATGTGTTTGCCCTCGCGGCGCGTGCTGACCACACCCTCGTGGCGCAGCACCGCCAGCTGCTGGGACAAGGTGGGCTGGCGGATGTCGAGCTCGGCCTCCAGCGCGCTGACGCAGCACTCGCCTTGCGACAGCCGGCACAGCAGCATCAAGCGGTCGCCGTTGCCCAGCACCTTCAAGGTGGCCACGGCACGTTCGGCGCCCTGGCGCATCAGCGCCAAGTCGAGGTTGGACGGGTCGGCAGGGTTCATGGGCGGCGGCAAAAGCACAGGACTTGACTACACTTTACTAACTTATATACTATTGGTCAATAGATCGAATAAACCCGATCGCCCCTCGGAGCCGCCATGCCAACGCCCGCCGCCACCCGCGCCTTCTTCGACCCCGCCACCTGGACGGTCAGCCACCTGGTGTGGGACCCGGCCACGCGGCACGCCGCCGTGATCGACCCCGTGCTCGACTACGACTTCAAGTCCGGCCACACCAGCACGCGTTCGGCGGACGCCGTCCGCGAGGCCGTGCACGACGAAGGCCTGAGCGTCGAGTGGATCCTCGAAACCCACGCGCACGCCGACCACCTGTCGGGCGCGCGTTACCTGCAGCAGCACCTGGGCGGGCGCATCGCCATTGGCGAGCACATCCGCGATGTGCAGGCCAGCTTCAAGAAGCTCTACAACCTCGAACGCAGTTTCCTGCCCGACGGCAGCCAGTTCGACCACCTGTTCACCGACGGCGAGCGCTTCAAGATCGGCACCATCGAGGCCACGGCCCTGCTGGTGCCCGGCCACACGCCAGCCGACATGGCCTACCTGATCGACGGCGCCGCTTACGTGGGCGACACCCTGTTCATGCCCGACGTGGGCAGCGCGCGGGCGGACTTTCCCGGCGGCGACGCGCGGCAGCTGTACCGCTCCATGAAGCGCCTGCTGGCGCTGCCACCCGACACCGCGATCTTCGTCTGCCACGACTACCCGCCCCCCGGGCGCGGACCGCGCTGGCAAACCACCGTGGCCGAACAGCGCGCGACCAACATCCACGTGCGCGACGGCATCAGCGAGGACGCGTTCGTCGCCATGCGCACCGCCCGCGACGCCACGCTGGACGTGCCCACGCTGATCCTGCCGTCCATCCAGGTCAACGTGCGCGCCGGCCACCTGCCACCGGCAGACGACAACGGCATCGTCTACCTGCGCATCCCGGTCAATGCCTTGCCGGTGGCGCGCGGACCCGCGTGATGGCGTGAGCCAGGCAGCGCCGCAGGACGGCCGACGCGCCCGCGCGACAGCGCGCCGCCCAGACCGATCCGACTTCTGGGCAGTCCGTCACAAAACGGGTGCAGAGCTTGTGCACAAAGCAGCGCGTGGTCACGGGGGCTTGATACAACTGCAACAAGACGCATCCGCGTCGCCTGCCGTTGAACGCCATGCTCACGAACGCCGCCTCTTCTGACGCCCTCATCCAACGCCGCGAGTTCAAGGACTATCAGCCGCTGTTCACGCTGATCAACGGGCTGAGCGGGCTGGACCACGCGGTGAAGCGCGACTTTGGCTTCAAGTTCGGCCCGGTCTGGGTGCGTTACAACGAGGCCACCAAAGGGGCGGCGCAGCGGCGCATCACGGCGCTGTTCCTGTGCGACGAGACCGGCGCCTTCGACGAGTTGCTGTGGGTGGGCTGCGATTGTGTGCGCCAGCGGTCGGTGGTGTGCGCACCCTTGTGGTCGGGCCACCCGTTGCTGCCCAGCCTCGGTGAGCCCGTGATCCACCACCTGTGCGTGGGCATGGCCGGTCGCTCGGTGCTGCGGCTCACCAGCTTGCTGTCCGCCGCAGGGGCGGCCGCCGGGGTGCCCGCTGGGGTGGCCCCCGCGCTGCCCCTCGCCGCGATGCCGCCGGTGGCCGCGTCGAGCAGCGGCCGCGGCTGGGCCGCCCACTGACGCGCGTCGGTCGCGGCAAGCAGCGCGCGGCCGGCCCACCCTGTCGACCGCCCGTCAGCGGGCCCTGGCGCTCGCCCCCCTCAGATGGGGACCTCGTTCAGTAGCCGGCCGCGTGCCCATCGCGGCGCGAGTCACTGGCAGCCACGTAGCCGTCGTCCAGGTCGTCGCTGAGCTTCCAGATGAACTGGCCGCTGCCGTAGTCCATGTAGGCGTCGGGTGTGGGCTCGAACCGGTGACCCAGGGCCTTCAGGCCGTCGACCAGCTCGGGCTTCATCGTCGATTCAAAGTCGACGGCCAGGCCGGTGCCCACCTTCCAGCGGGGCGCGTCGCACGCGGCCTGCGGCTGTTGCTTGTGCACCAGCATGCGCACCAGCGTCTGCAGGTGGCCTTGGGGCTGCATGTTGCCGCCCATCACGCCGAAGCTCATCTGCGGCACGTCCCGGCCGTTCACCGACTTGGTCAGGAAGCCCGGGATGATGGTGTGGAAGGGCCGTTTGCCGCCGGCCACCACGTTGGGATGGGACTCGTCGAGCGTGAAGCCGTGGCCGCGGTTCTGCAGGCTGATGCCGGTGCCGGGCACCACCACGCCACTGCCGAAGCCCATGTAGTTGCTCTGGATCAGGCTGATCATCATGCCGCGCTCGTCGGCCGCGGTCAGGTAGATGGTGCCGCCGCGCGGCGGCGTGCCGTGCTGCGGGTCGCCGGCGCGGCGGGGGTCGATCAGGCGGGCGCGCTCGGCCAGGTAGGCATCGTCCAGCAGGTCGGCGGCGGTCACCTGGGTCATGTGGCGGGCGTCGGCCACCCAGCGGTAGGTGTCGGCAAAGGCGAGCTTCATCGCCTCGATCTGCAGGTGCTGCGAGGCCACGCTGTCCACGGGCAGGCTCGCCAGGTCCATCTTGTCGAGCATGCCCAGCGCCATCAGCGCGGCGATGCCCTGCCCGTTCGGCGGGATCTCGTGCAGGGTGTGGCCGGCGAAGTCCTTGCGGATCGGCGTGACCCACTCGGGGCGGTAGTGGGCCAGGTCGGCCAGCGCCATGCTGCCGCCGTTGGCGGCCGAGTGGGCCACCATCGCCTCGGCCAGCTCCCCGCGGTAGTAGGCCTCGCCCTTGCTGAGCGCGATCTTGCGCAGCGTGGCGCCGGCCTCGGCGAAGACGAAGCGTTCGCCGGGCAGCGGCGCGCGGCCGCGCGGCATGAAGGCCTGCGCATAGCCCGGCTGGTCCTTCAGGCCGGGCACCTGGCGGGCCCACTTGTCGGCCACGATCACGCCCACCGCGTGGCCCCGCTCGGCCAGCTCGATGGCCGGCTCCAACAGGTCGGCGAAGGGCAGCTTGCCAAAGCGCTCGGACATCGCCACCCAGCCGGCCACCGCGCCGGGCGTGGTCACCGTGTCCCAACCGCGCAGCGGAAACTTGTCGCCATGTTTGCGGCGGAAGTAGGCCGGGTTCCAGGCCGCCGGCGCCACGCCCGAAGAATTGAGGCCGTGCAGGCCCTGCCCGTCCCACAGGATGGCGAAGTTGTCGCTGCCCAGGCCGTTGGAGATGGGCTCGACGATGGTCAGCGCCGCGGCCGCGGCGATGGCCGCGTCCACCGCGTTGCCGCCCTTGAGCAGCATGCGCACGCCGGCCTGCGAGGCCAGCGGGTGCGAGGTGGCGACCACGTTGCGGGCCATCACCGGGCTGCGGGTGGTGGGGTAGGGATTGGTCCAGTCGAAGCTCATCGGGTCACCCTGGGGCAGGAAATCGTGGAAAGGAACTCAGCGTTGGCGCGGGTCCAGCGCGTCGCGCAGGCCGTCGCCCAGCAGATTGAAACTCAAGACCAGCAGGAAGATCGACAAGCCCGGCCAGATGGCCATCCACGGCGCCTGGTCGACGAAGTTCTTGGCGGTGTTGAGCATGCTGCCCCAGCTCGGCGCCGGCGGCTGCTGGCCCAGGCCGAGAAAGGACAGGCTGGCCTCGGCGATCACCGCGCTGGCAATCGCCAGCGTGGCCTGCACCATCACCGGCGCGGTGATGTTGGGCAGCACATGGCGCAAGGCGATGCGCAGCGGCGGGTTGCCCACGGCGCGCGCGGCTTCGATGTAGTCCTCGACCTTGACGTTGAGCACCTGCGCGCGGGTCAGCCGCACGAAAATGGGCGTGGCCGAGATGCCGATGGCGATCATGGCGTTGCTCAGGCTCGGGCCAAGGAAGGCGGCCAGCGCGATGGCCAGGATCAGGAAAGGGCAGGCCAGGAAGGCGTCGGTGATGCGCGAGATCAGGCCGTCGACCCAGCCGCCCAACAGCCCCGCCGTCAGCCCGATGGGCACGCCCAGCAGCAGCGAGATCGACACCGACACCACGCCCGCCAGCAGCGAGGCCTGCGTGCCCCACACCACGCGAGACAGCACATCGCGGCCGATCTCATCGGTGCCGAACCAATGCGCCGCGCTCGGCGCCTTGCGGATGGCGCCCCAGTCGGTGGCGATGGGGTCGAAGGGCGCGAGCCACGGCGCCAGCACCGCCATCGCCACGAACATCAGCACCACCGCGAGGCCGAACAGCGCGCCGCGCCGGCGCTTGAGCCGGCGCCAGGCGCGGCGCCAGGGGCCGGCCTCGGGCGGCAGCGTGGCCGCAGCGGCCGGGGCGGTCGACGTCATCACGGCGCTCATGAACGCAACCTCGGGTTGACGAGGAAATAGGCCAGGTCGGCCAGCAGGTTCAAGGTGATGTAGGCGGTGGCGGTGACCAGCACCACGCCCTGCACCACCGCGTAGTCGCGGTTGAAGACTGAATCAACAATCAGCTTGCCGAAGCCCGGGATGGTGAAGACCTGCTCGGTCAGCACCGCACCCGACAGCAGCGTGCCCAGCTCCAGCGCGCCCAGCGTGATGATGGGCGTGAGCGCATTGCGCAGCGCGTGCTTCAGCACCACCGTGCGCTCGCTCAGGCCCTTGGCGCGGGCGGTGCGCACGTAGTCGCTGCTGAGCACCTGCAGCATGGCGCTGCGGGTGTGGCGCATCAGCACCGCCGCGATGGCATTGCCCAGCACGAAGGCCGGCATGATCATCGCTTGCAGGTTGGCGCCCAGGTCCTCGAAGGGGCTGACGTAGCCCGAGGCCGGCAGCCAGCCCAGCTGCACCGAGAACAGCAGGATCATCAGGATGCCCAGCCAGAAATTGGGCGTCGACAAGCCCCACAGCGCGAGCACATTGGCCAGCGTGTCCCAGACCGTGCCCCGCCCCACCGCCGACACGATGCCCGCCGGGATGCCGATCACCAGCGCGATGACGAAGGCCATGAGGCCCAGCTGCAAGGTGACCGGCAGCTTCTGCAGCACCAGCTCGGTCACGGGCTGCTGGGTGCGCACCGACTCGCCCAGGTCGCCCTGGAGCACGCCACCCACCCAGTAGGCATAGCGCACCGGCAGCGGCTCGTCCAGGTGCAGCTTGGCGCGCAGGTAAGCCACCACGGTGGGGTCCTGCTCCTCACCGGCCAGGATCTTGGCCGGGTCGCCGGGCAGCAGTTGCTGCAGCCCGAAGATCAGCATCGACACGAACACCAGCGTGGGCACGATGGTGGCGAGGCGCTTGACGAGGTACTCGAGCATGCGGGTGGGGCTGGCGATGGACGGTGCGGACGGGTGGGTGGCTCAGCGGCCGAGCCTCACGGTGCCAGCTTCAGGCCGCTGACGCGCAGCAGCCCGTCGGGCACATTGCGCACGCCGCCCAGCTTGGCGTTGTAGGCCCACAGCCAATTGCGGTGGTACAGGTAGACGATGGGCCGCTCCTTGAGCACGCGCGCGGCGATCTGCTCGAAGACCTTCTTGCGCTCGGCCGGGTCGCGCAACGTGCGCGACTGGGCCAGCAGCTTGTCGGTCTCGGCGTCGCAATAGCCGGTGTAGTTCAGCGGCTGCTTGCAGCCGTGGAAGCTGAAGACGTTGCCGTCCGGGTCGGCGCGGCCGCTCCACGCCAGCACGTAGGCCTCGTACTCGCCCTTGTCGGCCATGTTCAACGAGGTGGCGAACTCGGCGGCCTGGATCTTCACGTCAAAGCCGGCCTCGCGCGTCATGGCCTGCACCACCAGCGCCAGGCGCTGCGCGTCCGAGGTGGTGGGCGTGACCAGCGTGAAGCTCGGGTTGGGCACGCCGGCTTCCTTGAGCAAGGCCTTGGCGCGGGCGATGTCGCGCTTGGGCATCGGCATGTTCTTCGCGTAGTAGGCGTTGCTGGGCGCGACCCACTGGTTGCCGATGGTGGCCTCGTTGTCCATCACCACCTGGGCCAGGCCCTGGCGGTCGATCGACAACTCGAAGGCCTCGCGCACGCGGGCGTCGCGGCCGAGCGGGTTCTTCTGCGCCAGCTCGCTCTTGCCGATGTTGATGGTGATGCCCTGGTAGCCGATCTCGGTGATGCGCGAGGTCTTGAGCTTCTTGTCGCTTTGCAGCTTCTCGATGTCGCTGGACGCGATGCGCTCGGCGAAGTCGAGCTGGCCGGCCTTCAGGTTGGCCAGGCGCACGGTGGCGTCGGGAATGGGCGTGTAGACGACCTTGTCGAAGTGGATGGCGTCCTTGTTCCAGTAAGCCGGGAAGCGCTCGAAGACCATGCGGTCCTGCGCCACGCGCTCGACGAACTTGAAAGGACCCGAGCACACCGGCCGCGCACCGAACTTGTCGCCCGCGGCCTGGGCCGCCTTGGGCGACACCATCATGCCGGCGCGGTCGGCCAGCTGCGCCAGCAGCGGCGAGAACGGTGCCGACAGGTTCAGCCGCACCGTCATCGGGTCGACCACGTCGACGGTGGCGACAGGCGCCAGCTCACCGCGGCGGTTGGAGCCCGGCAGGGTCTTGTGGCGCTCGATGTTGAACTTGACCGCGGCGGCATCGAATTTCTCGCCGTCGTGGAAGGTCACGCCCGGGCGCAGCTTCATCGTCAGCGCCTTGTTGTCGGCCGACCATTCGTAGGCCGTGGCGAGCTGCGGCACGATGGCCAGCTTCTCGTCGATGTCAAACAGCTTGTCGCACAGGGCCGAGAACACCACGCGGCCCACGAAGCTGCGCGCCAGGCTTGGGTCGAGCACGTCGGGGTCTTCGGCCAGTCCCACGCGCAGCGTCTGCGCGCTCAGCGCCAGGGGCAGCAGCGTCAGCGACAAGGCCAGGGCCCGGGCGGGGCGGGTCCGGCGAGCGGCAAGGGTCATGGTCGGTACTCCGGGTGATGGGTCAGGCGAATTCGGTGGGCGGCACGAAGGCCGACTGCAGGCGCGCCAGGCGCTGCTGCGCGGGCGTGGGCTCGCTCGCCGCGGGCAACACGGCCGCGGGGGGCAGCTCACGCCAGAAGTGGCAGGCCACGGCTTGCGACCCGGCGTCTTCCAGCACCGGCGCGCGTTGCGAGCACAGGGGCCGCGCGTGCACGCAACGGGTGTGAAAGTGGCAGCCGGACGGTGGGTTGACCGGGCTGGGCACGTCGCCGCTGAGCAGCACGCGCTCGCGCTGCAAGCCCGGCTCGGGCAGCGGAATGGCCGACAACAGCGCGCGGGTATAGGGGTGGCGTGGCGTGTCGAACAGCGCGGCCTTGTCGCCGATTTCCACCACGCGCCCCAGGTACATGACCGCAATGCGCGTGGCGATGTGCTTGACCACCGCCAAGTCGTGCGCGATGAACAGGTAGGCCAGGCCGAAGCGCTGCTGCAGGTCCTGCAGCAAGTTGACCACTTGCGCCTGCACCGACACGTCCAGCGCCGACACCGCCTCGTCGCAGACGATCAGGCGCGGCTCGCCGGCCAGCGCGCGGGCGATGCCGATGCGCTGGCGCTGCCCGCCCGAGAACTCGTGCGGGTACCGCTGCGCGTGGCTGGGCGCCAGGCCCACCGTGTGCAGCAACTCGGCCACGCGCTCGCGGTGGCGGCCCGCGTGCAGGCCGTGCAGCATCAGCGGCTCGGCCAGCGTCTGGCCGACCGTCATGCGCGGGTTCAGCGACGAATACGGGTCCTGAAAAATGATCTGCATGGTGCGGCGGCGCGCGCGCAATTCGGCCGCGCCGAGCGTGCCCAGGTCAACGCCGTCAAAACGCACCGTGCCCGCGCTGGGCTCGATCAGCCGCAGCACCAGCCGGCCCAGCGTCGACTTGCCGCAGCCGGATTCGCCGACCACGCCCAGGGTCTCGCCGGCCGCGAGCCTCAGGTCCACACCATCGACCGCGCGCACCGCACCGCGAACGCGGCCGAACACACCCTGGCGCACCGGGAAATGCTTGACCAGACCCTCCACCTGCAGCAGCGGGGCGTTGGGGGCGTTGATCGAGGTGCTCATGCGGTGACCGCCACCGACGCGGCGGTGCCAGCGGACGCCACGGCCCCGGCGTGCCCGATGGGCATCAGCACCGCCGGGTCCAGCGGGGCCTTGCGGCAGGCCGACAGGTGACCGGCGGCGACCTCGCGCAGCGCCGGCACCGCGGCGCGGCAGGCCTCGTCGGCGAAGGGACAGCGGTCGGCAAAGCCGCAGCCCGGCGGCCGCTGCAGCGGGTTGGGCACCTGACCTTCGATCGACGCCAGCCGGGTGCGGCGGCCGTCGAGCCGGGGGATCGAGCCCAGCAAGCCGACGGTGTAGGGGTGCTGCGGCGATGCGAACAACGCGCGCACCGGCGCCTGCTCGACCACGCGGCCGGCGTACATCACCAGCACCTCGTCGGCCACCTCGGCGACCACGCCCAGGTCGTGGGTGATCAGGATGACGGCGGTGCCGGTCTCTTGCTGCAGCGTGTGCATCAGCGCGAGGATCTGCGCCTGGATGGTGACGTCCAGCGCGGTGGTCGGCTCGTCGGCGATCAGCAGGCGCGGCCGGCAGGCCAGCGCCATGGCGATCATCGCGCGCTGGCGCATGCCACCGGACAGCTTGTGCGGGTGCTCGTTGAAGCGCTGCTCGGGCGCCGGCATGCGCACCTGGCGCAGCACCTCGAGCGCGCGCTCGGTGGCTTCGGCGCGGCCGATGGCGCGGTGGCGCAGCAGGCCTTCGACGATCTGCTCGCCGATCGTGAAGACCGGGTTCAGCGAGCTCATCGGCTCCTGGAAGATCATCGCCATGCCGTTGCCGCGCAGGTCCTGCAGCGTGGCCGCCGGGGCGCCCACCAGCTCGCGGCCCTCGAAGCGCACCGAGCCGCCAACGATGCGCCCCGGCGGGTTCGGCACCAGGCCCATGATCGACAGCGAAGTGACGCTCTTGCCGCAGCCCGACTCGCCAACGATGGCCAGCGTGCGGCCGGCTTGCACGCTGAAGCTGACGCCGTCGACGGCCGGGAACTCGCCGTCGTCGGTGCGGAAATGGGTGCGCAGGCCCTGCACCGCCAGCAGCGGGGCTGCGGGCGCGGTGTCGGTCGTTCCGTTGGGCTGGCTCACTGCGCGAGCCTCTGGTGCAGCCAGTGCGCGGCCTGCAGCACGGCGTGGTCCTGGCCATGCCGCCCCACCACCTGAAGGCCGACCGGCAGGCCGCTGTGGCCGGTGAAGAACGGCAGGTGCACGCACGGCAGGCCGAGCAGGGTCCAGCCGCGGCAGAACAGCGGGTCGCCGGTCGCGTCCAACCCGGCCGGCGCTTCGCCGATGGCGCTGGGCGCGAGCAACACGTCGACCGGGTCGAACAGCGCGTCGACCGCGCGGCGCGCCTGCGCGGTGCGGGCGAGGTCGTCTGCGTGCTGCGCGCCGTCGATGGCCATGCCTTCGGCCAGCAGGCCGGCCAGGCGCGGGCTCAGGTGCGCGGCATGCCGGGTGCGGTCGTGGCTCAGGGCGCGGGCCATCTCGTGGGCCATCACCGACTTCTGCAAGGCGACCAGCGCGCAGGCCTCGGGCGGCAGCGCGGTGTCGACCAGGCGGGCGGCGGTGGGCGCCAGCACCGCCCGGGCGTGCGACACGGCGGCCTGGGTGTCGGCATCGGCGAGAGGCCATTCGGGCGTCAGGCACAGGCCGACGCGCGGCGCGGCAATGGCCGCGTCGTCGGCGAGCGCGGCGGCCAAGCGAGGGTCGCTCGTCAGCACCGAGCCCAGCAAGGCCACGTCGCGCACGCTGCGGCCAAAGCCGCCCAGGGTGTCGAGCGTGTTCGACAGGCTCTTGGCGCCTGCCCGGGGCACCCGCCCCCAGCTGGGCTTGAACCCCACGATGCCGCAAAAGGCGGCTGGCCGGATGATGGACGCGGCCGTCTGCGTGCCCAGCGCCAGCGGCAGCATGTGGTCGGCCACGGCCGCGGCCGAGCCGCTCGACGAGCCACCGGGCGTGTGCGTCAGCCGGTGCGGGTTGGCCGTGGGCCCGGGGTGGAAATAGGCAAACTCGGTGCTGACCGTCTTGCCCAGCAGCAGCGCCCCGGCTTCACGGCACAGGGCCACGGCCGCGGCGTCGGCGGCCGGGCGGTGGCCGGCGTAGACGGTCGAGCCATAGGTGGTGGGCTGGTCGGCGGTGTCGAGCAGGTCCTTCACGCCCAGCGGCAGGCCGTGCAGCGGGCCGCGCACCGGCCCGGCGTCGAGCGCACGCGCCTGCGCCAGCGCCGCGTCGGCCGCCAGGTGGGCGAAGGCGTGCACCTGGCCCTCGCGGGCCTCGATGCGGTCCAGGCAAGCGCGCACCAGGGCTTCGGCGCTGAGCTCGCGGCGTGACAGCGCCCGGGCCGCGGTCCAGGCGTCAAGTTCATTGGGGCGAACGGTGGTCGTCATCGGGCAGGCCTTCGGGGCGAACGGGTCTCATTGGCGGGCATGGGCGTCGGGCGCACCCCGTCGTTCAGGTGCGGGCGCCGGGCTGGCACCAGTCGGTGATCAGGGCTTCAAACAAGGCGGTGGCATCGTGGATTTGCGCCACGTCGCAGTACTCGTCGGTCTGGTGCGCCATCGTGGGCTCGCCGGGGCCGAGGATCACGGTGGGCGGCCCGCCCAGCGGCCCGCTCAGCGCGGCGGCGTCGGTGAAGTAGGTGGCGGTGCGCGACTCGGCCGGCGCGCCGCTGCGCGTGGCGCACAGGGCCAGCACGTGCTGCATCCAGGGGTGGTCCGGCGCGGTGTAGACCGGGCCCACGTCCAGCAAGGCGCGCAGGCCGATGTGCGAACCCAGCGTGTGGCACAGGCAGCGCATCACGGCCGCGTGGTCCTGGCCGGCGACGCTGCGGATGTCGATGGTCAGCTCGGCCGCGTCGGGCACCGAGTTGATGTTCAGGCCGCCGCGCACCGTGCCCACGTTCAGCGTGGGCGCGCCCATCAGCGCGTGCGGCTCGCCTTCGAAGCGGAAGTTGCGCAGCGCCAGTGCCGCTTCGGCCAGCTTGTAGATCGCGTTGTCGCCTTGCTCGGGCATCGAGCCATGGGCGGTCACGCCGCGGGCTTCGGCCCTCAACCAGAACGCGCCCTTGTGACCGAGCAGCGGCCGGTTGGCGGTGGGCTCGGCCACGACCAGTGCACCGGCGCGCCCCAGCAGCTCGGCGGCGTGGGGCTCGCGCGCCATCGCAAAGGCACCGTCGCAGCCGGTCTCCTCGCCGGCGGTGAAGATCAAGGTGGCGCCCGGCCCGTCGCGCAGTCGGTCGGCCTGGGCGATGGCCGCGGCGGCGATGGCGGCCACGCCGCTCTTCATGTCGCTGGCGCCGCGGCCGTACAGCCGACCGTCGGCGATCTCGGCGCCGAACGGGTCGTGCCGCCAAGGCGCATTGCCCAGCGGCACCACGTCGAGGTGGCCGGTGAAAGCCAGCGGCACGCCGCGGCCCAGGCGCGCGATCAGGCTGGTGCGGCGCGGCGCGTACTCGTGCCGCGTGCAGGCGAAGCCGGCGTCGCTCAGTAGGTCGGCCAGCAGCTCGGCGCAGCGGTCTTCGTGGCCGGGCGGGTTGACGGTGTCCAGGCGCAGCAGGGCCTGGGTCAGGGCGACGGGATCGGGGGCGGGCATGGTGCGCTTGGTTGGGACGGGGGGCGGTGGGTCAGCCGAAGTACGCGGCGCGCACTTCCTCGTTGTCGCTCAGGGCCTGGGCGGTGCCTTGGGCCACCAGGCGGCCCTGCGACAGCACATGGCCGTGTTGTGAGATCGCCAGCGTCTGCCGCACGTTCTGCTCGACCAGCAGCACGGTGATGCCCAGGCGCCGGTTGATGTCGCCGATGATGCGGAAGTTTTCCTTCACGTACAGCGGCGAAAGCCCGAGGGAGGGCTCGTCGATGATCAGCAGCCGCGGCTGGGCCATCAACCCGCGGCCGATCGACACCATGGCCTGCTCACCGCCCGACATGGTGCCGGCCAGCTGGGCGCGGCGCTCCTTCAGGCGCGGAAACAGCGCGTAGGCCTGCTCAATGCGGCGCGCCACTTCGCGCTCGTCGCGCTGCTGGTAGGCGCCCACGCGCAGGTTTTCCTCGACCGTCATCTTCGGGAAGACCTTGCGCCCCTCGGGAATGCAGGCGATGCCGCTGGCGATCACGCGGTGCGTGGGCAGGCCCTGAATGGCCTGACCGTCGAAGACGATGCGCCCCCGGTGCGGCGGCGTCAGGCCCAGGATGGCGCGGATCAGCGTGGACTTGCCCGCCCCGTTGGCGCCCAGGATGCAGGTGATGCTGCCGGCCTCGACCGTGAGCGACACGCCGTGCAGCACATCGACCCGGTCGTAGGTGGCATGGATGCCTTCCACGGACAACAAGCTGCTCATGCCGCCGCCTCCTGGCCCAGGTAGGCCACCTGCACCTCGGGGTGGCGGGTGATCTCGTCGAAGCTGCCCTCGGCGATCTTCTTGCCGTAGTTGAGCACCACGCAGCGCTGGGTGATGCGCTGGATCACGCCCATCTCGTGTTCGATGATCACGATCGTGAACGGCGACAGGCGCTCGCGCACCTGCAGGATGTCGTCCATCAGCGCCGCGGTCTCGTCGTGGGTCATCCCGGCCGAGGGCTCGTCGAGCAGCACCAGGCGCGGGTTGGAGATCAGCGCGCGGCACACCTCGACCCGGCGGCGGTCGATCATGCTGAGCGAGCCGGCGGGCTGCCACAGCTTGTCGGCCATCGGGGCGTTGAACGTTTTTAGCAGCGCGTGCACCTGCTCGACGGTCTGCTCCACCTGCCGACGCAGCGCCGCGCGCTGGAACAGATTGAACACGATGCCATGGCTCAGGTGCTGAGCCTGGCCCAACGCCACGTTGTCGAACACCGTCAGCGGCAAGGACAGCCGCGAGCGCTGGAAGGTGCGCGTGACGCCGGCACGGTAGACCGCCTGCGGGCTTTGCCGCGTGATCTCGCGGCCGTCCAGCAGCACCTGCCCGGCGCTGGCGGCATAGAGGCCGGTGACGACGTTGAAGAAGGTGGTCTTGCCCGACCCGTTGGGGCCGAGCAGGCCGAGGATCTCGTGCTCATTGACCTGCAGGTCAAGCGCGTCGAGCGCCGTGACACCGCCAAAGCGCATGGTCAGGCCACGGGCCTGGAGCAGCGGGCCGCTCACCGCGCCACCCCGCCCTGGCCATCGCCCGCGGGGGTGCCGCCCGCCCCCGCACGCCCCGGAAAGTAGCGCCGCACCGTGCGCGGCAACAGACCGTCGGGCCGGTACAGCAGGATCACCACCACCAGCAGCGCGTACAGGAGGAAGCGGTACTCGGCGATGAACTGAAACTTCTCCGGCAGGATCAGCACGATGATCGCCGCGGGCAGGATGCCCCAGGGGTTGCCGATGCCGCCGAGGATGACGATGGACACCAGGATCAGCGAGTCGCCGAAGGTGAAGTTGTTGGGCGCCACGTAGCTGGTCATCATCCCGTAGACCGCCCCGGCCAGACCAGCCAGGAAGTTGCCGAAGGTGAAGGCCAGCACCTTGCCGCGCGCGATGCCGATGCCGAACGTGGCGGCGGCCACCTCGTCGGTGCGGATCATGTCCATGGACAGCCCGAGCCAGCTGCGCTCGAGCCGCCGCACGAAGGCGAAGGCCAGCACGCACAGCGCCAGGCTCAGCAGCGCATAGTTCACATAGGACGACACGGTGGTTTGGCCGACCTCGATGTTGTCGTTCAAGGACCAGCCAAAGACGGTCATGGCCGGGATGCGCAAGCCCTGCGGCCCGCCCAGCGTGTCGTTGACCTCCAGGAAGTTCTTGAACAGGATGCCAAAGGCAATGGTGACCAAGGCGGCGTAGTGTCCGCGCGTGCGCAGCACCGGCCAGATCAGCAACGAGCCGAGTGCAGCCGAGACCACGCCGCCGATCACCAGCACCAGCGCATGCGGCACGGCGGTGTGGGTGGCCAAGGTGGCGGCGGTGTAGCTGCCGATGCCGAAGAAGG
>CALRPU020000013.1:0-117471 GCA_943370175.1 Hydrogenophaga intermedia | reverse complement strand
TTCTGGCCATCGGCATCTTCTCGGCCTTCATCCTGTACGACCTCAAGCGCGTGCAGGACGGCCATGAAACCAACTACATCACCGCCACGCTGGGCGTCTACCTGAGCCTGTACAACGTGTTCCAGTCGCTGCTGGCGCTGTTCGGCATCATGGGCGGTCGCGAAGAGTGACCTCGGCCCGGCACCATCGCCCGGCCCGCCCCGCCCACCGAGGCGGGGCGCCAGCCTGGTGGCTGGTGTTGGCGCTGACGGTGCCGCTGACGGCTTGCCTGGACGGCTACCCCAGCGATGACCTGCCCACGCCCGACCCGTTCAGCATGGCCCCGGCCGAGTTGCTGGGCGCGCTGAACGAGCTGGGCGCCAAGGCGCTGCCTGGCCAACGCTGGCGTTACAGCCAGCCACAGGCCTGCGCACTGAAGGTCAAGACCGGCCGCTGGCCCTGGTCGCGCCAGGTGCAGCAGCACCGGCTCGAAGCCACCAACATCGCGCTGGTCAGCACGCCGGGCAGCCGGCTGCACCAGCTGGCCTTGGTGACGAACCCCGCCACTGCCGGGGCAGGCGCGGGCGCAGGTGCGGGGGTCAACGCGGGCGCCGCCGCCCCGGCCGGTGCCCTGACCACGGACGCGGTGCTGCTGCAGACCGCGGCGCAACGCGACGCACAGCGGGCCCAGTTGCTGCTGCAGATGCTGCAGCGCCATTGCAACCAGCAGCCGGCCTGAGGCCATCGCTGGACGATGAATCGCCGGCCGTCGCTGGCCGGCGATGGGCACGCGCTGCTCAATCCACCGTGGGCGCGGTGTCGCCGCGCATCAGCGCCACCAGTTCGTCGGCCTGCAAGCGGGCTCCCAATTCGCCGGCGTCCAGCACGCCGTCGGCCAACTCGCGCTTGTGCTGGTGCAGGGCCACGATCTTGTCTTCGAGCGTGCCCTGGTTGACCAGCCGGTACACCGTGACCGGCCGCCGCTGGCCAATGCGGTGCGCACGGCCGCTGGCCTGGTCTTCGGCCGCCGGGTTCCACCACGGATCGGCGATCACCACGTAGTCGGCCACCGTCAGGTTCAGGCCAAAGCCACCGGCCTTCAAGCTGATCAGGAACAAGTCACCCTGGCCGGCCTGGAAGGCGGCCACGCGCTGGGTGCGCTCGGCCGCGGGCGTGCTGCCGTCCAAGTACTGGTAGGCGATGCCAGCGGCGTCCAGTGGCTCGCGCAGCAGCGCCAGAAAGTCGACGAACTGGCTGAAAACCAGCGCCTTGTGGCCATTGGCCACCAGCTCGGCCGCCAACTGGCCGAAGGCCTGCACCTTGGCGCCGACCAGCCCCAGTTGCGGGCTGACCAGACGCGGGTCGCAGGCGGCACGGCGCAGTCGGGTGAGCTGCGCCAGGATGTTGAACTGGGCCTGGCCGGGCTTGTCGCTGCCGATGGCGTCCTCGGCGGAGGCCAGGGCCTCGCGGCGCAGGGCCTCGTAGTGGGCGCGCTCGGTGGCGTCGGGCTCGACGCTCAGTGTCAACTCGGTGCGCGGCGGCAGGTCGTCCAGCACCTGGGCCTTGGTGCGCCGCAGGATGAAGGGGCCGATCAGCTTGCGCAGCGTGCGCTGCGCGGTGCGGCCCTGGTCGCGCTCGATGGGACCGGCAAAGCGTTCGTTGAACTGTTTCAAGCTGCCCAGCAGGCCGGGGTTGCACACCCGCATGATCGACCACAGCTCGCTCAGGCGGTTCTCGATGGGCGTGCCGCTGAGCGCCAGCCTGAAGTCGGCCTGCAGGTCGAACGCGGCCTGGCTGCGCTTGGCGGTGGCGTTCTTGATGGCCTGGGCCTCGTCCAGCACCAAGGTGTGCCAGCGCCGCCGCGCGAAGTCGCCCGCGTGCTGCAACAACAGCTGGTAGCTGACCACCAACACGTCACCGGGGCCGGCCGCATCGATCTGCGTGGCGCGGTCGCCGTCGCCGAAGGCCTGCACCTGCAGCGCCGGGGCGAAGCGGCGCGCCTCGTCGCGCCAGTTGCCGCCCAGCGAGGTCGGCGCCACCACCAGCGACGGCCCGCCGGCGGCCCGCGCCAGCAGCACGGCCAGTGCCTGCAAGGTCTTGCCCAGCCCCATGTCGTCGGCCAGCACCGCGCCGAAGCCGGCTTCGGCCAGGCGCATGGCCCAGGCGTAGCCGTCGCGCTGGTAGGGGCGCAGGTCGGCCTGGAGGCCGCCGGGCACGGCCGGCTGCAGGACCTGCGCGTCTTCGAGCCGTTGCAGCGCCTGGCGGAAGCCGGCGTCGGTGTCGAGCACGCTGCCTTGCAGCGCATCGTCCAGCCAGGCGGCGGCCAGGGTCGACACCTGCAACGCGCCCGCCCCGGCCTTGCCCGCCGCGGCGTGCGTCACGCGGGCCAGCTCGTCCAGGCGGCCGCGCAGTTCCTGCGTCAAGGCCAGGTAGCGGCCCTCGCCCAGGGGCACGAAGCGGCTGCCGCTGCGGCGGGTCCAGTCCAGCAGTTGGGTCAAGCCCATCACCTGCGACTCGTCCACCTGCACGCCGCCATCCAGCGCCAGCCACTCGCGCCCGGTGCGCAAGCTGACCTTCAGCTGGCCGATGCCCGCGCTGTCGACGGTGACGGGCTTGCCCTTGGGCCAGTCCACGCCGGCGAGCGCGTTCAGCGTGGGCAGGCGCTCCAGCACGGCCAGGGCGTCGTCGGGGGTGTCGATGCGCCACTCGGCCGGCGCGTGGTCGGCGGGGGCGCTCAGCATCGGGCAGGCGTCGAGCACGCTGTCCAGGTGGCTGCGCTCCTGCGCCAGGTCGCGCTGGGCGCCCAGGGTTTCACCGTCGACCGCCGCCAGCAGGCGCGAGCGGCCTTGGCCCGGGTTCAGGCGCGGCCCGGCCGGACCCAGCGGCGCCACCACCAGGCGCAGGTTCAGCGACTCGCCCTGGGGCGACAGTTCGGCGCGCAGCCGCGGCTCGGCGGGCACGTCGCGCGCCTGGGTGGGCGCCTGCACGCCGTCGGCATGCACCTGGAAGTGGCTGCCCAGGCGCTGCAGCACGGCCTGCACCTCCGGCAGGGCGGTCTTGGGCACCACCAGCTGCTCGCCGATCAGCTGGGCAGCGCGCTTTTGGGCGGCGGTGAGGCGCACCAGCCGCGCGCGCTGCGGGCCGTCGCGCAGCACGGTGACCAAGCGCAAGGCCTCCTGCTCCTTCTGTTCGCCGGCGGAGGTGGGCCAGGCGGCCAGGGACTCGCTGGCGGCCGCCCCGCCACGCAAGGGCGGCACCAGGCGCAGCGTGACGGTGTCGCCGGATTCGGTGACGTCCAGTTCGGCCTGGCCTTCGCTGAGCTGCACCGGCACGCCGGGCGCATCGGCGAATGCCAGCGCCGGGTGGCCGACCAGCGCGGCCACGGCGGTGGCCAGGTCGAAACGGTGGCCACGCTGCTGGTAGGGCAAGGTGCGCAAGGCCACCGCCACCGCCGCGTCGTGCGGGGCCAGCGCCTCGGTCTTGGTCAGGCGCGACAGCGGCACCTCGCGGGGCTTGCTCCAACCGCGCGGGCCGCGCTTTTGCTCCTGCGGCTGCAGGCCGACCGGCGCCCCCTGCGCGTCGATGTCCAGCACCCACATCAGCCGCGTGCTGACGCCGGCGGCATCAACCGCGGCGGCTTCGAGCTCGCCCAGCGTGGCCAGCTCGGCCAGCGCGATGCGCCAGCCCTCTTGCGCGGCGGCCACGAAGAAGCCGGCGGGCGGCGCCGCGCCGCGCAGCACGGCCAGCGCGCCGTCCAGTTGACGCGCGAGGCCCGGGCAGCGCATGGCGGCCAGGTGCTGCTGCAGGGCGGCCGCAGCGTCCTGCTCGCGCGGGTGCAGCGTGACCGGCTCGTGCCCGGTCTTGAGCCAGGCGCGCATCAGCCAGCGCCACAGGTCGATGCGGTAGACGTGTTGAGCGTCGCTGAGCGGGCGGAAGCTGGCCAGGTCCAGCCGGGCATCGCCGCGGCGCACCTGGATGGCCAGGGCCACCAGGCCCCAGCCGCTGTCGGCCGAGCCCTGGCGCTTGCCGCTTTCATTCAGGCAGAACTTCAGCGCGCGCTCGAGGTGGGCGGGCGAGCCCTGGGCCAGCAAGGTCAGCACATAGGGCAGCGCCAGCAACTCGGGCAACAGGCCCTTGCGCTTGCCGCTGGCCTGGCGCAATCCCTGCAACGCGGCCTCAAAGCCCTGCTCGGCGTCAACCCAGCGGCCTTGCAGGGCCGCGACCGCCGCCGCCAGGGCCTGCGCGAAGGGCCGCACCGCGGGGACGTCGACGTGGGGGCTCGCGGCATGGGTGGCATCGACGTCGGCGCCATCGCTCGGCGGGGCTGACGGGGCCGTGTTGCCCTGCTGCCACGGGGCCGCCAGCGGCAGGGCGTCGGCCGGGTCCCGGCCCCACAGCGCGTGCACCACGAGGCCCAGGCGCAGCACGTGGTCGCCGGGCTGGCGGGCCAGGTGGCGGGTGGCCAGGTCTGGTGCGGGCAGCGTCGGCAAGGTCCAGTCGTCGATCAACTGCAGCAGCATGCGGCGCAACATCTGCGCTTGCACGCCGGGCTCCAGCCGGGCCAACAAGGCCTCGTTCAGGTCATGGACCAGGCCGGCGCGCAGGACGTCGTCCCAGGTGATGCCGTAGCGGCAGTGGGCGCGCAGACGTTCGACCTGGGTCAAGGGCGTGCCGCCGAACAGTTCAAGCCGCACCAACGCCGCGGCGCTGTCGAGGTCGGTGAACTGCAGCCAGGCCTGCGGGCGGCTGTCGTCGAAACGCATGGCGCCGGTCAGCGCCGCGCGCAGCAGGGGCAGGCCATGCTGGTCCAGCGCGGCCAGGTAGACGGCGGTGCGCCGCTCCAGCGGCACCTGCCAGTAGCCCAGGCGGTTGGGCATGTCGTCCAGCCAGCCGGCTTGCGCCAGGTGGCGGATGGCCACCTGCACGGCCTCGCCCGTTAGGCGCTGGCCGGGCAGGCCGTGGGCGCGCAGCTCGGCCATCAGCCCGGTCACCCAGGTGCGGGTGCGCGGCGCCCAGCCCAGCGCGAACGCCAACAGCACGGCCTGGTCGTCGTCGCCCAATGCGGCCACCCGCGGGTCTGCGGTGGCGGCAACTTCGAGCGCCGTGGGCGGTGATGCCGGCGCGGGCAGGTCCGGGAACAAGGGCGCCAACGGAGGCTGCGCCGACGGACCGCGGCGCGGCGGTGTGGCCATGCCGGACGTCAGCCCGCGTCGGCCAACACCGCGGCCATCGCCACGGCGGTGGCCTCGACGTTGCCGGTGTTCAAGCCGGCCACGCACATGCGGCCGGAGCGCACCAGGTACACGCCGAACTCGTCCTTCAGGCGGTCGCACTGCGCCGCGCTCAGGCCGGTGTAGCTGAACATGCCGCGCTGCGTCAGGAAGTAGCCGAAGTCGCGGTCCGGCAACTTGGCACTGAGCACCTCGTGCAGCGAGCGGCGCATGGCCTGGATGCGCTGGCGCATGCCGTCCACCTCGGCATGCCACAGGGCGCGCAGGTCGGCGTCGCCCAGCACGCGCGCGACCAGTTGCCCGCCGTGCAGCGGCGGGTTGGAGTAATTGCGGCGGATGGTGAACTTGAGCTGGCCCAGCACGTTTTCGGCCTGGGCGGCGTCCGGGCAGACGACGCTGAGCGCGCCGCAGCGCTCGCCGTACAGGCTCATGCTCTTGGAAAACGAGTTGGCCACGAAGAAGCTCAGGCCTTCGCTGGCCAGCAGGCGCACCGCATGCGCGTCCTCGTCGATGCCGTCGCCATAGCCCTGATAGGCGAGGTCGAGGAAGGGAATCAGCCCGCCGTCGCGCAGCACCGGCACCAGTGCCGCCCACTGGTCGGGCGTCAGGTCGACGCCGGTCGGGTTGTGGCAGCAAGCGTGCAGCAGCACCACGCTGCGCGCCGGCAAGCCGCGCAGGGCGTCCAGCATGGCGTCAAAGCGCAGCCCGCCGGTGGCGGCGTCGTAGTAGGGGTAGCTGTGGGTGGTCAGGCCCGCGCCCTCGAAGACGGCGCGGTGGTTGTCCCAGGTGGGGTCGCTGAACCAGACCTCGCTCGCCGGGAAGTAACGGTGGATGAAATCGGCGCCCACCTTCAGCCCGCCGCTCG
The DNA here is from genome assembly GCA_943370175.1 of Hydrogenophaga intermedia. Taxonomy (GTDB): domain Bacteria; phylum Pseudomonadota; class Gammaproteobacteria; order Burkholderiales; family Burkholderiaceae_C; genus Ideonella_A; species Ideonella_A intermedia_A. The sequence goes on along the minus strand of CALRPU020000013.1, from coordinate 111,396 downwards.
AGCCCACCGTCTGGATGGTCACCACGCGGCCGTCCTGCACGGCCGGATGCTGGGCGCCGAACAGCAGCGTCTGCACCTGGCCGCGCATGTTGGCCGCGCCTTCCATCGGCAGGTAGGGCCGTGCGCCGGCCGACTGCACCACCCGCATCTCGGCCTCGCGCACCGACGGCAGCATCGGGATGCGGCCCTCGTTGTCGAAGTAGATGCCGATCGACAGGTTGATCTTGTGGGCGCGCGGGTCCTTCTGGAAGGCCTCGTTCAGCGACAGGATCGGGTCACCAGGGTAGGGGTCGACGTGGTGGAACATGGTCAGGCGGGCCTTGCTGTGCACAAGCGGCCGATTATCCGGGCGAGCGCCCCTCAGGCGCCCAGCGCGTGCTCGATGTCCGCCTTCAGCGAGGCTGGCGTGTCGGTGGGGGCGTAGCGCTTGACGACCTGCCCGTCGCGGCCAACCAGGAACTTGGTGAAATTCCACTTGACCGCCTGCGTGCCCAGCACGCCGCGGGCCTCGCTGGTCAGCCACTTCCACAGTGGGTGGGCGCCGCTGCCGTTGACCTCGACCTTGGCCATCATCGGGAAACTGACGCCATAGTTCCGCTGGCAGAAGCTGGCGATCTCGTCGTTGCTGCCCGGGTCCTGGCGGCCGAACTCGTTGCTGGGAAAGCCCAGGATGGTCAGGCCCCGCTCGCCGTAGGCCTTCCACAGGTCTTCCAGGCCGGCGAATTGCGGCGTGAAGCCGCAAGCACTGGCCGTGTTGACGATCAGCAGCACCTGGCCGCGGTGGTCGGCCAGGCGGACCGGCTGGCCGGTGATCGAGGTGGCTTCGAAGTCGTAGACGCTGGTGGCGGCATCGGTCATGGCGGGCTCCGTCAAAGGGAGCGCCGATGCTAGCCGCGGGCGACGTCGGCTGCTGAGCGCCGCTGCGTGCCGCACCGTCCGGGCTCAGTTCAGGCCGTTGACGGCCTCCACGCCAGTGACGGGGAAGTCGGTGAACACCCCGTCGATGCCCAGCTTCATGTAGTACTGCATCTCGGCCTTGGGGTCGCTGAAACCGTAGCCGCTGGCGTCGCTGCGGAAGGTGTAGCCGTGCACGGCCAGTCCCTTGCTGTGGGCCCGTTCGATGACGCCGGTGCTGCCGTCCACGCGGCGGTCGTTGAGGGTGATGCGGCCGTCGCCGTTGCGGTCCACGCCGTCGGCCACCGTCTTGACAAGGTAGGGCTTCCAGGGCCCGACCCCGCTGGCGTAGGTCTTGACGAAGTCGAGGCCGGTGCTGGTCAAGAGGTCGGCGAAGGTCCGCGGGTCGCCCTTGACGACGAAGTCGTAGGGCTGCCGGTAGGGCGCCACCAGCGACAGGCTGCCGTCGTTGTTGACATCGTCCGCGTCGATCAACTGGATCAGGCGGATGCTGGTCTTGCCGCGCAGGTACTGCAGGTTGCTGACCTCGAAGGACTGGATGAACACCGGCGCGCTGGCGCTGTTGCCGTACGCGGGGTGCAGCTTGCCGATCAGCGCGTCTTCCACCACGTTGGCGCCGAAGATGCCGGCCATGAAGGTGGAGTGCTTGATCTCCGGGTAGATCCCGACGGTGCGGCCGGTGCGGCTGCTTTCCAGCTTGGCCAGCGCGATCACCTCGTCCAGCGTGGGGACCGTGTAGAGGCCGTTGAACTGCTGCGGGCGGCCGGCGCTGGGTTGCACCGCGCGCAAGGTCTTGATCTCGGCCAGCGTGAAGTCGTTGGCGAAGTAGGCGGTGGTGCTGACACCGTCCAGGTTGCGCGTGGTCTTGCGGCTGGCGGGGAACTTGGTGGCCACGTCGGTGGTGCCGTCGAGGATGGGCTCGTGGCGGGCAATCAGCGCGCCGTCCCGGGTCATCACCAGGTCGGGCTCGATGAAGTTGGCGCCCTGGTCGATGGCGAGCTTATAGCTTTCCAACGTGTGCTCGGGCAGGAAGCCGGACGCCCCGCGGTGGCCGATCACCAGGGGCGCGGCGCCGTCCAGCGTGGCGTAGCGGGCGGTGTCGCTGCCGCCGCAGGCGGTCAGCGCGGCCGCGGCCAGTGCCGCAAGCGCGGTGGTGAAGGTCTTGGTCATGGCATCTCCCCAGGTTGTTGTTGGACAACCCAAGATGCTAGGAAGCGCGCAAGTCGGCGCTGTGACAAGGCGCTGTGACAAGGCGCTTTCGCAAAGCGCGCAGGCAACGCGCTGTCGTGGGCCCCCGGCGCAGCGTCCGGCAGACCGGACCGTCAATGCTTGTCGCTGCGCGCGATCGCCAGCAGGCGGTCGACCTCGGCCTTGTGGTGGATGCAGTTGCTGTTGTGCCAGCGCCGGATCAACTCCATGACCCCGGCCACCACCAGGCCGAACACCGCGATGGCGGTGAAGGCCGACAGGCCCAGCTTGGTCATGCCGGTGTAGAACGCGCCCAGGCCCAGGATGCAGGCCTGTTCATTGAAGTTCTGCACCGCGATCGACCGGCCGGCGCCCATCAGGTTGTGGCCACGGTGCTGCAGCAGCGCGTTCATCGGCACCACCAGGTAGCCGCCGGCCAGGCCCAGCAGCATCAGGAAGGGCACGGCCACCCACACATCCCGAATCACATTGAGGCCAATCACCAACACGCCCATCGCGATGCCCAGCGGGATCACGCCGGTGGCGCGGTCCAGCCGCATGCGCATCGACGCCGCCACCGCGCCCACCGCCACGCCGATGGACACCACGCCGGCCAGCGACGAGGCCTGCGTGGTGGTGTAGCCCAGCGCCGCGGCCGCCCACGGGAACACGATGATGCGCAGGTTGCCGCCCACGCCCCAGAACATGGTGGTGGTGGCCAGCGAGATCTGCCCGAGCTTGTCCGACCACAGCCGCGCGTTGCACTGCGTGAAGTCGCGCAGCAGCACCAGCGGGCTGGACGCCAGCGGCTGCAGCGGCGCCTCGGTGCGCGGGATGCGCAGGTTGAACAGCGCGGCCAGGATGTAGACGAACACCATCGAGGCGATGGCCGCCTCCGGCGAGGTGTCGATGCCGGTGTCGATGAAGGGCACATCGAAGCCGAGCAACCACGGCGCCAGCCGCGGGCTGACCAACTGGCCGCCCAGCAGGATGCCGAGAATGATCGACGCGATGGTCAGGCCCTCGATCCAGCCGTTGGCCTTGACGAGCTGCGAGGGCGGCAGCAGTTCGGTCAGGATGCCGTACTTGGCGGGCGAGTACGCCGCGGCGCCGAGGCCCACCACCGCGTAGGCGATCAGCGGGTGGCTGCCGAACAGCATCATCAGGCAGCCCACCACCTTGATGCTGTTCGAATAGAACATCACCTTGCCCTTTGGCACGGCGTCGGCGAAGGCGCCCACAAAGGGCGCCAGCACCACGTAGAACAGCGCAAACATCGGCGTCAATGCCGGGATCTGCCAGGCCGGGGCCTGGGAGCTTCTCAACAGCTCGATGGCTGCCACCAACAGCGCGTTGTCAGCCAGCGAGCTGAAAAACTGCGCCGACATGATGGTGTAGAAACCTTTTTTCATTCTCCGGGAACTGCCTTTCGGGCGGCGCATGTCGGCTGCGCGCGGATCGCTCTGCGGGGCGATTGCGTGTTGAAGGCCCGCTGTCTCCTGCGGCGCGGGTTATAGCACGCAGCATTTGGGCGTCCGCTGGGCGCACGGCCCTGCGGCAGAATCCGGCCATGCCCCGTCCCATTGAAGCCGTGGTCCACACCGAGGCCCTCGCGCACAACCTTCGCGTGGCCCGCGGCCATGCGCCCGAAGCCAAGGCCTGGGCCGTCGTCAAGGCCAACGCCTACGGGCACGGCATCGAGCGCGCCTTCGACGGCCTGCGTGCCGCCGACGGCTTTGCCCTGCTGGACCTGACCGAGGCCGAGCGGGTGCGAGCGCTGGGCTGGCGCGGCCCCATCCTGCTGCTGGAAGGCTGCTTCGAGCCGCGCGACCTGGAGCTGTGCTCGCGCCTGGAGCTGTGGCACACGGTGCACTGCGAAGCGCAGATCGACTGGCTGGCCACCCACAAGACCCAGCGCGCCCACCAGGTCTTCCTGAAAATGAACAGCGGCATGAACCGGCTGGGCTTCCGGCCGGCGGCCTTCCGCTCGGCCTGGCACCGGCTGAACGGCCTGACGCAAGTGGACACGATCACCCTGATGACCCATTTCAGCGACGCCGACGGCCCCAAGGGCATCGACGCGCAAGTGGCCGCCTTTCAGGCCGCCACCCACGACCTGCCCGGCGAGCGCTCGTTGAGCAACAGCGCCGCCACGCTGCGCCACCCGCAGCTCAACGGCGGCGAACCCGACCCGCGGCGCGTCGTGTCCGACTGGGTGCGGCCCGGCATCCTGTTGTACGGCTCGGCGCCCGACCACCCGCTGCACGACGCGGCCCACTGGGGGCTGCAGCCGACGATGAGCCTGCGCGCCCGGCTGATCGCAGTGCAGGCGCTGGAGGCCGGCGACACGGTCGGCTACGGCAGCGCCTTCACCGCGCCCGGGCCCCTGCGCATCGGCGTGGTCGCCTGCGGCTATGCGGACGGCTACCCGCGCGTGGCGCCCAACGGCACGCCCGTGCTGATCGACGGCGTGCGCAGCCAGGTGCTGGGCCGGGTGTCGATGGACATGATCACCGTGGACCTGGGCCCGGTGCCGCAGGCTGGCCCCGGCAGCGAGGTGGTGCTGTGGGGCCGAAGCGCCCACGGTGCCGTGCTGCCCATCGACGAGGTGGCCCGCGCCGCCGGCACGCTGGGCTACGAGTTGATGTGCGCCCTGGCCCCGCGGGTGCCGGTGCGGGCGGAGGCATCATGAAGCGCTGGCTGGCCGCTTACGCCGGTGCCCTGGTGGTGCTGGTGCTGATGGACGCGGTGTGGCTGGGCTTCATCGCCACCCCCTTCTACCAGGCGCAGATCGGCCACCTGATGGCGCCGCAGCCCAATTTCGCCGTGGCCGCGGCCTTCTACCTGCTGTACCTGGTGGGCGTGCTGGTGTTTGCCGTCAAGCCGGCGGTGGCGCAAGGCTCGGCGCGCCGCGCGCTGGTGCTGGGCGCGTCCTTCGGTTTCTTCGCCTACATGACCTACGACCTGACCAACCTCGCCACGCTGCGCGACTGGCCCTGGCTGGTCAGCCTGGTCGATGTGTCGTGGGGCATGCTGCTGTCGGCCGCGTCGGCGCTGGGCGGCTACCTGGCGGCGCGGCGCGTTGGCTGAGGCATGACGCCCGAGGCGCTGCGCGCGCTGCTGGCGGCCGAGGCCACTTACACCGCCGTGCGCGCCCAGGGCGCGGGCGGCCAGAACGTCAACAAGGTGTCCAGCGCGGTGCACCTGCGTTTCGACATCGCCGCCTCCGCCTTGCCCGACGACTGGAAAGACCGCCTGCGGGCGCTGCGCGACCAGCGCATCACCGACGAGGGCGTGGTGGTGATCAAGGCCCAGACCTCGCGCAGCCAGGACATGAACCTCGCCGACGCGCTGGACCGCCTGCTGGCGCTGGTGGCCAGCGTGGCCACGGCGCCACGGGTGCGGCGCGCCACCCGGCCGAGCTTTGGGTCGAAGGTGCGCCGGCTGGAAGGCAAGAAGGTGCGCGCCGGCATCAAGGCCGGCCGCGGGCGGGTCAGCGAGTGACCCGGGCCCGTCGCGTGCGGGCCCGGGCGCCAGTCCGCGCTCAGGCCTTCTTGAACGTGGCCAGCAGCAGGCCCACGCCCACGAACAGGCTGCCGAACACCCGGTTCAGCGCGCGCATCTGACGCGGCGTCTTCAGCAGGCGCAGCAGCCGGGCCGCCAGCGCGGTGTAGCCGGCCATCACCACCAGGTCGGTGAAGCCCAGCGTGGCAGCGATCACCAGGTATTGCGGGCCCAGCGCTTGGTGCAGGTCCAGGAACTGCGGCACCACGGCCAGCAGGAACACCGTGCCCTTGGGGTTGACCGCGTTGACGCCCCAGCCGCGCAGGAACAGCGTGCGCCGCGACACCACCGCCCCGTCGACCGATTCGGCCACCAGCGGCTCGGCGGGCGCACGCCACTGCTTGACGCCCAGCCAGATCAGGTAGGCCACGCCCAGCCACTTGATGACCGCGAAGGCCAGCGCCGAGGTGGCGATCAACGCGCCCAGGCCCAAAGCCACCACCAGCACCTGGGTCCAGATGCCGATGACCAGGCCGAAGGTCATGAAGTAGCCGCGCGCGAAGCCGTGGTTGAGGCCGGCGCTCATGGCGGCCACGGCGCCCGCGCCGGGCGACAGGCTGATCGCCCAGGAGGCGGCAAAAAAGGCGATCCAGGTGGTCCATTCCATGCCGCGATTGTCGTGCACCGGCGCGCCGGGGCGCCCGGGCGGCGCGCTCAGCGCGGCGGCAGGCTGAGCGGCACGGCCAGGCTCAGCTCCAGCACCGGGCTGTCCAGGTCCCCGCGCAGGCCCTTCAGGCGGCCCAGGCCCAGGCGCCAGTGCTGCCAGCCGCCCGCCCAACCCACATGCACCATCGGCTGCACGATGGCGCCGCCGTTGGTCTGCACGCCCCCGCCGCCGGCGGCACCGGCCAGCAGTTCGGCGCCCCAGCTCAGGCCGGGCTGGCGGATGGGGCTGGCGTAGGCCAGGCCCACCAGGCCCGCGCCATAGGCCCCGGCCCGACCACCGTAGGCGAACTGCACGGTGCCGCTGAGCTGAAGGCGTTCGTCCAGGCCGGCCGCGAGCGGGCGGCGCACCCGCATGCCCAGCTGCTGCATGCCGTCGTCGCTGCCATCGCGAAACCGCACCCGCGGCAGGTGCGAGACCACCGCGCTCCATTCCTGGTCGTCGCGGCCCGCGGCGGCGGGTTCGCTGCCCGAGCCAGGCGCGCCCCGCGGCCGGTCCAGCACCAATGCCACCGAGGCCTGCAGGTGGCGGGCGCGGAAGCGGCCGTCCGGGGCGGTGGTGCGGCCCGCCTCCAGGCCGATCAACAGGTCGTCGGTGGGCGCCCAGGTCAGCGTGCCGGCCAGTTTGACCAGCGGTCCGCCGCCGGTGTCGACCGCGCCGCCGCCGGCCAAGCCCGCGGCGCCGCGCAGTCCCACGCTGAGCGGCCCGCCTTGTCCGCCCAGGGCGGCGCCCCGGCCCAGCACGGGCCACTCGGCGGCCACGCTGGCCAGCACCTCGGCATAGCCGTCGGCGGCGCCGGTGGCGGCGCCCGCGCCTTCCAGGCCCAGCCACCAGCCCGGTTGCCATTCGCGCTCGGCGCGCAGGCCACCGTAGCTGTAGTTGGCGGCCCCGGCGCCCGCGGTGCGGTAGCGGCCCACCGTCAGCCACAAGCGGTCGACGCCCAAGCCGCTGCGCGGGCGCGCCGCCGCGCCCGCCAAGCCGCCGGCCGGCAGATAGCGCAGCTGGTCGTCGAGCTGCAGCACCAGGCCCAGCTGCCGGCTGTCGATCTGCCCGCTGGGAAAGCGCACCCGCGACGCCGCCACCCCCACCCACGCCGGCCCCACCGGCCACAGCCAGCTCAGCTGCGGGCGCAACATCAAGCCGCCGCCCACCGGCGCCGCGGCACCACCGCCGCCACCGATGAACAGGCCCGCCTCCAGCCGGCTGCCCCAGGGGCCCGCCGTGCGCCACAGCCCTTCGCCCCCGATCACGAAGAGGCCGCCGCGCCGCCCGGTGGCCGCGCCGAAGACGCTCGGGCCGATCAGCCACTGGTCGCCCACGGCCACCCTCAAGCCGGCGCCGGCCAGGCCCACGCGCTCACCGCCGGCGAGCTTCAGGCGCTCGGCGCTCAGGGTCCAGGTGGCGGGCGCGCTGCGCAAGCCGTGCGCGGTGTCGCCGGTCGAGGCCGCTGCGGCCGGGTTGACCGCCGTGGCCGCCGTGGCGCCATGCGGGGTCGTGATGGCCAGCGCCGCTGCCGCTGCCACGGTTGGCGCCCACCGGAACGGTCCCGCCTTGAGCTTTGTCGTCATTCACTGATGCCTGAAAGAAAAAACTTGATCACGCCCTTGGCCGCAAACCCCAGCAGGCCCACCCCCAGGCCGAGCAGCAGCACGAACGTGCCAAAGCGCCCGGCCTTCGATTCGCGCGCCAGCTGCAAGATGATGAAGACCATGTACAGCATGAAGGCGGCAACCCCGAAGGTCATGCCAAACCACGCGATCTGCTCCTCGCTGTAGCCGAACATCAGTCCTGCCCCCCAGGCCCGCCACCGGCCACCAGGTCGCGGTAGGCGTGCCAGCTGGCGTGCGCCAGCCAGGGGGTGATGACGATCAGGCCCACCAGCGCGGTGGCAAAGCCCACCAGCGTCAGCCCGAGCAGCAGCCCGGCCCACAGGGCCATCGGCACCGGGTGCTCCAGCACCACGCGCCAGCTGGTGAACACCGCGGCCAGCACGCCGACCGGGCGGTCCAGCAGCATGGGCATGGCGACCACGCTGCTGGCAAACACCGGGGCGGCCAGCAGCGCGCCCAGGCCCAGCCAGACCTCGAACAGCAGGCCCTGCTGGGCCAGCACCACGAAGCGCAAGAAGTCCAGTGGCCCGTCGATGGGCGCGCTGGCAAAACCGGTGATCAGCGAGGCCGAGGTCAGCACCCAACCGGTGCCCGCCAGCGCCAGCAGCAGGCCGAACACGACCATGCGCGCGTCGCGGATGGCCCAGGCGCCCACGGCGGTGCGCAGCGTGGGCCGCTGCCCTTGCGCCAGCGCGCGGCTGACGGCGTACAGGCCGGTGGCCAACACCGGGCCCACCAGCAAGAAGCCCGAGAACGCCCCCGCCAGCAGCCAGAAGTGGTTGCGCGCCCCCAAAAACAAGGCCGCGCCGAACAAGGCCAGCGCCAACCCATGCAGCAAGCCGGGCAGCGGGCAGCGCCACAGGTCGCGCCAGCCCCGGGCCAGCCAGCCCAGCGGCCGCAGCAGCGGGATGCGCCGCACGCCGTAGGCCCGGGATTGTTCGAGCGCCTGGTCGGCGAACTTGTTGGGCATCGGGCGTCTTTCGTCGGGCAGGGGCAGGAACGCCATCAGGCATGGGGCCGCCAGCGACAATGCGCCGATGGCCAAGGAACGTTCGGTTTATACCTGCCGCGAGTGCGGCGGCACCAGCCCGCGCTGGCTCGGGCAATGCCCGCATTGCAAAGCCTGGAACACGCTGGACGAAGGCGTGGCCGAGCCCGCCGGCGGCGCCCGCCACCGCTTTCAGGCGCTGGCCAAAAGCCAGCCCGTGGCCACCCTCAGCGACATCGACGCCGCCGACGTGGCCCGCACCCCCACCGGCCAGGAAGAACTGGACCGCGTGCTGGGCGGCGGCATCGTCGCCGGCGGGGTGGTGCTGATTGGCGGCGACCCGGGCATCGGCAAAAGCACGCTGCTGCTGCAGGCGGTGGACGCGCTGTCGCAGCAAATGAAGGTGCTGTACGTCACCGGCGAGGAAAGCGCCGCCCAGGTGGCGCTGCGCGCCAGGCGGCTGGGGCTGGCCGGCACCGCGGTGCGCGTGCTGGCCGAAATCAACCTGGAAAAGATCCAGGCCACGCTGGAAGCCGAGCAACCGGCCTTCTGCGTGATCGACTCCATTCAAACGCTGTATTCCGAACAGCTCACCTCCGCCCCCGGCTCGGTGGCCCAGGTGCGCGAATGCGCGGCGCAGCTCACCCGCACCGCCAAGACCGGCGGCGCCACCATCGTGCTGGTGGGCCACGTCACCAAGGACGGCACCCTGGCCGGCCCGCGCGTGCTGGAACACATCGTCGACACCGTGCTGTACTTCGAAGGCGACACCCACAGCAGCTTCCGCCTGGTGCGCGCCATCAAGAACCGTTATGGCGCCGTCAACGAAATTGGCGTGTTCGCCATGACCGAACGCGGCCTGAAAGGCGTGGCCAACCCCAGCGCCATCTTCCTGTCCACCCACGGCGACCCGGTGCCCGGCGCCTGCGTGCTGGTGACGCTGGAAGGCACCCGGCCGATGCTGGTGGAAATTCAGGCCCTGGTGGACAGCGGCGGCCCCAGCCCGCGCCGCCTGAGCGTGGGCCTGGACCGCGACCGCCTGGCCATGATGCTGGCCGTGCTGCACCGCCACGCCGGCATCGCCTGCATGGACCAGGACGTCTTCGTCAACGCCGTGGGGGGCGTGCGCATCAGCGAACCCGCCGCCGACCTGGCCGTGATGCTGGCCATCCAAAGCAGCCTGCGCGGCCGCCCCCTGCCCCGCGGCTTCTTCGCCTTCGGCGAAGTGGGCCTGGCCGGCGAAGTGCGCCCCGCCCCCCGCGGCCAGGAACGCCTGAAAGAAGCCGCCAAACTCGGCTTCAGCGTGGCCGTGGTGCCCAAGGCCAACGTGCCCAAGAAGCCCATCGAAGGGCTGACGATCCATGCGGTGGATCGGATTGAGGAGGCGATTTCGTTGGTGAGGGGGATTTGAGGGTGGGGGTGGGGGTGAGTGCGAGGCCCACGTTCAAGTTGTTGCGAGAGGCTTTTGTTCGCGAGTGCTGGTGAGGCGGAGTTCGTTCGGGTGCGTTACGCGAGTTGGCTAATGAAGGTCGCGGGCGGGTGAGGTGAGGCAGGGACGGAAGCGGGCTCTGTGGTCTGGACAGAAAAGGGTCGGCTGTGCAGCGGGTGCTGACAACCGCTCCTTCGCGTGGGCTGTCAGCAATGTGCCCAAAGCCGAAATTGATTGGGCTGCCGCAAGAGGCTGTCTGGAGTCGCCGGCTTTTGGCGAGCCAGCGGCCGCTGCAACGTCAGTGCGACATGCTCAGGTCGGCCGGTGCTATGCCCAGCAAACAGAACGCCCAATCAGCGTTCGCAAAGCGACTACTTTCGAATGCGCCAATCCTTCGTGTACAGCAGGTCGTCGTGAGCGAGTTTCAAGACTGTGAATCGCTTTAGCAGTTGCTCCACCTCCGGCCCAAACTTCTTCGCTTCGTCGAATGAAAGAAACATCTGCTTCGACTGCATGGCTGCCAAGATGCGCAAAATGCGGGCCGTCGCCGGCACCTCGATGTTCTTGTAAATAACCGAGTCGTGGATCGCCATCGGCAACTTGGTGAGCGACAGCATCGCCAGGTCAAACCCCACCAGACCTGCGAAGGACTTGCCAGTACCGGTGTCGTCGGGTGATGTGAAGAGATATGACCCGGCATTCCTAATGCGGAGTTCTGAGGCGACCCGCGAAGGGCCGTAGACTACCTTGTTGAAGGACCTCAGCTTGCGGTTCACTTCGCCTTCGATGGCCAAGAAAATTCCTGCGTAGATGGCCTCTAGGCGATCGGTTGAGCCTTTGACAGCAGCGTCGATGTTGACCTTGTTCTCGAAGTGGTAGTTTTCGGCGGCCGCCTTGTCGACGGCACCTTTCAGTTCGAAAACGCGATTGAACACGTCGTCAGGTAGGCCCTTCGACTGCAGCGATGCCTGGATCTCTCCATCCACCTGAGCAAGTTCAGACGCTGTTGCGCGTTCTTCCTCGATAGTGACAACCAACTCACCCTTCAATTCCTTCTTGACGACGCTGCCAATCTTCTGGTGGAAGGCCTCCACCTGTTCGAGGCGCTGCACGTCAACCGTCGGGAAGAATTCGGTGACGAGCGCAATATTGGCCGCAAGGCGCGGTGTGATGCCCGATATCTCCCGCTCAAGGCGACGGACTTTGGTCTGAAGTTCGATGCGATGACTAACTAGCTTAAGCTTGCGCTGCTGCTTCTTCTGCAAGTCCTGGTCGAACAGCGACTCATAGACGTTGAGGGCGCCGCTGAACCCCTTCTTCAACTGCTCAATCTGAGCTTGGGTGGACTCGATTGACCGAATGTTCTCTAGGTATTGGGGCTTGGTGATCTTCGGGATGATGCTCGCAGTCATGGAGTCGCTGATGAGCTTTTTGCGGTCCTTCAGACCGTCCAAAGTCTTGCGCTCTAGTGCCACATTAGGGCTGCGGCCAAATAGGTCAACCAGGCGGGTGATCGCAGCCGCGACTGGTTCCTTGTCTGCGCCCACGAACGGGTGGCTTGGGTTCAGCCCGCCTTTTTTCCAAATGCGCGAAAACGGATTCACAATGGACCGGAACGTGCCCTCCAGCTCGTCAAGACCGTACAAGCACTTCAATAGCCTGTTGTAATCGTCGATTCCAAGTTCGCGCTGTGCCTCGTACTTTGCATTGCACTCATGAACTAGATCCGGGCTATCGGTCGCGCGTGAGAAGTACATTCGTTCGGAACCGAACTCGAACAAAAATTCGTAGCGATGCGGCCCGAGCTCACGGATGGCACCTGCATCGTCCTTCTCTGCGAATGTCGACCCTCCAAACACGAAGTCGATGACCATGAGAACCGTGGATTTGCCAATGGAGTTCTTGGCGTCGTCGTCTCCAAGGATGACATTCAAGCCAGCACTGAATTTAATCGGTGAATGGCTGAAGTGAACGCAGCGGATTTCTTTAAGCATAGCTAATCGAGCCTGTCTCCGCTTCAATGGTCAGCATGCCGAGTACGAACAACACATCCAGCGCGTGAAGGAACTCTGTCGCATCCTGAAAGACGCCTTGTGTGCGGCGGTAAACGTCCTGCACGGTCTCCCCCTGCGATTTGTCCATCAAGACCTTCCGCATCTTGAACAGTGTCGACTCCTCAAGTCGTGTGAACTTGCTAGGGACCAACATCGAAGACCTCACAGTTCTGGACGAAGAAGGATGTCAGCACCTTTGCGGCCAGAAGTGGCCTGCCAGTTCGGGTGCTGATCCACTGCGCTACGAAGTTGAAGACCGCGTCCTTGTTCTCGGGGTTCTGCTGCTGCATCGCCAGGTAGTAGGTGTTTATCTGGCTCTGCAGCAAGCGCACGGCTACTTGGTCACTCTGCTCCAACATGCGGATCTGGTCCCGGATGCGAACATAGAAAGTGATGGCTTGGGACTTGATCTCGTGCCTTTGCAAAGGACTTATCCCCGTACGCAGCTTCTTGTCCACGGTCGTGGCGTCGAAACTAGCTGGAGGGATGGCCAGCTCGGTGCTACTCAGTGAAGTAATACTGTCCAAGATTGCATACACGTCTTCCTGAATCTTGTAGTCGGACACCGTCGCGTTGGCGCGCGCTTGAGCGAGAAAGCCATCCTTGATTTTTCGAAGCTTGTCCATCTCGTCCAGCTTGAAGTCCTTGTCGTACTTCGTGTGGCAGGAGGGGCAAAGCGCAATGACGTTCTCGAGCGCGTTGATAGCTTGAGGAGCAGTGCGGCCAACAAGAGCCGCGATTTGGAACGGGGTCGGATTCAGCGGGTAGATATGGGCCACTTCGTAGCCTTTGTTCACCCTGCCTGAGCCCGGTTTGCGAAAGAGAATTGACTTCGAGCACAGCGGGCAGCACCCGGAAGTCTCTGCGTACAGGATGCTGTGCTCGTTATCGCCGTAGCCTGTTCTTGCCGTCGCCATTCGAGGACCTTGCTGCGATAACCGAGCTGCAAGACTGGATTGCCGCAGGCTCGTTCGCTCGTGGTGAATCCTACCAAGGCACCTTGGTGGGCTGCTGATGCCAGAGCTGCCACGGCAGGAATGCCCAGCAACTGCTCCGTTGAAGAGGACGACCAGGCGTCTTGCGCTTATCAGAGCGAGGCTGCCGACTTCTGACGCCTCAATTCACAAGCCGGCAGGCCCAACTGTCGCCTTACATGACACTGCGAACAACAACTGCGGATGATGGTGCCTACGCCCAGCAGCTGGGCTGAGTCCACTTTGCGCACCTGCGTGCCGTCACCGAAGGCCTGCACCCAGGTGGCCGCCCAGCAACATCTGGCCTCAGGCACGCCGGCCAGCTCAGACGACTGGTCTCGGCGAGAGTAGTCACCCAGTCCAGAGCTGCGAACGACCGCGACCAGTCTGAAGCAGACCTCGAGAACACGCCTCCCGCGCCAAGGATGAATACTTGGTCAACTGCCTCCTGCATCCGCCGCAGTTCGCAACCGGGCGCTTGCCAATTGTTCGCGTCGAGCAACGCAACGCCAACTGCCAACAATCCATCACAGCCCAAGCACTTCGACCAGCCGTTGGCACGGCCCCGCTTGCATTCGGTCCGCAGGACCGCGCACCGCCTGCCCATCTGTCCAACATCCAGCAACGACTGAGCAACGAGAGCATCGGCGCTGTCCAGTGGGCCGCCGTGGAGGCGGCGCTCGCCGGCGGCCGGCCGCGCCTGGTGTCCGCCCGTCGAGCCCGAGAACACGCCTTGGGCGGCATCCTCCAGGCTCATCGAAGCAACCCAGGGCGTTGCGACCGCGCACCTCGTGCCTCGCACCGCACGCGCCGCACCCCATGCCTCGTACCTGGCATCCGGCATCCGCACCCGCAGCCTCAAACGCACCACCCTCCCCCAAAGCCTGTGATCGCCCCCCGCGCTCGGCACCCAGGCCGTTCCGCCCCTCGGGCAGACCCTGATCCAAAAAACGAACGTTCGTTCTAAATTGCGCGACGGTTGGCGCAGGGCGTGCGGTTGAAGCCGCCTTGGCGCCGCCTTGTCTTGCCCCGCTGGGTTGCCGGCGCGGGTGGCACCTGCAACGTTCCCGGAAGGTCTCGCCGTGCCGCGCTCTCTTGCTTCGCTGCTGTCCACTGTGGGTCTGGCCGCCGGCTTGGCCTGGGCCGCGGCCGCCCCCACCGCCCAGGCGGCCGAGGCGGCCGGCTACACCCAGACCAAGCACCCGGTGGTGCTGGTGCATGGGCTGTTCGGTTTCGACGCCATTGGCCTGGCGAACTATTGGTACGGCATTCCGCCGGCGCTGCGCGAAGGCGGGGCCACGGTCTACGTCACCCAGCAGTCGGCCGCCAACACCAGCGAGCTGCGCGGCGAGCAATTGCTGGCCCAGTTGCGCCAGTTGAAGGCGGCGCACGGGCATGCGCGCTTCAACCTGATTGGCCACAGCCACGGCGGCCAGACGGTGCGTTACGTGGCGGCGGTGGCGCCCGAACTGGTGGCCTCGGTCACCACGGTGGGCACGCCGCACCAGGGCAGCAAGGTGGCCGACGCCATCCGCGCCGGCACCTCGGCCACGGGCACCACGGTGCCGGTGGCGGCGGTGGTGAACGCGTTTGCGCGCTTCATCAGCTGGGCCTCGGGCGAGCCTTCCTTGCCGCAGGACTCGCTGGGCGCGCTGAAGTCGCTGGACACCCCGGGCGCAATGGACTTCAACCGCCGCTTCCCGCAGGGCGCGCCCACCACGGCGTGCGGCAGCGGCCCGGCCACGGTGGGCGGCATTCGCTATTTCTCGGCGGGGGGGACTTCGGTGGTGACCAACCCGCTGGACGTGTCCGACCCGGCCTTGCTGGCCACGTCGGCGTTCTTCGGCCTGGAGGCGAACGACGGGCTGGTCAGCCGCTGCTCTTCGCGCTGGGGCACGGTGCTGCGCGACAACTACCCCTGGAACCACCTGGACGAGGTGAACCAGTCCTTCGGCCTGCGCGGCCTGTTCACGCCCGACCCGGTGGCCTTCTACCGCGCGCACGCCAACCGCCTGAAGCAGCTCGGCCTGTGAGGGGCCAGCCCGCGCGGCGCGGGGCCGCGGGCGGGTTGGCGATGCGGCGCGGGCCCACGCTGAAGCCCTTGAAAGCCCTGGCGCCGTGCACCGCCTGATCGGCCTGTTGATTCTGGCGGCCGTGGTGGCCTGGGTGCTGTGGTGGCGGCCCTTGCTGCAGCCCCCGCCGCCAGTGGTGGGGCCCGCCGCGGCGCCCTCGCCGGCGCCACCGGCGGCCGAGCCGCCCGCACGGCCCCCGCCGTCCGCGTCGGCAGGCGCGATGGCGCCCACCAACGGCCGCGACCTGGCCACGCTGCAGCGCTGGCTGGCCGAAGGCAGCTCGTTGCGCGGGGCCGAACTGGACGGCGACTGGGGCCTGGACGCGCCAGGCCGGGTGGAACCGCGGCGCGCGCTGCGCCGCCGCTTCGACCAGTTGCTGACCCTGCAAGGCGAAGCCAGCCTGGACGAACTGACCCGCCTGGTGCGCGGCGGCGTGCAAGCGGCCGCGGTGCGCCAGGGCCTGGACGCCGCCACCGCCCAAACCCGCACCGACGAGGTGCTGGCCGTGTGGCAACGCTACCTGGCGCTGCAAGGCCAGGCCTACCAGCACACCGTGCGGCCAAGCGACCCCAGCACCTGGGCAGCCGCCCTGGCCGAACGGCAGCAGGCGCGCCGCGCCCACCTGGGCCCCGCCTGGGCCGCGGCCTTCTACGCCGAAGAGGAAGCGGCGCTGACGGCCGCGCTGCGCGAGGCGGAACAGGCGGCCACGGCCACAGGCACTTCCATGGCAGCGCGCAGCGCCGGCACCGTGCCGGCCACCGCCACGCCCGGCGCCAACCCCGCCCGCGCCACCGCCCCGGGCGGGTGGCCGGCCGACGGCTTGATCGACCGCAGCCAGCTCGACGCGGCCGCCCGCGCCCGCCTGGACGCCGAACTGGCCGCCCAGCGCGACTGGCAGCGCCGCCTGGACGCGGCGCGGGCCGAGCAACAACGCCTGGCCGCCGACCCCCAGTTGTCCGACCCCCTGCGCCGCACGGCGCTGGCGCAGTGGATTGCCAGCCACTTCGACGCGGGCGAACAACGGCGGGTGCGGGCGCTGCTGGGGGTGTGAAGGGCGGGGCGCTGTCACGGCCGCGTCACGGGGGTGTCACGCCGGTGTCGCGGGCGGCCGCCAGCATCCGCGGTTTTTGCCAGCCGGAGCCCCCGATGTCAGCCACCGCCCGCCACACCCCCAACGCCCCGCGCGCCCGCCGGGCGCCGCTGTTCCGCGCCGCCGCCCGTGCCGGGTGGCCGGGCGCCCGCTGGCTGGGCGCCGCGTGGCGCAGCAGCGCCCTCCTGGGCGCCGGGCTGCTGATGGCCTGCGGCGGCGGGGACGGCGGCGTCGACCCCTTCGAGCCCACCCCGGTGGCGCTGGCGATGGAGAAGATCGGCGGCTTCAGCGGCGGCGCGGCGGGCGCGGCCGAAATCACCGCCTACGACGCGGCCAGCAAGCGCTTGTTCGTGGTCAACGGCGCCAACGGCACGGTCGACGTGCTGGACCTGAGCAACCCCGCCGCGCCGCAGCGCGTCGGCACCCTCAGCGTGGCGGCCTTGGGCGCGGGCGTGAACAGCGTGGCCATCCACGACGGCCTGGTGGCGTTGGCCATCGAGGCCAGCCCGAAGACCTCGCCGGGCACGGTGGCCTTCTACGCCGCGTCCACGTTGCAACTGCTGCAGGCCGTCACCGTGGGCGCGCTGCCCGACATGCTGACCTTCACCCCCGACGGCCGCACCGTGCTGGTGGCCAACGAGGGCGAGCCCAACAGCTATGGCCAGGCCGGCTCCGTCGACCCCGAAGGCTCGGTGGCCGTCATCACCGTGAACCGCGGCGGCACCACGCAGGCGCCCACCGTGGCCCCCACCGTCGCCATTGCCGACTTCCGCGCCTACAACGGCCAGGAAGCCGCGCTGCGCGCCCAGGGCGTGCGCATTTACGGCCCGGGCGCCAGCGCCGCGCAGGACCTGGAGCCCGAATACATCACCGTGGCCCCCGACGGCCGCACCGCCTACGTCACGCTGCAAGAGAACAACGCCATCGCCGTGGTCGACATCGCCAGCGCCCGCGTCACCGCGCTGCGCCCGCTGGGCTTCAAGGACCACAGCCTGGCCGGCATGGGCCTGGACGCCAGCGACGAAGACGGCGGCACCAACACCAACAGCGGCACCCCGGCGGTGAAGATCGGTCCGCAGCCGGTCAAGGGCCTGTACCTGCCCGACGCCATTGCCAGCTACAGCGTGGGCGGCGTGACCTACCTGGTGACCGCCAACGAAGGCGACGCCCGCGCCGACTGGCCCGGCTTCAACGAGGAAACCCGCGTGCGCGCCCACTGCACCGCCGGCCTGGACCCGGCGGTGTTCGGCGCCAACGCGGCCAACCTGCTGCTGGACTCCAACCTGGGCCGCCTGCGCATCACCACCACGCCCAACGGCGGCAGCACGGGCAAGAACGCGGCCGGCCAGTGCAGCGAGCTGTTCAGCTTCGGTGCGCGCTCGTTCTCCATCTGGACCACGGACGCCACCCGGGTCTACGACGCCGGCGACGACATCGAGCAGCGCACCAAGGCCCTGCCGAACGTCAATTTCAACGCCAGCCACGACAACAACGACCTGGACGGCCGCAGCGCCAGCAAGGGCCCGGAGCCCGAGGGCGTGGTGCTGGGCCGCTTCGGCAACAAGACCTTTGCCTTCGTCGGCCTGGAGCGCGTGGGCGGCGTGATGGTCTACGACATCACCAACCCGGCCAGCCCCAGCTTCGCCACCTACCTGAACACCCGCACCGGCACCACCGGCGACCTGGGACCGGAAGGGCTGACGCTGATTCCGGCGGCGCAGTCGCCCAACGGCAAGCCGCTGCTGGTGGTGGGCAACGAGGTGAGCGGCACCACCGCGGTGCTGCAGATCAACCTGAGCTACTGACGCTGCCGGGCGCTGTGCCGCCGGGGGGCCTGAACCGGCGGCATTAGCATTCCGCCCCATGAACCCAGTGATTGGATGGGCCCTGGCCGCCATGGGCGTGGCCGCGGGCTGGCAGGCTTACGGTTGGCAGGGCGTGGTGCTGGCGGTGACGGTGATCGTCTTCTGGCTGCTGCTGCAATTCAGCCGCGCGCTGCGGGTGATGAAGGACGCGGCCGGCTCGCCGCTGGGCAGCGTGCCCAGCGCGGTGATGCTGAACGCCAAGCTCAAGGAAGGCGTGCGGCTGCTGGACATCCTGAAGCTCACGCGCAGCCTGGGCGAACGCGTGGGCCCGCCGCCGGCCCAGCCCAAGGACCCGGAAAGCTTCCGCTGGCGCGACGCGGCCGGCGACACCGTCACCGTGGAACTGCAGGGCGGCGTGCTGAAACGCTGGACGCTGCAGCGCCAGGCCCCGGTGGAAGACGCCACGCCCGCGCCCGCGGCGGACGCCGCACCGCCCGCGTCCGCCTAAAATCGCGTTTTCAGCTCTGAACAGAACAGGATTTCCCATGTCCATGTCCGACCGCGACGGCAAGATCTGGATGGACGGCGCGCTGGTCGAGTGGCGTGACGCCAAGATCCACGTGCTGAGCCACACCCTGCACTACGGCTGTGGCGCCTTCGAAGGCGTGCGCGCCTACAACACGGTGAACGGCACCGCCATCTTCCGCCTGCAGGAACACACCGAGCGGCTGTTCAACAGCGCCAAGATCCTGCGCATGAAGATCCCCTTCAGCCCGGAACAGGTGATGGAAGCCCAGCGCGAGGTGGTGCGCGTCAACCAGCTGGAAAGCTGCTACCTGCGCCCGCTGGTGTGGATCGGCGACAAGAAGCTGGGCGTCAGCCCCAAGGGCAACACCATCCACCTGATGGTCGCCGCCTGGCCCTGGGGCGCCTACCTGGGCGAGGAAGGCCTGAAGCGCGGCATCCGGGTGAAGACCAGCAGCTTCACCCGCCACCACGTCAACATCACGATGACGCAGGCCAAAGCGGTGAGCAATTACACCAATTCCATCCTGGCCAACATGGAAGCCACGGACGAGGGCTACGACGAGGCCATGCTGCTGGACTCGGCCGGCTTCGTCAGCGAAGGCGCGGGCGAGAACCTGTTCATCATCAAGAAGGGCGTGGTCTACACGCCCGACCTGTCGGCCGGGGCGCTGAACGGCATCACCCGCGACACCATCCTGAACATCTGCAACGACCTGGGCCTGAAGCTGGTGGAAAAGCGCATCACCCGCGACGAGGTCTACATCTGCGACGAGGCCTTCTTCACCGGCACCGCCGCCGAGGTGACGCCCATCCGCGAACTGGACCGCATCGAGATCGGCGCCGGTTCGCGCGGGCCGATCACCGAGAAGATCCAGTCGGCCTTCTTCGACATCGTCAACGGCCGCAACCCCAAGTACGCCGAATGGCTGACCAAGGTGTGAGGTGAGCACGATGAGCGACCCCAAAGCCGTGATCGAAGTGGGCGCCAAGGACCTGCAAGGCCCGGGCGCCGTGGCCTGCCCCAACCCGAAGATGGCGCTGTGGAGCAACCACCCGCGCGTCTTCATCGACGTGGCCACCACCGGCGAAGGCAAGTGCCCTTATTGCGGCACCGTGTACCGCCTGAAGGCCGGCGAAAAAGTCCACGCCCACTGACGGCGGCACCCCACCCGTGAAGTCCCCGGCCGGCGCTGCCGCGCCGCGCAGCCTGCTGATCGCGCCGCAGTGGATTGGCGACGCGGTGATGAGCGAGCCGCTGCTGGCCCGCCTGGCCGCGCGCGGCGAGCGTGTCACCGTGGCCGCGCTGCCCTGGGTGGCGCCGGTGTACCGCGCCATGCCCACCGTCGACGCCGTCGAAGAACTGCCCTTCGCCCACGGCCGGCTGGACTGGTCGGCGCGCCGCGCGCTGGGCCGGCGCTGGCGCGGCCGTTTCGACCGCGCCTACGTGCTGCCGAATTCCTTGAAGGCCGCACTGCTGCCCTGGTTTGCGGGCGTGCCACTGCGCATCGGCTACCACGGCGAAGGCCGCTACGGCCTGCTGAACCAGCGCCTGCCCAACCCCGGCGGCCGCCCGCCGATGGTGGCCTTCTACAGCGGCCTGGCCGGCGCGGTGTCGACCCCCGACGCCGCGGCCCGGCCGCGGTTGTCTTTCCCCGAACGCAAGCTGGACGCGGTGGCCGCCAGCGCCGGCGTGGCGCGCGGCGCCTTTTTCGCGTTCGCGCCGGGCGCCGAGTATGGCCCGGCCAAGTGCTGGCCCGCCGCGCACTACGCCGAACTGGCCGTGCTTCTGCACGAACGCCACGCCCAGCCGGTGCTGTTGCTGGGCTCGCCCAAGGAAAAGGCGCTGTGCGACGAAGTGGCCGCGCTGGCCAACGCCCGCCGCCCCGGCGCCTGCCGCGTGCTGGCGGGCACGCTGGACCTGATCGACGCGATGGCCTTGATCGGCGCAGCGCGCGGCGTGGCCAGCAACGATTCCGGAATGATGCACGTGGCCGCGGCCTTCGGTGTGCCGCAGGTGGCCTTCTACGGCTCCACCAGCCCGCTGCACACGCCGCCGCTGAACGCGCGCGCGCAAGTGCTGTGGCTCAAGGACGAGCTGGCCCTGGACTGCGCGCCGTGCTTTGAGCGCGTGTGCCGCTTTGGCCACACCCTGTGCCTGAACGGGATCAGCCCGGCGCGGGCGGACGAGGCCTTGGGTCAGGCGCTGGGCACGGGCACGGGGACGGCATCAAGCCCATCCACCGCGGCGGCCGGCGGCCCGGTCGGCGCCCACGCCGCTCAGGTGCCCAGCTTGCCCACGTAAAGCACCGGCCCGGTCGGCGCGCCGCTGGGCGAACCGCCCTGCGGCTCCAGGCTGACGGCGAGCGCGGCGGTGCCGTCCAGCACCTTGCGGCGCTGCACGGTCGTCGCGCCCCCGGCCGACACCAGGCCGAGCGAGCGCGGGGCGCCCTGGGCGGGCACGGCCCACAGCTCCAGGGCCTTGTCGCTGCGCAGGTCCACGGTGTTGACCGGGCGCATCACCACCGCTTGGCCGTCGGCGCTGATGCCGGCGACGAAAGAAGTGGGCACCAACGCGCCGGCGGCCTGGGTCACGTCGCCCGGGGCCGCCGGGCCCAGCACCACGACGATGGGCGCGGGCGGCGGTTGGCTGATCACCACGCCCAGGCCCACCAACGCGGCGAGCGCCAGACCGGACAGGCCCTGCCACACCGCCAGGCGCTCCCACCAGCGCGGGCTGGGCGCCGCCAGGCGGGACGACGAAGCGCCGCCGATCCGCGCCTCGATGCGGCTCCAGACCATGGGCGGCGGGGTCTGTGGTTCGATGGAGGCGGTCAGCGGGGCCAGGCGGTCTTGCCAGGCCAGCACGGCCTGGCGCAGCTGCGGGTGGGCCAGCATCAGCGATTCCAGGCGGCGGCGGGCCGGCCCGCGCAGGGCGCCAGACACGTAGTCGGCGGCCAGGCGGTCGGCGAGTTCAGGGCGGCTGTAGTCCATGGCTCAGGCCTTCCTTGCTGCGGCGCGGGACCGGTCGACCGCCGCAGCGTGCTCGAGGCAGCCTTTCAACGACAACAACGACCGGCGCACCCAGCTCTTGACGGTCCCCAGCGGCTGGCCCATCTGCTCGGCCACCTCGGCGTGGCTCAGGCCATCGAAATAGGCCAGCGCCAGGCTTTGGCGCTGCGGCGCGCCCAGCTCGCCCAGACAGTGCTGCAACTGGCGTGCCTCCCCCGCCCTGCTCAACAACTCGAGCGGGCCGGGTGCCTCGTCGGCCATGTCGTCGTACACGTCACTGTCCTCATCGTCCGTTGCCGTTGTGCCCGCCTGCAACTGGGGCTGCGTCTGGGCACGGCGAAGGCTGTCGATGGCGCGGTTGCGGGCGATGCTGGTCAGCCAGGTCAAAGGCTGACTTTGCGCAGCATCGAAATTCGCAGCGGCGCGCCAGACATTCACGAAGACCTCCTGAAGGATGTCCTCGGCCTGCGCCCTGTCACGGTTGATACGCAAGATCACCGCGAACAGATGCGCACTGCTGCGCTGGTACAGGGTGGCGAAGGCCGCGCGGTCGCCCAGGCCTGCGCGCGCGAGCAGATCTGACAACTCAAGGCTGCGTTCGGACCAATCGGCACGGGGAGCGGGCATGGCGGCGGATTCTAGGGGCCGACACCGCACGGCCCTGCGGCGGGCCTGGGGACGGCGTGCTCCGTACAATCCCGCCCCATGCAAAGCGCCCACGAATTCGTCCTGACCCTGTCGTGCCGAGACACCAAGGGCATCGTCCACGCCGTGTCGGGCCTGCTGTACCAGGCGGGCTGCAACATCATCGACTCGCAGCAGTTCGGCGACGTCCAGCACGCCGACGCGACCGGCCTGTTCTTCATGCGGGTGCACGTGGCAGCCCCGCCGCACCTGGCCAGTGCGGGCGCGCTGGAACAACTGTTCACCCACGTGCGCGAGCAGTTCGGCATGGACATGCACGTGCACGACCTGGCGCGCAAACCGCGGCTGCTGTTGATGGTCAGCAAGTTCGGCCACTGCCTGAACGATTTGCTGTTTCGCCGTCACTCGGGCCAGTTGGGCGTGGACATCGCCGCCATCGTGTCCAACCACCCCGACTTCGCCGAACTGGCCGCCAGCTACCAGATTCCCTTCCACCACCTGCCGCTGCCCACGGGCGCCAGCAAAGACGTCAAGCGCGCCCAGGAGCAGCAGGTCGAAGCCATCGTGGCCGAGCAGCAGGTCGACCTGGTGGTGCTGGCCCGCTACATGCAGATCCTCAGCCCCGAGTTCTGCCAGTTCCTGAAGGGGCGCGCCATCAACATCCACCACAGCTTCCTGCCCAGCTTCAAGGGCGCCAAGCCCTACTACCAGGCGCACGAGCGCGGGGTGAAGCTGATCGGCGCGACCGCGCACTACGTGACGGCCGACCTGGACGAAGGCCCGATCATCGAGCAGGACGTCGAGCGGGTGGACCACTCGCTGAGCCCCGAAGACTTCACCGCCGTGGGCCGCGACGTCGAAAGCGTGGTGCTGGCCCGCGCGGTGCGTTGGCACGTGGAGCACCGGGTGCTGCTCAATGGTCGCAAGACCGTGGTCTTCCGCTGACACCCCGCCCATGGCCGCGCGCAAACCGACGATGGCCCACTTGGCCACCCCCGACGACATGGAACAGCAGTTCTATGAAGCGCTGCAGCAAGGCGACATCGAACGCCTGATGGCCGTGTGGGCCGACGACGACGAGGTGTGCTGCGTGCACCCGGGCGGCTCGCGCGTGGTGGGGCCGCAGGCCATCCGCGCCAGCTTCGACAGCATCTTCGCCAACGGCGCCATCCACGCCGAGCCCATCAAGGTGCGCCGGGTCAGCACCCACGCGGTGGCCGTGCACAGCCTGGTCGAAAAGGTGTCGGTGATGAGCGACGAAGGCCCGCAGACGGCCTACGTGCTGGCCACCAACGTCTACGTCAAAACCGGCCTGGGCTGGCGGCTGGTCACCCACCATGCCAGCCCCGGCTCGGCGCGCGAGATTCCGGACATCACCGAGACCGCGTCGGTGCTGCACTGACCCCCCGATGCAAGGTTTTCGCGCCCCCGCCTGGCTGGCCGGTGCCGGCCCGGTGGGTGGCAACGCGCAGACCATCTGGCCGGCCTTGATGTCTCGCCGGCACGACGGCACCCCGCCGGTCTACCAGCGAGAACGCTGGACCGCGCCCGACGGCGACTTCATCGACGTCGACTGGCAGCGCCAGCGGCGGGCCGAGGCACCCGCCTCTGCTGCTTCTTTCACTGCACCCGGCGCGCCAGGCAACCGCCGGCTGCTCGTGCTGTTCCACGGCCTGGAAGGCTCGTCGTCCAGCCATTACGCGCAAGCCTTCGCGGTGGAAGCGCGCCGGCGCGGCTGGGACTACGCGGTGCCGCACTTTCGCGGCTGCTCGGGCGAGCTGAACCACGCCCCGCGCGCCTACCACTCCGGCGACTTCGAGGAGATTGGCTGGATCCTGGACCGCTTTCGCACGGTGCACCCCGCCTCCGTGGGGCCGGTGATGGCGGTGGGCGTGTCCCTCGGTGGCAACGCGCTGCTGCGCTGGGCCGAGGAGGCCGGTGACAGCGCGGGGCACACCGCGGCGGCCGTGGCGGCGGTGTCGTCGCCGATCGACCTGGCCGCCGGCGGGCACGCCATCGGCCGGGGCTTCAACCGGCTGGTCTACACGCGCATGTTCCTGAACAGCATGAAGCCCAAGGCGCTGCGCAAGTGGGCGCAGCACCCGCGCCTGTTCAACCGCGAGCGCCTGCTCGCGGCGCGCGACCTCCACGAGTTCGACAACGTCTTCACCGCACCGGTGCACGGCTTTCGCGACGCCGACGACTACTGGGACCGCGGGTCGGCCAAGCCGCACCTGCACCGCATCCGCATCCCGGCCCTGGTGCTGAACGCCTTGAACGACCCCTTCGTGCCGGCGTCCAGCCTGCCCGGCCCGGCCGAGGTGGGGCGCCATGTGCGGCTGTGGCAACCGGCGCACGGCGGGCACGTGGGCTTTCCGGGCGGGCGGCCGCCGGGCCATGTGGCGACCATGCCCCAGCAGGTGGCGGCCTGGCTGGACGCCCCCGACCTGTGACCGTGCCCGCGCCGTCCACCCACGCCGCGCGGCCCCAGCCGCTCGCCACCCGCGCCCCGCGCACCACCGAGCCCACCCCATGGACGACATCGTCAAGGCCGCACTGAAGAAATGGCCCAACGTGCCGCACTGCCGCGGCTGGCTGGCCCTGGACGCCCGCGGCGACTGGTACATGCGCGACGACCGCATTCAGCACGCCGGCCCCTTCCCCCAGGTCAAAGGCAGCCGCATCCAGCACGACAAGCTGCGCGAGTTCATCGAGCGCAACTACTTGTGCGACGACGCCGGCGCGTGGTTCTTCCAGAATGGGCCGCAGCGGGTGTATGTCGAACTGGAAGCCGCGCCCTGGGTCTGGCGCCTGACGGCCGACGGCCAGGGCGGTGTGCAGCTGCGCAGCCACACCGGGCAGGCCGCCGACTTCCTCGCCGCCTTCCTGGACGAACAGGGCCGCCTGTTCGTGCACACCGCGCTCGGCCTGGGCCTGGTGCACACGCAGGACATGGGCGACGCGGCCGACCAGGTGGAGTGCGGTCGCTGGGCGCCGCAGGACGTGCGCTTCGCCGACCTGCCGGGGCGCTTCGGCTTCTGCCTGAGCCCGCAGGCGGACGCCGCCGCGGCCCCACCGCACGCGACATGAAAAAAGCCGACCCGTTGCGGGGTCGGCTTGAATTCAAAAGGACTTGGCGGAACGCTGGGCCGCGCAAGGCACGTTGCTGTGCGCCGTGCCGTGTGCCCTGCTGTGCCCGGCGTGCCCAGCGACTGTGGCCGACCTGACCGGTCGGCCAACGCGGCTCACTTGGCGGCCGCCACCATGTAGGCGACCGCCGCCTTGATGTCGGCGTCGCTGCCGGCCGACCCACCGCGTGGCGGCATCGCGCCCTTGCCCTTGATGACGCTGGCGGTCAGGCCATCGACGCCCAGGGCCAGGCGCGGCGCCCAGGCGGCCTTGTCGCCCAGCTTTGGCGCACCGGCCACACCGGCGACGTGGCAGGCCGAGCAGGCCTGGGTATACAGCGCGGGGGCCGCGGCGACCTTGGTGTCGGTGGCCGGCGCCGCCGCGGTGGGGGCGGCGGCCGGTGCCGGGGTGGCAGCGGGCGCTGGGGCGGGTGCCGCCGGAGCCGCGGCGGGGGCGGCATCGGCAGCGGCCGGGGCGGCGCCACCGGCGGGGGCGGCCGGCTCGGCGAACTTGGCACCGGCCTTGTTGGCCATGTAGACCACGGCACGGCCGATCTCGGTGTCGTTGTATTCACCACCGCCCTGCGCGGCCATGGCGTTCTTGCCCTTCAGCGCGGCATTGAGCAAGGCCTCGTAGCCCGTCTTGATGCGCGGCGCCCAGGCGGCTTCGTCGCCCAGCTTGGGGGCACCGGCCAGGCCTGCGCCGTGGCAGGCGTTGCACTGGCCATTGAACACTTCTTCGCCCGAACGAAGCACGGCCACCGCCGACTTGTCCTTGACTTGAACCGAACCCACCGGCTGGATGCGACGCGCGATCGCTTCGGCGTCCAGGCCATTGCTGCCGGCGGCAGGGCGGTTGCCGGTGGTCACGTAGATGGCCAGCAGCACGATGACGGCAATGGGAATCACGAACGAGAAAAAGACCGCCAGCACGAGCTGCTTCGGGGTCTTGATCGGGCCTTCGTGCGGGCTGTCGTCGTGCTGTGAGTGGGCGTCGCTCATGAAATCCTCGAGTCGAATGGTCCGCGCGCACCCCAGAAGGCGCCGCGGCGGGGAAGGCAAACCGGCGCACTCCATCCCGTCGCGCCCGTTCATGTCAAACCTCGCATTATAGGCGGCGCGCCCCACGAAAACCCTCGGTGCCCCGCGTCACCGCTACAATGCGTGGTGTTGCGCCCGTAGCTCAATGGATAGAGTACTGCCCTCCGAAGGCAGGGGTTGCTGGTTCGATCCCAGCCGGGCGCGCCAAACCTAAGCCATGCAAATCTCTGACTTGCATGGCTTTTCCGTTTTAGGTCCAGAAGTCGATCAAACCCTTTCATTGCAAGGTGGGCCAAAAGTGGGCCAAACGGGTTCGGCCGGGGATCATCTTCCTAGCGCCGCCCGCCGTCGATTGGATGGTTCGGGACCTGATTGGCATGGCTACGCCCGTGGGTGTGCTTGGCGGAGGCTGCGGCTCCACTCGGCGCTACCCCGTCCTCTTTCTAAGCCCCTCAGCCATGTCGAGCGCACCGGCTTGGCCGTTGCGGTAGTCGCTGGGTGTCATGCGCCATTTGCTTGAAGGCAGCTTTGACCGTGGACTTGGCCTTGAATCACACGGACAGTGCGACGTGCAGCACGGCGCTGGTGCTTGCGCTGCCCTCGGCTTCATGCGCTAGATTTGCGGCTGGGGGGTAAGTTCGCCTGCGCCGTGTCGACGGGTCCCCGCTCCAGGGCCAAACCGCTCAGGGCTCGCAAGTTGACGGTGTATTGCCGTGTTGGATTGACCCCAAGAGGGTTGCTGCCGACCGCGCCGACACTCCACGGTCGTCGAATCGATGAGCTAGCCGAAAAGAGCGGCAACCTAGCCGACGGTGTCCACGCAGGGAGGGAGATGATGGGCGAGACGCAGTTTGACGTTGCAGCAGCCATCGCGCACACGATGGGGACCAGTCTCGAGGCGTTCGCACCAGGCGCCCGGGCGTTCGAACTTGAAGGCGAGTTGTGGGTCTTCATCGACGACCCGCTGGTATCGACCCCCGAACGGCTGAAATCGGCGGCGGGCATCACTCAATCGCACCTTAAAGACAGCGTCACCGCGGTCCACTACGTGCTCGTCGAATGGGCGCCAGCCGATCTGGAGCGAGTCGCCCTGGGACTTGGGCGCACGGCTGAAACCGTAAGGATGGCGCTGCGTAGGCTGCTCGACCTGCCTTCAACGTTTGACGTCTCTCAGGAGGCGCTGCTCAACGAGGCCCTCGCACCCATCAGCGCCTTGGGTATTGCGCCAGTCCGAATGACGCTCGTCGATCAACAGGACAACCGCAAACTTGACGCCGCAGATGAACTGGAGCGGCACGTCCGCTCCGGCGCTGGCTTGGCCTTCATTGAGGCTGAGGCAGGCAAGGGAAAGACCGTTTTGCTGGCGTCCGCCGCGCGAAGCCTGCGAGACGATAAGCGGGGGAAGCTACCGATCTTCATTCCGCTGCGAAAGCTGCCTCTCACTTCAGGCATTGCCTGGGACAGCATTACCCAGTTGATTGGCATCGTCGGACATGGCGCGGAGCGCTTGGCACGGGCCGTCAAGTCGGGACTGGTCACGATCTTCCTAGACGGCATTGACGAGGTAGCTGGTCGCTACGACAAGAACCTCATTCAAGACCTGCTCTACCTAATCACCCAGCGTCTGGGCGCGCCGGAATCTGTCGTCATCCTCTCCGGTCGACGCACAGAGGCTCGCCATCTCGATAGCAGCAACTGGACGATCCTCAGCGTTGATCTTCCCGAGGTCACTAGCGAGGACTTCGATACCTACGTGGGCGCGGTGTTCGACGGCGTCGTTGCACACAGCCAAACCACGGGTGAGATCGAGTTGCCGCAGGAATACGAAGCGCTGATCGGCAACAGGCCAGCAGACGATCAAGTCGTGAGAGAGAAGAAGGCCATCGTCGCCTGGATTCTTGAGGTCTTTCCCGAAGTAGCGAAGGAGCCCTCGCTCTTCTTCATTCAAGGACTAGCCGCGATTGCCATCGGCCGTCGAACAGGCAACCGTGCGCCACTGCATCAGGACGGAAAAGCCTTCATTCCCAGGGTCTGGGACGTCTGCCTCAGCGCCGCGGTGTTTGCCTGTATCCGGGAGGCGTCGAAAGTCGACCCTATCGCCGCGCACGAATACTCAGTCAAGAACCAGATGCGGGCACTGCAGGGCCTAGCAGCGCTCTCCTCATCGCCACCCGGCGCCATGGCACCCACACCCAATGAGCTTGTGCCCGACGCGTTCGATGTCGACCCCGTCAATTCGCCGGAGGTGCTTGTCGCAATCACGCGGCAAAACGCGAAACACGCACTGCTCTATGCCTCGGAGGCAGCCGGGGCCTATCGCCCGCAGTTCCTGAGCGATTGGATACGTTGCGCCCTACTCGCCCAGCTCTTTAGGACCAACATGCCGCTTGGTCACCTGAGCCCTGACCAAGGCTTGCAGCTGGCCGCTTCAGCTGAGCGCGCGAAGTACGCATTCGAGACCTTGCTGCCGTCTGCGCTCAACGGCAACACCGTGGATGAACGGTGGCGGCAGGCACTTGATCGCGCGATTGCGGCCGGCTGTGAATCGGCGAGCGCCAACCTCTGGTTCCTCCGGGCGGCCGTGGGCGATGAAGGCTTGTCGGAGCCAGTTCACGCTCCTCTACCCCTGGCGGAGATCACCGACGTCGAGTTCACTGGTTTCGACATAAGGAGCGAGCTCAGCGGTAGCGACTTCCTTCTCGACGGTAACCGGTTCGTCAATTCGTCCATTTCCAACGTCCGACTCCAAGGGGTCTCGCTACCTGACGTCTCGTTCGAGAACTGCTCCCTCACGAGCGTTGAGCTGGTTGACTGCGAGGGTCCAATTACCTTCGACGGGTGTGAACTAAGTGACGTGAGGATCAAGAACACCCGTTCCAAGAGGAAGCCTGCCCTGAAGTTCGTCGACAGCACTTTCAACGGCGACAACAACTCGCTCATCCAAGAAATTGCGGCCTATGGCGAGACGACCTATGGCTCGCCTGTCGTGTTCGAAAACTGTTTCTGTGACGTCGACGTTGCCGAATTGATCGGCGGTGCATGGTCTGCTAAGGAGGATGCGCTTAACGGCATCAGCCGCAGGAGTGTGCAAACCGTGAGCGCGGCGGAAGCCTGTCTGCGACGCGCACTGCGTGCCTTCTTCCCGTCACACATCGGTGACGGCAGCTCGCTGCAAGCGCGCCGGTACACCAGGCTGTCAGCGCTGGGTCGAGGAAGCATGCCTGCAGGCGCGCCAGGCCAGGAAACGTTGAAGCAAATTTTTGAGAGTGTCGGCTTCACGACTGGAGGCAGGTCAGACCACCTGTATGCCCCTTGGTCGAGCGTTGTCGGAGCTACTCACGCTGGCATGGAGCTCCGGACTGAGCTACTGGACTTCCTTCGCGACAGAACCCGACGTGGCCCGTCCGTTCAACACATGCTCTCCAAGCTTGAAAGCCACTTCGAGTGAAGTTGTGTCCGGTATTTTTCACACCCTTTTGAGCTGAACTTAGGGGGTCCAATCCGCTTCGGCGGCATCTATATGGACAAGCAAAGTAAATCCCGCAGCGGTCAAGCACCCTCAAACCTCA
This sequence comes from Hydrogenophaga intermedia, assembly GCA_943370175.1. GTDB lineage: Bacteria > Pseudomonadota > Gammaproteobacteria > Burkholderiales > Burkholderiaceae_C > Ideonella_A > Ideonella_A intermedia_A. The sequence goes on along the minus strand of CALRPU020000013.1, from coordinate 81,123 downwards.
ACGAAGTGGTCGACGAAGCGGACGTGCTCGCCGCTCGCATGCGTTCGCTGGCCGACGGTGAACAGCTGCAAGAGCAACTCGTCGTAGATAACCGTGTTTTCGCGCGCATCACGGACGGGATCTATCGTCGTCCCTCATCGGCACTTAGAGAGCTGATCTTCAACTCCTACGACGCCGATGCAACGGAGGTGACGATCTCTACGGACTGGCCGCGGTTTGAACGGATGTCTGTGTCCGACAACGGCAACGGCATGACCGAGGTCGCGTTATCGAATTTACTCACGCACATCGGGGGAAGCAGCAAGCGCACCGCCCGCGGAACGGAGATCGGCACAGCATCGTCGGACGACCCCGATCTCAGCCCCGGCTTACGGCGACTCATCGGAAAGATCGGTATTGGCTTATTCGCGGTGTCGCACCTGACGACCCACTTTCAGATCATCACCAAGGCGCGAGGAGCGCGCGACTGGCTCATCGCCGAAATTTGGCTGATGACCTACACAGAAGCGGACCTCCGGGAGACTTCAAAGGACGGCGCCAAACCTCAGTTCGTCACCGGCAAGGTGCGAATGCAGCGAGAGGCCGCCCACAGCGCTGATGAGCACGGCACTACGGTAACCCTATTTGACATCCGGCCTGCTACGCGCGATCTGCTCCGACGCAAGGAAATGTGGGAAGCGCTGTTAGCAAAACCTGAGGATGAACAGACCCAGAAGGAGCAGACGGCCCTGCAAGCACCAAAGGTACATGTCGGATTCAGCGATCTAAAGACAAATGTTTTTTTAGTCGAGCCGGCGTTGCCTTGGAGGCCAGAGGATGGCCCCGAAGAACGCTTCCGCAAGTTCTATCAAAACGCCGTCAAGACAGGCAAAGAGCAGTCTAAGCATCCGGATATCGAGGAGTACTTGGACGAGTACTTCGCGATGCTCTGGCGACTCAGTCTTGCCGCCCCACTGCAGTACCTCGGAAGGCACCCTTTTGAGATCGAACTCGGCGGCGGCATTGCCGTGTACAAGCTTGAGAATAGAGCCCGCGGTCGCGCCGCAGAGGTGCTAGGCCTTGCCGATCAGACAGTAGCCTCAGCAATGTCGCTCCCGGAATTTGCGGATCCGGTCGGCGGCTTCTCAGTGACGGTAGATGGCGTCAAGCTGTTCAGGCCTGTAGAGCTGCCTAACGAACTAGCTGAATCCGCTCGCCCTTCACAGCAAAAGCTGCCCTTGCTTTTTGTAGGGCAGATGAAGTCATCGCTTGGCAACTATGAGTCTGCGCATAGCGGCGGCCCGCTGGAATTTGACGCCTACTTCTACTGGAACTCGGTGATCGTTCCCAAGCAGAACCGGGGCGTATTGATTCGTATCAATGGGGCAAGCGGTGTGCTTTATGACGACCGCTTCATGGACTACCAAGTCTCGGAGCTGAACCGTCTCAATCAGATCACCGGCGAAGTCTTTGTCAGGTCAGGTATGGATGCCGCACTCAACATTGATCGCGAGTCCTTCAACGTCAGCCATCCTCATTACCAATACCTCAGCAACTGGGTCCACAGCTGCCTTAGGCAAATCACCAATTTGCTGAAGGAAGCAAGCAAGAAAGGTCGACAGGCCACAGGTATCGAGCAGCGCTCAGGCCTTCTAGCTGCGATTGACAAAGATATCGCGGAGATCTGGGCACGACGCGGCGACCCGCTCGAACAAGCGCCAGAGGTGGCGATTGAAGCGACCGAACAGAAGCGACTCGATTTGCGCGTAAGCGGCGTACTGGCTTATGAAGTCAACCCAGAGCTACTCAAGTCAGTACAGGCCTCCAACACCACCGTGGCAGCGATTGGGCCGCTGGAAATTGCGAAGGCTGTGTTCAGGGTGCTTGCAGCCTACAACGTGCTCGATCAAATGGAATACAAGGATCAAGAGGCCATGTTCCAAGACGTCCTTCAAGTGCTTAAGGACCGCAACGTCAAATGAGCGGCACTGACGACGCCCCGGGCCTGATCGACGAGTTCGCAGACGGCGCTCTACCGGCAATAGCGCCGAAGACATGGGAGCGGCATGCGCGGGAACTGCGCCCTTGGCACAAGCCTCGCAAGCAACTCGTGCGCCACGGCTGGCGCGACAACGTGTCGAGGCTGATGAAAGAGTTGCACCACGCTACTGGAACGCCGAAGGTGCTGCGCTATTTCACTTTGCCAGCACCAGAGATGCTCGACATTCGCGTGCTTGAAGATGCTGCGAAAAATCGCCAGTACCAAGTGCAGTTTGTGGGGATGACGGCAGAGAGAAGTGGCTCAGAAGATGACCAGCATCTAGGTGTAGCGCAAGCCACGCTAAAGGCGCAGTCGGACTGGGTACATGCTGCGTCTGACACGCTGCACTACCGGCTCGAAGATCTGGCGGCGGGTAGCAGCCCTGTGGCGCGACGGAAGCTGCGCGAGTACGCGCCGTTCCATGTCATCAACTTTGACTTGTGCGGCTACTTGCTGGCCCCGGACAACGGCGCCGGCGCCACTGTGCTGGATGCGCTGGAGGCCATCATCGAGATGCAGACCAGTCAGCCTGGCGGAGACTGGCTTCTATTTGTGGCGACTCGATTCGACGAAGAGAACACCTGTCCGCAAAAGTTCGAGCGCGTACGCCAGGCAATAGAGGACAACTGTGCCTCTAGCCCTGAGTTCAAGAATGAGCTTGAGCAGTTGCTGCAGGTAGCTGCTGGAGTCGGCGTGGAGTTCTTGAAAGATCCGACAGGCCTAGCTCGTCCACAGTTGCGCGATGCAATCTGTGTGGGCCTGACCAAATGGCTGGCCTCGAAGCTGTTGCAGGCGAGCCCGCCGTTTGAACTGGACATGATGACCACGTATGTCTACGCCGTAGACGGTGGTGAACATGACATGCTTTCGCTCGTGTACCGATGCCGCTATCGCGGCACGCCCGCCCCTATGACTGACGTTGCACCGGACAGTGCTGCGACCGTCGAGCAGCGTATCGCCCTACGCGCCCTCAAGAAAACTCGAGAACTGCTGGACATCGATTCCCACTTGCTCAGTGACCCGGCAAAGATGAATTCAATGGCGGCCGAGACCAAGGGGCTACTCAGGCAGGCCAACTACCCTGATGCACTGCTGGATGGCTACGACGAATGGGCTTCGAAAGAAGCCGCAAAGGCGCAGCCGTCCACCCCTTAGCACCTACGCTGCGAGTCGCTCAGGCTTACGGTTTTTTTGGGCTGGGCCTTCTTGATTTTGGCGACTGTTTTCGCCTTGCCTGCTGGCTTGGACAACAACGCGCGGTCCAAAATCTGCTTGAGCGTCAGCGCGACGGCCTTGGCCATCGGCGGCGGGACGGCTTCGCTCACCTGCGTAATCTGGGATGACAGAGATCCTTCTAAGACGTATCTGTCTGGAAAGCCTTGAAGACGCATAGCCTCTAGAACACTGAGACGGCGCTTGCAGTCCGGATGCACATGAACCTCTCGATTGCCGTACGCCACAGTGACGCTGGGTAGGTTCCAAGAAAGCGTCTTAAAACTACGGTTTCCACGCCGTCCCTCAACCAGTGCTCCCGGCGTGGTGAACTTCTTCGACTTCGGCGCCATGCACCAGTGATTCGGATGGAAAACTAGGTCCGTGCGCTTCAGACCTCGCCTGTAGTGCACCGGTTCGGGCAGTTCTTTGAACGCATGGCGCACCGTCAGATGTTCAGCAGGAACCTCGACTTTTTTTGGAGCTTCCCAAACGAGGTCGGGATACAGCTTCTTGTTAAGGCCCACCAATATCAGCCGCTCGCGGCGCTGGGGTACACCATAAGAGGACGCATCCAGCACTGCCTCATGCACCCGAAATCCCGCCTTATCAAGCTTCTTCTTAATCTCCTCAAAGCGCTCAACATGAGGCGACTCACGCAGCGCGACCACATTCTCCAAAACAAAGAAATGCAGAGGACTGCGGGCGTTCAGCTTTTGGATGAGGTCCCCATAAACGAAGGGCAGCTTATGACGCGGATCATCTTCATCGAGGGGTGATCGATTCGCCTGACTGAAGCTTTGGCATGGCGGCCCGCCGACGACGCCCATTGGCTTGAACGTACCTCCTACCAGCTCATCGAGCTTTGCCAGCGTGATGTCGCGGACATCAATTCGATGCGCAGCCGCAGGCTTATCAGCTCGATTTTTGTTGTGAGAAAGAACAGCATCGGGCCTGATGTCAAAAGCCAATTGGACGTCGAACCCTGCCTGCTCGAAGCCCAGGTCCAAGCCACCGGCTCCACAGAAAACGCTCAGCAGCCTTCTTCCATCGCTCATCATCGGAACAGATAGTCCAGCCGGGACACCAGCGACCCCTGATTGTAGGCCTGCAAATCTACTGAACTGGCGGCGCCGATCCAATTCTGAGCCCGGCTCAGTTATCGGTCGGCGCCAACAGTCCGGATCAAGCATGAACGCCTTCGCGTCCTTGATCCACGCCTTGTCGTCGCTGAAGCGAACCTGACCACGGTCATGGCAAAGCGTGCCGACGCGACGCATCTCGTCCAAGTCGCTGTCGAGCCAAACCTCCAGATCCGAAGCGCTCATTTCGCGCTTTCACGCTTGATGGCGGCGGCAGTGCGTCCGGACTTCGGCGGGGACTCCCTCTGGAGATCTTGCAGCTTCCGCCCGACCTGATCGTCGGCCGCCACCCTGTCGATGTCCTTGTCCAACCCGCGTACCGCAAACACGCGCAGATGCGTGCCCAGCGTTGCGCCGGGATCTCCAGCTTCGACGTTGTACAGCGAGGCACGGGAAATGCCGGCGCGCTGCGCCACCGTGGTGGTGGTCAGCTTGCGGCGCAAGCGGGCAAGACGCACGCGCTCGCCCAGCGCCACGAGCATGCGCTGCCCCTGGGGAAACAGGACGGGAGGTTTGCTGGGCATCGGCTCGGCCAGAATGGACGAAACGTTCACCATCACGGACAAAACTGTTTTTGTCCATGATGGTGAGGCAGCCCGGCTGCATCAACGAGGAACGCCTTTGGGGTCTCGCTGGGCGCGTCAAAGGGCGAAACGCCGTGATGCGCACCAACGATGGTCAATCGATTGGTCCAGGTGCAACCGTCGACGGCAGGTGCTGTTGCCGGACCGGGTGCAGAAGGAGAAGGGGCGGCCGCTGGCGCCGGCTGTGGTGCCGGCTGTGGTGCCGGCCATGAAGAAGCTGGCCCGATCGATCAATGCCTTGGCGGCGTTGCAAGCGTTGCCATTTCTTGCCCGGGCGCATTGATGGGCGCTGCCCAGAAGTGGTTTGGTTCGGTCCAACCGCGGGCCTGCCAACCCGTCGAGCAGCGCCACGTTGCGGCCGACTTGCCGGCTACGATCGAATCACCTCACCGTTCCCGGCCCCACCCCGAGCCAGCGCCCCATGACGCACCGCCCCCTCGCCACCCACACCGGCGCCTGCCATTGCGGCGCGGTGCGCTTCGAAGTCGACACCGACTTCCCGGAGTTGACGCAGTGCGACTGTTCGCTGTGCAAGAAGAAGAACGCGCTGATGGTGAAGGTGCATGAAAGCCACTTCCGGCTGCTGGCGGGTGCGGAATTTCTGACCGAATACCAGTTCCACACCCGCACGGCGCGGCACTTCTTCTGCAAGACCTGCGGCATCTACCCGTTTCACCGCAAGCGGGTGACGCCCGACCATTTCGGCGTCAACGTGCATTGCCTGGACGGCTTCGACCCGCAGGGCATTCCCGTGCGCCAGGCGGCGGGCGCGGCCATGCCCTGAGGCGGCCGGGGTCGGCCCCGCGCGGGCGGCCCGACCCTTCAAGCAACGGATGACAAGCCCCCGGGGCCGCGGCCAATAATTGCGCCGGGAGGGTTGCCGAATGCCATTCGCAGGCTTGGGGTTGCACGTCTTGCTGGCCGTGCTGTGCGCGGTGCACGTGGTGCGCAGCGGGCAGCCGCTGTACTGGCTGTTCATCCTGTTCGCGTTTCCGCTGCTGGGCAGCCTGGTCTATGGGTTCATGGTCTACCTGCCGAACTCGCGGCTGGAGCGGCGGGCCCTGAAGGCGGTGTCGGCGGCGGCCACGGCGATGGACCCCGGGCGCGCCGTGCGCGAAGCGCGGGCCGCACTGGAAGAAGCGCCCACCGCGCAGCACCGGATGCGCCTGGCCGCGGCGCTGCTGAACGCCGGCGAAGCGCGGGAAGCCGCGCAGCACTATGAAAGCGCGTTGCAAGGCCCCTTCGCCGCCGACCCCGACCTGCGCCACGGCGCAGCGCGGGCGCTGGTGGAAAGCCAACAGGCCGCGCAGGCCCTGGCGCACCTGGACCTGCTGCAGCGCGAGCACCCCGCGCACCGGCCGGGCGACGTGGCCCTGTTGCGGGCGAAGGCGCACGCCGCTGCGGCGCAGCCCGGCGAGGCGCGCAACGCCTTCGAACACGCCCTCGCGCAGCATGAAAGCTTTGAAGCGCTGGCGGAGTACGCGATCTGGGCCTTATCCACCGGCGACCTGGCCACCGCCGCGCGCCTGCAGGAACGCATGGACCCGATCACCCGCCGCTGGAACGCGCTGAACCGCGAACTGAACGCGCCGGTGCTGCGCCGTCTGGCGGCGGCCCAGGCGCTGGCCCGGGCACAGCCATGAACGCCCCCGCGGCCAACCCGGCGCCCGGCGGCAGCTTGTTCGCGGTGCTGTTCACCGACCTGCCCGGCCAGGGCGCGCTGCGCGCCCAGCATCTGGCGGCGCACATTCAGTGGGTGGACGCCCACCGCGCGCAGGTGCTGGTGGCGGGCTCGCTGCGCGAAGCGCCGGGCGACACGCCGCACGGCGGGCTGTGGGTGGTGCGCGCCGCGTCGAAGGCGGCGGTGCACCGGTTGATGGCGAGCGACCCCTTCTGGACCTGCGGCCTGCGCGAACGGGTGGACGTCTGGCACTGGAGCAAGGCGCTGGAACACCACCAGGCGCTTGTTTGACCGGGCGTGAACGCGCCCACCCCGACCGCAGCCACCGCCCCGCGCACCGGCCACACCCAATGCACCCACGCACCACCCATTCCGCCGTGCGCCCATGCTGACCCCCACCCGCTACTTCCGGCTCAGCTTGCTGCTGCCGCTGGTGCTGCCGGTGCTGGCCTGGGGCGTGGGGCAGGGCCGGGGGGCAAGCGTGCTGATCCTGTCGCTGCTGGGCTTTGGCCTGCCTTACGCGGTGTTTGCCGCGGTGCTGGCGGTGACCTTGGGGCGGGTGCGGCCAACGGCCGGCGTGCCCTGGCCGGTGGCCTGGGCGCCGGTGCTGTTCCTGCCGGTGGCGGCGGTGGCGTGGCTGGCCTTTGCGGGCGGGCAGTCGCCGGCGCCGGCATCGGCGGTGGGGCGGCTGATGGCCTTCCTGCCGATGGCGGCCCTGGTGCTGGTGCTGGGCTACCTGCAGGTGGGCCTGAGTCTGCTGGGCTGGGTGGCGGGCCGGCGCCTGGGGTGGATTGCCGAAGCGCCCAAGCCCAAGCCCACGCCCACGCCCACGCCCACGCCTACGCCCACGTCCAAGGCCATGCCCGCGCCCACGCCATCGGCCGCGACCACGTCGGCGCACACCTCAGCGCCGACGCCGTTGACATCGCCGTTGCAATCGACACCACCCGCCCCCGCACGACCCGCCCCATGAACGTGACCTCCACCCCCACGCCGCCGCCCACCGTGACCCATCCGCTGCGCCTCGAGCCCGGCGCCGACGTGCGCCGCGCCCTGGAAACCCACGCACGCACGGCGCTGGGCGGCTCGGCCTTCGTGGTGGCGGGCATCGGCAGCCTGGACGGCGCCCGGCTGCGACTGGCCGCGGCCGACGCCGAAACCGCCCTGCCGGGGCCCTTCGAAATCCTCAGCCTGTCCGGCAGCCTGTCGGCCCACGGCGCCCACCTGCACATGAGCGTGGCCGACGCCGAGGGGCGGGTGCACGGCGGCCACGTGCCCTACGGCAACCGGGTGCGCACGACGGTGGAGGTGCTGCTGGCCACGTCGGCGGCGTGGTCGCTGTCCCGCGTCGGCGACCCGGCCACGGGCCACCCCGAACTGGTGGTGCACGGCGCGCCCGACGCGGCGGCCCTGCTGCCCACGCTGCAGGCGCTGGAGGTGGAATTGCACCACCCCGGCGTGCGCTGCGACCGCGCCCGGCTGGAGCACTTACTGCACCCCGATTTCCACGAGGTCGGGCGTTCGGGGCAGGTCTACACCCGGGCGACGATCATCAACTTCCTGTCCACCCAGGGCGGCCCGGTGGACGTGGTGTCCGATGCGTTTGCGGTGGCCCCCGCCGCGCCGGGCGCGGCCTTGCTGACCTACCGGTCGGCCCACCGTGCGCCCGACGGCACGCTGCTGCGGCACACGCTGAGGTCGTCGCTGTGGCTGCATTGGCAAGGCGCCTGGCGCCTGCGCTACCACCAGGGCACGGCCGCGGCGCAGCCGTGGTGACGCCCGGGCCCCACCCGCGCCGTGACGGCTGCGCGTCCGCCCGTCGCACGCCCTCAACCCCCCACCCCAGGAGCCCCCATGCCCAGCCCAGAGTTCCGCGAAGACGAGATCGGCCGCAAGCTGCGCGAGGCCGAACAGAACGGTGAGCTGCGGTCCGCGCGGGGCTACGGCCAGCCCCTGACGCCGGACACCGGACACCGCCTGGGAGCAGACCCCCGACGAATGGCGCATGCCCTTCAAGATCCTGAAGGACGCCGGCGTCGTTCCCCCCGAAGTCGACCTGCTGCGCCAACGCGCCGCCCTGCGCGCCGAACTGGCGGCCTGCACCGACGCCGCCCAGGCCGCGCCCTTGCGCCAACGGCTGACGGCGCTGGAGCTGAGCCTGTCGCTGCGGCTGGAGTCGCTGGGCCGGGCGCGTTGACCGCCGCCGCTGCCCGCAGGCCTTGCCAATGACCATGCCGCTGCGCCGCACCCGGCACCTGATCGGCCCACCGCTGCTGGGCTTGGCCTGCGCCGCCTTCGCCGCCCCCGACACCAGCCGCGCGCTGGCCGACATCGCGGAACAGGACCAAGCCGTGCGGCGCCCGGGCACGGGCCCGATCGACGCGTGGGTGTTGACGCCGCGGGACGAGCAGCGCCGCCACCGGGTGCGCAGCGTGTTCTGGCAAGGCGACGTCCGAACCGAGCGGGCCCCGCTGAACGCAGTGCTGGTTTGCCAGCATGGCGCCAAGCACTCACCTGGAGTCACCCGATGACCACGTCCTGTTCCCAGGTGCTTGTCGCCGGCGCCCTGGCCGCCGCGGCGCTGTGGTGGCCCGGCGTTGCCGGCGCTGCATCCTTCCCTTGCGAAGCCGCTCGCAGCGCGGTCGAGAAGCTGCTTTGCAGCACCCCCGCCACCTCGGACCTGGACGAGCACCTGGGCCGCTACTTTGCCGGCGCGAAGCTGGCCTTGAAGCACGCCGAGGCCTGCCTGGTGAGCGACCAGCGCCAGTGGCTGCGCACCACCCGGGACGCCTGCCGCGACGCCGACTGCCTCAAGCGCGTGTACCTGGACCGGCTGGCCACCTTGGACGCGGTGCAGCCCGGCGTGAGCCGCCTGAAGACCACGGCTTTGCCCGAGGTCCCGGCCCTGGTGTGGATCGTGCCGCCGGCGGCCGACGAGGTGGCCGCGCCGCGCGGGCGGCCCACGTCGCCCCTGCAGGGGCGCGGTCGCATCGTCGACGAGGTGGCGTCGGGCGATGGCTTTGCGCTGCGCACCGCGAACGGCGCGCGCCACTTGATCGTGCCGCTGATGGTCCTGGAGCCGCCCACGGTGGACGCGCTGGCGGGCCTGGCCCGCGAGCCGGCCGCGACGTTCGAGCTGCGGGGCCGCACGGACGACGCACAGCGCGGTGCACGCGACTTCTCACCGGGCCATTGCACGTTCGTCTTCCGGACGCCGCGCTGACGCTGGCACCACCCGGCCCCAAGCGACCGCATGGCCGCGGCCATGACCTCCCAGGTCATGGCGTGGCGGGCGGGCCGTGCGCAGACTCCAGGCCATTTGGAGGACGGCATGACCAAAGCCTTGATCGGCATCTTGTTGTTGGCCTTCGGCGCGTTGAGCGCCGCGGCGGTGGCGCAGCACGGCGTCGTCGGCGTCTTTGAGCACCAGCTGCAAAACCTGGCGGGCCTGCAGGTGCTGGCGGACTTGGGCATCGCGCTGCTGCTGGTGCTGACGTGGCTGTGGCGGGACGCCCGGGCCACCGGGCGCCACCCGCTGCCGTGGGTGGTTCTGACCTTGGCGGTCGGCTCGTTCGGGCCGCTGCTGTATTTGCTGTTCGCGCCCAGAGACCGGGCAACGCTGCGCTGATGCCGCGCTGATGCCAGCCCGCGCGCCGACGGGCCCCGCCAGCAACCGCGTGCTCAGGCCGACGACTTCAAGGCCGTGACTTCGATCTCGATCTTCATCCGCGGGTCGACCAAACCCGCCGAGATCATCGTGGCCGCCGGCCGCACGTCGCCGAAGAACTCGCGCAGCACCGGCCAGCAGGGCTCGAAGTCGGACGCGGTGGGCAGCACGTAGGTCACGCGCACCACGTCGCGCAGGCTGGCGCCGGCGCGCTGCAGCGCCGCGTCGATGTTGAGCAAGCATTGGCGGGCCTGGTCGACCACGCTGTCGGAGATGGCCATGGTCTGGTAGTCGAATCCGGTGGTGCCCGAGACAAAGACCCAGTCGCCGGCCACGACGGCGCGCGAGTAGGCCATGTGCTGCTCGAAGGGCGAGCCGGAGCTGATCAGGGTGCGGGTCATGGGGTTGGTCATGGGGTTGATCCTCGGTGGGCGTGGGGGTTGGCTTGAGGATCGGCATTGGAATGACCGCCGGGCCACGCGGGCCCGCGGCGCGTCACACCCAGGCGCCCTCGATGGCCTCCTGGGCGAACACCCGCTGCACCGCCGGCCGCGCGCTCATGCGCTGCAGGTACGGGCCCAGGTGCGGCAGGCTGCGCGCCGGGCGGCCGAAGCCGCGGGTCCAGCGGCACAGCATGAAAGCGTAGGCGTCGACCACGCTGCAGGCGTCGCCCAGCACCCAGTCCTGGCCGTGGCGCGCCAGCTGCGCGTCGAGCTGGTCCAGCAGCGCGCCCACCTTGGCTTCGGCGCGGCGGCGCACCTGGGCCGCGGCGGCGGTGTCGCCGTCGTCGACCATGCGCTCCGGGTAGAAGCAATGGATCAGCGTGGCCTGCAGGGTGTTGGTCAGCCAGGTCAGCCACTTGTAGGCGTGCGCGCGTTCGGCGCTGCCCAGCGGGGGCAACAGGTGCGGGCGGACCGCCCCAGTGGCCTCCACCGGCGCGGGGGTGGTGGCCGGTGCAGGCGCCTGGGCGGCAGACACGGCCGCGTGGTCGGCCAGATGCAGGCAGATGGCCGCGGCCTCGTAGAGCACCAGCGGCGCGGCGGCGGGCCGGGCCGGGTCGGCCTGCACCAGCACCGGGATCAGGCCGTTCGGGTTCAGCGCCAGGTACTCGGGCCGCTGGTGGGCGCCGGCGCCGCGGTCCACCCATTGCAGCTGGTAGGGCAGACCCAACTCCTCCAACACGATGTGCGGGGCCATGCTGGCGTTGCCGGGAAAGTAGTGCAGGGTGAACATGGCGTGGCTCGGTTGGGCAGGTTGATGAAGAGGGAAGGTCGGCGGCGATGGCCAAGGCGAAGCCAAGGGCCGACAACCCCCACGGCGCGCCCGGTCTCGCGATGCGCGGGCGCGTCGGCCCATCGCTCGGGCCGATGCGGCCGCCCGTGGGCGGCGGCCAGCGCCGCCCACGGCACCGCCATTCATCGCGCGATTTTGCAGGCTGTCTGGCCGGCCGCGCAGCGCGTCTGGCGGCGCTCGCCCCCGGCCGGCCGGGACCGTACAGTGCGCCCCATGTCGAGCCTGCCGCCCACCCCCTCCCGACCCACCCCCCCGCCAGGCCCCACCCCCCTGGAGCGCTGGCAGCGGTTTTCCGCGGCCAGCGTGCGGGCCTTCCACGCTTACGCCGGCTGGCTGGTCAGCATCACCTGGAAGAAGTTCCTGATGCTGTCGTTCCTGCTGTTGGTCACGGTGGGCGTGGTGCACGACATCCCGCCATTCACCTGGCGCGTCACCGAAACCCTGCCGCCCGAACCGCCGCGCGTGGTGGTGGTGCCCCCGCGCCCCACCCCGCCCGAGGCCCCCCGCCCGCCGATCCGCATCGAATCGCCGGGCAAGGGGGAGAAGGCCGAGGGCGTGGACATCAGCATCGGCAAGGACGGCATCAGCATCAAACCCAAGCTGAAGGAGGCCAGCCGCGCGGCGAGTGCCGCGGCCTCGGCGGCGCAGGCGGCCAGCGCGGCGGCGGCGGCCGCGTCGTCGGTGGTGATCGAGCTGCCGGCCAACGTCACCAACGAGACCGTCCGCGAGGCCGTGGCGCAGGCGCGGCGCGACATCGAAGACGCCGTGCGCGAAGCCAAGGAAGACGCCGCCCAGGCCGCCCGCGACGCCGAGGAAGCCCGCCGCGACGCCGAGCAGGCCATCCGCGACCTGGGCCTGAGCAGCGAGCCCGCCAAGCCGCGCACCCGGGTGCGCACGGTGGGGCCGGGCAACGTGATGATGCAGTTCACGTTGATGTTCGTGTTTGCCTCGGCCTTGCTCAAGGCGGTCTACAAGGGCCGCATCCAGGCCGAAAAGGAGGCCGCCGCCGCCACCGAAACCGCCGAGACCGAGTCGCTGAAGCGCCAGGTGGTCGAGGCCAAGATGGCGGCCATGCAGGCGCAGGTGGAGCCGCACTTTCTGTTCAACACGCTGGCCAGCATTGACCATTTGATCGAGACCGACCCGCCCCGGGCCTCGCTGATGCAGAAGAACCTGATCGCGTTGCTGCGCGCCAGCATGCCCACGATGCGCGAGGTCAACAGCGCCGACGGCGGCAGCACCCGCGACCTGGGCCGCGAGCTGGCGGTGATCCGCCCCTACCTCGAGATCCTGAAGGTCCGCATGGAAGAACGGCTGGGCACCGAGATCCGCGTCAGCGACGGCCTGATGTCGGCCGAGTTCCCGCCGATGATGCTGCAAAGCCTGGTGGAAAACGCCATCAAGCACGGGCTGGAACCCAAGGCCGACGGCGGGCTGCTCACGGTGTCTGCCGAGATCGTGCACGGCAAGCTGGCGGTGACGGTGGCCGACACCGGCCTGGGCTTCGGCAAGGCGGCCACCGCGGGCACCGGCATCGGGCTGAGCAACATCCGCGAGCGGCTGGCGCTGCTGTACGGCAACCGCGCCAGCCTGCGGGTCACCGAGCCGCCGGGCGGCGGCACCGCGGTGACCATCACCGTGCCCTACCAGAGCACCACGCCCGAAGGAGCCCACGCATGACCGCCGACCCGATCGCCGCCACCCCGGACCCGAGCCCGTCGGCAACCGCCATCACCGTCCCGAGCCAAGCCACCAGCGCGACGCTGCCGCGCTCGCGCCGCGGCCAGTGGGCCCTGGTGGTGTTGGGCACCATGCTGTTGCTGGCGGCCATCGGCATCGCCAGCTGGCTGCTCAGTGACCCGGTGAACGGCGTGCAGGTGATGATCGACGGCGTAGACGTGGACTGGCACGAGCCCGGCGTCGGCCCGGTGGCGCGGGTGGCGCTGGCATCGGTGGGCGGCCTGCTGATCGCCGTGGTGGTGGTGGCGGTGGTGCTGCCGCTGGTGCTGCTGTTCGGCGTGGCGCTGCCGCTGGTGCTCGTCACGCTGGTGGCGGTGGGCGTGCTGGCGCTGGTGGTCGGCCTGGGCGCGGTGGCGCTGGCGCCGCTGTGGGTGGTGGTGGCGCTGGTGTGGTGGCTGTGGCGGCGCGGCCGGGTTGATTCCAGAATCAAGCCCTGAACGCCCGACGATGACGCCCGAATGGCCCGACGCGTCCGGCGCGCCCCTGACGTCCGACCCACCCGACCCACCCGACCCTTCCGACACGCCCGTGACGCCCCACCCAAGCTCCCCCACCCAGCCCGGCGCGCCCACCGCCCCGGTGCGCGCCCTGATCGCCGACGACGAGCGCCTGATGCGCGAGCAGCTGCGCGCCCGCCTGGGCGAGGTCTGGCCCGAGCTGCAGATCGTGGCCGAGGCCCGCAACGGCCTGGAAGCGGTGCAGCTGACGGCCGAGCACCACCCGGACATCGTCTTCCTCGACATCCGCATGCCTGGCCTGACCGGCGTGGACGCCGCCCGCCAGATCGCCCAGCTGCCCACCCACGACGAATCACCGCAGGGCGACGACTGGCCGGGCTGCGAGATCGTCTTCATCACCGCTTACGACCAGTACGCGGTGGAGGCCTTCGAGCAAGGCGTGGTCGACTACGTGCTGAAGCCGGCCGAGCGCGAGCGGCTGCAATTGACGGTGCAGCGCATCCGCCGACGCATGGCCGGCCGCAGCGAAGCGCTGGCCGCGCCCGCCGCCGCACCGGGCGTGCCGCCGCCCGAGCCCGCGCCATTGCCCGCGCACACCCCCGACATGCAGCAGCTGCTGCAGAAGCTGGCCAGCCAGCTCAGCCCGCAGCCGGCGCAGCGGCTGGAATGGATCCAGGCGAGCGTGGGCCAGTCGATTCAGATGATCCCGGTGGACGAGGTGCTGTTCTTCATTTCCGACGAGAAGTACACGCGGGTTCAGACCCCGCAGGTCGAGGCGCTGATCCGCAAGCCCATCAAGGAGCTGGTGGAAGCGCTGGACATGAGCCGCTTTTGGCAAATCCACCGGTCCACGCTGGTCAATGTGCGGGCCATCGCCGGCGTCAGCCGGGACCTGCGCGGGCGCCAGCTCGTCAGCATCAAGGGGATGAACGAAAAGCTGGAGGTCAGCCGCAGCTACGCGGGGCTGTTCAAGGGGATGTGAGCGGTCGGCCGAGGCACGCCCTGCCACAACGAACAAGCTCAACACGCTCAATAATGCGCCGGCCAGGCGCGGGGCCACGGCCCCGGTCGCTTCCACCTCCCAGCACACAGGCGCGGGCACCATGAGCGTGATCTTTTCCAGGCGGGCCGCGCGGCGGCTCGCACCCCTTGGCGTCGGGCTGTGGCTGGGCGCGGCGACCATGGCCGCCGCACCGGCGCTGGCCGCGGGCGACCCACCGGCCCCCGGCAAGCCTGCGCCCGCCGCCGCCCTCACCCACACCACGGCCACCACCAACGCCGCGGTCACCCCAAAGGCGACCGCGAGCACCGCCTTCGCCACCGTGACCATCGTCGACGGCAGCGCGCTGCTGATGCGTGGCGCCGGCGGCTTCGCGGTGACCGAAGGCCTGCGGCTGCAGGCGCTGGACATCCTGGAAACCCCGGCCGACGCGCGCCTGCTGCGCCTGGAGTTCGCCGACGGCCGCGCGCTGAGCCTGGGCCCCGGCTCGCGGCTGATGCTGGACCCGCGCTTTGCCGGCGAGCGGCGCAGCGCCCGCGCCTACCTGCTGCGCGGCTGGGCGCGTCTGGACGCGACCGGCGCCAAGCCCCTGGCGGCCGCCGACCCCGCCCCGCTCGCCAGCCCGGCGGTCGACCTGCTGATGGGCAGCGCCAGCGTGCTGGTGCACGTCGACGACCCAAGCTGGCAGGTGTACGTGGAGGCCGGCGACGCCACAGTGCAGGAACGCCAGCGCGGTGCCCCCGCGGGCACGGCACTGAAGTTGAAACCCGGCGAGTTCGCCGCCCGCACCGGCGACGCCAAGGCGGCCGTGGCCACGCGGCCCGCGCCCGCCTTCGTGCAGGCCATGCCGCGCAGCTTTGCCGACGTGCTGCCCGCGCGGGCGGCGCTGTTCAAGGACCGCCAGGTCGAGCCAAAGGCGCTGTCCGAGGTCCGCTACGCCGACGCGCGCGACTGGCTGGCGGCCGAGCCCTCGCTGCGCCGCGCCCCGGCCGTGATGGCGCGCTGGCGGCCTCTGACCAACCAGAGCACTTTCCGCGGCGCGCTGGTCGCCAACATGCCGGCCCACCCCGAGTGGGACCGGCTGCTGTTCCCGGAAAAGTACCTGCCCAAGCCCGCGGCAGCAACTGAGGGGGCTGGCACGCCACCCGCCTATCGCTAAGCTGCAGGGCGCCCAGTGTTGCGGCATGGGCATCCGGCGGCGCGGCGCAAGCACACCATGCCCCGCGTCGCCATGAGCCCACCCCCGACACGCCCCCTCCCAACCTCACCTGACGAGACCGCCCCATGAAGCTGCTGCTCAAATTCAACCTGGTCTTTCTGCTCGTGTTCGCGGTCGGCCTGGGCATTTCCGGCGTGGTGGCGCGCAACCTGCTGCAGCGCGACGCCGAAGCCGAGGTGCTGGACCGCGCTCGGCTGCTGATGGAGAAGGCGCTGGTGGTCAGCGCCTACACCGCCAACCAGGTGGCCCCGCTGCTGGCCACGCAGATGAAGTACACCTTCTTGCCGCAGTCGATTCCGGCCTATTCGTCCACCGAGGTCGTCAACGCGCTGCAGAAGACCTACCCCGAGTACACCTACAAGCCCGCCATGCTGAACCCCACCAACCCGCGCGACCGTGCCGTGGCCTGGGAGGAGGACGCGATCAACGCCTTCCGCAAATCGGCCGACCTGAAAGAGCTCGTGGGCACGCGCGACACGCCCACCGGCCCGGCGCTGTACATCGCCCGGCCCATCCGCATCACCAACGCCAACTGCCTGCAGTGCCACAGCACGCCCGACGCGGCACCGCAGACGCTGATCGACAAGTACGGCCCGGCCAATGGCTTCGGCTGGAACCTGAACGAGGCCATCGGCGCGCAGGTGGTGTCGGTGCCGATGACGCTGCCGCTGCAGCGCGCCGACCGCGCCTTTGCGGTGGTCATGGCACTGCTGGCCGGGGTGTTCTTGCTGATCGGCGGCGCGCTGAACCTGATGCTGTGGAAGCTGGTGATCCAGCCGGTCAGCCGACTGTCGGCGCTGTCGGACCGGGTCAGCCTGGGCGAGCTGGAAGCGCCGGAGTTCACCGTGGGCTCGAAGGACGAGATCGGCGTGCTGGCCGAATCGTTCGGCCGCATGCGCAAGAGCCTGGTGCATGCCATGAAGATGCTGGACAGCTGACGTGAGCCACCCGCAGCGCCTGGGCAAATACACCATCACGGCGGTGCTGGGCGAAGGCGCCATGGGCGTCGTCTACCGCGGCCAGGACCCCGACATCGGCCGCCAGGTGGCGCTGAAGACGGTGCGCGCCGAGCTGCTGGCCGGCGACGAAGACGCCCCGCCCGACGCCGCCGACAACATGGCCGCGCGCTTTCGCAACGAGGCCCGCGCCGTGGGCCGGCTGTCGCACCCGGGCATCGTCCAGATCCACGAGTACGGTGAGGACGCCGGCACCGCCTACATCGCGATGGAGTTCGTCGAAGGCCAGACGCTGGCCCAGCTGCTGGCCAGCGGCCCGCTGCTGCCCGAGGCCGAACTGCTGCGCGTGATGGACCAGCTGCTGGACGCCCTGGACTGCGCCCACGCCGCTGGCGTGTGGCACCGCGACATCAAGCCCGCCAACCTGATCATCACCGCCACCGGCCGCGTCAAGGTGACCGACTTCGGCATCGCCCGCATTGAGAACGCCGGGCTCACGCTGGTCAACTCGCAGATCGGCACGCCGGGCTACATGGCGCCCGAGCAGTACAGCGGCGAGGGCGTCGACCACCGCGCCGACCTGTACGCGGCCGGCGTGCTGCTGTACCGCATGCTGACCGGGCGCAAACCCTTCGAGGGCGGCGCCGCGTCGGTGATGTTCAAGGTGATGAGCACCGACCCGACGCCGCCCAGCCAGGTCGACGACTGCGGCCGACCCAGCAGTTTCGACGCCATCGTCGCCAAGGCCCTGGCCCGCCAGCCGGCCGACCGCTACCCCAGCGCGGCCGCCTTCCGGCGCGCGCTGGCCGAGCGCCTGCAGGCGGCGGTGGAGCCCGGCTCGGTGGTCACCGACCTGCCCACGCTGGTGCGGCGCCTGCCCCCGGCGGGTGCCGGCGCCGCCCGTCAGGTGACCGGCGCCCGCGCGCCGTCGCACGATGGCGACACCCTGCCCAACACGGCCAACCGCAGCGCGCGGCTGCCGACGCCACTTGGCGCCACACCCGGCGGCGCCCCGGGCGGCACCGGCACACGCAGCGGGACCGCCACCGGCGCCACCCACGGCACGGCCGGCTCGATCAGCCAGTTGCCCACGGGCTGGGACGACCAGCACCTGGCGCCGGTCGAACGTGCGCTGGCCAGCGTGGTCGGCCCGATGGCGCGGCTGATGGTGCGGCAGGCCGCGCGGCAGCTGGCGCGGCCAGGCGATGTCGCCGGGCTGACGGCGGTGCTGGCGCAGCAACTGGCGGACCCCGCCGACCGCGCTCGCTTTGCCGCCCGGCTGGACGCCGGCACCACGACCACCAAGGCGAGCGCCGTCGGCACCACCGCCACAGGCGCCCCGACGGCGCTCACCGCGGCCACCGCCCTCCACCCGGGGTCGGCCGCCGACGCGGTCGCCGGGCCGACCGACGCCCAGGTCGAACAGGCCACGCGGGTGCTGACCCGCCACGTCGGCCCGATCGCCCGCATCCTCGTGAAAAAGGCGCTGGCGCAGCGCCCGGCGGCGCACCAGTTTGGCGAGGTGCTGGCCCATCTGGCCGACGGCGTGGACCGCGCCGTGCTGCTGCGGGAGCTGCAGGCGCCGTCGTGACCGCCGGCCAGCCCGCCACCGGTGGTTCAAGATCGGCCGCGCCGCGCCGATATGCCCTGATCAGCACGTTGGCGGCACTGCGTCAGAGCGTCTTCGTGCAAGGCACCCACGCATGACACCTCGCTCGGTCACCCAACGCCTGCGCCACGCCGCCGGCTCGCTCAAGCTGCGCATCACGCTCGCCGCGATGGTGACGTTGGCGCTGGGCATTGGCTTGACCACCCTGGTGCTGATGCACCGGGCCGAGCAGTCCACCCTGGCCGACGTGCGCGAACGCGAGGTCGGCGAAGCGGCCCGCGCGGCCAGCCGCCTGTCGCGTCGCGTCGTGCAGCTGCAGCAAACCCTGCGCGCCAGCGCCACGCGCATTTCGCCGGAGACCCTCGCCAACCCGACCGAGCTGAAGCGGGTGATCGGCGACCAACCGGTGCTGATGACCCTGTTCACCGGCTTGTTCGTCGCCCGGGCCGACGGCAGCGTGCCCGTCATGGTGACCGAGGCTGGCGTTGCCGAGTCCCCCGCGTTGCGCATCGACGACCGCGACTACTTCCGCCGCGCGATGCGCGAGGGCCGACCGGTGGTGTCGGACGTGGTGCCGTCGCGACTGGACGGCGCCCCGCTGGTGGTGTTTGCCCAGCCGCTGGTGGCCGGCGACACCGCCTACGGGCTGATCGCCGGCACGATCAACCTGCGCCGCCGTGACCTGTTGAGCGAACTGGTCGACGCCACCGACGTGGACGATGTGGCGCTGCGCGTGGTCACCGACGCCAGCGGCACCATCATCGGGCACCCGGACCCCGGGATGCTGTTGAAGTCGATGGCCGACGAGCCGCGGCTGCGCCAGGCTGGCGCGCGCTGGGCGCTGCGGGGCAGCCCGGTCGAGCCCTCGGGCCTGGTGGTGGCGGAAGCCACGACCAGCGCGGCCGAGGGCGAGCCCGGCCACGACCTGGTCAGCTTGGCCGGCGTGGCCGGACCGGACTGGCTGGTCTGGCGTGCCGTCGACCGCGAGCGCCTGCTCGGGCCGCTGCACGCCGCGCGCACCGACGCGCTGGGTTGGGCCGTGGCCATGATCGCGCTGGGCAGCCTGGCGGTGCTGTGGGGCGTGTGGGCGCTGTTGCGCCCGCTGCACCGGCTGCAACGCCGCGCAGAACACCTGTTCGAGTCCCGCGACGACGGCGCGCCGGACTGGCCGCGCGCCGGAGGCGAAATCGGTCAGCTGGTGGGCGTGCTGCGCCGCGTGGGGCGCGAACGCATGCAGCTGGAAGCCACCAACACCGAGTTGCTGCGCAAGCTGGGGTCGGTGATGAGCAACGCCCCAGTGGGCATCGCCTTCACCCGCGCCCGGCGCTTCGAACTGGTCAGCGCCGAGTTCGACCGGCTGCTCGGGCGCGCCGAAGGCGAGCTGCTGGGCCAGGAGGCCGCGTTGATCTATGAATCGGCCGAGGACTACGCCGCGCTCGGCCCGAAGGTGGCCGCGGCCTTCCAGGCCGGGCAGGCCTTCATTGGCGACGTGCGCATGCGGCGCGCCGACGGCAGCAGCTTCTGGGCACACCTGCGCGGCCGGCCGGTGGACGCCGGCGACTCTCAGGCGGGCACCATCTGGACCGTCACCGACGTGACCGAGGCGGTGGACAGCCGCGCACAGCTGGAATGGTCGGCCCACCACGACCTGCTGACCGGTCTGGCCAACCGCAAGAATTTCGAGCTGCGCCTGGGCCGCTGCTTCGACCACATGCCCGACAGCCTGCCCGCGGCGCTGGTGATGATCGACCTGGACCGCTTCAAGCCGGTCAACGACCTGGCCGGCCACGCCGCCGGCGACGCCATGCTGCAGTCGGTGGCCGACGCGATTCGGGCCTGCATCCGCCACCGCGACCTGGCTGCGCGCCTGGGCGGCGACGAGTTCGCCCTGCTGCTGGAAGCCTGCCCGCGCGACGCCGCCATGCGCATCGCCGACGACGTGCTGCGCGCCATCCACGCCGCCAGCATCGACTGGGATGGCCAACGCCTGAACGTCGGCGCCAGCCTGGGCGTGGCCACGCTGACCGAGGAGGTGCCCTCGGTGGCCGACTGGCTGCGCGCCGCCGACGATGCCTGCTACGCCGCCAAAGCGGCCGGGCGGGGGCAAGTGGTGGCCGCGCCGCTGCGCAGCACCCTGCGCGTCGTGGCCGGCTGATCAGACCGGCCTGCCCGCCTCAAGGCACCGCTGGCAGAGCCGCTTTGGCTGCGGCACGCCGGGCAGCGGCCTCGCGCAGCGCCTTGAGCTTTTCCTTGGGGTCGATCGCGGGGCCGGCCTCGTGCAGTTTCATCTCGGTGATGAAGCGGCTGGGCACGCCTTGCACCGTGTCGCGGCCCTTCTTGCGCCGGCGCAGCACGCTCACGCCCAGGTTCAGCCGCGCGCGGGTGATGCCCACGTACATCAGCCGGCGCTCCTCTTCCAGGCGCTGGGGCGTCATCTCGTCGTCTTCGCTGCGAAACGGCAGCAAGCCCTCGTTGACGCCGGCGAGGAACACATGCGGCCACTCCAGGCCCTTGGACGCGTGCAGCGTGCTCAGCGTGATCACGTCCTGCTCGTCGCCGCGCTCGGCCAGGCTGATGATGACGCTGATGGTCTGCGCCACGTCGAGCACGCTCTTCTTCTCGGTCTCCACGCTGAGGCCGCCGTCGTTCTCGATCTCGCCGCCACAGCGCTTGGCGATCCAGTCGACGAAGTCGAGCACGTTGGACCAGCGCGAGGCGGCGAGCTTCTCGTTGTCCTCGCCGTCCATCAGGTGCTGCTCGTAGCCGATGTCTTTCAGCCACCCGGTCAGCAGCGCCTTGGCGTCTTCGCTGCCCACGGTGGTGCGGGCGCGGTACTCGAGGTCGTTCACATAGCGTCCGAACTCGTGCAGCGAGCCCAGCGCGCGGGCGCTCAGCACGCTGGCCAGGCTTTCAGCGAACAGGGCTTCGAACAGGCTGGTCTTCCACTTGGAGGCGAACTCGCCCAGGCTGCCCAGCGTCTGGTGGCCGATGCCACGCTTGGGCGTGGCCACCGCGCGCAGGAACGCCGGGTCGTCGTCGTTGTTGACCAGCAGCCGCAGCCAGGCGCACAGGTCCTTGATCTCGGCGCGGTCGAAGAAGCTCTGGCCGCCCGACACCTTGTAGGGCAGGTTGGCGCGGCGCAGCGCCTTCTCGAACACCCGGGCCTGGTGGTTGGCGCGGTACAGGATGGCGAAGTCGCGCAGCGCCACGCCCCCGCCGGCGGCCGCCTCCGCGCTGCCGCCCGTGGAGCCGCCCTTGGCGCGCTCGCTCTGGATGAAGGCCACCGCGCGCTCGGCCTCGTGTTCCTCGCCGTCGCACTCCAGCAGGCGCACCGGCTCGCCGTCGCCCAGGTCGCTCCACAGCTTCTTCTCGAACAGCTTGGGGTTGTGGCCGATCACGGCGTTGGCGGCGCGCAGGATGTGACCGGTGGAGCGGTAGTTTTGCTCCAGCGGAATCACCTTCAGGGTTGGGTACTCCTGCGGCAGGCGCTTCAGGTTGTCGATGGTGGCGCCACGCCAGCCGTAAATGCTCTGGTCGTCGTCGCCCACGGCCGTGAACATGGCACGCTCACCGACCAGCAGCTTCAACAACTCGTATTGGATGGCATTGGTGTCCTGGTACTCGTCGACCAGCACGTAGCGCAGCGTGTCCTGCCACTTGGCGCGCACCTCGGCGTGCTGCCGCAGCAACTTCAGCGGCAGGCCCATCAGGTCGTCGAAATCGACCGCCTGGTAGGCGGCCAGGCGCTCTTCGTAGCGGCCCATCACGATGGCGGCCACCCGCTGGTCCTCCGTCTCGGCGCCAGCCAGGGCCTGGGCGCTGTTCAGGCCCTGGTTTTTCCACAGGCTGATGTCCCACTGCCAGCGGCGCGCGGTGGACACGTCGGTGCTGCCACCGGCGTCCTTCAGGATGGACAGCACGTCGTCGCTGTCGAGGATGCTGAACTGCGGCTTCAGGCCGAGTGCCGCGCCGTCGGTGCGCAGCAGGCGCACGCCCAGCGAGTGGAAGGTGCTGACCACCAGGTGCTTGGCCGCCTTCGGGCCGATCAGCGCGCGGGCGCGCTCGCGCATTTCGGCCGACGCCTTGTTGGTGAAGGTGATCGCGGCGATCTGCGCCGGCGCGTAGCCGGCCTGCAACAGCCGGGCGATCTTGTGGGTGATGACGCGGGTCTTGCCCGAGCCGGCACCGGCCAGCACCAGGCAAGGGCCGCCCAGGTAATGGACGGCCTCCATCTGGGCCGGGTTCAGCGTGGACGGCTGCGGCTCGTTCATGCCGGTGCGGTCACCGCGCTTCGCACAGGCAGTGGGTCACCGCCGTGAACGGCGTGCCCCCGGCCTCGCGCGTGGCCAACCCGGCCAGCCAGCCCAGTTCGCGGCGGGCGTCGGTCAGCGCGCCGGCGGGCAAGCCCGCGGGGACCACGGCCAGGTCGAACTGCTCGGCCAGCACGCGGGCCACGCTGCCACCAATCAACGCGCTCAAGCGCTCGAAACGGCTGGGCTCGCGCTCGATGTAGCGCACCGGCGCGTCCTCGGCGAGCTTGGCGCGCGTGGCCGCGGCTTTCAGCGCGTCGCTGAAGCTGCCCACGCGGTCGATCAGGCCACGCTCCAGCGCCTGGGTGCCGGTCCACACCCGGCCTTGCGCCACCTCGTTGATCTTCTCGGGCGTCGTCTTGCGGGCCTTGGCGGCCAGCGTGGTGAAGTCGGTGTAGATGCGACCGACGTAGGCCTGGATCAGCTCGGCGAAACGCGGGTCCATCGGCCGGCGCACGTCGCCCGCGCCGCCCAGCCAGGTGCTGGGGCTGCCGGCGGTGCGCACGCCCAGCTTGTCCAGCGCCTTGTCGGCCGACGGCAGCAGCGCGAACACGCCGATCGAGCCGGTGACGGTGGCGGGGTCGGCAATCACCTCGTCGGCCGCCATCGAAATCCAGTAGCCGCCGGAGGCCGCCACGCTGCCCATCGACACCACCACCGGCTTGCCGGCCGCGCGGGTCAGCTCCAGCTCGCGGCGCACGAGTTCGCTGCCGAAGGCGCTGCCGCCGGGCGAGTCCACGCGCAACACCACCGCCTTGACCTGCTCGTCGTTGCGGGCCTGGCGCACCAGCTCGGCGGTCGACTTGCCGCCAATTCGGCCAGCGGGCTCGTTGCCGTCGCTGATCTCGCCGGCGGCGACGATCACGCCCACGCCGTCGCCGGTGGCCGCGGGCTTCAGCCGCGACAGGTATTGCGCCATCGACACCTGCTGGAAGGTCGGGCGCTTGGGGTCGCTGTTGTCCGGGGCGCCGCGTTGGATCATCTGCTCGCGCATCTGGTCGCGGGTCATCAGGGCGTCGACCTGCTTGGTGGCCAGCGCCAGCTTGCCCGCGTCGCCGCCCACCGCCACCAGGCTGCCAGGCAGGGCGTCGATGGCCTTCATCAGCGTGCCGGGTTGCCAGCCGCGGGCCTTCTCGACGTCGGCGGTGTACTGGGTCCACAGCCCATTGATCAGAAACTTGTCGGCCTCGGCCGCCGCCTCGGATGGGCCGTTGGCCACGTAGGGTTCGGCCGCGCTCTTGTAGGTGCCGACCTTGATCAGGTTGGCCGTCACGCCCAGCTTGTCCAGCGCCTCACGGTAGTAATTGCGGTAGCGCCCGAAGCCGTCGATGTAGACCGCGCCCATCGGGTGCAGCCACACCTCGTTGGCCTGCGCGGCCAGCAGGTACTGGCGCTGGTCGTAGGTGGACGCCCACGCCACCAGCGGCTTGCCGCTGGCGCGAAAGCGCTGCAAGGCGGCAGCCGCCTCGCGCAGCGCGGCCAGCCCGCCGCCTTGGAACTCGTCGAGCGACAGGATGGCGTGGGTGATCTTGGGGTCCTTGGCCGCGGCGTCCAGCACGGCGATCAGGTCGCGCAGCTGGGTCTGCGGGGACTCGTTGCCCTGGACCTGGGCGAGCACGCTTTCGCGCGCGCTGCCGCTGCGCTGCTCGACCAGCGGCCCGGCCAGGCCCAGCACCAGCGCCGTCTTGTCCTGCAACGCCGGCGGGCCGCTGCGCCAGAACGAGGCCACCACCGCCACCACGATGGCGATGAACAGCAGGTTGAACAGCAACCGGCGTGTGCCATCCACCCAGCCCCACACGCGGGCGATGCCACGCCCCAGGCCACCCAGCGAGAAAGTTGCCATGTTGATCCGCCTTTGAAATTTGAAGGGCCCCGATCCGAGGCCCATGACCGAAGCTTACGACGACGCGGCGCCCGAGCGGCGCGGCGGGGCGCTGCGGCGCAGCTTGCGATACTCGCAGGGCCCATGCCCGCGATCCTGTCCGTCACGTTGCCCTTCTTTGCCCTGGTGTTGTGCGGCTACCTCGCCGCCCGGGCGCGGGTGTTGCCCGAGTCTGCCATTCCCGGCCTGAACGCCTTTGTGCTGTTCTTCGCGCTGCCGTGCATGCTGTTCGGCTTCGGGTCCAGCCAGCCGTTTGCCCAGTTGATCGACCCGGTGCTGGGCGCGGTCTACCTGGTCAGTGCCGTGCTGATGGTGCTGTTCACGATGGCCACCACCTGGTCCCGGTCCGCGGGCGACGGGGGCGTGGACCTGCGCAACGCGGCCTTCGGGGCGCTGGTGGCGGCCTTTCCCAACACCGGGTTCATGGGCATCCCGATGCTGGTGGCGCTGCTGGGTCCGGCGGCGGCCGGGCCGGGCATGGTCACGGTGCTGATCGACCTGGTGATCACCAGCACGCTGTGCATCGCCGTGGCGCAGTCGCAGCGCGACGCCGACCCCGACGCTTCCTTTCACAGCGACGGTGACCGCCCGGGCCCCTGGCTCAGTGCCCTGCGGCTGGTGCGCGGGGCCATGGGCAACCCCTTGCCTTGGTCGATCGCCGTGGGCGCCGCCTACGCCGCGGTCGGCGTGGCGCTGCCCGAGCCGCTGCTGCAGGTGGTGCGCATGCTGGGCAACGCCGCCACGCCGGTGGCGCTGTTCACCATCGGAGCGGTGCTGTGGCGGGCGGGCCAGCACACCCACAGACGCACCCCCGTTCGGCATTTCCTGCCCGTGGCCCTGCTGAAGCTGCTGCTGCACCCGCTGCTGGTGCTGGCCGTTGGGGTGGTGGCCCACGCGGCGGGCCTGGCGGTGTCGCCCTTTGGCCTGACCGTGCTGGTGCTGATGGCGGCCCTGCCCAGCGCCAGCAACGTCTCGCTGCTGGCCGAGCGCTACGGCGCCGACAACGGCCGCGTGGCCCGCATCATCATGGCCAGCACGGTGCTGTCATTCGGCAGCTTTTCGCTGCTGGCGGCGTTGTTGGCGTGAGGCACTGCGGGCGGGGCCGGGACGCGCCCGCCACCAGGCTTGTTCAAGCGGTGGCCGGGCGGGGCACCGGGACGGCCGGCAGCGCGCGGGGGGCGGCCGACGCCGATGGCGCCGGCTCGCCGGGGTCCACGTGGCGGTACACGCCACAGCCCAGCACCAGGTCGCGGTCCACCGGCACCACGTAGGACGCCTTCGGCTGAACCTTGCCGGTCTCGAGGTTCAGGATGTCGTACTCGATCCAGCCGCCGCCCTGCTTGGCGCGGGCGAAGGCGTCCGCCACGAAGCGGTCGCCGTCGATGCCGGGCAGCTCGTGCACGCGCTTGCCCTCCGAGCCGGGCTTCGCGGCGTGCACCCGGTAGGTGCCCTGGCGGTCGACCACCCAGATGTACAGGTCGCGGTCGACATAGCCCTGGCTGCGGTCGCGGAACACCTGAGCCGCGGCCTGCAGGCCCGCCTTGGCCACCAGCGCGCGGGCGCGGTCCACCAGGTCGCGCGCCTCGTCGGCGCTTCCTTGGCGCAACTTGATGGACGCCACCGCACCGCTCAGGCGCTGGGCGCGGTCGACCAGTTCCTGGGCCGCCGCGCCGGAC
Organism: Hydrogenophaga intermedia; assembly: GCA_943370175.1. Lineage (GTDB taxonomy): Bacteria > Pseudomonadota > Gammaproteobacteria > Burkholderiales > Burkholderiaceae_C > Ideonella_A > Ideonella_A intermedia_A. The sequence continues at coordinate 54,671 of CALRPU020000013.1, read as the reverse complement.
TCCTCGACCATCCCCGCGTTGTGGCGGGTGATCTCGTCCAGGTTGCCCACGCTGGCCGACATCTCGCGCAGGCCGGTGCTTTGCTCGACGCTGGCCGCGGCGATGCCACGCAGCCGGGTGGACACGTCCTGCACGCCGGCCACCACGGTGTCCAGGGTGCGGCTGACGCCTTCGATGCGCGTGACCGAGGCCTGCACCGCCTCGGTCGACTGACCAATCAGCGTGCGGATCTCGCCGGCGGCCGTGCTGCTGCGCTGCGCCAGCTGACGCACTTCACCAGCCACCACGGCAAAGCCGCGGCCGGCCTCGCCTGCGCGCGCGGCCTCGACCGCGGCGTTCAGCGCCAGGATGTTGGTCTGGAAGGCGATGCCATCGATCACGCTGATGATCTCGCCCACGCGCTTCGAACTCGATTCCAGCGACCCCATGGCGGACACCGTGGTGCGCATCGCCGCGCCGCCCGCCTCGGCTTGCTGGCGCAGGCCATCGGTCACGCGGTCCAGCGCCTGGGCAGAGTCGGCGTTGGCGGCCACCGCCGCGCTGAGCTGCCCCACCGTGACCACCGCCTGGCGCAGCGACGCGGCCTGCTCCTCGGTGCGCTGCGACAGCGACTCACCGCTGGCGGCCACCTGGTGGCCGGCCTGGCCGACGCGCACGGCGCTGGTTCGGATCTCGGCCACCATGGACGACAGGCGATCGTTCATCTGTTCCAGCATGCGGCCGATGTCGGCCAGTTCGTCGCGGCCACGCACATCGATGCGGTGCGACAGGTTGCCACCCGCCACCTCGCGCACACCGCTGGACAAGGCACGCAAGGCGCCGCGGAAGCTCAGGTAGAAACACAGGCCGAGGTACAGCACCACCGACACACCGGTGACCGACGCGGCCACTTGCACCATCACCAGCCGGCGCTTGGTGTCCAGCCGCGCCTGCAGCAAACGCGCCAGGTCGTCGTAGACGGCAGTGCGCAACTCGCCCAGGGTTTTCAGCACCGCGGTGCCCGCATCAAAGAAGCGCGCCGGGTCGCCTTCGATGGCATCGGCCGTGAACTGCGCTCGCACCATCTTGGCAAAGGCAGTGCTCGCGTCGATGGCGGCCGCGGCACCGGCCGGCGGCGCGCCGCCAGCGCGCCCGATGGCGTCCAGCTTGCTGCGCATGTCGCTGTGCAGGCGCTCGAGCCCGTCCAGGCGGCCCAGGATCTGCACGCGCTCGAAGTTGCTGACGTCGCCGCGCGCGATCACCGCCGAGGCCTGCCCGCGGGTCACGGCCAGCAGTTCGCTCCACGGCAACAGGCGTTCGATGGCGATGTCCATCATGAAGAAGCTGGTCGCCTCCGGGTCCAGCAACAGGCCCGATTGTTCGGCCGCCAACAACAGGAACTGGCGCAGGCGCTCAACCGCCTGGGTGTGCTCGTTGAACACCTCCTGCCGCTGGGCGCTGTGGCGGCCCTCGGACAAGGGCTGCAGCACGGCCCGCAAGGGCGTCCAGGCATCGCGCAGGGCCAGCTCGGGGTGGGCCTCCACGCCATCGTCCATGGACTTCAATGCCGCTGCAAAACTGACGCGCGTCGCCGACAACGGGGCCTCGGCCGAAGCGTCGCCGGACAGGGCGCGGTTGCTGAGCCCCCGGTGCAGTTGCACCTGCTCGACCAGGACCGTCAGGCGGCGCCCGACGTCGGTGCCGGCCAGCTCGTTGGTCGTGAAGCGCAGGTCCTCCTGCGCTGTGCGCCAGGTGACGGTCACCAGCAAGGCCAGGGGCACCAGCAGGCACAGGGCCATGATGGCCATCTTGACGGGCACGCGCAGGTGGCGCATCAACTGCATGCCGGGGCGCAGCAGGAACGATGTGTGGCGCATGGACGGCTCTGAACTTGGTTGGGTTGGACGAGGGCCGAGGCGGCGGTGGCCGCCACGGCGATGGCGTGATTGGGGCGTGGGCCTCATTCGGGTTTCGGCATCTGTGGTCGCAACTTGAACCACCGCGACGTCCACCCCTTGAAGCGCCCGCGCGGCGCCACCATGTTTTGGCCGCACCCGTTTGCCGCCACCGTGCCCCCGACATGCCCCATCCAACGTTGGCCACCATCCCGTCCGGCCGCCAGCCACAGTCCGCGACCCGCCCCCCCGCCGCCTCGGTCCAACGGCGTGCGCCGACGCGCTGGTGGGCGGTGCTGCTGGCCGTGAGCGCCGCTTGCGCTTCGCCCTGGGTTGCCGCCCAGCGCAGCGCCGATGACGCCCGCGCCCAGCCGCGGCCCGTGGCGCCGCGCGGCGCGCTGGCGCCCGACGAGCTGAACAACATCACGGTGTTCAAGGCAGCGTCGCCGTCGGTGGTGAACATCACCGCGCTGGCCTACAGCCGCGACCTGTTTTCGCCGAACCTGCAACAGGTGCCGCGCGGCACGGGCACGGGCTTCGTTTGGGACGACAACGGCCACATCGTCACCAACTTCCACGTGATCCAGGGCGCCAATGCGGCCCGCGTCACACTGGCCGACCAATCCAGCCACCGCGCCGAGCTGGTGGGCGCGTTTCCAGACCGCGACCTGGCGGTGCTGCGCATCAACGTGCCGCGGGCCAAGCTGCCGCCGCTGCCGCTGGGCAGCAGCCGCGACCTGCAGGTGGGGCAGAAGGTCTACGCCATCGGCAACCCCTTTGGCCTGGACCAGACGCTGACGACGGGCATCGTCAGCGCCCTGAACCGCGAGATCGAATCCGTGACGCGCCGCCTGATCCGCGGCGCGATCCAGACCGACGCCGCCATCAACCCCGGCAACTCCGGCGGGCCGCTGCTGGACTCGGCCGGGCGCTTGATTGGCGTGAACACCGCCATCTTCAGCACCTCGGGCGCGAGCGCGGGCATCGGCTTTGCCATCCCGGTGGACGAGGTCAACCGCGTCGTGCCGCGCTTGATTCGCGACGGGCGGCTGGTGCGGCCCAACCTGGGCATCACGGTGGCGCCCGAGGCCTGGGCCCGGTCGCTGGGCCTGCCCAGCGGCGTGGCGGTGCTGCGGGTGGCGCCGGGCAGCGTGGCCGAGCGCGCCGGCGTGGTCGCCTTCAGCCGCAACGGCGACGGCAGCATCGCGCCGGGCGACGTGCTGACGGCCATCAACGACGAACCGGTGGGCAGCTTCGACGGCATGCTCAACGCGCTGGAGCGCTTTCAGCCGGGCGACCGGGTGACGCTGAGCCTGTGGCGCGCCGGCAAGCCGCGCAAGCAAGTGGTGACGCTGGCGGACGGCGAGGACAGCTGAGCGGGATCACCCGCCCGACGGCCTGACGGCCAAGCCCGGCTCAGATGGCCAGCGGGTCGACGTCGACGGCCCAGCGGAGGATGCGTTCCTGCGGCGCGGCGCGTTCGCGGCGCAGGGCATGCAGCGCCGGCAGCCACAGGGCGAGCAGGCGCTGCAGCACCGCGCGCGAGGGGGACTCGACCAGCATCTGCACCCGCTCGACGTCGGCCACCTTGGCCACCGCCATGGGCACGGGCGGGTAGACCGTGACCTGGGCGACGGCGTCGGCCACGGCCTGGGCGGACGCGTCGCCAGCGGACGCCAGGTGCGTCAGCACGTCGGCCGCGGCGCGCAGGAAGGACTCGGCGGCGCTGGCGGTGCGGGCCTCGGCGCGCAGCAGCGCCAGGTGCGAAAACGGCGGCAGCGCGGCCACCCGGCGCTCGGCCAGCTGACTGTCGGCAAAGGCGGCGTAGTCGTGGCGCAGCAAGGCCGCGTAAAGCGCGTGGCGCGGGTGCCAGGTCTGCACCCACATCTCGCTGCGCGCGGCCTGGGCGGCGTCGCGACCAGCGCGGCCGGCGGCCTGCATCAGCAAGGCAAACAGCCGCTCAGGCGCACGGAAATCGCTGCTGAACAAGGACGTGTCCGGGTTCACCGCCGCCACCAGCGTCATGCGGCGAAAGTCGTGGCCTTTGGTGATCATCTGCGTGCCGACCAGCACATCGACCTCGCCCGCGTGCACCGCGTTGAGCCGAGATTCGAGGGCCCCCTGGCCGCGGGTGCTGTCGGCGTCGATGCGGGCGATGCGCGCCGGGCTGCCGTCCGGGCGCGTCAGCAGCCCGGCGAGCTGCTCTTCCAGCCGCTCGGTGCCGCGGCCCACCGGGGCGATGTCGAGGTTGCCGCAATCGGGGCAGGCGCGCGGCACGCGCTCGGTCAGCCCGCAGTGGTGACATCGCAACGTGCGGTCCAGCTTGTGGAAGACGCGCCAGGCGCTGCAGTGCGGGCAGCCGCTTTGCCAGCCGCAGTCGTGGCACTGCAACACCGGCGCGTAGCCACGCCGGTTCAGGAACAGCAGGCTCTGCTCGCCCCGGTTCAGGCGGTCGCGCAGCGCGGCCAGCAAGGCCGGCGACAACACCTGGCCGCCCGGCGTCTTCGGCAGCTGCGACAGGTCGACCAGCCGCACCGTGGGCAGCGCCGCCCCGCCGATGCGGCCGGGCATCGCCAGGCGCCGGTAGCGCCCCTCGTTGGCGCGCTGCCAGCTTTCCAGCGACGGCGTGGCCGACCCGAGCAGCACCGGCGCGCGGTCCAGCTTGCCGCGGTAGACGGCCAGGTCACGGGCGGAGTAACGCGCGCCTTCCTGCTGCTTGTAGCTGGGGTCGTGTTCCTCGTCGACGACGATCAGACCCAGGCGCGGCATCGACGCGAACACCGCCAGCCGCGTGCCCAACACCAGGTCGGCCAGCCCCAGGTGGGCGGCCAGCCAATGGCGCAGGCGCTGCGCGGGCGTGAGCCCGCTGTGCAGCGACACGATGCGGCGGCCCGCAAAGCGCTCGGCGAAGCGCGCTTCGAGCTGCGGCGTCAGGTTGATCTCGGGCACCAGCACCAGGGCCTGCTGGCCGCGGGCCAGCGCGTCGGCCGCGGCGCGCAGGTACACCTCGGTCTTGCCGCTGCCGGTGCTGCCGTGCAGCAGCCAGGTGGGCGGGCCCGCCCGCTCGGCGGCGGGCGGCGCGGCGATGTGTTGCAAGGCCGCCGCTTGCTCGTCGCTGAGGGCCGGCAGGGCCGGCACGTCGGTCAGTGTGCGGTCCGGCGAAAGGGGGTCGGCCGACGGCTTCAGCTTGGCGATGCGGCGTTTCAACTGCGTGTCGTCCAGCTTGCGCAGTTCCGGTGGCAGCACCGCCAGCGCCACTTCGCCCACGCCGCGCTGGTAGTAGGCCGCGGCGAAGGCGACCAGACGGCACCAGGTGTCGGTCAAGGGCGGCAAGCCCGTCAACGCGCCGTGGATGGGCTTGAGCGCCCGGGCAACCAGGTCTGGCTCGGGGCCGATGTCGGCGGTGGCGGTGGCGGTGGCGTCGGGTGTGGCCGCATCGGTGGGGTGCGCCTTGGCGGCCGCGGCCGGCCACACGATGCCCGTCACCTCGCGTTTTCCCAGCGGCACGCGCACCAGGGTGCCAGGCGCGAGCGGCCACGTCGCCAGGTAGTCCAGCGGCCCGGCCAAGCCGCTGTGCTGCGGCGTGGCGACCACGACCGCGACCGGGTGCACCGCGTCAGCGGCGGGCGCAGGGTCGGGCGATGACACGGTGATGTCGCGGGAAGTCACTTAGGCCGGAAAGCTCACGAAGACCTGAAAGATCGGCGCCAAGTCGCTGATTCACAAGCAGTTTTGACTCTGTCCACCCAATCTGTGGATAACTTTGTGGGCAAACTGCCAACAGCGTCGCTAACTGCTTGATCCGTCTGGCTTCCGCTTGCATTGCCCACTTTAGCGGCAGTTCGGAAGCTTCAATGAAATCAACAACTTAGCGCTGCCCGCGGAATGGGCCGCGGTGCGGTGCAACATCGGGCGGGTCCACCGTGGGTGGAACGGCCCGTGGGGATAAGTCAAGTGCCGCGGACGCATTTGGCCTCAACTTTTCTGCTTGACAGCCCGGCCAAGGGCCGTTCCAGGGCGATTCGCGGGCCTCAGCGCCCAGGGGCGTGAAAACCCTGAGGCCACGACCGTGCGGCCCCACCCGGGTCAGGCCCCCTGGCGGATCTTGCGCGAGTGGCTGTGCACCGCCTCGACGAGCGCGGTGACGTGGTCCGGCGGCGTGTGCTGGCTGATGCCGTGGCCCAGGTTGAAGATGTGGCCGGCGTGGCCCCCGTCGGCGCGCCGCGGGTTGCCGAAGCTGTCCAGGGCCTTCTTCACTTCCGCTTCAATGGCCGCGGGCGGTGCGAACAGCACGTTCGGGTCCAGGTTGCCCTGCAGGGCCACGCGGTCTCCGGTGCGCGCGCGCGCCGACGCGAGGTTCACCGTCCAATCCAGGCCCAGGGCCTGGGTGGGCAAGGTGGCCATCTCTTCCAGCCACAAGCCGCCGCCCTTGGTAAAGACGATGCGCGGGATCGGCTGGCCATCGAACTCCGGCAGCAGCTGGTCGAGCACACGGCGGGTGTAGGCCAGGCTGAAGGTCTGGAAGGCGCCATCGGCCAGCACGCCACCCCAGCTGTCGAACACCATCACCGCCTGCGCGCCGGCGCGGATCTGCGCGTTCAGGTACTGCGCCACCGCATCGGCGTTGATGGCCAGCATGCGGTGCATCAGGTCTGGGCGGCTGTACAACATCGACTTGACCAGCCGGTAGTCGTCCGAGCCGGCGCCTTCGACCATGTAGCAGGCCAGCGTCCATGGGCTGCCCGAGAAGCCGATCAGCGGCACGCGGCCGTTGAGTGCGCGGCGGATGGACGTGACGGCGTCGAAGACATAACGCAGCTTGTCCATGTCGGGCACGGCGAGCGCCGCAACCGCGGCCTCATCGCGCACCGGGTGGGCAAACTTCGGGCCCTCGCCCAGCGCGAAGCTCAGGCCCAGGCCCATGGCGTCGGGCACGGTCAGGATGTCGCTGAACAGGATGGCGGCGTCCAGCGGGTAACGCTCCAGTGGCTGCAGCGTGACCTCGGTGGCGTAGTCGGTGTTGGTGGCCAGGCCCATGAAGCTGCCAGCCTTGGCCCGGGTGTCGCGGTACTCGGGCAGGTAACGTCCGGCCTGCCGCATCAGCCACACGGGCGTGTGGTCGGTGGGCTGTCGCCAGCAGGCGCGCAGAAAACTGTCGTTGCGTAGTGGTGCGTACATTGTGGAATTATCACGTCCCGCTCGACGCGCCCATCCCAGGAGAAACGCATGCTCGCCAACACCATTCTTGACACCATCGGCCACACGCCCCACGTGCGCATTCAGCGTTTGTTTGGTGCCGACGCGCGGGTCTACATCAAGAGCGAGCGAAGCAACCCGGGGGGATCGATCAAGGACCGCATTGCGCTGGCCATGATCGAAGCCGCCGAGGCCTCCGGCGCGCTGAAGCCGGGGGCCACCATCGTCGAGCCCACCTCTGGCAATACCGGCGTCGGCCTGGCGATGGTGGCGGCCGTCAAGGGCTACCCGCTGGTGCTGGTGATGCCCGAAAGCATGAGCATCGAGCGCCGGCGCCTGATGCTGGCCTACGGCGCCAGGTTCGTGCTGACCCCGCGGGAGAAGGGCATGAACGGCGCCATCGCCCGCGCGAAGGAGCTGCTGGCAGAGCTGCCCGGCTCGTGGATGCCGCAACAGTTCGAAAACCCTGCGAACATCGATGTCCACGTGCGCACCACGGCCCTCGAGATCGCTGCCGACTTCCCCGACGGCGTCGATGCCCTGATCACCGGCGTGGGCACCGGTGGGCACCTCACCGGCTGTGCGCAGGTGTTGAAGGCCCAATGGCCGGCCTTGAAGGTGTTTGCCGTGGAGCCGTCGGCCAGCCCGGTGATCAGTGGCGGCGCGCCCAGCCCGCACCCGATCCAGGGCATCGGGGCCGGCTTCATCCCGAAGAACCTGCACACCGAACTGCTGGACGGCGTGATCCAGGTCGAGGCCGAGGCCGCCCGCGAGATGGCCCGCCGCTGCGCCCGCGAGGAGGGCATGCTGGTGGGCATCTCCTCTGGTGCAACGCTGGCCGCCATCGCACAGAAGCTGCCCGAGCTCGCCCCGGGCTCGACGGTGCTGGGCTTCAACTACGACACCGGCGAGCGCTACCTGTCGATCGAGGGCTTCCTGCCCACCGAGTGAGCCAGGCGAGGCCATGCAAGGCGACCGGGCGGCGGCCTCCGACGCCGCCATCAAGCTCTGGCGGGGTCGGCCGATAACGGATCAACCCTGTTGATCCACTGTCCGCCCGAGCCCCCATGAGCCACACCAAGTTTCGCCTGGTCACCCGCAGCGATTTCGACGGCCTGGTCTGCGCCGTGCTGCTGAACGCGCTCGACCTGATCGACGAGATCAAGTTCGTCCACCCCAAGGACATGCAGGACGGCAAGGTCGCGATCACCGACCGCGACATCACGACCAACCTGCCCTATGTGGCCGGCGCGCACCTGGCCTTCGACCACCACCTGTCGGAGACCCTGCGCAACCCGGGCGAGCACGCGAACCACGTGATCGACGCCAAGGCGCCCTCGGCCGCGCGCGTGGTCTACGACCACTACGGCGGGGCCCGGGCCTTTCCTGGCATTTCGCCGGACATGATGGCCGCCGTGGACAAGGCCGACGCCGCTCAGTTCAGCCGCGACGAGGTGCTGAACCCAAGCGGTTGGGTCTTGCTGAACTACCTGATGGACGCGCGCACCGGGCTGGGCCGCTTCCGCGATTTCCGCATCAGCAACTACCAGCTGATGATGGACCTGATCTCCTACTGCGCCGACCACGGCATCCAGGACATTCTCGGCCTGCCCGACGTGAAGGAACGCGTCGAGGTCTACCGAGCCCATGCGGACCAGGCAAAGGCGCAATTGCTGCGCTGCAGCCGCGTGCACGGCAACCTGGTGGTGCTGGACCTGCGCGAGGAAGAGACGATCTGGGCGACCAACCGCTTCATGATCTACGCGCTGTTCCCGCAGACCAACATCTCGATCCACGTGATGTGGGGCGTGCACCAGCAGAACACGGTGTTCGCCACGGGCAAATCCATCCTCGACCGCAGCAGCAAGACCAACGTGGGCGAGTTGATGCTGGCCTACGGCGGCGGTGGGCACCAGGCGGCGGGCACCTGCCAGGTGGCCAATGACCGCGCCGCGGTGGTGCTGGCCGAGCTGATCGCCAAGGTCAACGCGGACGGCTGATTCGCCGCGCTACATCCGGCCCACGTTCACCGGCGCTGGCGTGCGCGCCACGCCATGCAGCCAGTCGTGGGCCAAGGGGCCGGCATCGCGCGCCTGGGCGGCCTCCCACACCACGTCGGCCGGTACCACCCGCGTGCCGGGCACCGAGGCGGCCAAACCGGCGGCCAGGTGCGCCGCGAAGGCAGCCACCTTGCTGGCGCGCACCGGCTGATCGCGCTGCGGCACCATCAACTGCAGCTGCGACAACATCCACCGCGCGAGGCGGTCGCCCGGATGGGAGGGCCGCTGCGCCCGGCTGGCTTGCGCGGGCCGCATGAAGACGAGGTGATCGAAGCCCATGGCCGACACGCTGTGTTCGTCCAGGTTGGCGAGACCGAGCTTCAACGCCTGAGGCAGCAGCGCGTCGTGGTGAGGCTGCACGATCAGCAGGTGTCGAACACCACCGGCCCGCAGCAGCGTGGCCAAGTCGGCCAAGCCCTCTGGCTGCGGCCGCCAGAACGCCTGCTCGCGGCCGTTCACATGGCGCTCGCGGTCAAAGACGATCACCGCGGTGTCGACCCCGGCCAGCGCCATCGGCTGGCCCCCTTCCCAAGGCCGCGCGGTGAGGCCCGGCAAGGCGGTGTTCAAACCCTGTCGCACCAGCACCTGCACATCGACGAAAGCGCGTCCGGCCAACAAGCCTTCCAGCACCGCGGCGCCCAAAGCCCCGCCACCCCCTGCGAGCAACACCCGCGGCCCCACGGTGCGGCGGCTGACGGGCGCGCGACCGGCGCGCAGCGCCTGAGCAATCAATGGGTCCACGCGGCAAGCGACCGGAGGTCGGTGGGTTGAGAGGGGGTGAGAGGGGGTGAGACAGGCGGTGGGGCGGTGCGCGGCGTTGGGGCCAAGTGGCGCCCGGACGCTGCCAGATCAGCGCGCCGGGTCGTGCGGCCGGTGCCCAGTCGCGTCGGGCGCGCCCGAGGTGCGCGCCCGAGTCCACCACGCCGCACCGGCCGCGCCCAGGCCCGCCAGGAGCAACCAGCCGCCCCAGCGCTTGCGCCGGCCCAGCCAGGTCAGTGCCGTGCCAGCCAGCGACAAGCTGGCGCGGTGACGGCGCGCCAGCGCCATCACCTGCAGGATCAGCGCGGTCAGGTTGGCCGCTGTCGGCGTGAAGCCCGGACCGCCGGAGCCCGTGCCCGATGAGGCGCTTCCTGCGCCGGTGGCAGGCCGCCAACCACCGAAGGCCCATTGGCGCAGCGCACCCGGCAGCCAGCGCGAGGGCATGGCGGCACCACGGATCTGCTGCAGGTCGTGGCCGAGTTGCACGCGCTCAATCGCGATCCGCGTGAGCAGCAATTCCTTGCGGTCGTTGGGGGTCATCGGCAGGAGGGCCCGGCTCACGGGGCGTGCGACCCGCCGGACGGCGGACGCAAGGCGGCGGCGTCGCGCCGCAGTTCGTCGATGGTGGCGGCGAGCAGTGGCGGCTGCTTGCGCAGCTTGGCGCGGACCGCCAGCAGCAGCGCCGCCGCAATCAGCAGGTAAACCACCCCGAACGCGGCGAGCACGGTGGGCCCGTAAGGATCCCACAGCAGCATCACCACCCAGACGGTCAACATCACCACCGCTGCGATCAGCATGAGCACGCCGAACACGGCCATGAGGGCCGCCGAAAACAGCCGCTGACCGGCTTCACCCAGTTCGAGCGTGGCAAGTTCCACCCTGCTTTGCAGCATGGCCAAGGCGGTGCCAGCGGCGCGCCGCAAGGCGTCGAAGACGCCCTCTGCCGTGCTCATGGCCGGCCCCGTCGAGGCGGCTGCGTGGCAGCCCGCCGGCGTGAGGACCTGGGCCCGCGGGCTGTCAAGGCCACCGAAGAATTCAACGGCGGTTCAACAACAGGCCGACAACCACCCCGGCCGCGGCGGCCGCGGCGATGGCCTTCCAAGGGTGATCGTGCACGTAGTCGTCGGTGGCCCGCGCCGCGGCCTTGCCTTTGGTCAGCACGGTGTCTTGGGCGTCCTGCAGCTTTTCGCGCAGGGCCTTGAGCTGGCCAAGGGCCCGTTCGCGCAGCTCCGCGCCCTTCTCACCACCGGCGGCAGTGGCTTGGTTCAGCATGTCTTCGGCGCCGCGCAGGGCCTTCTGGACGTCGTTGGACAGTTGGTCGATGGTCGGAGAGTCGCTCATGGCGTGGTCCTGTGAAGTGGATCGGTGCCAGCCGGGAGGCTGGCCTGGACGTCAAAGGGACCCGTCGCGGGGCCGAATGTTCCAACCATTGTGGACCAAAGTCACATCCAGACTGTGTTCGCTGGCGCACGGTCGCCAGCGGGCCACGCATGAAAAAGGCCGGCAAGGCCGGCCTGGGTGAGGGGGCGACGGCGCCCGGCGCTCCACTCACTTCTTGCGGAACTTTCGCAGCGCGGCGATCTGCGCGGCCATGGCAGCAAACTCGCCCTGTGCCTTGGCGAAGTCGATGTCGCTCTTGGCGTTCTTCATGGCTTCTTCGGCCATTTTCTTGGCTTCGCTGGCCTTGGCTTCGTCCAGGTCGTGACCGCGGATGGCGGTGTCGGCCAACACGGTGACGCCATTCGGCTGCACTTCCAGGATCCCGCCGGCAACGAAGACGAACTCTTCCTCGCCGTTGTCGGCGCGGGTGATGCGCACCGCGCCTGGCTTGATTCGCGTGATCAGCGGGGTGTGACGCGGGTAGATGCCGAGCTCGCCCAGTTCGCCGGGCAAGGCCACAAACTTGGCCTCGCCGGAGAAGATCGACTCCTCGGCCGAGACGACATCAACGTGGATGGTGGACATGCGCGTGTGCTTTCGTGTTCAAGAGGGTGCGGGGAACGCGGTTCACCGGCGCCGCATCACGGCGCCGAGGCCACGCCTCACTGCATCTTCTTGGCCTTCTCGAAGGCTTCGTCGATGGTGCCGACCATGTAGAAGGCCTGCTCGGGCAGGTGGTCGCACTCGCCGGCCACGATCATCTTGAAGCCGCGGATGGTTTCCTTCAGCGGCACGTACTTGCCCGGCGAGCCGGTGAACACTTCGGCCACGTGGAACGGCTGCGACAGGAAGCGCTGGATCTTCCGGGCGCGAGACACGGCCAGCTTGTCCTCGGGCGACAGTTCGTCCATGCCCAGAATCGCGATGATGTCGCGCAGTTCCTTGTAGCGCTGCAGCGTGGACTGCACGGCACGGGTGGTTTCGTAGTGCTCCTGGCCCACGACGTTCGGGTCCACCTGGCGCGAGGTCGAGTCCAGCGGGTCCACGGCGGGGTAGATGCCCAGCGAAGCGATGTCGCGCGACAACACCACGGTGGCGTCCAAGTGGGCGAAGGTGGTGGCGGGCGAGGGGTCGGTCAAGTCGTCCGCGGGCACGTAAACGGCCTGGATCGAGGTGATCGAGCCGACCTTCGTCGACGTGATGCGCTCTTGCAGGCGGCCCATTTCCTCGGCCAGCGTCGGCTGGTAGCCCACGGCGGAAGGCATCCGGCCCAGCAGGGCGGACACTTCGGTGCCGGCCAGGGTGTAGCGGTAGATGTTGTCCACGAAGAACAGCACGTCACGGCCTTCGTCGCGGAACGACTCGGCGATGGTCAGGCCGGTCAGCGCCACGCGCAGGCGGTTGCCCGGCGGCTCGTTCATCTGGCCGTAGACCATCGCCACCTTGCTTTCGCCCAGGTTCTCGAGGTTCACGACGCCCGAATCGGCCATCTCGTGATAGAAGTCGTTGCCCTCGCGGGTGCGCTCACCCACGCCTGCAAACACCGACAGACCCGAGTGGGCTTTCGCGATGTTGTTGATCAGCTCCATCATGTTCACGGTCTTGCCCACACCGGCGCCGCCGAACAGACCCACCTTGCCGCCCTTGGCGAACGGGCAGATCAAGTCGATCACCTTGATGCCGGTTTCCAGCAGTTCCTGCGACGGCGACAGCTCGTCGTAGGCCGGGGCCTTGCGGTGGATCGAAGCGGTCAGCGTCTGGTCGACCGGGCCGCGCTCGTCGATGGGCGTGCCGAGCACGTCCATGATGCGGCCCAGCGTGGCCTTGCCCACCGGCACCGAAATGGCGGCGCCGGTGTTGGTCACGGTCAGACCGCGACGCAGGCCGTCGGACGAGCCCAGCGCAATGGTGCGGACCACGCCGTCACCGAGCTGCTGCTGCACTTCCAGGGTCAGCGCGGAGCCTTCCATCTTCAGGGCGTCGTACACGCGGGGCATCTTGTCGCGCGGGAATTCGACGTCCACGACAGCGCCGATGCACTGAACGATCTTGCCAGCGGCGGCTGCTTGAGAGTTCGACATGGTTCGTTCCTTCTATCTTGATTCGAGTCGGTGGCGGTCGGGGCAGCGGAGCCGCTCAACCGCTGATCGCAGCGGCACCGCTGACGATCTCTGAGAGTTCCTTGGTGATCGCGGCCTGGCGGGTCTTGTTGTAGACCAGCTTCAGCTCACCGATCAGGGTGCCAGCGTTGTCGGTGGCGGCCTTCATGGCGACCATGCGCGCCGATTGCTCGGACGCCATGTTTTCGGCCACGCCCTGGTAGACCAGCGCTTCGACGTAGCGGGTCAGCAGCTCATCGATGACGGTGGCCGCATCGGGCTCGTAAAGGTAGTCCCAGCCGTAGGCGGTCTTTTCGGCTTCGGTCTGTGCCAGGGCCGACGCCGACAGCGGCAGCAATTGCTCGACCACTGGTTCCTGCTTCATCGTGTTGATGAACTTGGTGTAGCACAGGTAGACCGCGTCGACTTTGCCTTCGACGAAAGCGTCCAGCATGACTTTCACCGGGCCGATCAGCTTGTCGAGCTGCGGCGCGTCACCCAGACCGGTGGCGTGCGACACCACTTTGGCGCCGATGCGGTTCAAGAAGCCGAAGCCCTTGGTGCCGATGGCCACCGCCTGGATCTGCTTGCCGCCATCCTGGTGCTCGCGCATCTTGGTCGTGACCGCGCGCAGGATGTTGGTGTTCAAGCCACCACACAGGCCCTTGTCGGTGGTCACCACCACGAATCCCACCGCACCCGACTTGCCGTCGGTGCGCATGTAGGGCGAGCGGTACTCCGGGTTGGCCTGAGACAGGTTGGCCGTGATGTTGCGGATCTTGTCGCTGTACGGGCGCGCGGAACGCATGCGTTCCTGCGCCTTGCGCATCTTGGAGGCGGCGACCATTTCCATGGCCTTGGTGATCTTCTTGGTGTTCTCCACCGATTTGATCTTGCCGCGTATTTCCTTGCCGACCGCCATGACGGGGCTCCTTTAAGAACTGGCGTGGATCAGGATCAGGCGAAGGACTTCTTGAACGCCGTGATGGCGTTCGTCAGCTCTTCTTCTGCCGCCTTGTCCATCGCCTTGTCGTTCTCCAGCTTGGTCAACAGCGCAGCGTGGCTCGACTTGAGGAACTGGTGCAGGCCCGACTCGAAAGCGAGGACCTTCTTCACGTCGATGTTGTCCAGGAAGCCCTTGTTGACGGCGAACAGCGTGGCAGCCATGGTGCTGATCGACAACGGCGAGTACTGGGCCTGCTTCAACAGTTCGGTCACGCGGGCACCGCGGTCCAGCTGCTTGCGGGTGGCTTCGTCCAGGTCGGAGGCAAACTGGGCGAAGGCGGCCAGCTCACGGTACTGCGCGAGGTCGGTACGGATGCCGCCGGACAGCGACTTGATCAGTTTGGTCTGCGCCGCACCACCCACGCGCGACACCGAAATGCCGGCGTTGATGGCGGGACGGATGCCGGCGTTGAACAGGCTGGTTTCCAGGAAGATCTGGCCGTCGGTGATCGAGATCACGTTGGTCGGCACGAAAGCGGACACGTCGCCGGCCTGCGTTTCAATGATCGGCAGCGCGGTCAGCGAGCCAGTCTTGCCCTTGACTTCGCCCTTGGTGAAGGCCTCGACGTACTCGGCGTTGACGCGCGCGGCACGCTCCAGCAGACGGCTGTGGAGATAGAACACATCGCCAGGGAAAGCTTCACGGCCCGGCGGGCGGCGCAGCAGCAGCGACACCTGACGGTAGGCCACGGCCTGCTTGGACAGGTCGTCATAGACGATCAGCGCGTCCTGACCGCGGTCGCGGAAGTACTCGCCCATCGTGCAGCCCGAGTAGGCCGACACGTACTGCATGGCGGCCGATTCCGACGCGGACGCGGCGACGACGATGGTGTAGTCCATCGCGCCGTTGGCTTCCAGCGCGCGCACGACGTTCTTGATCGACGAGGCCTTCTGTCCGATGGCCACGTAGACGCAAGTGACGCCCTGGCCCTTCTGGTTAATGATGGCGTCGATGGCCACGGCGGTCTTGCCGGTCTGGCGGTCGCCGATGATCAGCTCGCGCTGGCCACGGCCGACGGGCACCATCGAGTCGATCGACTTCAGGCCGGTCTGCACCGGCTGGTCCACCGACTTCCGTGCGATCACGCCCGGGGCGACCTTCTCGATCACGTCGGTCATCTTGGCGTTGATCGGGCCCTTGCCGTCGATGGGCTGACCCAGTGCGTTGACCACGCGGCCGATCAGCTCGGGGCCGACGGGCACTTCCAGGATGCGGCCCGTGCACTTCACGGTGTCGCCTTCGGAGATGTGCTCGTACTCGCCCAAGATCACGGCGCCGACCGAGTCGCGCTCGAGGTTCAGCGCGAGGCCGAACGAGGGCTGACCGTCCTTGCCAGCGGGAAATTCCAGCATTTCGCCCTGCATGGCGTCCGACAGGCCATGCACGCGCACGATGCCGTCGGTCACGGACACCACGGTGCCCTGGTTGCGGATGTCGGACGAAGCGCCAAGGCCTTCGATGCGGCTCTTGATCAGTTCGGAAATTTCAGCGGGATTCAGTTGCATTGCCTAACTCCTGTCTGTGCTTCACCGGGGGCGAACCCCGATGGGGCCGCAGCGCGGTGACGAAGGGACGACTGCCGGGACGGTCGGTGACGGCCTCAGGCCGTCAGCGCCAACCTCATTTGTTCCAGGCGGGCCTTGACCGATGTGTCGAGCACCTCGTCACCCACCACCACGCGGACACCGCCGATCAGCTCGGGCTCGACCTCAACCCGCCCGACCAGCTTGCGGCCGAATCGTTGCTCCAACGCGCCGAGCACGTGGGACAGCTGGCCCTCGTCGATGGGGAAGGCGCTGTAGACGATCGCCTCGGACACCCCCGACTTCGCGCCGGCCAAGGCCTTGAACTGCGCAGCGACCTCGCCCAGCGCCGCCAGCCGACCGTTGCTGATCAGCGCCTTGAGCAGGTTGCTGGTGGGCGCCGACAACGGCGTCTTGAGCACCGACGTGATGACATCATGCACCTGGTCGTCGGTGGACTTCGGGCTGTCGGCCAATTGGCGCAGCTGCGGGTCGGCCACCACGGCCGCGATGGCCTCGAGTTGCTCGGCGCTTTGCTTCAGGTCGCCTGCACCGACGACCTTGAAGAAGGCTTCGGCGTAGGGACGCGCGATGGTTGCGAGTTCAGCCATGGTCAGAGCTCGGTCTTCAAGCGGCCGAGCAATTCGGCGTGGACACCGGCGTTGACTTCGCGGCGCAGGATTTGCTCGGCGCCTTTGACGGCGAGCGCAGCGACCTGCTCGCGAAGGGCTTCGCGGGCCTTGACCGATTCCTGCTCGGCTTCCGCCTTAGCGGCCGCCACGATCTTGGCCGCCTCGTCACTGGCGCGGGCCTTGGCGTCCTCGACCATGCTCTGGGCGAGGCGCTCGGCATCGGCCAGGCGTTGGGCGGCGTCGTTGCGGGCAGCGGACAGCTGGGCCTCGATGCGGGTGTTGGCAGCGCTCAACTCGGCCTTGGCCTTGTCGGCGGCCGACAAGCCGGCGGCGATCTTCTGCGCGCGCTCGTCGAGTGCCTTGGTGATGGGCGGCCACACGAATTTCATCGTGAACCAGACCAGGATCAGGAACACGATCAACTGCGCGATCAGCGTAGCGTTGATGCTCACGTTGTTGCCTCTGGAACTAGGGAACGAAAGGGCGGCGCGACCCGCAGGCCGCGTGACACCGCGCGACTTACTTCGGCAGGTTGGCGATTTGCGCCAGGAACGGGTTGGCGGTGGCGAACCACAGCGCGATGCCGGTGCCGATGATGAACGCCGCGTCGATCAGACCTGCCAGCAGGAACATCTTGGTCTGCAGTTCGTTCATCAGTTCCGGCTGACGGGCAGCCGACTCGAGGTACTTGCTGCCCATGATGCCGATGCCGATGCAGGCGCCGATGGCACCCAGACCAATGATCAGACCAGCAGCCAGGGCGACAAAGCTAATGACTTCCATGATGACTCCTTCTAGGGGTTGTAAATAACAGGAACGGGATAACAGGAACGGAAACGAATGGCGCAGGCGCGATCACGGCGGTGGCCGCGACCCACGCCCAGGCAAGGCAATCAGTGGGCGTCGTGGGCCTGACCAACGTACACGAGCGTCAGCATCATGAACACGAAGGCCTGCAGCGTGATGATCAGGATGTGGAAGATCGCCCACACCGACCCGGCAATGATGTGGCCGAGGAACAGCGCGATGCCCGTGGCGTTCAGCGCGAAGGCGCCACCCATCAATGCGATCAACATGAAGATCAGTTCGCCAGCGTACATGTTGCCGAACAGCCGCATGCCGTGCGACACGGTCTTGGCGACAAACTCGATCATCTGCATCAGGAAATTGACCGGGTACAGGAACCACTTGTCGCCGAACGGTGCCGAAAACAACTCATGAATCCAGCCGCCGGCGCCCTTGATCTTGACGTTGTAGTACAGGCACACCAACAGCACGCCGAGCGACAAGGCCATGGTGATCGACAAGTCGGCGGTGGGCACGACCCGCAGGTAGTCCTTCATGCCAACGGCGGGACCGACCGAATGCCAGATGGCCGGCAGCAGGTCGACTGGCAGCAAGTCCATGGCGTTCATCACGAAGATCCAGACGAACACCGTCAGCGCCAGCGGAGCCACCATCAGGCGGCTTTGGGCGTTGTGGATGATGCCCTTGGCTTGACTGTCGACCATTTCAATGAGGATCTCGACGGCGGCTTGGAAGCGCCCTGGCACCCCCGAGGTGGCTTTGCGCGCGGCAGCCCACAGGAACCAGCAGCCCAAGATGCCGAGCAAGGTCGAAAAGAAGATTGAGTCGAGGTTGATGACAGAAAAGTCAACCACCGCGGTCTGCTTGCCGTTTTGCAGGTGCTGCAGGTGGTGAACGATGTACTCACCTGCTGTGGGGGCGTGGCTTTCGGTTGCCATTCTCAGTCCTGAAAACTAGAAGTTCCTCAACGCCCGCGCCACAAGAGCGCGAACCAATTCACCTTGATGCACACCAGCATGGTCAGCAGCAAGGCCGGCCAACTCAGCTGAGGCACCACCTTTGCAGCGATCAGCAACATCGCGATCGCCACACCAATCTTGAGCATTTCCCAAAACAGGAATCCCGCAGCAGCAGACACCGCCCCCGCAGACCCCCGCGTCATTCCCCGCGCCAGCAAGGCACTGGGAAGCACCGTTGCGGCCGCCCCATACAACGCCGACCACACCATCGACGCCTGCCTCGTCAGCACCCAGGCCAACGCCGCACACACCAAGCCCGCCGCAAACTGCACCAACACCACCCGCCATGGCGACACGATCGTGAGCTTTTCACGAACCTTGCGCGCCTCGTCGGCCGTCAGGGTCTTGAAAGGAACCTCGTCGGCCGCATCATTGAACGGTTGATTGCGAACCGGCCGATCGGGTCGTTCGCCAGAGCTGATTGGTCCTGCATCGCGGTGAGGGGTGCCTGACCGCACGTGGTTCATGCCCTTGGTTACGCTGTTGTTACAGCATGTTCAGCAAAGCCTCGGGATTATACGTGGAAACCCGTGCCACCCGAAAGTGGGGCACCGAAGCGCCAGCAAGGTGCGTTGCGAAGACGCCAAACGGTGGCGGCCACCAAGGCTGCGGCGCAGCACCGCGACGCCCGCAGGCTCAAGCCGCGAACAGGTTGGCAGGCAGGCCCGGGACGTCCACGCGAAGACTCAACACGCTGCCTGCCCACGGCTGCTCAATCAGCTCCGCGGGTGGGCGATGGTGGCTTGCGGTGGTGATGTACAGGGTGCGCAGATCGGCGGCCCCGAAGCACGGCATCGTGGGGCACTGCACCGGCAATCGCACCTCGCGCAGCAACTCGCCCTCCGGCGACAAGCGCAGCAGCCGCGCGCCCTCGAACATGGCCACCCAGTAGCAACCTTCGGCGTCCACGGCCGCGCCGTCGGGGCGCCCACCATAGGTCGACAGCGGCTGCTCGGCCTGGCGGGCAGGAAAGCTGGCGAACACGCGGCGCCCCGACAGCTCGCCGCCCACGGGGTCGACATCGAACTGCTCGATGCGGTGCGCCTTGGTGTCGCTCACGTACAGCCGGCGAGCGTCGGGGCTCCAGCCCAAACCGTTCGTCACCGTGATGCCTTCGAGCCGCGCATCGAGCGCGCCGCGGGCATAGCGGTACAGCTTGGCCAGCGCGGGGGTGCGCGGCTCGAAGATCGTCCCCACCCAGAAGCGGCCTTGGGGGTCGCACTTGCCGTCGTTGAAGCGTTCCTGAGTGGCGTCGTAGGGCGCAGCAACCAGGCGCCGCCGCTGGCCGCTTGCCGGGTCAAACCGCCACAGGCCGTCGCGCAGGGCGAGCAGCAACCCGCCGTCCAGCATCGGCGCGCAACAGGCGACGTCGGTGTCGAAGTTCCAGTGCACCAGGTCCTGTGTGGCCGGGTCGTGCCGGTACAGGCGGTGGCCCGGGATGTCGCACCAATAAAGGCACTGCTCACGCGGGTGCCACATCGGCGACTCGCCGAGCAGACACCGTGTGGCCACCGCCAAGGTGACGGCGGGATCGGCCGACAGGCTCACAGCACGGCCACGTCAAGCGACATCGAAAGCTCGGTGGAGTCGCCCGGCTCAAGGCAACGAACCCCATGCGCGACCGGGTCCGCCATGTGAATCGCATTGGGCACCTGGCTGGACGGCGAGATCGTGAAGCTGGCCTCATCGGGTCGGCTGCGCAGTGACAGGTGCGGCGTGGACGCCCGCAGTTGCAGCGACAGGCGCTCGTCCCTCAGGCGCGCCGGACCGGTCCAGGCCTCGAAGGCGTGATCAAAGTCCAGGTGCGCGACATCCCCATCCACCCCCGGCTGACTGACCCGCCGGGTGGGCAGGCCAGAAGCCTCCGACTCCCAACGCTGCCCCACCTCGATGTGCAGTCGGCTGCGGCTGCGTTTGGGGAACCGCAGGCTCCAGCCGAGGCCCACGGGCTGCACCTGCGGGTCGGTGTTGGTCAGCACCAGCTGCACCCCCAGCGCGTTGGGGGTCAAATTGATGTGCTGCAAGGCCTCGAAGGCGAATGGCCAGTCGGCGTCGGGTGCGTGGACCAGGCGCAGCACGGCGTCCTGGGCGGTGTGCGACACCAGCCGCCAGGGCCGTCGCCAGGCCATGCCATTCAAGGCGTGCGGACCGTCGCCCGGGTGCGCTGCCACGCTCCATTCGCGGCCCTTGAACCGGAAACGGTGCTGCCCAAGCAGGTGAGCAAAAGGCAGTTGGGCGAAGCACGCGGCCTCGGTGGCGCGGGTCAGGTCGGTCGGCTCGACGGAGTCCAGGACCGGCAAATCGCGGTGCCACAGGCCGGCGATGCTGGCCCCGAGGTCGACCCGCAATGCCAGGCGCAAGGCCCCCGAATGCAGGTCAAAACGGCCATCGGCGGGCTGGTCATGGAGCAGGCTGGGTTGGGTCATGGGGTTCAGGCGATGTCCGCCTTCAGGTAGTGGGCGCCGGCGATCGGGTTGAAGTAATACGGCGGGATCTCTTCGAAACCAAACGAGGCGTAGAGGCCGCGCGCGGCCTCCATGTCGTCAAGTGTGTCGAGCAGCACACTCGAATAGCCGGCGCGCTTGGCCTCGTCCATCAGCGCCTGCACCAGCAGCCGGCCCAGGCCGAAGCCACGGAATGCAGGGCGAACGAACACGCGCTTCATTTCGCAGGCGTTGGGGTAATCGCAGTCGGGCATCGGCCGAATGGCCCCGCAACCAGCCACTGCGCCATCCACCAGGGCGAGCAGGAGCTGACCGGCAGGCGCGGCATACAGGCCCGGCAAACCGGCCAGCTCTTCTTCAAAGCCCTGGAAGCACAAGTCCACCGGAAGGCTGGCCGCGTACTCGCGGAACACCAGCCGCGCTTCGTCCAGCGGTTCACCGCCCTCGACCGGGAGCAGCTCGACGCGGGGCAACTCGCTGCGCTGTTCAGACGCCACTCGCGACCGCTCCTTGCTGGATCACCCAGGCGACCACCGCCGCACAGGCCACCAGCGCCACCAGCGCCAGCAGACGCTGGCGCCAGCCATCGGCAGAAGCCGGCGTGCCCGACGGCAGGACTTGGTCCCCCGTCCACATCGGCCCGATCAGGTTGCGCTTCTTCTTGAACAGGTAGAAGAGGATGGCCGACACATGCAGCGCCACCAACCCCAGGATCAACCATTGGCCGAAGGTCTTGTGCCAGGACGTCAGCTGGCTGCTCAGGGACCCGGTGACCAGGCTGACCAGCGGGCCGGTGCTGGCGATCTCGTCGTCGGCGAAGAGGCCCGTGCCCACCTGCACGCCGAGCACCGTCAGCATGCCGAGCACCGACAGCGCGCCCAAGGGGTTGTGCCCGGCCTCGGACCCTGCGGGGCCGCCACGTTGGCCGCGCAGGTAGCGCCAGGTCGTCAACGGCCCGCGAACAAAACTGGCAAAGCGCGACCAGCGCCCGCCGCCGATGCCCCAGACCAGGCGGAAGATCAGCAGCGCGAAGACGGCATAGCCGAACCGAAAATGCCACTCCATGGCGTTGCCGCCCACCTTGGCCGACACCACCGACCCAACGACACCCGCCGCCAGCGTCCAGTGGAAGAGTCGGGTGGGCAGGTCCCAGATGCGCACGGCCTGTCGGACTTCAGCCATCAAACACCCCGTTTCAACTTGATGAAGGCGAGCATGATGCCGGACGATAGCCCTGAGCAGGCGCTTCGACCAGCCCAGATCGACCCGCATCGGACCGCGTCGATGGCGCCGCCATGGCGCGGCAGCAACACCCACGGTGCCATGCAGCAAACGCAACCGACACGCCAGGGCGCCGTGTGCGTACACTGAAATGGCGTGTGACCAGCCCACGGCTGCGCCGCCCGCCACCTGCGGTGTCGGGGGAAGGTCCCCGGGCGCCAAGACCCCTCTGACAGGAATTGCCCATGAGCCGTCGCCTACTTGCCCTTCCCGTGCTGCTGTCCACCCTCGTGGCCCTGCCCGCTGCCGCCCAGTTCCAAAAGCCCGAGGACGCCATCAAGTACCGCAAAGCCGCGTTCACCGTGCTGGGCGCCCACTTTGGCCGGATCGGTGCGATGGCGAACAACCGCGTGCCCTTTGACGCGAAGGTCGCCAGTGAAAATGCTGACATCGTGGCCGACATCGCCAAGCTGCCGTTCGCTGGTTTCGGGCCTGGCACCGACAAGGGCGACACCCGCGCCAAGCCCGAAATCTGGACCGAGCAAGACAAGTTCAAGGCGGGCGCGACCAAGATGCAGGAGGAATCCGTGAAGCTGGCGGCCGCGGCCAAGTCGGGCAACCTCGACACACTGAAGGCCGCCTTCGGCGAGACGGCCAAGACCTGCAAGGCGTGCCACGACGCCTACCGCAAGGAGTGATCGCCACCACGGCGGCGGGTCGGCATGACCTGCTGCCGCCTGACCGGCCAGGCCATTGGCCGCATCCGGTACCATCGCGCCGCTTTCGTCCCGCGGACGCCTGGCTTTGCCCGCCCGGTCGCTGGTCGCCTCGGATTGCCTCATTCCCGCGGCGGTCGTGCGCCAGGCCCAGTGGCCAGATCGGCTGCGGCGCCACCCGGTCCCACCTGCCATTGGCATGCCGATGACCCTTGCCCCCATGCACGCCACCCGACTCGTTGCGACCCTGTTGCTTGCTGCTTCGTTCTCGTTGCCATCGGCCGCGCAGATTCTGTCCGGCGGCGGCACGTTCAACGCACCGGCCTACCCGCAAGGCGCGAACGGTCAGCGCAACGGCAACGCGAACGGCGCCACCTCGCCGGGCGCGCGCGACCCGCAGGGTGGCGCAGCCCAGGGCCAGCCACTGACCGACGCCGAACGGCGCGCGCTGCGCGCTCGCCAAGGGGAGGCGCGCGGCGACGACCGCGTCGACGGCCTTGATGAGGACCGTGACCGCCGCATGAGGCCGCCCACGCCGCCCGCCCCCAGCGAGTTCCAGAAATTCGTCGAGCTGGCGACCGGGCGGCTGCTTCAACCGTTCGGCAGCCGTTTTTTCGAGGAAGCCGGCAACAGCGTGCGCGCCTCGGCCGACAGCATTCCGGTGTCCGCCGACTACATCGTCGGTCCGGGCGACGAGGTGATCCTGCGCGCCTGGGGCTCGATCGACGTCGACTACCGCAGCAAGGTGGACCGCAACGGACAACTGACGCTGCCCAAGGTGGGCAGCTTCACCGTGGCGGGCATCAAGGCTTCGAACCTGGAGGCCCACCTGCGTGCGCAGATCAGCCGCCTGTACACCAACTTCAGCTTGAGCGTGTCACTCGGTCAGTTGCGCGCCGTCAAGGTTTTCGTGGTCGGTCCGGCTCAGCGCCCCGGCGTCTTCAACCTGCCCAGCCAGTCGACGCTGCTGTCGGCGGTGATCGCGGCCGGTGGCCCCGCGACCAACGGCTCCATGCGCAAGCTCAGCCTGCGCCGCGACAACAAGGTCATTGCCGAGTTGGACGTCTACGAGTTTTTGGTCAGCGGCGACAAGTCCAAGGACCTGCAGCTGCAGGCCGGTGACGTGGTGGTGTTCCACAGTGCCGGGCCGCGCGTGGCACTGACCGGTGCCACCGACACCCCGGCCATCTTCGAGCTGCGCTCGACCGAGGAGCCTGTGCGCGATGTGTTGCGCTACGCCGGCGGTGCCCTGGTGCTTGCCAACCCGAACCGGGCCCAGCTGGAGCGCATCGACCCGTCCCGGCCGCGCGCCGCGCGGTTCGTCGAGGCCTTCAAACTCGATGACACGGGCTTGCGCAAACCCCTGCGCGACGGCGACGTGCTGACGATGCTGGCCATCTCGCCGGAGTTTTCAAATGCGGTCACGCTGAAGGGCCATGTGGCCCAGCCGCTGCGCTATCCCTACACGCCGGGCATGCGGGTTCGCGACCTGATTCCGGACCGGGAGGCCTTGATCTCGCCCGACTTCTACCGGCGCAAGAACCTGCTGGTGCAGGTGATTGAAGACGAGGGCGAGCTGGAGGAGCCGCTGTACGACCGCGACGGGCGCCTGGTCAATGGCGCTCGCAGCGGGGCAGGCGGCACCACCGACGAGCCCAACCGACGGACGGTCCGGCGCGGCGCAGGCGCCAGGACCATCGCAGAGCGCAACGCCGACCAGCTGGTCACCGAACGCGCCAAGCGGGCGCCGGCGGCGCTGTTCGACGAACTGAACTGGGACTACGCGGTGGTCGAGCGGCTCAACGAGGCCGACCTCTCCACGCGGGTGATCGCCTTCAACCTGGGCAAGGCCGTGCTCCAGGGCGATCCCGCAAGCAACATCGAACTGCTGCCAGGTGACGTGGTCACGGTGTACAGCCAGAAGGACGTTCGCGTGCCGACCGCGCGCCAGACCCGATTGGTGTCGGTCGAGGGCGAGGTGTCAGCGCCGGGGGTCTACCAGCTGCAGCCGGGCGAAACCCTGCGACAGCTGTTGGCGCGCGCCGGCGGCCTGACCCCGCAGGCTTACGTGTACGGCCTGGAGTTCACCCGCGAGGAGACCAAGGCGCGGCAGCGCGAGAACCTCGCCCAGGCGATCACCCGCTTGCAGGCGCTGTCGGCCACGCAAGCCGCCCGCGACGCGGCCAACCGCCGTGAGGACCCGACCGCCGCCAATGTCAGTGCCGCGGCCACGCAGGCGCAGCTCGCGCGGCTGCGTCAGGTCGAGCCAACCGGCCGCATCGCGCTGGAGCTGACGCCCGACGCCACCAACCTCGATGCCCTGCCCGACCTGCCGCTCGACCACGCCGACCGCATCAACGTGCCGGCGAGGCCGGGCTTCGTCACCGTCGCGGGCGCCGTCGTGAACAGCAACGCCTTCTTGTGGAAGCCCGGCCGAACCGCCGGCGACTACATCAAGCTTGCCGGTTTGGACGAAGCCGCAGAGCCCTCGGCGATGTTCATCCTGCGCGCCGACGGCACGGTGAGCCATTCCAACGACGCCAAGGGGCTGTTTGGCTATGGCGGCCTGGCCAAACAGCCGCTGTACCCGGGCGACGCCGTGGTGGTGCCGAACCAGCTGGACTTCGAAACCTGGGGCAAGGCCCTGGTGCGCAACCTCAAGGACTGGTCGCAGATCTTCTCGCAGTTCGGGCTGGGGGCCGCGGCCATCCAGACCTTGCGCAATTGACGGACCCCGCCGCAGCGATTTCATGACTCAGAACACCAAGGCGATTTCAGCGGACGTCGACGATCAGGCGTGGGACGATGGGGACCTGCTGACCGTCGGCGAGATGCTCTCCTGGCTTGTGGACGGCAAATGGGTGGTGACGGCTTTCGCGGCCGTGTGCTTCGCCGCCGCGATGGCCGCGGCGCTGCTGCTGCCCGAGAGCTTCACCGCCCGAACCACGCTGCTGCCGCCCGGCAGCCAGCAGCAAAGCGGCTCCGCCGCAGCGCTGGGCGCCTTGGGCGCGCTTGGGGTGCTGCCCGGGGGCCTGGGCGCCAAGACGCCGGACGAGCTGTACGTCAGCCTGCTGCGCAGCGACAGCGTGTTGAGGGCGCTCGACGCCCGCTTCAAGCTGCAGGAGCGTTACAGCGTCAAGAGCTTCGAGCAATTGCGCAAGGTGGCACCCGTGTACATCAACGTCGGCAGCGACAAGAAGACCAGCGTGATCACGCTGATGGTCGAGGACAAGGACCCGGCTTTTGCCGCCGACCTCGCCAACGCGCACGTGGGTGAGGTGTCGAAGGTGCTCGACCGGCTGGCCGTCACGGAAGCGCAGCAGCGGCGGGTGTTCTTCGAAGGCCAGCTTCAAAAGACGAAGGACAACCTCGTCAAGGCCGAACAGGACCTGCGGGTGGTTCAGGAAAAGTCGGGCGTGATCGTGCTGGACAAGCAGGCAGAGGCCTTGATCGGCGGCGCCGCCCAGCTGCGCGCGGTCATCGCCGAACGCGAGGTGCAGCTGAAGGTGCTGAAGACCGGCGCCACCGAGCAGAACCCGGAGGTCATCCGGCTGAACTCCGAACTGGCCGCGCTGCGCAGCGAGCTGACCCGGCTGGAGTCGAGCAAGCGCCCGGCCAATGGCGGTGGCAACGGTGGCGGTGCCAATGGCGCAGAGGCCAGCGCCCTGGACATGGCGGTCAATCGCCTGCCGGAGGCCGGCATCGCCTACATCCGGGCCCGCCGCGAGTTGAAGCTCCAGGAGACCTTGCTGGAAAACATCCTGCGCCAGTACGAGCTCGCCAAGCTGGACGAGGCCAAGGAAGGCCAGGTGCTGCAGCAGATCGACAAGGCCGTGCCGCCGGACTACCGGTCGTTTCCACCACGCATGATCCTCGTGGCGGGCGGCACCCTGGTCGGCTTGCTGTTGGGTGCGGCCTGGGTGATCGTGCGGCGGCTGCGGTCGCCGGGTCAGGATGGGGCGGTGCTGAGCTCCACGCTGGCGGTTGGTCGTCGCTAGGGCAACGCGGCCTGGGCTGCGAAGGCGCGTGGCAACGCGCACTGAACCGCCTCGCTGAACCGCCGCGCGCCCATGGGCACGCGGGGCGTGGCCATCAACCGGGCGGTGGCGGCTCGCGGGCCGTCAAGGCTTGCACCGCCGCGGCCTGAGCCCAGGTCTGCTCGTAAGCGGCGCGTGCGGCCCGTTCGCGGAATTCACGCGTCAAGCTGACCCAGTAACCGAAATAGGGGTGAATGACGAGGTCTGCCAGGCGCGCCTCGGCGTCGATCTGGGCCCGCTTGAGGCGGTCGCTCTCCTCGTAGCGCTCGGCACCAGGCGGACGCGGGCGGTCCGCGTGAACGGCCACGTCGACCGCGATCACCCGCACGGCCCCGAGCTGGCGGGCCACCCGCACCGGAAGGGGGCTGGCCACGTCGCCGTCCACCAGGTCGCGGCCGCGCACGCGCACGGGCGCGAACATGCCCGGGATCGCGCACGAGGCCTGCACGGCCACTCCGATGCCGCCACGGTTGAAAGCCACGGGCTCGGCGCGTTGCGCGTCGGTGCACACCACGGCCAAGGGCACGCGAAGCTGCTCGAACCGGCTGACGCCCAAGGTGTCGTCGATCAGGCTGGCGATGCGCCGGCCCTCCAACTGGATGCCCTGGCGCGGCGACCAGCGGGCGAGGCGGTAGAAGTCGAAATCAAAGGCCATGGCCTCGATGCGCTGGCTGTCCAGGCCGGCCGCCAAAGCGCTGCCGATCAAGGACCCAACCGACGCGCCCACGATCAAGTCGGGCCGGACGCCCATCTCCTCCAGGGCCTTGATGACGCCGACGTGGGCGAAGCCGCGCGGCCCCCCGGCCGCCAGGACCAGCGCCAACCGGGGCTGGGTCGCCAAGGGCTCGAAGCGCGGTGCCAGCGGGCCGTCTGCGATGGTGGTCTCCACGCCGCAGCCCACGAGCGAGCCGGTGACGCCGACCACGCCCGACGCGGCCGCGGCCCGCAGCACATGGCGGCGGCCGGGATCGACCAGGCGCGGCGGCGTGCTCATGGCCGCACGCCTGGTGGTGGGTTCATGCAGCCCCAGGCCATGGTCAGCCGCCGGGCACCGACCCGTCGGCGCCACCGGACAGTGTCACATCGCCGCGCAGGCCGCGAAGGCGCACGGTCAGCGCCATGCCAGGCCGGCCATCGGCGGCTCCTTCAGCGCGGGTCACGGCGGCCGTGAGCCCGACCGCCTCGGCAGCGCGCGACAAGGCCTCGGGCTGCGGCGAGCGCAGGCCCACCGAGCAGAGGCGCACCCCGCGCTCGGGCAGCCGCGCAGCAGGGTGAACGCCTTGCCATTCGATCAACGCGGGCAAGGCGCCGCCGTGCTGGGGGCGGCCATCGTGGCGCAGCGTGATCTGCCACGCCAACCGACCATGCGGCGTCTCGCGCGAGGCGGACACCGGGTCTCCCGGGTCTTCGCCCAGGGCGCGCAGCGCGGCGTGGGCCGCCTGGATCGACGGGGTGGCTGCGACCCAGTGCACGAGGCGCGGCGAGCGAACCAGGGCGCGCTGCAAGGCGGGGTCGTCCAGGCCGAACCAGCGTGCGCGACCGGCAAGCGGCGGGCCGGCCGCGGGATCGATGGCGATCAGCTCAAGGTAGGCCTGGGGAAACGTGGGCGAGCCGATGTGCAGCAGGCGGTTGTGCGTGCCCATCAACGGGTGGGCGCCACCCGGCTCGGGCGCCACGCCGAACAGGGCCTGACACCAGGCCGCGCCCTGGGTCAGGTCGGCACAGGCGACGACCAGGTGGTCAACGGTGGTGACGGGCGCGTCGGTCGATGGCATGCACCGATTCTGCCGCGCGTGCACGACGGCCGCCGGGCGACAGCGCGGTCACCCTCGCCCTCAGAGCAGAACCTCGCCGCGCACGCACGCGCAGACATCGCCACCGACCCACACCTGGCCGTCCTCGGCCCGCAGGTGAACGCGGCCGCGGCGGCGCAGCGCCGTGCCCTGGCTGGCCAGGTAGTGATCGGGCGCCAGGCCGGCGCCCATCAGCCACTGGGCCACGCTGGCGTTGAGGCTGCCAGTGACCGGGTCTTCATAGCCCGGGCTGGCGGCGATGAAGGCGCGCAGCTCGAACTGCGCCTCGCCACCGGGCCAAGGCGCCACCACACCCAGCTTCAGGCCCGCCAGCACCGCGTGATCGGGCGTGATGGCGAGCAGGCGTTCGCGGCTGTCGATCAGCACCGCGACCCAGCCGGGCCCGTTGTCGACCCAGTTCGACGCCGTGATGGCAGACGGCGGCACCGCCAGGCCCTGGGCGATCTGGCGCAGGAGCGCGGGGTCCACCGGCCCGCTGCGGCGCAACGGCGGCGCCGCGAAGGCCAGCCGACCGCCGTCTCGGCGGATGCGCACCAACCCGACCTCGCACTCTTGAATCACTTCGTCGCCCGCGGGCACGCCGCCGTGGTCCAACCACACCTGGCAGCTGCCCAGCGTGGGGTGACCCGCGAACGGCAGCTCGCCACCGGGCGTGAAGATGCGCACGCGGTAGTCGGCGCCCGGCTGGGTGGGCGGGAGCAGGAACGTGGTTTCGCTGAGCTGGGTCCAGCGGGCGAACGCGGCCATGCGCTCGTCGTCCAGGCCCTCGCCGTCCACCACGACGGCCAGCGGGTTGCCCAACAGTGGCTGGTCGGTGAAGACGTCGACCTGCTGGAAGCGGCGTTGGCGCGGCACGGGGCGGCTCATGCGGCCACCTTGAGGCTCGCAGGCATCGAGGCGCCACCGCTCGACGGGGTCGGGGCGCGGTCGATGGCCTCGCGCACCAACGTGCCGAGGATGCCCACGGCGTGGTCGATCTGCGCCGGGGTCACGGTGACGAAGCTCAGGCGCAGCGTGTGGCGCTGCGGTTCGCCGGCGAAGAAGGGCTCACCCGGCACGAAGGCCATGCCGCGCTCAACCGCCCGCGGCAGCAAGGCCGCCGCATCGCAGCCCACCGGCAGCGCGACCCAGAAGAACATGCCGCCGCCCGGCACCTGCCAGCGGCAGGCCGGCGGGAGGTGCGCCGTCAGCGCTTGCTGCATGGCGTCGCGGCGCTCGCGGTAGCAAGCGCGCAGTGCGGACAGATGGCGGTCCAGAAAGCCGTCGCGCACCACTTCGTGGACGATGCGCTGGTTGAAGCCGGGCGTGTGCAGGTCGGCGGCCTGCTTGGCCTGCAGCAGCTTGGGCATCAAGGCGCGCGGCGCCACCACGTAGCCCAGCCGCAGACCGGGCGCGAGCACCTTGGAGAAGGACCCAAGGTACACGGTGCCCTGCGGCCAGCGGGCCGCGATGGGCGCGGGGGGCGGGGCGTCGTACCACAGCTCGCCGTAAGGGTTGTCTTCGACAAGCGGCAGGCCCTGCGCCGCCGCGGCGTTCGCCAGCGCGGTGCGCCGGGCCTCGCTCAGGCAGCGCCCGCCGGGGTTCTGGAAGTTCGGGACCAGGTACAGGAAGCGCGCATCGGACACCGCCGCGACACCGGCTGGCAAGGGCCCGTCTGCGTCACCGTCGATGGGGACGAACGACGGCTCGCAAGGGGCAAAGGCTTGCAGCGCGCCCAGGTAGGTGGGCGACTCGACCGCCACCCGGCTGCCAGCGTCGATCAGCACCTTGCCCACGAGGTCCAGGCCCTGCTGCGATCCACTGGTGATCAGCACCTGGTCGGCCGACACCGACAGGCCTTGGCGCGCCAGATCGGCCGCCACCCAATCGCGCAGCGGACCATGGCCTTCGCTGGCGGCGTATTGCAGCGCCTCGGTCGGGGTGTCGCGCAGCACCCGAGCGGTCGCCTCGCGCACCGCGTCCAGCGGGAAGCCTTCGGGCGCCGGCAAGCCACCGGCCAGCGACAGGATACCGGGGCGCTCGGTGACCTTGAGGATCTCGCGGATCGCCGACGGGTTCATCAACGAGGCGCGGCGGGACAGCCGGAATGGGGACGCATCGGACGGGTTCATCAGGGGGCTCCGTGGCAAGGGGTGATCGGGAAGGGATCGGGTCGGGCGGGCGACGGCGCTCAGGCCGGGGCGCGGTGAACCGGCATGCGGCGGCCGGCGACCACCGTGGCCAAGACGGCCAGCGCGCTCGCCACGGTCCACGCGTCCAGCCGCTCGCCGAGCACGGGCACCGCGAACATCAGGGCCGCGAAGGGCTGCAGCAACTGCACCTGGCTGACCCGCACCGTGCCGCCCAGCGCCAGCGCCCGGTACCAGGCGAAGAACCCCAGCCACATCGATCCCACCGTGACATAGGCGAAGCCGACCCAGGCATCGACGCGCACGGCGGTCGACGGCCAAGTGGCCCACATGACAGGCGCCGTCAGGGGCAGGCTGGCCACCAGCACCCAGCAGATGACCTGCTCGGCCGGAACCGTGGCCGACACCTTCGCGCCCGCCACGTAGCCGATGGCCCCGGCCACCACCGCCAGCAGCAGCCAGCCGTCGGCCACCGACAGGCGCCCGCTGCCTTGGGCCAGGGCGAAGGCCAGCACGATGACGCACCCGAGCACGGCGCAGGCCCAGAATCCGGCGCTCGGCCGCTGCCTCAGGTGGATGGCGGCCACCACCGCGGTGGCGAGCGGCAGCACGCCCGTGACCACGGCGGCGTGCATCGCATCCACCTCGCGCAGCGCCCAGCCGAGGAAGAGCGGAAAGCCCAGCACCGTGCCCAGGGCCGACACCGCCAACGCCGGCCAATGGGCGCGCGCCAAGGGCGCTGCCCGCACGACCATCAGGTACGCCAGGCTCAGGCCGCCCGCCAGCGCCGCCCGCCCGGCGGCCACGAAAGCCGGAGACAACTGGGGCGCGTCGGCCGGGCCCACGGCGAGCCGCGTCATCGGCAAAGTCATCGCAAAGATCAGCACGCCCACCAGGCCCAGCAGCAGCGCCCGCTGAACCTGTGCCGGCGTGGGTGCGCCGGCGGCGAGGCGGTCCTGCGGGACGGGTGTGGGAGAAACAGCAGGGCTGGACATGCGCTCAGTCTAGGCTGATCATCAATACAGAATCAGTACACTTTCTGAGTACAAGACAAGAACTGTACTGCTCACTTTGTCGGCACAGTCAAAGCGACCACCACGGCCTTCCACCCGCCATGACACCAGACCACCCGTCCCCTGTCCGCGACCGCTCGGACCTGTCCCGTGGCGCCCACGTCACCCTGACCGACCAGCTGGCGGACCGCTTTGCCGACCAGATCCGGCAGCGCCTGCTGACGCCGGGCAGCCGCCTGCCGTCGATCCGCGACTGCGCGCAGCGCCACCGCGTCAGCGCCAGCACGGTGGTGGCCGCCTACGACCAACTGTTGGCGCAGGGTCTGGTCGAAGCGCGGCGGCAGCGCGGCTTTTTTGTGCGCGAGCCATCACGCGCCCCGGCGTGGCCCGCCGGCGGGCCAGCAGCGGCAGGGGACACCCGAGACAGCCCCCGCCTGACCCTGCCGATCAGCGCGACCACGCTGATGCGCGGCATGTTCCAGGGCCCGGGCGGCAAGCCGATGCCCGGCTTGGGCACCTTGCCGGTGGAATGGCTGGACCTGGCGATGCTGACGCAGGCGCTCAAGCGGGTCGCCAGCCACCAGCCACTGGCCAGCCTCGCGCTGCAATACGGCGAACCGGCCGGTGACCTGCGCTTGCGCCGCGCGTTGTCCAACCTGCTGGCCGAACGCGGCGTGAACGCGCCGCCGCAGCAGCTGATCACCTCGATCGGGGCCACGCACGCGCTGGACATCGTGACCCGCACGCTGGTGCGGGCAGGCGACACGGTGCTGGTCGACGAGCCCGGCTGGTCGGTCGAGTACGCCCGGCTGGCGGCGCTGGGCCTGCGCGCGCTGCCGGTGCCACGCCGCGACGACGGACCCGACCTCGCCGTCATGGAGCGCCTGATCGACGCCCAACCGGCCGCCCAGCGCCCGCGCCTCTACGTGACCGTGCCGGTGTTGCACAACCCGACCGGCGCGTCCTTGTCGCTGCAGTCGGCGCACCGCCTGCTGCAACTGGCGCAGCGGCACGACTTCATGGTGCTGGAGGACGACAGCTACGCGCACCTTGCGCACGGCAACCCGCCCCGGGTGTCGGCGCTGGACGGGTTGGAACGCACGGTCTACGTCGGCGGCTTCTCGAAAATCCTGGCGCCCAACTGGCGCGTGGGCTACATCGCCGCGCCCAGCGCACTCGTCGAGCGCTTCACCGACAGCAAACTGCTCAGCACGCTGACCACACCCGGCGTCAACGAACAGGCGCTGGCGCACTGCCTGGAGCAGGGCTGGTTGCACCGGCACGCCGAACGGGTGCGGCAGAAGCTGGACGCCGCCCGGGCCCGCAGCGTGGCCCTGGCGCAGGCCCATGGTTGCGCCTTCGCCGCGCCGCCCAACGGCCTGTTCGGCTGGGTGGACACGGGCGCCGACACCGAGCGGCTGGCGCAGGTGCTGCTGGACGACGGCTGGCTGCTCGCGCCGGGCACCCTGTTCCACGCCACGCCGCGCGCGACCACGCTGATGCGCATCAACTTTGCAAGCACCCAGGACCCGCGCTTTTGGCAAGCGCTCGCGGCCGCTCGCCAGCCGTTGATGGTGCGTTGAAGGTCGGCCCGCGCGCGCCCAACGCCGCGCATCGGCCACACTCCCCCATGAACGGCTACCAGACGCACCACCAGCACATTGCCGTTCGCGGCGCGGCCGACCTGCTGATCCGCTCGCTGCGCGACCGCCAGCAGTACGCCGACGACCCGCCCGGCGAGGCCCAGCGGCGGGGCATTTCCTCGGCCACGTGGCCGCTTTTTGGCCTCCCGTGGCCGTCCGGGCACGAGCTGGCGGCCGCGTTGGCGGCCCACCCGGTGACCGCGGGCGAGCGCATCCTGGAGCTGGGGTGCGGCCTGGCGCTGGCCAGCCTGGTCGCCCACCGGCGGGGCGCCGACGTCACCGCCAGCGACTGCCACCCGCTGGCCGGGCGCTTCCTGCGCGAGAACCTTCGCCTGAACAAGCTGCCGCCCCTGCCCTACTGCCACGGGCAATGGGGCGAGTCGAGTCGGGACCATCTGACCACCGCGCCGCTGGGCGAGCCCGAGCTGCAAGGCGGCTTCGGCCTGCTGATCGGCAGCGACCTGCTGTACGAGCGCGACGAGCGCGGCGCCTTGGCGCGCTTCATCGACGCCCACGCCCTGCCGCAGGCCGAGGTCTGGATCGTCGACCCCAACCGCGGCAACCGCACCGCCTTCCACCGCGCCATGGCCGGCCACGGCTTCGTCTGGTGCGAACGCGCGCTTGCCACCGCCGCCACGCCCGGTCGACCCACCTACCGAGGCCGCCTGCTGCGTTACCGCCGGGGCATGGCGACCGCCGAGGCGTGACATCAGACCGCACGCCGACAGACCGTCGCGCTGGCGTCACACGCAAACGAGGCCGACGCGGTTACACTGCCGGGTTCTTCGCGAACGGACAGCTGAGCCCGGTCTGCAGGCCGCCGGCGTCCGATCCACCGCGCCCCGCCGGGGCGAGCCGCCCGCCAACAGCCCTTCGCCATTGGCCCGCGGCCCCCGACGCAGGCGTCGGCCGCTGGCCTGGCGGACCCCGGCCACAGGCGCTGCAGCGCCCATTTGTCCCCCGGCCTCGGCAAGCGTGCCCCGCCGGTGGGGTTTGACACCCGTTCCAGGAGCCCCGTTTGGCCAAGGAAGAACTGATTGAAATGCAAGGCACCGTCACCGAGGTGCTGCCCGATTCCCGTTTTCGCGTGACGCTGGAGAATGGCCACGTGCTGGTCGCGTACACCTCGGGCCGGATGAAGAAGCACCACATCCGCATCCTCGCGGGCGACGCCGTGTCGCTGGAAATGTCGCCCTACGACCTGAGCAAAGGCCGCATCACGTTCCGCCACATCGAGCGTCAGCCTGGCGGCACCGGTGCGCCGGCGCCGCGCCGTCGCACGCACTGACGGGCGCCGACCTCAAGCGCGTGCGCTGAGGTCCTCCCAGCGCGTCATCGCGCTGAGCAACAGGTCGTCAATGGCGCTGTAACGGGCTTGGGCCTGGGCCACGCGGGCAGGGTCACTTGCGTACAGCGCAGCGTCACCCAACACCGCGGCCAGTTGCTTCTGCTCGGCCTCCAACGATTCGATGCGCGCGGGCAGCTCATCCAGTTCGCGCTGGTCCTTGTAGCTGAGCTTGGCCTTTTTGGCCGCCGGCGCCGCAGCGGTTGCCGGGATCGCTGACCCAGCGGCTCCCCCAACGGCCGAACCCCCAGGCGCCTTCGCCGACTCCTTGTCCTTGCTGCGCTCGTTGCGGGCCGCCTGCTCGCGCAGGCTCACGGCACGCTGGCGTTGCACGGCCCAGTCCTCGTAGCCGCCTTCGTATTCGCGCCACAAGCCGGGGCGACCGCCGAACGCCGCGTCGCCCTCCCAGGCGATCGTGCTCGTGACCACGTTGTCGAGAAAGCGTCGGTCGTGGCTGACCAGGAACACCGTGCCCTTGTAACCCTGCAGCAACTCCTCCAGCAGCTCCAGGGTGTCAATGTCCAGGTCGTTGGTCGGTTCGTCCAGCACCAGCACATTGGCCGGCAAGGCAAACAGCCGGGCCAGCAGCAGCCGGTTACGCTCCCCGCCGCTGAGGGTGCGCACCGGTGAATTGGCGCGCTCCGGCGAGAACAGGAAATCGTTCAGGTAGCTCATCACGTGCTTGCGCTGCCCGGCGAACTCCACCCACTCGCTGCCCGGGCTGATCGTGTCGGCCAGCGTGGCCTCCAGGTTCAGCGTGCTGCGCATCTGATCGAAATAGGCCACCTCGAGCTTGGTGCCCTGACGCACCTTGCCGCTGCTGGGCTGCAACTCGCCCAGGATCATCTTCAGCAGCGTCGTCTTGCCCGCGCCATTCGGGCCGATCAGGCCCACCTTGTCACCGCGCAGGATGGTGGCGCTGAAGTCGGTGACGATGGTCTTTCGCGCCGCACCGTCGCCGAAGTGCATCGACACCTCCTTCAGCTCGGCCACGATCTTGCCGCTGGGCGCGCCTGAGTCCACTTCCAGCCGCACCTGGCCCAACGAGTCCCGCCGCGCCTGGCGCTGGGCGCGCAGCACCTGCAGCCGCTCGATGCGGGCCACGCTGCGCGTGCGGCGGGCTTCGACGCCCTTGCGGATCCACACCTCTTCCTGCGCCAGCAGCTTGTCGGCGCGGGCGCTGGCCAGGGCCTCGGACGCCAGCTGCTCTTCCTTCAGGCGTTCGTAGGCGGTGAAGTTGCCGGGGTAGCTGCGGATCACGCCGCGGTCGAGTTCGACGATGCGGGTGGCCACGCCGTCGAGGAAAGCGCGGTCGTGGGTGATCAGCATGACGCTGCCCTTGAAGCTGCGCAGCAGCTCCTCCAGCCAGGCGATGGAGTCCAGGTCGAGGTGGTTGGTCGGTTCGTCCAGCAACAGCACTTCCGGCACGGCCACCAGGGCCTGGGCCAGCGCAACGCGCTTTTTCATGCCGCCGCTGAGGTCGCCAACACGGCGGTCGCCGTCCAGGTGCAGCTGCTGCAGCGTGGTGTCCACCCGTTGCTCCCAGGTCCAGGCGTCCAGGGCTTCGATGCGGGTCTGCAGCGCGTCCAGGTCGACGCCGTCGGCGTGTTCCTCGTACTGCTGGCGCAGCGAGCGCGCTTCCGCAACGCCTTCGCTGACGATGTCGAAGACGCTGGCGTCGGCGTTGAAGCTCGGCTCTTGTGGCACGTAGCAGATGCGCAGCCCTTGGGTCATCTGCAGCAGCCCGTCGTCCAGCTTTTCCAGCCCGGCCAGCACCTTCAGCATCGACGACTTGCCGGCGCCATTGCGGCCGATCAGGCCCAGCCGTTCGCCCGATTCCAGCGAGAAAGCGGCCTGGTCGAGCAGGGCCACGTGGCCATAGGCCAAGTGGGCGTTGGATAACGAAAGGACGGCCATCGGTGGGGTCTGCGGAGGAGGCGCGGCGCGCCCGAAGCGGCGGATTATCCGCGCCAGGCCCGACCACCGTGCAGCGGCCAGTGCCGCCGCGCCGCGCGCCGCGCGATGCGTCAGCCTGCCAGCACCGACTCCAACGCGTCGACGAAGACTTTGGGCACGTCGAAGCCCGTCTGCTGCGCGATCTCCTGGAAGCCGGTCGGGCTGGTGACGTTGATTTCGGTGACGCTGTGCCCGATCACGTCCAGCCCCACCAGCAGCAGCCCGCGCGCGGCCAGCACCGGGCCGATCTGCTCGGCGATCGCGCGGTCGGGGTCGCTCAGCGGCTGGGCCACGCCCTTGCCGCCCACGGCCATGTTGCCGCGGATTTCGCTGCCCTGCGGGATGCGCGCCAGCGCGTAGGGGATGGGCTGACCGTTGATGATCAGGATGCGCTTGTCGCCCTGCACGATCTCCGGCAGGTAGCGCTGCACCATCACCGTCTGCGCGCCGTCGCGGTTCAGGGTTTCGATGATGCTGCCCAGGTTCAAGCCGTCCGGGCCCACGCGGAAGATGCCCATGCCGCCCATGCCGTCCAGTGGCTTGAGGATGATGTCTCGGTGCTCGGCGTGAAAGCGGCGGATGTCGTCGGCGTCGCGCGTGACGAGCGTCGGGCCGATGTGCTGCGGGAATTCGAGGATCGCCAGCTTTTCCGGGTGATCGCGCAGGGCGCGGGGCGAGTTCAGCACCCGCGCGCCTTCCCGCTCGGCCTGGCCCAGCAGGTGGGTGGCGTAGAAGTACTCGCTGTCGAAGGGCGGGTCGCTGCGCATCAGCACGGCGTCAACGTCGGTCAGCGCCACCGGAATCTCGTGCGGTCGCTGCTGGCGGGCAACGAACCAGTGGGCCACGGTGTCGCCGCACCGCGAGGCCAGCGCCTCGGGCGTCAGGTCGATCTCGCGAACATAGGCGGTGACGCGGCCGCCGCGCTGCCACATCAGGTCCTGCGCGCGGCACACCATCAGCGCGTGGCCACGCCGCGCGGCCTCGCGCATCATTGAGAAGGTGGTGTCCTTGGCGGTCTTGAAGCCCTCGATCGGGTCGGCGACGAACAGCAGTTTCATGGTGAGGCTCAGGCTGGGTTGGGCGGCGCGGGTCGGCGCCACTGTTGCACAAAGAGCGCCATCGCGCCCGCCACCACGCCCCAGAACGCGGACCCGATGCCGAACAGGCTCAGGCCGCTGAGCGTGACCAGGAAGGTGATCAACGCGGCCTCGCGGTGCGCCTCCTGCTGCAGCGCCGCGGCCAGGCCGCCGCCGATGCTGCCCAGCAGGGCCAGGCCGGCGATGGCGACGACCAGTTCCCGCGGGAAGGCCGTGAGCACGCCTGTGACCGCCGCACCGAACAGGCCGATCACCACGTAGATCGCCCCGCAACTGACCGCGGCCACGTAGCGCCGCGTCGGGTCTTCGTGCGCCTCGCGGCCCATGCAGATGGCCGCGGTGATGGCCGACAGGTTCAGCGCAAAGGCGCCAAAGGGCGCCAGCAGCAGCGTGGCCAAGCCGGTCAGGCTGATGAGCCGCGACAGCGGCATCGGGTAGCCCGCCGCGCGAATGGCCGCGACGCCAGGCAGGTTCTGCGAGGCCATCGTCACGACGAACAGCGGCAGGCCCAGGCTGACCACGGCCGCGAGGTTGAACTCCGGCACCACCAGCACCGGCAGGGTCAGCGACCACTGCACCGCGCCCAGCTGCAGGCGCCCCTGGGCCGCGACGATCAGCGTGCCGACCAGCAGCACACCGGGCACGGCATAGCGCGGCCACCACCGGCGGCCCACGAGGTAGCTTACGAGCATCGCGCTCACCAGGCCCAGCGACGACCCCAGCGCCACGAAGGCGTCCATGCCGAAGCGCGCCAGCACGCCGGCCAGCAGCGCGCTGGCGATGGGCATCGGGATGCGGCCCATCAGGCGCTCGAACCAGCCGGTCACGCCAAACAGCGTGATCAACGCGGCGCAGGCCAGGAAGGCACCGGTGGCCTGCGGCAAGGTGAAGCCGCCGCTGGCCGCGGCCGTGGCCAGCACCGCCGCGCCCGGGGTGCTCCAGGCCACCATCACCGGCATGCGCAGCCACAAGCTGGGCAAGGCCGAGCACAGGCCCATGCCGATGCCCAGCGCCCACATCCAGCTGCTGATCTGCTCGGGCGTGGCGCCGAGCGCACGCGCCGCCTGGAAGACGATGGCGATGGAACTGGTGAAGCCCACCAGCACGGCGACGAAACCGGCCGTGGCGGCGGACAGCGAGGCGTCCCGGGCGAACTGGCGCAGCATCAGCGTGCGGGGGGTGGCGGCGTCGGGCCGACCACGGCAGGGGACTCGGTGTCACCCGCCGCGGCGGCGCCGTCGAACAGCCGTGCCCAGCCGTCAACCC
The DNA here is from genome assembly GCA_943370175.1 of Hydrogenophaga intermedia. Taxonomy (GTDB): domain Bacteria; phylum Pseudomonadota; class Gammaproteobacteria; order Burkholderiales; family Burkholderiaceae_C; genus Ideonella_A; species Ideonella_A intermedia_A. The sequence continues at coordinate 15,635 of CALRPU020000013.1, read as the reverse complement.
CCAGTGCCTGCAACGTGGCGATGTTGCGTTCGTACACGTCGGCGGCGTCGGGAAAGGCCGCCACCGCGCGCTCGACGCTGGCCTCGCGCAGCAGGTGCAGGGTCGGGTAGGGCGAGCGGTTGGTGAAGTTTTCGACGTCGTCGGGTCCGGTGCCAGCGAACTGGTAGGCCGGGTGAAAGCTGGCCACCTGGATCACGCCCTCCAGCCCCAGGGCGTGCACGGTCGCATCGGCCAAGTCGAGGAAGTCGTTGTAGTCCAGAAAGTCGCCCAGCACGTGGGGATGGACCAGCAAACAGGTGTCCACCTCGTCCGCCGGCGTGGCCGCCAGCAGGCGCAGCTCGTCGGCCAGGTCGGCCTGCAGACGCGCGGTGTCGGTGGCTGGGCTCACCACGCAGCGCACCTGACCCTTGGCCTGCACGGCCTTGGCGAAAGGGCAGAGGTTCAGGCCGATCACGGCGCGCTCAACCCAGCGGCGCGTGGCGGCGATCACGGCATCGTCGGCGTTCATGGCGGCATTGTCGTGGCGGTTGGGGGGCTGCTGAGCGCGCTGCATCGGGGTTAGCATGGCCCGAGCCGGCTTTTTGGCCCGGACCCACCATGAACCCCCATTTTCAGCACGCCCTGCGGCGCGCCACCGAATTGACCCGCGCCGGCCGGCTGGGTGAGGCCACCGCGGCCATTCAGCAGGCGCTGGCAGAGGTCAGCGGCCAGCCGGCCACCGCCATGGGCCCGCCGGCGCGCGCCGAGGGCGTCGACCGGCCTGGGGGCGGCAGCGGCCGCGGCGGCGTTTCGGCCGAAGTCATCGACGTCGAGGCGCGGGTGATCGACGAGGCCGCGCCACCGCAAGGTGAAACCGCACCAACGCGCCCGAGCGCGGCGCGCAGCGGGCCCGTCGACGCCCGGCACACCACGGGACCGGCTGCCGACCCGCCGCGTCCCGCCGCTGGGACAGCCACTTGGTCGGCCGGGCGGCACGATGGCCCGGCCGGCGGACGTGGCTACTGGCTCTACCAGCCGAGCCGCGCTGACGAGCGCGGTCGACCGCCCGCGCTGGTGGTGATGCTGCACGGCTGCACGCAGACGCCCGAGGACTTTGCGGTCGGCACACGGATGAACACGCAGGCGGAAGCCCGCGGCTGGTGGGTCTTGTACCCGGCGCAAGACCTGAAGGCCAACGGCTCTGGCTGCTGGAACTGGTTCAAGCCCGGCGACCAACGGCGCGGCCAGGGCGAGCCGGCCATCCTCGCCGACATGGTGCGCACGCTGGTGTCCCGCCATGGCCTGGACCCTGACCGCGTCTTCGTGGCGGGCCTGTCGGCAGGCGGCGCCATGGCGGCCACGCTGGCGGCCACCCACCCGGACCTGGTTGCCGCCGCGGGCGTGCACAGCGGGCTGCCCCATGGCAGCGCCAGCGATCTGATGTCGGCGCTCTCGGCGATGCGCCAGGGCAGCGACGCTGGCAGCCCGGCGCACTCGGTGCCGCTGATCGTCTTTCATGGCGACCGCGACGACACCGTGCACCCGTGCAACGGCGACGCGGTGCTGCGGCAATCGCGTGCGTTCGCCAAGGCGCCCGCCGGCAGCGCCTCGTTGGCCACCGAAGAGGCCGAGGCCTTCAGCGTGCCGGGTGGGCGCAGCGGCACGCGGCGGGTGCACCGCCATGCGCAAGGCCACACCGACGCCGAGCAGTGGGTGATCCACGGGGGTGGCCACGCGTGGTCGGGCGGCAGTGCCGCCGGCAGCTACACCGACCCGCTCGGGCCGGACGCTTCGGCGCACATGCTGCGCTTCTTCGACGCTCAGCGGCCCGGCTGAGCTCGGCGCGAGCGGGGCAGCCCCGGGCGGCCCCGGCCGGGCCTCAGATCTCGACCTTCGACCCCAACTCCACCACCCGGTTGGTCGGCAGGTTCAGGAAGTCGGCCGCCGCCGCCGCGTTGCGGTGCATGCTGGCAAACAACTTCTCTCGCCAGATGGCCATGCCATCGCCCATGGTCGGGATGACGATATCGCGGGACAGGAAGTAGCTGGTGTCCATGGGCGGCAGCTGCACGCCACGCTGGGTGATGAGTTGCAACGCCTCCGGCACGTCGGGGTCGTTCTTGAAGCCGAAGTGCAGCGTCACCTGCCAGCAATCGTGACCCAAGGGCTCGATCTCGCAGCGCTTGTCAAAGCCGATCCAGGGCCGCTCATGGTGCTTCACCGTCACGAACAGGTTGGTGTCGTGCAGCACCTTGTTGTGCTTGAGGTTGTGCAGCAAGGCATTGGGCGTCAGGCCTTGCTCGCTGACCAGGAACACCGCGGTGCCGGGCACCCGCGTGGGCGGGCTGACAAACACCGCCTCCAGGAAGCTCTTCAGGTCGATGGCGTCGTCGCGCAGCCGCTCGCGCATCAGGCGCCTGCCCTGCTTCCACGTGATCATCAGCATGAAGACCACCGCACCGATCACCACCGGGAACCAGCCGCCGTCGAACACCTTGACGATGTTGGCCAGGAAGTAAGTGAAGTCGACCAGGAAAAAGAAGCCGGTCGCCGCCACGCACAAGGACCACGGATAACGCCAGCCATAGCGGATCACGAAGAAGGTCATCGTGGTGGTGATCAGCATGTCGATGGTCACCGCGATGCCATAGGCGGCGGCCAGCTTGCTGCTGGAGCCGAAGACGACGACCGCCAGCACGATGCAGGCGTACAGGCTCCAGTTGATGAAGGGCACGTAGACCTGCCCCGTCTCCTTGACCGAGGTGTGGGCGATGCGCAGGCGCGGCAGGTAGCCCAGCTGGATCGCCTGCTTCGTCACCGAGAACGCGGCCGTGATCAAGGCCTGCGAGGCGATGACCGTGGCGCAAGTGGCCAGGCCGATCAAGGGGTACAGCGCCCAGGTGGGCGCCATCTCGTAGAACGGGTTCTTCACGTTCTCTGGGTGGTCCAGCAGCATGGCGCCCTGGCCCAGGTAGTTCATCACCAGCGCGGGCATCACCAGGCTGAACCAGGCCAGGCGGATGGGGCGCTTGCCGAAGTGGCCCATGTCGGCGTAAAGCGCCTCGGCGCCCGTCACGCACAGCACCACCGAGCCCAGTGCAACAAAGGCCACGCCAGGGTGGCCCGTCAGGAAGCCGATGGCGTGGTGCGGGCTCAGCGCCCACAAGATGGCCGGGTTGCGCACCACGTGAACGGCCCCCAGCACGAACAGCACGGCGAACCACAAGACCGTGATCGGCCCGAACAGCCGGCCCACACTGGCCGTGCCGAAACGCTGCACCACGAACAGCGCCGTCAGCACCACCAGCGTGATCGGCACGATGTAGCGGTGCAGGCCCGGTGCGGCCACCTCAAGCCCTTCGACCGCCGACAACACGGAGATCGCCGGCGTGATCACGCCGTCGCCAAAGAAGATGGCCGTGCCAAAAATGCCCAACAACAGCAGCCGCCTGCGCAGCACCGGCTGCGCTTTCACGGCCTGCGAGGCCAGCGCCAGCATGGCGATCAAGCCACCCTCGCCGTTGTTGTCGGCCCGCAGGATCAGCACCACGTACTTCAAGGACACCACGATGGTGAGCGTCCAGAACATCAGCGACAGCACGCCGTAGATGTTGTCGCGCGTCAGTGGCACGTGCCCGTGGGCAAAGACTTCCTTGAAGGCGTAGAGCGGGCTGGTGCCGATGTCACCGTAGACGACACCGATGGCGCCCAGGGCCAACGCGGCCAGGCTCGACGTTTTGGAATGAGGGTTCACAAGGCGGCGCAGTGGGGGGCTGCGACACTACGGACAGGCCCGCATTGTGGCCCGTGCCGGGCTCATTCGTAGACTTCGGCGTCCGGGTCTGTCGCTTCCAGCTCGTACGATGCGGCGACCATGGCCAGGCGCGCCACCACGCCGTACATGTAGAAGCGGTTGGGCGCGCTGGCGCCGGGCTTGGCGCCGGACTTGGGCAGCTGGCTGTGTTCGGCAAAGGCCAAGGGCACGAAACTGGCCCCGGGCGAATTCAGGTTTTCGTCCACGCCGCGCTCGGCGTTGACGCGGTAGAAGCCCCCCACCACGTAGCGGTCGATCATGTAGACCACCGGCTCGGCCACGGCGTCGTTGACGCGCTCGTAGGTCGGCACGCCCTCTTGCAGGATGACCTCGCTGACCTCCTGGCCATCCTTGATCACGCTCATCTTGTTGCGCGTGCGCCGGCTCAGGTCCGCCAGGTCCTTGGCGTCGCGCACCGTCATGATGCCCATCCCGTAGGTGCCGGCGTCGGCCTTGACGATGACGAAGGGCTTCTCCTGGATGCCGTATTCCTTGTATTTGCGACGGATCTTCGACAGCAACGCGTCGGCGTTGGTCATCAGGCAGTCGGAGCCTGTGCCGTCGGTGAAGTTGACTTCGCCGCAGCGGCTGAACATCGGGTTGATCAGCCACGGGTCCATCCCCAGCAGCTTGGCGAACTTCTTGGCGATCTCCTCGTAGGCCTGGAAATGCTTGGTCTTGCGGCGCACCGCCCAGCCGGCGTGCAGCGGCGGCAGCAGGTACTGCTCGTGCAGGTTTTCCAGCACCTTCGGGATGCCCGCCGACAGGTCGTTGTTCAGCAGGATGGTGCAGGGGTCGAAGTTCTTCAGGCCCAGCCGGCCGCGGGTGCGGATCAGCGGCTCCATCGTCAGGCTGCTGCCGTCGGGCAGCGCGATGTCGGTGGGGCTGGTGATGGCCTCGTCCAGGGTGCCCAGGCGCACGTTCAAGCCGGCCTGGTGGAAGATCTGCATCAGCCGCGCCACGTTCATCAGGTAGAAGCTGTTGCGGGTGTGGCGCTCGGGGATCAGCAGCAGGTTCTTCGCCTCGGGGCAGATCTTCTCGATGGCCGCCATGGCCGCCTGCACCGCCAGCGGCAGCATTTCGGGCGTCAGGTTGTTGAAGCCGCCCGGGAACAGGTTGGTGTCCACCGGCGCCAGCTTGAAGCCGGCGTTGCGCACGTCCACCGAGGTGTAGAACGGCGGCGTGTGCTCCATCCATTCCAGGCGGAACCAGCGCTCGATGGCCGGCAGCGATTCCAGGATGCGCTGCTCGAGTTCGTTGATCGGGCCCGTCAGGGCGGTGATGAGGTGAGGAACCATGAAGCAGCCCGGGGTGCACAGCGTGAGGGGGGAATTCTAGGCATCTGGGTCCGCGCGCGCTCGGCGCAAGGCCGACCAGCCCATCACGGGCCCGCCCAACGGGAAAGGGCCACCGACGGTGGCCCTTGGCGTTCAGTGCGCGTGGCCACGGGCCACGCGGGCTTCACGGTCAGTTGTGGTACGCGGTCTCGCCGTGCGAGGTGATGTCCAGGCCCTCGCGCTCGGCTTCTTCCGGCACGCGCAGACCAATCACCAGATCGACCACCTTGTAGGCAATCAGCGAGACGACACCCGACCACACGATGGTCAGGATCACGGCCTTGGCCTGGATCCACACCTGCGAGGCGATCGAGTAGGCGTCCGGGGCCACCATGGCCACGGTCACCCAGTCGCCCACCGCGCTCGGGCCACCCAGGTTCGGCGAATTGAAGACACCGGTCAGCAAGGCGCCGACGATGCCGCCCACGCCGTGCACGCCAAAGACGTCGAGCGAGTCGTCCGCGCCCAGCAAGCGCTTCAGGCCATTGACGCCCCACAGGCAGGCAAAGCCAGCGACCAGGCCGATGACCACGCCGCCGCCGATGCCCACGTTGCCGCAGGCCGGGGTGATGGCCACCAGGCCGGCCACGGCGCCAGACGCAGCGCCGAGCATCGAGGCCTTGCCCTTCATCAGCGCTTCACCGATGCACCAGGCGAGCACGGCGGCGGCGGTGGCGGCCAGCGTGTTCATGAAAGCCAGGGCGGCGAAGCCGTTGGCTTCCAGGGCAGAGCCGGCGTTGAAACCGAACCAGCCCACCCACAGCAGCGCGGCGCCCACCATCGTCAGGGTCAGCGAGTGCGGCGCCATCGACTCCTTGCCGAAGCCGATGCGCTTGCCCACCATGTAGGCGCCCACGAGGCCCGCCACGGCGGCGTTGATGTGCACCACGGTGCCGCCCGCAAAGTCCAGCGCGCCCCACTGCCAGATCAGGCCGGCCTTGCCGGTCATCTGCTCGGCCACTTCCTTGCTGGCGTAAGCGTCCGGGCCCATCCAGAACCAGACCATGTGCGCGATGGGCAGGTAGCTGAACGTGAACCAGATGGCCATGAAGGCCAGCACCGCCGAGAACTTGATGCGTTCGGCGAAGGCGCCGACGATCAGGCAGCAGGTGATGCCCGCGAACGTCGCCTGGAAGGCGGCGAACACGATCTCGGGGATGTAGACGCCCTTGCTGAAGGTCGCCGCATTGGCAAAGGTGCCGGCCGCGTTGTCCCAGATGCCCTTGAGCATCACGCGGTCGAGCCCGCCGACGAAGGCATTGCCCTCGGTGAACGCCAGGCTGTAGCCGTAAAGCACCCACAGCACGACGATCATCGAGAAGGTGACCATCACCTGCATCAGCACCGACAGCATGTTCTTGCTGCGGACCAGGCCGCCGTAGAACAGCGCCAGGCCCGGCACCGTCATCATGATGACCAGCAGCGTGGCCACCATCATCCAGGCGGTGTCGCCCTTGTTGGGCACGGGTGCGGGCGTGGCCGCAGCCGGTGCGGCCGAAGCCGCCTCGGCGGGTGCTGCGGCGGCCACCGCCGAGGCGGCCACCTCGGGCGCGGACGCCATGGCGGCCACCGAGGCCGCGGCCTCCGGGGCCGACGCCGCCTGCGCCAGCACGGCGCCTGCGAAGCCCCAGGCCGCGAGGCCCAGGGCGATGGAAGCGATCAGTTTTTTCATGTTGGTGTGTTCTCTCGGTGTGTCGTGCGCAGGGGCTGGCTCGGCGCGTGCGCCGCAACGGCCCGCCAGCGCGTTCTCAGAGCGCGTCCTTGCCGGTCTCGCCGGTGCGAATGCGCACGACCTGCTCCAGCGGCGAGACAAAGATCTTTCCGTCGCCGATCTTCCCCGTGCGGGCGGCCGACTCGACCGCCTCGATCACGCGGTCAACGATGGCGTCGTCCACCGCCGCCTCGATCTTGACCTTCGGCAGAAAGTCGACGACGTACTCGGCACCACGGTAGAGCTCGGTGTGGCCCTTCTGACGGCCGAAGCCCTTGACCTCGGTCACGGTCACGCCCTGCACGCCGATGGCGCTCAGGGCTTCACGCACTTCATCAAGCTTGAAGGGCTTGACGATGGCAGTCACCATCTTCATGGGTTTCTCCAGGTTGGAACGAATCAGAACGTCTTCTTGACCGTGACGACCAGGCCGTTGCGGCCCAGGTCCTTGCCGCCGGGCGAGAAGTAGGCGTAGCCGTTGGGGTTGCCCGGGATGGACTTGGTGTCCGCGCCCACAATGGCGGCGCTGAAGGTGAAGCCCTCAAAGTCCTTGGCGACGGTGAGCGAGTAGTCGGTGTAAGAGAAGTCGCCGAAATTGGTGATCTTCTGCCGGCCAATGTGCGGGCTGACCGACACGCCGCCCACGTCGAAGGTGGCGTTGAGCTCGAGGTAGCCGCTGTTCTTGCTGTTGACGGTGTTCGTGCCCGCACCGAACAGGGAGGTCAGGCTGTGCGAGTACTTGACCGTGGCCGGGCCGAAGGTGACCGCGCCGTACAACTCGGTCGTGTTGGCGTTCTTGGCGCCCAGGCGGGCGTATTTGTTGCCCGGGTAGATGTAGGTCAGCAGGCCAACGTCGTAGCCGAGGTCCTTCTGAATCTCGCCCTTGTAGCCGCCGTAGATGTCCCACTCGACGTTCGAGCTGCCGGTGTTGACGCCGGCGATCTTGCCCGCGTCCTTGATCCACTTGATGGTGGACAGCCAGGTGCCCACGTAGAAGCCGCCCGGCAGCGTGTAGTCGGCGCCGGCCGAGATGGCGGGCTTCAGGCGGGTCTGCGAAATGCCGCGGTAGCGGTAGTCCGAGGTCAGCGCGGCGTTGAACGACAGCGGGCTGTCCTGGGCCGTCGCGACCGCAGGGACGGCGCTGGCAAGCGCCGTGACACACAGGGTGAGGAGGTGGATCGGTTTCAAGACGAGTCTCCGGGTGGGCAGGTGAACTTCCGCATCACTTCTGCAGCTTCTGTGCCATGAGCCGGCGCGGGCCCGATTGCCCCAACAACAGGCCTGGGTGGGCGAGCGCGGTGCATGCCGCACCACCGCATAGCCTGGCGCCAATATGCACCAATGGTGTGCGCATCCCCCAAATGTGGGGGGTCTGGGCTTGACGAGCGTCCCCCGATGGTGCGCGGTCTCGCCCGCCACCGGGCTGGGCGCGACCACCACACTGCGTGCTGCCCCACGACCCGTCGCACCACGACCACGCCTGCCATGTCCCTTGCCACCGTTCACAGCCGGGCCCTGGTGGGCCTGCACGCGCCCCACGTCACCGTTGAGGTGCACCTGGCCAACGGCCTGCCCAGCTTCACGTTGGTGGGCCTGGCGGACACCGAGGTGCGCGAGGCGCGCGAACGGGTGCGCGCCGCACTGCACAACAGCGGGCTGGAATTTCCAATGAACAAGCGCATCACCGTGAGCCTGGCCCCGGCCGACCTGCCGAAGGAGTCGGGCAGCTTCGACCTGCCGATCGCGCTGGGCATCCTGGCCGCCAGCGGCCAGATCGACGCGCAACGGCTCGCGGGCCATGAGTTCGCCGGCGAGCTTTCGCTGGGCGGTGAATTGCGCCCGGTGCGCGGGGCGCTGGCCATGGCACTGAGCCTGCAGACGGCCGAGTCGGGTCTGGTGCTGGTGCTGCCGCCCGGCAGCGCCGAGGAAGCGGCCCTCGTGGACGACCTGACCGTGCTGCGCGCCGCCCACTTGCTGGACGTGGTGGCCGCCATGCGGCCCGTGGCCGCGGGCGACGCCGCCACAGGCACTGAGACCAACCTGCCGCGGGCCCGCGCGCTGCCCGCTGGCCAGCCGCCAGCACCGCCCGACCTGCGCGACGTGCGCGGCCAGGCCGGTGCCAAACGCGCGCTGGAGTTGGCGGCCGCCGGGGGACACAGCCTGCTGATGGTGGGCCCGCCCGGCACGGGCAAATCGATGCTGGCCCAACGGCTGGGCGGACTGATGCCGCCGATGACACAGCAAGAGGCCCTGGAATCGGCGGCGCTGCTCAGCCTGGCTGGCCTGTTCAGCCCGGACCGCTGGCGTCAGCGCAGCCTGCGCAGCCCCCACCACAGCGCGTCGGCCGCGGCGTTGGTGGGCGGCGGTGCACCGCCCCGGCCAGGCGAAATCTCGCTCGCGCACGCCGGGGTGCTGTTCCTCGACGAACTGCCGGAGTACCCCCGCGCCGCGCTGGAGGCGCTGCGCGAACCGCTGGAGCGGGGCCGCATCGTGATCTCACGGGCGATGCGGCAGGCGGAGTTTCCTTGCAATGTGAGCCTGGTGGCGGCGATGAACCCCTGCCCATGCGGCCACCACGGCAGCAGCCAGCGCAGTTGCCGCTGCTCACCGGACCAGGTGGCCCGCTACCAGGGGCGCATCAGCGGCCCGCTGCTTGACCGCATCGACCTGCAGGTGGAGGTGCCGGCCCTGCCGGTGAGCGCGCTCGGCGGGCAGGCCACCGGCGAGAGCAGCGCCACGGTGGCGGCGCGGGTCGCCGCCGCGCGCCAGGTGCAGCTCGACCGTCAAGGCGTGCCCAACGCCGCGCTGGCCGGGGACGCCATCGATCGACACTGCGTGCTGTCGGACGCCGCAGCGCAAATGCTGCGGCAGGCGGCCGTGCGGCTGAACTGGTCGGCCCGCTCGCACCACCGGGCGCTGAGGGTGGCGCGCAGCATCGCCGACCTGGCCGGCAGCGCGGACATCGACCTTGCCCACCTGGCCGAGGCGATCCAGTACCGGCGCGCGCTGCTCACCGCCTGACGCCGCGCCGCGCGCTCAGCTCAGGCTGGCCAGCTCGCGCCGCACCGCGTCCACGCTGCGCGCGTTGCGCCGCGCCCAATCGGCCAGCTGGTCCTCGCCCACCTTGCCCACGTTGAAATAGGTCGCGTCCGGGTGGGCGATGTAGAAACCGCTGACGCTGGCGGCCGGTGTCATGGCCCAGCTTTCGGTCAGCGCCATGCCGATGTCGGCGCAGTTCAGGGCGCGGAACATGTCGCCCTTGACGGTGTGGTCCGGGCAGGCAGGGTAACCGGGGGCCGGGCGGATGCCGCGGTACTTCTCGGCGATCAGGTCCGGCGTGCCCAGGGCCTCGTCCGGCGCATAGGCCCACAGCTCGGTGCGCACGCGCTGGTGCATGCGCTCGGCGAAGGCCTCGGCCAACCGGTCCGCCAGGGCCTTCAGCATGATGGCGCTGTAGTCGTCGTGGTCGTCGAGAAACTGTTTTTCCTTCTTCTCGGTGCCGATGCCCGCGGTGACCGCGAACAGCCCGATGTGGTCGGCCACGCCGCTGCCCTTGGGCGCGATGAAGTCGGCCAGGCAACGGTTGGGGCGCGGCACGCCGTCGATCACCGGGCGCTCGCTTTGCATGCGCAGGCCACGCCAGGTGAACAGCACCTCGCTGCGGCTGGCGTCGGTGTAGACCTCGATGTCGTCGTCGTTGACCGAGTTCGCTGGGTACAGGCCGATCACGCCGTTGGCGGTCAACCAGCGCCCTTCGATCAGGCGCTTGAGCATGCGCTGGCCGTCGCTGTGCACGCGGCGCGCCGACTCGCCCACGATGTCGTCGGTCAGGATGGCCGGGTAGGCGCCGGCCAGGTCCCAGGTCTGGAAGAACGGCGCCCAATCGATGCACTGGGCGAGCTCGGCCAGGTCGTAGTTCTTGAAGACGCGGCGGCCGATGAAGCGCGGCTGCGGGGCCGCGTAGGCCGACCAGTCAACGGGCGTCTTGTTGGCGCGTGCCTGGGCCAGCGTGACGATGGGCGTGGCCTTCTTGTTGGCGTGCTGCTCACGCACCTTCTCATAGTCGCCCTTCAGCTCGGCGATGTAGGCTGCGGCCTTCTCGTCGCTGAGCAGGTCGCTGCACACGTTCACGCTGCGGCTGGCGTCGGGCACGTAGACCACCGGGCCTTCGTACTTGGGCGCGATCTTGACCGCGGTGTGCACCCGGCTGCAGGTGGCGCCGCCAATCAGCAGCGGGATCTTCTTCATGCGGAAGTAGTCGTCGCGCTGCATCTCAGCGGCCACGTGCTGCATCTCTTCCAGGCTGGGCGTGATCAGGCCGGACAGGCCGATGATGTCCGCGCCTTCGACCTTGGCCTTCGCCAGGATGTCCTGGCACGGCACCATCACGCCCATGTTGACGACCTCGAAGTTGTTGCACTGCAGGACCACCGTGACGATGTTCTTGCCGATGTCGTGGACGTCGCCCTTGACGGTGGCGATGACGATCTTGCCCTTGGGTTTGGCCTCGCCGCCAGCGTCCACCAGCGCCTTCTTCTCGGCTTCGATGTAGGGCAGCAGGTGGGCCACCGCCTGCTTCATCACGCGGGCGCTCTTGACCACCTGGGGCAAGAACATCTTGCCTTGGCCGAACAGGTCGCCCACCACGTTCATGCCGGCCATCAGCGGGCCTTCGATCACGTGCAGCGGTCGACCGCCGCCGGCGAGGATGCGCTGGTAGACCTCTTCGGTGTCTTCGGTGATGTAGTCGTTGATGCCGTGCACCAGCGCATGGCTCAGGCGCTCGTCGACCGGCTTGGCACGCCAGGCGAGCTTGGCGCTGTCGTCCTTGGCCGCGCCCTTGGCGGACTCCGCCACCTCGATGAGGCGCTCACCGGCGTCGGGCCGGCGGTTCAGCACCACGTCCTCGACCCGCTCGCGCAGCACCGGCTCCAGGTCGTCGTACACGCCCACCATGCCCGCGTTGACGATGCCCATGTCCATGCCGGCCTGGATCGCGTGGTAGAGGAACACGGTGTGGATGGCCTCGCGCACCGGGTCGTTGCCGCGGAAGCTGAAGCTCACGTTGCTGACGCCGCCGCTGACCTTCGCGCCGGGCAGGTGCTGCTTGATCCAGCGCGTGGCGTTGATGAAGTCGACGGCGTAGTTGTCGTGCTCCTCGATGCCGGTGGCGATGGCAAAGATGTTCGGGTCGAAGATGATGTCTTCGGGCGGGAAGTCGAGCTCATCGACCAGGATGCGGTACGCGCGCTCGCAGATCTCGGTCTTGCGCTGGTAGGTGTCTGCCTGGCCTTTTTCGTCGAAGGCCATCACCACCGTGGCCGCGCCGTAGCGCTTGATCAGCCGCGCCTGGTGCAAGAAGGGCTCGACGCCTTCCTTCAGCGAGATGGAGTTGACGATGCCCTTGCCCTGAATGCACTTCAGCCCGGCCTCGATCACGTCCCATTTGGAACTGTCGATCATGATGGGCACGCGGGCGATCTCGGGCTCGCTGGCGATCAGGTTCAGGAAACGCACCATGGCGGCCTTGCTGTCGAGCATGGCTTCGTCCATGTTGATGTCGATGACCTGGGCGCCGTTTTCCACTTGCTGACGGGCGACGCTGAGGGCCTGCTCGAAGTCCCCATTGAGGATCATCCGCGCGAAGGCCTTGGAGCCGGTCACGTTGGTGCGTTCACCGATGTTGACGAAGAGGCTGCCTTGGCCGATCTCGATGGGCTCGAGTCCGGCCAGCTTCATCGCAGGCGGGACATTCGCTGCGCTGGCAGGATCGTTCTGGGGGAACAGGGCAGAATTGGGCATGGCGGCAGGTCCTGAGACGGGCCGCACAGCTCACCGCGGCCCTTGGGTCGGGTGAGCGCTGTTGAAAAACAGGTCCCGAGCCTGGCAAGCAGCGGACCGAACGGTCCGGCGGGTGCTTGTCGCAGCGCTCCTCGGGAGAACACGGATTGTAAAGGCCCCTCGGCATGAACCAGCACAGGCAGCACATCGGAAGGGGCACCGTCCGCCCATGAAGGTCACGCCCGTGCCCGACTCGACCTTGCGGGTGGGCAGCAGCCTGTCGTTTTCACTGCGCGATGCCCAGGGGCAGTTGCTGCTCGCGGCCGGCAAGGTGATCTCGACGCCCACGATGCGCCAGCAGCTGATCGAGCGCGGGGTGTACGTCGACATCGTTGAGTCGCAAGCGTTCCAGCGCGCGCTGGCCGGCAAGATCGACACGATGGTGCGGCAGAACGCCTCGCTGGGGCGCATTGCCGAGGCCCGCGTCGACGCGGCACCGCCCAGCCCGACGGCCCCATCGGCCCCGGTGGGTCAAGCCGCCGCGGCGGCCGATGCCGCGACCGTGGCGACGGCGCCGGTCAGCGCCAGCGTGATGGCGCCCGCGGTGGCCTCGCCCGCGTTTCGCCGGCCCGCCGACCCGGTGGCGGCCTGGAACAGCCTGAGCCTGCGAACCGCCACCTTGCTGCGCGACCCGGACCCACGCGACTTCACCCAGCGGGTGCAGCGCCTGGACGCCGACATGCAGGACCTGCTGGGCAGCGACGTCGACGTCGGCCTGCTGGTGCTGATCCAGAACGCCTGCAGCGAGGTGCGCCAGTACAGCGTCAATCACGCCTTGCTGGTGAGCGCGGTGTGCGAACTCGCCGCGCGCGAGCTGCCCGCCGACAGCCTGCCGCGGCGCGACGTGCTGCGTTGCGCCGCGCTGACCATGAACATCGCGATGACAACGCTGCAAGACCAGCTCGCGTTGCAGGACACCTCGTTGTCGCCCCGGCAGCGCCAGCAGATCGCCGACCACGCGCAGGCGGGCCGGCAGCTGCTGCTCGACCTGGGCGTGACCGATGGCGATTGGCTGGACGCCGTGGCCCATCACCACACCAGCCCGCCTGGCACGCTGGCGGGTCGGCCGGCGGCGGGGGCAATGGCCCGGCTGATTCAGCGCGCCGACATTTTTGCGGCCCGCCTGAGCCCGCGCAAGTTGCGCGCGGCCCTGTCGGCCACGGCCGCCGCCAAGGCCACCTACCTCGACGAACAACAGCAGCCCGACGAGGCCGGCGCGGCCATCATCAAGGCCCTGGGCATCTATGCCCCGGGTTGCTTCGTGCAGCTGAACAGCACCGAGGTGGCGGTGGTCGTGCGGCGGGGTGAGCGTGCCAACGCGCCGCGGGTGGCCAGCATCATCGGTCGCAATGGCACGCCGCTGAGCGAGCCGGCCGTGCGCGACACCCGCCTCGCCCAACACGAGATCAAGGCCGCCGTGGCGCCGAAAGACGTGCGGGTTCGCGTGGGCGTGGAACGGCTGGTGCAGCTGTCCGGGTGAGCCGCGGGGCCATGGGCCGGGTGCCGACGGCCCGGCCACCGCAGCCGTCGAGCCCTCAGGCAGCGACCAAATCGCTGAACATCGCCCCGTGCCGGCACCGCGGCTGGTACTGGCCGACGCGCCGGGCGATTTCGGCGATGTGCTGTGGCGTGGTGCCGCAGCAGCCGCCCGCGATGTTCAGAAAACCCGACTTGGCAAACTCCTCGACCAGGCTGCCGGTGATCTCCGGCGTCTCGTCGAAGCCGGTGTCGCTCATCGGGTTGGGCAGGCCGGCGTTCGGGTAGCAACTGATGAAGGTGTCGCCAGCCACTTTGGCCAGCTCTTCGATGTAGGGGCGCATGAGCGTGGCGCCGAGGGCGCAATTCAGGCCCACGGCCAACGGGCGCGCATGGCGAACGCTGTGCCAGAACGCGCTGACGGTCTGCCCCGACAGGATGCGTCCCGAAGCGTCGGTCACGGTGCCCGAGATGACCACCGGCAAACGCTCGCCCGTGTCTTCCATCAACTCGTCCAGCGCGAAGATCGCGGCCTTGGCGTTCAGGGTGTCGAAGATGGTTTCGACGAGAAACAGGTCGCAGCCGCCCTCGAGCAGCCCGGACGCCTGCTCGTAATACGCCTCGCGCAGCTGATCGAAGTCCACATTGCGCGCGGCCGGGTCGTTCACGTCCGGGCTGATGCTGGCGGTGCGCGGGGTCGGCCCCAGGGCGCCGGCGACAAAGCGGGGCTTGTCGACCGTGCTCACCGCGTCGCATGCGGCGCGCGCCAGCCGGGCACCGGCAACATTCAACTCGCGCGCCACGTGGGCCAGCGCGTAGTCTTCCTGCGCGATGGTGGTGGCGCCGAAGGTGTTGGTCTCGATCAGGTCGGCACCGGCGGCCAGGTACTGGTCGTGGATCTCCCGGATGACGTCCGGCCGCGTCAGTTGCAGCAGGTCGTTGTTGCCCTTCAGGTCTTTGCCGTGGTCGGCAAACCGGCTGCCCCGAAAATCGGCCTCGCCCAACTTGTAGCGTTGGATCATCGTGCCCATCGCGCCGTCGAGCACCGCGATGCGCTGTTGCAGGATGTCCGGCAGCCGCTGGCCGCGTGTGTAGGCGATGGGTTTCATGACCGAATTTTAGGCGTGCTGCAGCGCAGCACGCCAGCACACAGGGTCAATGCAGCTCGGCCATGCGCGTGTCGCCGTACAACGAATCGCGGAAATCGATGTCTTTCGGGCCGATGTCGTTCATCGCCCACTGGGACAAGGCCTTGGCCGACATCGGCTTGGCGAACAGGTAACCCTGCAACTCGTCGCAGCCCAGCTGACGCAGGATCACGTACTGCTGCTCGGTTTCCACGCCCTCGGCCACCACCTTGAGCTGCAACGCCTGGGCCAGCTTGATCACGGCGTCGACCACCCGCTCGGCGTCTTCGTTGGTGCCGAGGTCCTGGACAAAGCTGCGATCGATCTTCAGCTCCTCGGCCGGCAGCTTG
>CALRPU020000012.1:0-122497 GCA_943370175.1 Hydrogenophaga intermedia | reverse complement strand
GACAGCTTCGAGCGCGATGGCGAACGCCTGCGCCAGGCCTGGCCACGGGTGGACCGCAGTCCGCTGGGCACGGCGGTGCTCGCCAATTCCAGCTGGCCGCTGAACCGCCAGCGGCTGGCCGACCTGCTGGGTTTTGGCGCTGTGGCTGTGAACGGCTACGACGCCACTCAGATCGCGCCCGCCGACGTGGGGCTGGAGGCGGCGCAGATCGCCGGCTCGACCGCCTTGCGCATTGGATCGCTGATGCAGGACGTCCACGTGCAGTACCACCAGATCCGACCCTGGATGCTGCTGGCGCCGGGCCGCACCTACACCAGCAGCGCCATGCCGCAGAAGGCCAACCCGGGCGTGATCCAGAACGCGCGCGGCCTGGCCAGCGACGTGGTGTCTTCAGTGCAGCAGGTGGTGATGCGGGCGCACAACGTGACCACCGGCATGATCGACTACAAGTATTCATGGACCACGCCGCGCGGAGCGCGCACCTTCTCGCAGGCGGTGCAGTTGCTGCGCGACACCACGGAGGTGATGGCCTCGTTGCGCATCGACGCGGCACGCGCGCTGGAGGAGCTGGAAAGCGAATGGACCACGTCCATGGAGCTGGCCGAAGCACTGCAGCGCGAGCACCGCGTGCCATTCCGCATCGGGCACCATTTCGCCAGTGACGTGGTGCTCTTCGCGCGCAAGAACGGCTTGCCGCCGAAGGCGTTTCCCTACGCGGAGGCGCAACGCCTCTACGCCGAGGCCATGAAGCAAGACAAGCAAGCGCAGACCCAGCTGCCGCTGGACGAAGCAACCTTCCGCCGCATCCTGTCGCCGGCGGACATGGTGCGCACACGCGTGGGCCTGGGTGGTCCGCAGCCAACGGAGACGGCGCGCATGCTGGCCGAATCGCGCAAGGCCCTGGCCGGCGACAGGGCCTGGGTTGGCGAGCGGCGCGACCGCTTGGCAGCAGCGGAGGCGCAGCTCAACATGGCCTTTTCGGACTTGTTGAAGCGCTGAAAGCAGCGGATCCGCTGACGCCGCGGCAATCCTTCCAGCTGCCCGCCGACAGGATGCGGCATCCATGGCGACGTCGAGTCTGTTCGCGGCAGCGCTTGGGCTGACCAACCGCAGATGTCGGCTTCTCGCGTGATCGAATCTCAGCAATGGGACGTTTGCGGGTCCAGCCCAGCGCCCCCTGACCAAACGGTGTCAGTCTGACGCCGTCACCAAGTTCAACATGGCCAAGGCGCCCGCGTGGTCATTGGAGGACTTCCCCCAAACGCAAGCCACCCCCGCCGCAGCGCGCCCGTGCCAGTCGATGCACGAATGGCATCGCCACCCCACCCCAGCCCAGCCATCCCAAATCGCCCCGCAAGAGGCCACCGCCCACAAGCCCACCCCACCCCCTGGTGCACGCCGATTGACTTTGGTGCCCACCCCGCTAGATTGCGCACGATGTCAGTGCAGTTTTGTACACAAACTGCCAAAACTTTTGTACGCAACGCTGGCACGGCGCTTGCGTAGAGGTTCTGCATGCAAGCCCCTGCCACGCCCCAAGCCGCCGCCATCGAAATCGTCGCGCTGACCAAGCGCTATGGGTCCAGCAAGCCCGCGGTCGATGCCATCAACCTGCGCATCGCGAGTGGCAGCTATTGCTGCCTGCTGGGGCCCTCGGGCTGCGGTAAAAGCACCACGCTGCGCATGATCGCGGGGCACGAGTCGGTGAGCAGCGGGGACATCCTGCTGGAAAACCGCAACATCACGCACCTGCCCGCGGCGGCCCGTGGCACGGCCATGATGTTTCAGAGCTTTGCGCTCTTCCCGCACCTGTCCGCCCTCGACAACGTGGCCTTCAGCCTGAAGATGAAGGGCGTGGACAAGGCCCAGCGGCACGCGCAGGCCGCCGACCTGCTGAAGCGCGTGGCCATGGGCCACCTGGCCGACCGCAAGCCCGGCGAGTTGTCCGGCGGCCAGCAGCAGCGCGTGGCGCTGGCCCGCGCGCTGATCACCCAGCCGCGCGTGCTGCTGCTGGACGAGCCGCTGTCCGCGCTCGACCCCTTTCTGCGCATCCAGATGCGCGCCGAGTTGCGCCGCTGGCAAAAGGAGCTGGGGCTGACTTTCATCCACGTCACGCACTCGCAGGAAGAAGCGATGGCGCTGGCCGACACCATGGTGGTGATGAACCACGGCGTGATCGAACAAGTGGGCTCCCCGCACGAGGTCTACAACCGCCCCGCCAGCGAGTTCGTGGCCCGGTTCATGGGCGGCCACAACGTGATCGCCACGCCCGCCGGCAAGGTGGGCGTGCGCAACGACCACCTGCAGTTGGCGCCCGACGGCACCCCCCTGCCAGCCGACGCGCACCACATGGCAGCGGTCGTCACCGATGTGGAGTACCAGGGCACCTACGTGCTGCTGGGCCTGCAGAAGCAGGGCGTGACCCTGTCCGCCAACGCCACCGCCGAGTACTCGGTGATGGTGTCTGAAGCCGCCTTCGACCAGCAGCCCTACCAGGTGGGCCAGCCGGTGCTGATGCACTGGTCGGCCGGCCAGGCGCACCCGCTGGCGGCCTGAGGGCGGCGCGGCCGCCACGACCCGCCCGCGCCGCTGCCCCACCGATTCCTGTCCCCACCCGCGTCCTTCCCCCGCCCACCCAAACCCCACCGCTGGAGCTCCCATGACCGACCGCACGCCCGACCAAGCCACCCAAGGCCCCGCTGACCTGAACACGACCCCGTCGCCCGAGGCGTCCGGCGCCTTGCCCCGCCGCACGCTGCTCAAGGGCACCGCCGGCATACTGGCCAGCGGCCTGTTCCCGGCCGTGCACGCCCAGGAAAAGATCGTGCTGCGCTACCTGGGCACCGCCGTGAACCAGGACAAGGCCATCGCCGAGAAGTTCAAGGCCGACACCGGCATCACCATCCAGTACGTGGCCGTGACCACCGACGACGTGACCAAGCGCGCCGTCACCGCGCCCAACAGCTTCGACCTGATCGACACCGAGTACTTCTCGCTGAAGAAGATCGTGCCCACCGGCAACCTCAAGGGCATCGACACCAAGCGCATCAAGAACGCCGACAAGATCACCACGCTGTTCACCACCGGCCAGGTGGCGGGCAAGGCGGTGGGCGACCAGGGCACCGCGCCGAAGAAGGTGATCTACCTGGAAGGCGAGAAGTCGAAGAAGTTCGCCACCGCGCCCACGCAGTTCATGTCGCTGATTCCCACGGTCTACAACGCCGACACCCTGGGCATCCGCCCCGACCTGATCAAGCGCCCCATCAATTCCTGGGCCGAACTGCTGAACCCCGAGTTCAAGGGCAAGACCGCCATCCTCAACATCCCGTCCATCGGCATCATGGACGCCGCGATGGTGGTCGAGGCCATGGGCCTGTACAAGTACCCGGACAAGGGCAACATGACCAAGAAGGAAATCGACCTGACCATCAAGACGCTGATCGAAGCCAAGAAACAGGGCCAGTTCCGCGCGCTGTGGAAGGACTTCAACGAGTCGGTGAACCTGATGGCCTCGGGCGAGGTGGTGATCCAGTCGATGTGGTCGCCGGCCGTGACCGCAGTGCGCACCAAGGGCATCGCCTGCAACTTCCAGCCGCTGAAAGAAGGCTACCGCGCCTGGGCCGCCGGCTTCGGCCTGCCGGCCACGCTGTCGGGCAAGAAGCTGGATGGCGCCTACGAGTTCATCAACTGGTTCCTCGACGGCTGGGCCGGCGCCTACCTGAACCGCCAGGGCTACTACAGCGCCGTGCTGGAAACCGCCAAGTCCAAGATGGAAGCCTACGAATGGGCCTACTGGATGGAAGGCAAGCCCGCCACCCAGGACATCAAGAGCCCCAACGGCGATGTGCTGGCCAAGGCCGGCGCGGTGCGCGACGGTGGCAGCTACGAGGCCCGCATGGGCGGCATCGCCTGCTGGAACGCGCTGATGGACGAGAACAACTACATGGTCCAGAAGTGGAACGAGTTCGTCGCCGCCTGAGCGGCCCCCGCTGACCCCCAGCCCATGGACGACACCGCATGAGCACCCCCGCCGCCCCCACCTTGCGCGCCACCGCCGTGCCCGGCCGCACCGTTGCCGCCTGGTGGCAGGCGGCGCCGCTCACCGCGGTGTTCGTCCTGTTTTTTCTGATCCCGCTGGCGCTGATCCTGATGGTCAGCTTCTGGGACTTCAACGAGTACGAGCTGCTGCCCGGCTTCACCGTCAAGAACTACGTGTCGATCTTCGACGGTTGCGGCAACACCAGCGAGCTGTGCGTCACGCTGAAAACCTACTACTCCACCTTGAAGTTCAGCCTGATGGTGTGGCTGATCACGCTGGTGGTGGGCTTCACGGTGGCGTACTTTCTTGCGTTTCACGTGCGCTCGTCGGGCATGCAGACGCTGTTGTTCGTGCTGTGCACCATCCCGTTCTGGACCTCCAACGTGATCCGCATGATCTCGTGGGTGCCGCTGCTGGGACGCAACGGGCTGGTCAACCAGTCGCTGCAGACGGTGGGGCTGATCGACAGCCCCATCGAGTGGCTGCTGTTCTCGGACTTTTCGGTGGTGCTGGCCTTCGTGCACCTGTACACGATGTTCATGATCGTGCCGATCTTCAACAGCATGATGCGCATCGACCGCAGCCTGCTGGAAGCCGCCAGCGACAGCGGCGCCAGCACCTGGCAGACGCTGTGGAACGTGATCATTCCACTGTCGCGCACCGGCATCATCATCGGCTCGATCTTCGTCATCACCATCGTGATGGGCGACTTCGTGACCATCGGCGTGATGGGCGGCCAGCAAATCGCCTCCATCGGCAAGGTCATCCAGGTGCAGACCTCGTACCTGCAGTTTCCGCTGGCCGCGGCCAACGCGGTGATCCTGCTGGCGGTGGTGCTGATGATCATCTACGGGCTGACCCGCCTGGTCGACATTCGCAAGGAGCTGTGACATGGCCACCCGTGACGCCCGCGCCGCCGGCTTCTGGCCGCTGGCCGTGTTCTTCGGCCTGTTCGTGCTGTTCATGTACGGGCCGATGTTCGTCATCTTCATCCTGAGCTTTCAGGGGCCCGAGGGCGGACTGACCTTTCCGATGCGCGGGGTGTCGCTGCACTGGTTCCGTTCGCTGGCCGAGGGGCTGGGCGTGGTGGACATCGGCGCGGCGCTGTGGCGATCGCTGGGCCTGGGCCTGGCGGTGATGCTGTTCACCGTGCTGCTGTCGGTGCTGGCGGGGCTGGCCTTCCGCAAGAAGCTGGCGGGCGGCAACCTGCTGTTCTTCATCGTGGTGGCCAGCCTGATCATGCCGTCGATCATCGTGTCGCTGGGCATCGGGCTGGAGTTCCGTCTGCTGGACACCGGCATCAAGTGGGCGCTGGAACGCCTGGGCCTGCAGGAAACGCTGGACGGCTACGGCACGGCGCTGGGCCTGTACACCTCGGCGCTGGGCGCGCACCTGACCTGGACGCTGCCCTTCGGCCTGCTGATCATGTTCGCCGTGTTCAACCGCTTCAGCCCCTCTTACGAAGAAGCCGCCCGCGACCTGGGCGCCACGCCGTGGCAGGGCTTCGCGCATGTGGTGCTGCCGCTGATCGCGCCCTCGGTGGTGGGCATCGGCATGTTCGGCTTCACCCTCAGCTGGGACGAGATCGCCCGCACTTCGCAGGCCATCGGCGACGTCAACACGCTGCCGCTGGAACTGCAGGGCCTGACCAGCACCGTCACCACGCCGGCCATCTACGCGCTGGGCACGCTGACCACCGTCGTGTCCTTTGTGGTGATGGGCCTGACGCTGCTGCTGGTGTGGGCGCTGGGCCGCCGGCGCAAGGGCCACGCGTGACCGCCCCCAAGGCGACGCCCCGGGCCCGCGCGGCCGGCCGCCGCCGCGCCGACGCGGCAACCGTGGGTGGCATCGCCGCGCGCGGCGCCCCGGGGGCGGCCGCCGACGTCGCCGCGGACGGCGTGCTGGTCAGCGACAACGACATGTACGAGCGCATGGTGTCGGCCATCCTGGACCACCGCCTGCCGCCGGGCACCAAGTTGGTCGAGGACAAGCTGGCCGCGGCCTTTGGCGTGTCGCGCACGCGGGTGCGGCCGGTGCTGGTGCGCCTGGCCAACGAACAGGTGGTGACGCTGACGCCCAACCGCGGCGCCTCGATCGCGCAGCCCTCGCCGCAGGAGGCGCTGGAGGTCTTCGAGGCCCGCCGGCTGTTGGAGCCGCGGCTGGTCGAGCTGTTTGTGGCCAAGGCCTCCGACGCCGAGGTGGCCGCGCTGCACACCTGCATCGACAACGAAGAGGCCGCGCGCCTGGGCGGCGACATGCGCCGCGCCATCCGCCTGTCCGGCGACTTCCACCTGCACATCGCGCAGGCCGCGGGCCACCAGACGCTGGGCCGCATCCTGCGCGAGCTGGTGTCGCGCACCTCACTGATCCTGATGACCTACAGCCCAAGCCACGCGCGCGAACGCGAGGCGGCCACCGCCTGCGGCTGCCAGGAACACCGCACCCTGGTCGAGGCCATCCGCCTGCGCGACCCGAAGGAGGCGGCGCGGCGCATGGTGGCGCACCTGTTGCGCATCGAGTCGCAGCTCGAATTTGCACCGCCCGCCAGCGACGTGCCCGACCTGGTGAGCCTGCTGGGCAGAACCCTGTGACCGCGCGGCCCTGCCACGAGACCCGCCCATGACCCCACCCCGGCGCCACCTGCTGGTCATCAACCCCAACACCACGGCCAGCGTCAGCGCACTGCTGCAGCACCACGCGCAGGCGGCCGCGGGCACCGACGTGACGGTGCGAACCGTCACCGCCCGCTTCGGCGCGCCCTACATCGCCTGCGAGGCCAGCTACGCCGTGGCCGGCCACGCGGCGCTGGACGCCTGGGCCAGGGCCCTGGTGGGTGACGCGTCGGTGACGAGCGACGCAGGCACCGGCGGCGACCCCCAGGTGGCCGCCGAGCCGGCCGGCCACACCGCACCCGACGCCGTGCTGATCGGCTGCTTCGGCGACCCCGGCCTGCTCGCCTTGCGCGACAGCAGCCCGGTGCCGGTGACCGGGCTGGCCGAGGCCTCGTTCATGGCCGCTGCGCGCCTGGGCCGCTTCGCCATCGTGACCGGCGGCGAACGCTGGGCGCCGATGCTGGAGCGCCTGGCGTTGGTGCTGGGCCAGGCGCCGGCGCTGGCCGGCGTCCACACCGTGGCGCCCACCGGTGCCCAGCTGGCCGCCGACCCGGTGGCCGCCCGCGCGCTGCTGGCCCAGGCCTGCCGCGACGCGGCCGAGCGCTGGGACGTGCAGGCGGTGGTGCTGGGCGGCGCGGGCCTGGCCGGCCTGGCCGCGCTGATCCAGCCGCAGCTGGTGGTGC
Organism: Hydrogenophaga intermedia; assembly: GCA_943370175.1. Classification (GTDB taxonomy): domain Bacteria; phylum Pseudomonadota; class Gammaproteobacteria; order Burkholderiales; family Burkholderiaceae_C; genus Ideonella_A; species Ideonella_A intermedia_A. The sequence goes on along the minus strand of CALRPU020000012.1, from coordinate 115,163 downwards.
CAGTCATCGACAGCGTGGTCGCGGGCACGCGCCATGCGCTGGCCTCGTGCGACACGGCGGCCAACGCGGCGCCCATGGCGGGCACCGCCCGGTCGCGCCCCGGCTTTGACGTGCCGTGGGTCGACTTGTCCCGGGCGATGCAGCGGCTGGGCCTGCCCACGGGCGGGTGAAGCGTCACGCACGCACCCGCGCGGCGGCGCCTCACGCCGTGGTGAGCGTCATGTGCTCAAGGACTTCAACCACCCGAGGCCCGCCGTGGTGGCCCCGGCCTGCGCGCCGCGCGCCGGCCGGTACTCGCAACCCACCCAGCCGTTCCATCCGCCGTCGCGCGACAGTTCGTCGATGACGCCGAACAGGTAGGGGAAGTTCAGCTCGCCCAGGTCGGGTTCATGGCGCTGCGGCACGCCGGCGATCTGGATGTGCCCGACGCGGCCCGTGGGCAGGTGCTGGCGCAGCTTCATGGCCACGTCACCCTCGACGATCTGGCAGTGGTACAGGTCGAACTGCACCTTGAGGTTGGGCGCGCCGATCGCCTGCACGGTGCGGTGCGCCTCGTCTTGACGGTTCAGGAAGAAGCCGGGAATGTCACGCGGGTTGATGGGCTCGATCAGCACCTCGCGGCCGGCGGCGGCGGCCTGTTCGGCGGCCCAGGCCAGGTTGGCCTCGTAGGTGGCCTGCAGCCGCCCGCGGTCGGCCCCGGCGGGCGCCAGGCCGGCCATCACGTGCAGGCGCGGGCAGTTCAGCGCGTCCGCGTAGCTCAAGGCCTGAGCGATGCCACGGCGGAACTCGTCTTCGCGCCCAGGCAGGCAGGCCAGGCCACGCTCGCCCGCGTCCCAATCGCCGGGCGGGGCGTTGAACAGCACCTGCTGCAGCCCGTGGTCGGCGAGCCGGGCGGCCAGGGCCTGAGCATCAAAAGCATAGGGAAACAGGTACTCCACGGCCTGAAAGCCATCGGCCGCGGCGGCGGCAAAGCGGTCGAGGAAGGCGTGCTCGTTGTAGAGCATCGAGAGGTTGGCGGCGAAGCGGGGCATGGTGGGGTGCGGTGGGGTGCGGTGAGTGGGGAGTGACCCTGAGGTGGCGCGGGCCGACATGAGCATCAGACGGCAAGCGGGCCGGTGGGCCGGCCCACTGCCCGCAAGGTCAAGGCCGCGTGGCGGCGCGCCGCGGCGCGGTGGCCAGCACCTCCGCCAGCGTGCGCGACCACGCCGCCGCCCGCACCGCGGTGCCGTGGCCGGCGGTGTCCGGACCGCCGGGTATCAGCAGCGCGCGGCCGTTCTTCACGCGCTTGATGGCAGCGTCCAGCAGGCCCAGTTCCGGCGGGTTGCGTTCGTCGTCGGCCGAGTTGATGGCAAGCAGCACCGCGTCGATGCGCTCCAGGCCGGGCTCGGGGTTGTAGTCGCGCGAGGCGTCCCACTGGTAGAGGTGGTCGTTGGCGTCGCCGCTGAACGGGCCCTTCAGGCGCTGGTCCAACAGCGCGTCGGCCTTCTCGCGGGTGGGCGCCAGCTTGAACAGGCCCTGGTTGCCGCCGTTGGTGGCGGTGGCAAAGAAGACCGACGCGAACTGCAGGCTGCGCGGCTGCCGGGTGTAGTTGCCGCCCTGCCACTCGGGGTCGTTGCGGATCGACTCCATCAGCAGCCGCCGCAGCATCCAGTTGCGCCCGGACATCGGCGACGGCAGCGCGGCCATGGGCACCACCACGTCCATGAAGCCCGGGTGCTTCTGCGCCCAGATCCAGGCGTGCATGCCGCCCATCGAATTGCCGATGACCACGCGCAGGTGCTTGATGCCCAGGTGCTCGGTCAGCAGCCGGTGCTGGGCGTCGACCATGTCGTCGTAGTTGTAGCGCGGAAAGGCCATGCGCAGCCCGTCCGACGGCTTGGCCGTCTGCCCGGTGCCGATGGCGTCGGGGATGACGATGAAGTGGCGCGTGGCGTCCAGCGGCTGGCCGGGGCCGAAGAGCTCGCCGGCAAAGGCCGGCGTCAGCATGCTGGCGGCTGAGCCGGTGGTGCCGTGCAGCACCAGCACCGCGTCGCCCTGCGGGTTGCCCACGGTGGTGTAGGCGATCTTCAGTTCGGGCAGCACCTCGCCGGTGTGGAACTTGAAGTCGCGTGCGGTCCAGCTGCCCTTTTGCGGGGCGGCGTGGTCGGCGGCCTGGGCGCGCGGGATGAATGCGAGGAGGGCCAGCAGGGCCAGCAGGGCGGGCATCAGGCCGGGCATCAGGCCGTACCGGCCGCGCAGCGTCATGACGGTCATGGGTGTCTCCGTTGTGGTGTGGTGCGTGTGGGCATGGGCTTGGGCATGGGCTTGGGCTTGGGACGGCGTCGTGGGCGCAGCACTCGGTCCAGGCCAGTGCGGCCAAGGCCCTTGCCCGCCGGTGCGCATCATGTCGCGGCTGATCGGGCGGGGCCAGGCCAGCAGGCCAGTCAACTCACCACCCTTCACCTCACCAGCGCGCGCCGAAATGCAAACGCAGGTCATCGATGTCGGCCGGGCTCAGTGGCGCGGGCCGCGTCAGCAGCCACAGCTTGGCCGTTTCTTCCAGTTCCTCCAGCACGGCGCTGGCGTCCTGCGGCGTGCGGTGCCACACGTTGGGGCCCAAGCGGTCCAGCATCACGGCGCGGATGGGCCGGCCGGCGGCGCGGGCGCGCTCGATGCACTCGGCCACGTGGTCGGCCACCGCGGGGTCGCCGGGCCGGTGGTAGGGGATCAAGGGCACGTGGCCGACCTTCATCACGAAGTAGGGCGTGATCGGCGGCACGATGTCCTCGGGCCGCCAGACGCCGGCCAGGGTGAGCGCCACGAGGTGGGTCGAATGGGTGTGGATGACGCAGCCGGCCTCGGCGTCGGCGGCGCCGATGCGCCGGTGCAGCGCCAGCGTCTTCGACGCGGGGTCGCCGCTGCGCTGCACGCCCTGGGCATCGACCTCGGCGAGGCGCGCGGGGTCCAGCGCGCCCAGGCAGGCGTCGGTGGGGGTGATCAGGTGGCCACCGTCGGGCAGGCGCACGCTGATGTTGCCGGCGCTGCCGTGCACATGGCCCCGCTGGTACAGCGAGGCGCCCACGCGGCACACCGCCTCGCGCAGCGCGGCGGTCATGCCGCGGCGCCCACGGCGGCAACCGGTGCCGCCGCCTGCAGCCGTGCGAAGGCCCGGGTGAAGAAGTCGAGGCCGCCGAAGTTGCCTGACTTCAAGGCCAGGTGCAGCACCTCGCCAGGGCAGAGCGGCGAATGCACCGCCGTCCACGGCACGCCGGGGTCGATCTGCGGGCCGATGGCCATGCGATGCACGCCGAGCGCCTGCACGACCGCGCCCGAGGTCTCACCGCCGGCCACCACCAACTGGCGCACGCCAGACTCGACGAGGCCCACGGCAATGGCCGACAGGGCCTGTTCGACGACCTCGCCGGCCCGGGCCACGCCCAGCTGCGCCTGCACCGCCTGCACCGCCGCGGACTCGGCGGTGGCGTACACCAGCACCGGGCCGTCGGCCAGGCGCGCGCGCGCCCAGGCCAGCGCGCCGCCCACCACGTCCTCGCCCGCGGCCAACGCCAGCGGGTCGATGGCCAGCGCCGGGCGGCCCGCGCGCTTGAAGTTGAGCACCTGCGCGTTGGTGGCCACCGAGCAACTGCCCGACACCACCGCGGTGAGCCCGGCCGCGGCGGGCAGGCGGTCGGCCGCCGCGCCGTCGCGCAGCAGGCCGCGCGCGTGCCAGTTCGGGGGCAGGCCGATCGCGATGCCCGAGCCCGCGGTGATCAGCGGCAAGCCGTCCAACGCCTGACCGATGCGCATCAGGTCGTCGTTGCCCACGGCGTCGACGATGGCCACGCCCACGCCTTCGGCCTGCAGCGCCGCGAAGCGGGCGCGGATGGCCTCGGGTCCGCGGGCCACCACCTCCTGGGCCACCAGGCCGACAGGGCGGCGCGTCTGGGCCTGCATCACCTGCACCAGGTTGGCGTTGGTCATGGGGGTCAGTGGGTGGTGGCGCATGCCGCTGTCGCTCAGCAGCACATCGCCCACGAAGAGGTGGCCCTTGAAGACCGTGCGGTGGTTTTCCGGGAACGCCGGGCAAGCGATGGTGAAGCCCTGGCCGGGGCCGTGCAGCGCGTCCAGCAGCGCATCGGTCACCGGGCCGATGTTGCCGGCGGGGGTGGAGTCGAAGGTCGAGCAGTACTTGAAGTACACCTGCTGCACGCCCTGCCCTTGAAGCCAGCGCAAAGCGTCAAGCGACTGCGCCACCGCGTCGGCCACGGGAATCGTGCGCGACTTCAAGGCGACCACGATGGCGTCGGCATCGACCGCGGCCTGCGCATCGGCCGGCACGCCGATGGTCTGCACGGTGCGCATGCCGCTGCGCACGAGGTTGTTGGCCAGGTCGGTGGCGCCGGTGAAGTCGTCGGCGATGCAGCCGAGCAGCGGGCGGGTCATGTCGGGGGGCTCCGGGTCAGGTCGGGGGGGCGCGCTCAGGCTGGCCGCGCCAGGCGCACCGCGTCGGGATGGTCGTGCACGTATTCGGCGAGCAGGGCGTCGATGGACGCGTCGGGCAGCAAGCCCAGACCGCGCGCGCGGGCGGCGTCGAAGCGGCTGGGCCAGCCGCCGACGATGGCGGCGATGCGCGCGTCGGGCCGCCAGTCCAGCAGCGCGGTCGCGGCGGGCCCGGCCAGGCGCTGCAGCGCCGCGGCGATGTCACCCACGGTGGTGGACAAGGCCGGCAGGTTCAGCGCGGTGCGCGGGCCCCAGGTCGCCTCGTCGGTGGTGAGCGCCGCCATCAAGCCGGCGATGGTGCGCCCGGGCGAGGACAGCGCCACCGGCGTGTCCGACGTCACCGGCACCACGGCGCGCTGCCCGGCCAGCGGCTCGCGCACCATGCCGCTGAGGAAGCTCGACGCCGCGCCGTTGGGCCGCCCCGGCCGAACGGCCACGGTCATCAGCCGCAGGTTGCGACCGCGCACCAGCCCGCGGCGTGTGAAATCGGCCACCAGTTGCTCGCCGATGAACTTCTGGATGCCGTAACTGCCCTGGGGCGTGGGCAGGGTGTGGTCTTCGATCAAGGCCGGCAGCGGCTGGCCGGGCATGCCACCGAACACCGCCACCGAGCTGGCATGCACCAGCACCGGCGCGTGGCCGGCGTGCCGCGCCGCCTGCAGCAGCGCGCGGGTGGCGTCGAGGTTGCTGCGCAGGCCCAGGTCGAGGTCGGCCTCGCATTCGCCGCTGACGGCCGCGGCCAGGTGCACCACCGCGTCCACGTCGGCCAGCGACAGCGTGCCATCGGCCAGCAGCGTGTTCAGCTCGCCAGTGCAGGCCTGCACGCGGGGGTCGGCCAGCAGGTCGGCCGGCGGGGCGACCAGGTCGCTCAGGCGCAGCGCTTCGATGGCCCGTGGCGCGGCGCCAGCCAGCGGCAAACGCCCCCGCGCCAGCAGTTCACGCGCCAGCCGCGCGCCCAGAAAGCCACTGCCCCCGGTGATCAGGATGCGCATGCCCGCCGCCCCTCAAGCCGCCGCGGGCAGGGTGATGCCCGGAAAGATCTTGATCACCGCCGAGTCGTCCTCGCGCCCATGGCCGGCGGTGGAGGCCTGCATGAACATCTGGTGCGCGGTGGCCGACAGCGGCAGCGGAAACTTCGTGGCCCGCGCCGTGTCCAGCACCAGCCCCAGGTCCTTCACGAAAATGTCCACCGCCGACAGCGGCGTGTAGTCGGCCGCCAGCACATGCGCCATGCGGTTCTCGAACATCCAGCTGTTGCCAGCGCTGTGGGTGATGACCTCGTACAGCGCGGCGGCGTCCACGCCCTCGCGCAGGCCCAGCGCCATGGCCTCGGCCGCGGCCGCGATGTGCACGCCGGCGAGCAGCTGGTTGATGATCTTCACCTTGCTGCCATTGCCCGCCTGGTCGCCCAGGCGGTACACCTTGGCGGCCATGGCCTCCAGCACGCCGCCGGCCTTGGCGTAGGCGGCCGGGGTGCCGGCGGTCATCATCGTCATCTGGCCTGACGCGGCCTTGGCGGCGCCGCCGGAAATCGGCGCGTCCAGGTACAGCAGCCCGCGTTCGGCCAAGCGGCGCTCCAGTGCCACCGACCAGTTGGGGTCGACGGTGGAGCACATGACGAACAGGCTGCCCGGCTTCATCGTGGCGGCCGCGCCCGCGTGGCCGCTGCCGTCGCCGAACAGCACCGCCTCGGTCTGCGCGGCATTCACCACCACGCTGACGACCACGTCGCAGGCCGCGCCCAGTTCGGCCGGCGTGGCCCAGGCGGTGCCACCTTCGGCCGCGAAGGCCTGGGCCGCTTCGGCGCGCACGTCACACACGTGCACCGCGTGCCCCGCGCGGCGCAGCGACGCCGCCATGCCGCGGCCCATCGCCCCCAGGCCGATCACGCCAATGTTGTTGGCCATGTCTTGGTTCTCCGTCAGGTTCATTTGAAGCCCAGGGCCCGCGGCGCCCAGGTGCTGAGGGCGGGCACGAAGGTCAGCAGCACCAGGATCACGCCATGCGCCGCCAGGAAAGGCTTGAGCTCCCGCGTCAAGTCCGACAGCGGCACCTTGGCCACGTTGGAGGTGACGAACAGCAGCCCGCCCACCGGCGGCGTGATCATCCCCAGCGTCAGGTTGAAGATCACCACCATCGCGAAGTGGATGGGGTCCACCCCCAGGCTGGCCGCCACAGGCGCCAGGATCGGCACCAGCACCATCACGCCAGGCAGCGGTTCGATGAAGATGCCGAAGATCAGCAGGAAGACGTTGACCGCGATCAGGAAGCCGATCTGGCTGAAGTTCTGCGCCGCCATCCACTCGGCCAGCTTGATGGGCAGGCCGTCGACGGTGAGCACCCAGGCGAAGGCGTTGGACATGCCGATGATGATCAGCACCGAGGCCGTGAGCAGCGCCGAACGCGACAGGATGTCCGGCAGCGACGACCACTTCAGCGTGCGGTAGACCCATTTGCCGCACACCAGCGCGTAGAACACCGCCACCACCGAGGCCTCGGTGGGCGTGAACCAGCCCGCGCGCATGCCACCCAGGATCAGCACCGGCAGCAGCAGCGCCGGCAGCGCCTTCCACGTGGTGTTCAGCTTGTCCTGCCAGGTGGACCGCTCGTCCACGCCGCGGTAGTTGCGCTGGGTGGAGATGCGCCAGTTCACCACGCACATCGCCACGGCGATCAGCAGACCCGGCACGAAGCCAGCAATGAACAACGCCCCCACCGACACGCGCTCGTCCTGCAGCGCGTAGATGATCATGATGATGGACGGCGGAATGATGGGGCCGACGATGGCGGTGGCGGCCGTCAGCGCGGCCGCGTAGGACCGGCCATAGCCGGCCTTGTCCATCATGCGGATCATCATCGACCCGGGCCCTGCCGCATCGGCCAGGGCCGAGCCGGAAATGCCCGAGAAGAAGGTCAACGACACCACGTTCGTGTAGCCGAGGCCGCCGCGCTTGTGGCCAACGAACTGGGCCGCGAACTTCAACAGCACCTCCGTCAGCGAGCCGCCACTCATCAGCTCGGCCGCCAGGATGAAGAAGGGCACGGCCATCAGCGGAAAGCTGTCGACGCCCTCGTAGGTCTGCTTGAGCATCGCCAGCAGCGGGAAGTCGCTGCCCAGCAGCACGGCGCACAACGTGGACACGCCCAGCGCAAACGCCACGGGCATGCCGATGGCGAGGAACCCACAGGCGCTCAGCAACAGGATCAGGCTCATGCTCATAGGGAGGCGCTCGCGTTGGCGTCGAAGTGGTCGTCGGCGGCGAAGCGGCGGGCGCGCAGGTAGCCGGGCAGGACCAGGGCGAAGTGCAGCATCAGCAACACCCCGCCCACCGGGATGGCCGCGTAGACCCAGCTCATCGAGATTTGCGTGGTGGGCGTCATCTGGTACTGGGCGCGCTCCACGTAGCCCAGACCGAACCACACCATGAAGCCAAAGAAGGCCATCAGCAACAGCGCGATCAGGCCGCGCAGCGCCAGCGCGGCGCGCTCGGGCAGCGCGTCCTGCAGGTTGTCCACGGCGATGTGGCCGCCGTAGCGCAGCACCGGACCGGCGCCCAGGAAGGTCAGCCACACCATCAGGTAGCGGGCCACTTCCTCGGCCCACTCGATGGACTGGCTGGTGGTGTAGCGCAACACCACGTTGGCGAAGATGATGATCGCCATCGCGGCCAGCAGCAGCACGAGCGCCGCACGGTTCACGCGCATCAGGCCGCGCTCGAAGGCCGCGAGGCGCGGGTTCACTTGACCGCCTGGATGGCTGCGATGCGGTCGGCCCCGAACTCCTTGGCGTAGCTGGCGTAAGCGGGCTTGGTGGCCTCGCGGAAGCTGGCGCCGTTCACGGTCTTGACGACCTGCATGCCGTCCTTTTCCAGCTGCGCGATGCCATTCGCCTCGTCGTCGTTGACCTTCTTGCGGGTGGCCGCCACGCTGGCCTTGGCCGCGTCGGTGAAGACCTTCTTGTCGGCGTCGCTCAGCTTGTTCCACACCCGCGGCGAGGTGATCAGCAGCGCAGGCGAGTAGACATGACCGGTCAGCGACAGGTGCTTCTGCACCTGCGAGAACTTCGACGCCAGGATCACCGGGATGGGATTTTCCTGGCCGTCGACCACGCCCTGCTGCAGGGCACCGAACACCTCGGGGAAGGCCATCGGCGTGGGCAGGATGCCGAAGGTGCGGTAGCCCTCCATGTGCACCTTGTTCTCCATCGTGCGCATCTTCAGGCCCGCGGCGTCGGTGGCGTTGACGATGGGCCGCTTGTTGTTGGTCATGTGGCGGAAGCCGTTTTCGCTCCAGGCCAGGGCGACCAGCCCGTGCGACGGGAACTTGGCGAGCATCTCCTGGCCGATCGCACCGTCCAGCACTTTGCGGGCGTGGTCGTAGTCGCGGAACAGGAAGGGCACGTCGACGACCTTGATCTCAGGCACGAAGTTGCCCACCGGGCCGGTGGACGTCAGCACCACGTCCTGGGTGCCAAGTTGCACGGCCTCGATCTGCTCGCGCTCGCCGCCCAGCGCACTGGCCGGAAACACCTGGCACTTGTAGCGGCCGGCCGTGCCCTTGTCGATGTCTTCGCAAAAGCGAACCGCGCCCACGTCGTAGTGCGAACCCTTGGCCAGCACGTGGCCCAGCTTCAGCACGGTCTGCGCGTGCACGGGGGCGGCGGCAACGGCCACCAGGGCGGCAGCGGCAAGGGCGAGGGGGCGGATCGGCATGCGGGTCTCCTGGGTCAAATGGACGAATCAATCTGCACGCTGTTTTTGTCAGGTCGTCAGGTTGTCATACAAATTATCTCGGCCGGCAGGACGGTGGCGGCTCCGTGATTTCCCTAGCGGGGCGCGGCGCCCAGGTCGGCGCGCAGGCGGTCGGCCAGGCTCAGGCCCTGCGATTCCCAGAAGGCCTTGTCGGCCGCGCCGATGCGCTCGGCGGCGTTGATCATGTGGGCGGCGCCGGCCAGGCGGGCGGCTTCGACGTCACCCGCCTCGATGGCGGCCACCACCGCCGCGTGCTCATTGCGCACCTGCTGCGCCAGGTCGTCGCGCATGGCCTCGTTGGCGCGCGTGACGCGGGTGGCGTCCAGCAGAAAACGGTTCAGGTAAGACAAGGTGGCCAGCAGGAAGGGGTTGCCCGCGGCCTGGGCGATGGCGGCGTGGAAAGCCACGTCCTCGGCCACGCCGTCGCCGCCCGCGGCCACCGCCTTGGAGATGCCCTGCAGCGCGGCCTTGATCTGCTTGAGCGCCTTGGGCGTGCGTCGCGCCGCCGCGAGCCCCGCCGACTCGGCCTCCAGCGCGCGACGAACTTCCACCATCTGCAGCACCGCGGCCACGGACCCGTCCGGCGTGAACACCAGGCGCTCCAGCTCGGGGCCGCTGTGCTCGCGGATGAACGCGCCGGAGCCTTGGCGCGACGCCAGCAGTCCCATGGTCTTCAAGCGCGACAGCGCCTCGCGCACCACCGTGCGGCTGACGCCGAAGCGCTGCACCAGCGCGGCCTCGGTCGGCAGGCGCTGGCCCGGCTTGAGCTGGCCGTCGCGGATGCTGGCCACCAAGGCATCGGCCAATTGCTCGGACAAGCGCGCGCCTACGCGCAGCGCGGGCATGGTGTCCAGGGCGGAAGTGGGCGTCTTCAGGTCGGGCATGGCCGGGCGCGGGTGTTGTTGTCTTGTCTGACAACAATATAGCGGCTTCACACGCCACGCCCGTCGGGCCACCGCGCCGCTGGCGCTGCGCCCGGGCGGGCTTGCCCCCCTGCCCCCGCCCCCCGCCCCCCGGCCCACAGGGTGCACAAACGGTCGCCAGCGCTCTAAATTCGGCCACCTGGGATGACGCCCTTCGAGGCCATCCGCGGACCATCAAGTTTTGGCAGCGCCCACCGAAGACAAGCCATGCCCGGGCCGCACGGTGCAGGCCTGCCCGACCACGGACCCCCTGCTGCTGCCAACCTGGACCGAACATGGACAAACTGGAGTTTCCCAGCCTCTCGATGGACGACTGGGCGCCAACCGCGCCCATGGTGTACGACGACGAGGTGGACGCCGCCGCCACCGGCGAGGTGCCGCCCTGCCCGTGGGGTTTCGAGATGATGTCGGCCGACTGCAGCATTGAACGAACCGACGGTGTGCGCGTGGTCGGGCAACTGCTGCAGTGGGACCCGGCCGGCCACCGCTGCCGGTTGCTCACCGCCCCCGACTTTGTGGACACGACGCTGCCGCTCGGCCGCGTGCGCCAGGTCACCTTGACCCGGGTGATGCCGCCCGGCGCGATGTCCGGCGCGCTGGGCTGGGACCAATCCGGCCACCACGCCGGGCCGGTGGCCTACGCGCTGGCGCTGGACGACGGCACGCTGCTGCAGGACGTGGCGCTGCACCACGTGGCCCGCCCGGAGGGCCACTACCTGGCGAGGCGGCACGGCGAGGCGGGCGCCTTCGTGCGCTTCTTCGTGCCCAGGCGCGCGTTGCGCCGGGCCGAATTTCAATCCATGGCGCCGACGCCCTTCGCCCTCGACACCGCGCCGGCCGCCGCGAGCGCGCGGCCGGGGTCGTTCAATGCCCAGGCGCCAATCGCCATCAAACGCTTCGAGCCTGTCACCACGCTGATGGCGTTGCAGAACGCGGTGGCCGCGCAGTCCAGCCAGCCGATCCAGCCGCTGGGAGAAATCCTCGTCAGCCTTGAACTCGTCACGCCGGCGCGCCTGACCGAAGTGCTGAACGGCGCGCACGGCCACACCGACCTGCCGCTGGGCGAGCGCCTGCTGCGCCTGGGCCTGGTGACCGCCGAGGGCCTGCAACGCGCGCTGCACCTGAAGATGAACTATCCGCTGGTGGACCTGCGGCGTTACCCGATCAACCCGGCGCTGTTCAAGCGGCTGCCGTGCGCGCGCGCCATGGAACTGGACGTGCTGCCGCTGGAGCGCCTGGAAGATGGGCGCGTCGTCGTGGTTCTGGACGACCCGGGTCGCCTGCCCACGCTGAAGGCGTTGCGCGTGCTGTTCGACGCCCCGCTGGTGGCCTGCATGCCGTGGCAGGACTCGGTGCGCCGCTTCATCCCCATCGCCTACGGCGTGCGCGACATCGGTAGCTCCGGCGTGGGCTGGTTCGGCTGAGGCGCGCCTTCAGCCGCCTGGCCTTGAGCCAACGACCACGCCCCTGCCGCCAGTCGCGCCCTGGTGGGCGGGCTCGGTGGCCAGCAGGTGGTTGCTGAACCCGTCCTTGGTTTCGCAGCGCCAGGTGGCCCACAGCTTGGCCCCGTTGACCGACTTGCCGCCGTCCAGCTCGATGGCCAGCCAGTTGCGCGCGGCCATCACATGGCGATTGGACCCGGGGAACAGCATCATCTCGGCGCTGAGGTGCACGTCCAGGGGCTGCGGCGTCTGGGCCACGGTGTTGAGCACATGAAAGAACAGCCGCTCGGTGACCGAGACCAGCGAGGGGTGCACCACGGCGGTCGACGTCAGCTGCTGGATCTGCGCCCAGTTGTCCTGCGGGCCGACGTCCTTGCGGTGGGCCACCCCCCAGGCGGCCACGTGAACATCGCCTGACAGCAGGGTGACGCGCAGCCGCTTGTCGTGGGCGATGCGCAGCAGGGTTTCGATCAAGCGCTTGCGCTCGCCCTCGTGGGCGTTGTGGGTCCAGTGGTCTTTCAGGTCGTCGGCGCTGCTGTCCAGCACGTGGTCCGCACCGAAGCTGTCCATGAAGGCCTCGGCCAACGAGAGCTTCGGGTGAACCACCGGCACCGACGACATGAACAGCAAGTGCTGGCAGCCGCGGTCCTGGTCGCGCTCGTTCAGCGGCACCCACTCCAGCCAGCGCTGCAGGGCCGACCAGGTGTCCGGGCCCAGCACCTGGTCGCCCGAGCGCTCGGTGCGCAGGTCGGCCACCACCAGCTGCAGGGGCCCCAGCGCGTGGGTGAAGCTGAAGCCGGGCTGGCGGTCGAGCAGGGGCAGCGCCAGCGGGTCGCCGGCCAGCACGGTCTGCCATGCGATGGGCTTGAACAGCGGGTCGTCGGTGCGCACGTTGATGTCGCTGCGCCAGGCCAGCGGCGGCAGGCGGTCGATGGCGTGCTGCATCTGGAACACCCAGAACGCGCGGCGTGCATGGTGAAACAGGCACTGGAACAGCGGGCTGCGCTGCATCTCCGGGCTGTAAGAGCCCCAGCCATCGAAGATGTCGTGGTCGTCCCACATCATCACCGTGGGCGTGCGCGCCATGGCCTCGGCGGCGTCACGGGACTTCACCTTGATCCCCCAGGCCTCGCGCTTGGCCGGCAGCCAGCGGTCAGCATAGAGGGTCAGGTAGTAGTCGGCGATCTCGGTCTCCAGGGCGGCGCTGACCGGGTAGGCCAGTTGCTGGTCGCGCGGCAGGCCGATCCACTGCTTCAGCGACTTCAGGTCTTCCCAGATCGAATCGAAATAGATCTGGTCGCCCCCCATCAGCAGCAGGTGAAACCGCTGGTGGCCGACGTCGTGCGTCGCCTGTTCGTGCCAGAGCTGCTCCTTGTCGAGCTGGTAGCCCTCCAAGCGGCAGGCTTTGTCGTGGTTGCTCAGCAGGTCTTCCCACACCGCGTTCTCGCCCTTGATCAGCTTGCGGATGCCGCTGGGGTCGGAGAAGCCGTTGCACGACACATAGGCCATGCGAGGGGCCGCGCCCCGGGCCGGCACGGTGAAGCTGCGCGTGCCCTTGACCCCGGCCAGCCCGTAGCTGACACGCCGGTCTTGGTCCGTGGGCGCGCAGCTCAGGTCATAGCGCCAGTAGGTGCGCCCGCGGTGGCTGAGCAGCGGCAGCGGCGGGGGCGCGGTGCGGCCGTCAACCGTCATCTCGGGCGCGGGCTCGCCGCTGGCCTGGCCTGCCAGGCCGACCAGCGCCGACACCTTCCACGTGCCATCGTCGGCCACGCCGCGAAACGACAAGACCGGACCGAGCTTCAAGCTGCCCATGGGGGTGTCTCCGTTGGGTGAGGTGCCGAGTGGGCGGTGGGTGCGCGCCGCCCAGTTGCACGCCGCGCCCGCTGCCGAAGCCTAAGCCCGCCGGTCCGCCGCCGCAACCCGCGCCGGGGCCGGGGCATGGACGCCCTGACGATGGCGGGCCCCGGCTGCAGTTCACGCCGCCTGCGGCGCAGTTCGTCGCAAGCGGGTGGAGGGACGGGGGGTGAATTCCGATACTGACCTCATCGACACCAAGCCGGTGTTCAACGCCAGACAAGGAAGCCGCCATGACCATCGCCACCACCGCCCACAGCACCTTCACCGCCGCCACCCTGACCGCCTCGCGCCGCACGTTGCGCACCGCCGTCGGCCTGCTCGGCGCCGCCGCCGCGTTGTCGCTGATGGCGGTGGCCGGCGCGGCGATGGTCGCGCCGAAGAAGAGCACCACGGTGCACGAGCTGCCGCGCGTCGTCGTCACCGGCACCGTGGTGCGCACCGCGCAACCGGCGGTGGTCCAGCTGCCGCGCGTCGTGGTCACCGGCCGCGTGGTGCGCGACACCACCGCCCAGGTGGTGCAATTGCCGCGCGTGGTGGTGACCGGCCGCACGACCCCCGCCCACACGCTGATGGCGCAGGCAGGCCGCATCGCTGCCGACGGCGCGTGACCCTTTGGATCTGACCTGACCGGCGCCCGCGCTCAGGGTCGGCTGCCGCCGGGCTGGACCCGGGCCGCCGGCCCGTCAGGCCGCAGGGTTTGCCGCAGCGCGGCCCAACGCGCGGGCTGCGGGTCGGGCCGGGCCACCGTGTGGTGTCGGTCCACGCGGCCGCACACCCAGTTCGTGACCGCTTCAAGGTCGGCGTCGACCAGCGGGTCGGTGGCGCGGACCGCGCAGAACGGCTCGGGGCCGAACAGGGCGCCCCACACGGTGAACAACTGGTTCCGGTCCAGGGTGACCCCGTGCAGCACGCGTGGCGTGAACGGGGCGCCCAGGCGCTCGCGCCACGACGGCGCGGGCATCAGCAGCGGGTTGCTGAGCTGCACGCCGGTCGGGAACATCCAGTGCGTGCCAAAGCCACCGCGCGAGCGGAACACCCGCGGCATCGACAGGTCGTGCACCCGCACCTGGGCGGGGTGGGCCCGGGCCCGGACGCGCTCCAGCAAGCGCAGCGTCAGCCCGCCGGCCAGGCGCTCCTTGGCACCGCCAGTGGCCGCGCCCACGCCGCGGTCCTGGGTGTGATCGAAGCCGATGGCGGAGGCCTCGGCCAGCACGATGTCGATGTCGCGCTTGTCGCCGGGCACCGCGTCCAGCGCGCTGTCCAGGGCCAGCAGCGCCGAGATCAGCCCGAGGTTTTCAGTGGCACCGCCGTCGGTGACGAAGTAGGAGCGCAGGTCGCAGTCGCCGCCCAGGCGGCGAAAGCCCTGCAGGTCAACCCGGGCATTAGGAAACACCGGCGGGAAGTTCGCGTTCAGGGCCGCGGCCTGGGCCAGCCCCACCGCCGGGTCGCGCACCAGCACGAAGGGGTAGACGATGCCCGGCGCGTCGGCGTCCTTCGGCGCGAAGGCCCCGACCTGACGCAGGTTGGTGAACGCCAGCCGACCGCCGGCGAGCAGGGTCACCGGCAGGTCCCGCTGCTGGCATGGCAAGTCGGCGGGCCGCTGCGCGGGCGCGAAGCTGCCGTCCAGCGTGGGGGCGTCCTGCACCGGGTGGCCGGTCACGGTGGTGTTGAGGATCAGGCCGACGGCGGGCCCGTCGCCCAGCCGACGACGCGCGGGCCCAGCGGCGCCGGGCGCCAGCGCATCGGTGAACAGGCGGCGCTCGAAGCTTTCGGCCAGCAGCACGCCCAACGGCTGCTCGCTCTGGATGCGCCACTCGCTGGCGCCGCGCAGCACGTCGCCGATGAAGGGCATGGCCATGCGGTGCTGAAAGCAGTCCCACGCGGTGGTGGGCGCGCCATCGCCGCGCTGGCAGTCCTCGGCGCCGCCGGCCAGCAGGCGCTCGCGGTGCGCGTGGAAATAGGCCGCCGCCACGCCGCCCCCGGACACGCCGCTGAGCAGCGCGATGCGCTCGTCCGCACCCAGGTCGTGAAGGCCTTTGAGCACTGCCGCGGTGTACAGCGCGGCCCGCGTTCCGCCGCCAGAAGCGGCCACCACCAGCGCCGAGGGGCGCGACCGGTGCACGTCCTGGGCCAGCTGCATGGCCAGGTCGGCGTGGCCCGGGTCGGGCGGGTCGCCGGGTGCGGTCAAGCGGGCGGTGAGCACAGGCGCCACGGTGTTGAGGCGGTCACCGCGCCCCCAGTGCCAGGCCAGCAGTGCGGCGCCGGCGAGCAGCAACAGGTTGACCAAAGCGAAGTACAGCTGCACGCGGCGGCCGATGTCGCGAGCCACATCGGCCTGCCGGGGACCGAACACGGCGTCGAAGAAGCCCAGGTAACCGTAGGCATGGAAGGCGGGCAGGCGGCGCCCCGAGCTGTTTTCGCGCACCTGGCCGACGACGATCAGTTCGCCCAGCCCGTGGGCGGCGACGTAGCGGCCTTGCACGGCCACGCGGCTGAGGTCGGCCGGCGGCTCAGCGGCCAGCGTGTAGGGCACCGGCTCGTCGTCGCGCTCGCCGCGGGCGCCCAGCAAGCGCAGCAGGCGCACCGCCACCACGCTGTTCACCTGGTACTCGAACCACCAGCACAGGGTGTAGGCCATCACCATCCACACGAACAGCACGCCAAAGGGCGCCACGTTCAGCAAGGTGCTGGCGTACTGCACGTCGGCCAGGCGCAGTGCGGCCACCACGATCAGCGCCAGCGACACGGCCAGCGGCGTGCCCAGCAGGAAGTAGCGGCGCAGGTACTGTGTCAGGCGGTCCCAGCGCGTGGTGAGCGTGCTGGCCACGGTGAGCAGCGCCGAGGCCACCGTGCCGGCCAGGCCGGCCTGCCAGAGGAAACCTTCGGGCACCAGCAGCACCGCGAAGGCGGGCAGCAGCAGGAATTGCAGCGGCTGCTGCATCGCACCGATGACGAGGCCGCCCACGATGCGCCGCGGCGACAGCACCGGGTCGTCGCGCGAGCCCGGGAACAGTTCGACCCGGGACAACGCTTCACGCGCCTGGGCCCCGTCGGCCGCCGTCACCGACCGGAACGGCAGACCGACCAGCCAGGTGGCCAGCCAGGCAATGACCGCGAAGCCCACCGCCACCACGCCGAAGACATGGGGGTAGGGCACCTGGGCGGCCTCGGTGCGCAGGCTCAGGCCGGGCAGGAAGGCCATCAGCGCGACCAGCGCCGCCAGAGCAGCAGCCTGCCACGCCAGCCGGCGCCGCAGCGTGGCGGCCCTGCCCGAGCGCCACGCGGCCACGGCGACCGCCACGACCAGCGCCAGCGCCTGAACGGCCGCCGGCCAAGGCGGCGCCAGCGGCTGGCAGCCCTCGCGCGCCACGGTGTCCAGCACCGCGCGGCCAAAGAAGGCCCAGGGCGCCGCCCAGGCCGCGAGCACCACGGCGAAGACCAACGTGACCACGGCGTAGCGGCCGCGCCGGGGCAGCCGTTGCTTGTCGAAGCGGCGCCGGATGCGGCCCTGGATGAACCAGAGGCTGACCGCGAACTGCACGGGCGCCAGCACCACCAGCGCCCAACCCACGCCACGGCCCAGCGCCACCGTCACCGTGGAGCCCAGCAGCGCGCAGACCGAGATGAAGGTCGGCCCATGGGCCGCCAGCACCAGCACGGCAGCGAACAGCACCATCACCGGCCGTGCCCAGTAGGGGCGCAAGGTGGGTGGCCAGGGCGCGGGTGGGGCGGTGGTTGGTGCGGTGGGCGGGGCGGTGGGTGGGGCGGTGGGCGAGGCGGTGGGTGCGGCAGGCGTGTGCAGCCGGTTGAGCCGGTACTCCGCGTGTCGGCACACGCTGTCGACGATGTAGGGGATGTCCAGGAACAGCGCGTCGCGCACCACCCGCCAGGACGTGAGGTCGAACTTGATGAGCGACATGCGCCCTCTCCCAGAGCCGTGGGCGAAGTATGGTCTGCGGTGCCGCGCCGCGCCGCGCCGGCGCATCCTCAATCCACAGGATCACACGCCGCAGCCGGCGCGGGAAGATTCGGCCAGCGGGGCCGCATCGGGCCGCGCCCAGCCCGAGGAGCACGACGTCATGGGGTCATTCGTCATCACCGGCGCGCGCTGGCGCAGCCGACCCGAGGAGGCCGAACGGCACGGCCCCTATGAGCGCACCTACCTCGCCGAGGGCGACTCGTGGATGGACGCCAGCGGCGGCGCTCAGGGCTCCCTGCCCTTCTACCTGGTGCAGGAGTGCCAGCGGCGCGGCCGCTCGGTGCTGATCATCAACATCTCGACCTCGGGCCAGTCGCTGCAGCGCATCACCGACATGATGAACAAGGACTTTGTGTGGTGGTTGCGCCAGCAGCGCTACGACGGGGTGCTGTTCAGCGCCGGCGGCAACGACTTCATCGACGCGGCCCGCGACCCCAACCCCGGCCAGGGCCTGCTGCGCGACATGGCCGGCCTGCCGCTGCCGGCCGACGGACGCGACTGCGTGTCGGCCGCCGCGCGCGAGCGCCTGGTGAGCGGCTACCTGGCACCCAATTTCGCGGCCATGCACGCCGCTGTGCGGGCCAGCGCCCTGAACGCGGCCACCCCGATGTTCGTCAACCAGTACGAGACGCCGGTGGCGCGCAATGCACCCGCCATCGCCGGCCTGCTGGGCCCGTGGCTGCACACCGCCTATGTGAAGAACCACATCGACCCGAGCCTGTGGCCCAGCCTCACCCGGGGCCTGTTCGACGACCTGGCCCAGGCCGTGAGCGGCTGGGCCGCCCACCACGACGGCGTGCACCTGGTGCCCATCACCCACGCCCTGACGCCCGCCGACCCGGCGCGCGGCGACAGCAGCGGCGACTGGCTCAATGAGATCCATCCCAATGGCGGCGGCTGGGCCAAGCTGGCGCGGGTCTGGGCGGACACGCTGGGCTTGTAGGGACCGCGGGGGCGCGGGGGGGCCCAGTCGTTCCGGGCGCCGCAGCAGCCGCAGCCGCAGCCGTGGCCGTGGCCGTTCGGCTTGCGGTACAACGTCCGCCTGTGCCCGTGCCCACGAGGTCGTCATGCCACGCTTGCTTCACACCCTTCCCGCCCTGGCCATCGGTCTGGGCTTGCTCGCCGCCTGCGGCACCGCGCCCACTTCGAGCGCACCACCGGCCGCCGCCGCGGCCAGCGCGCTGGCCGACGTGCCGCTGTTGCCCCGCGCCCAGCTGTTCGGCAACCCGACGCGCACCGCCGCGCGCATCAGCCCCGACGGGCAATGGCTGTCGTGGATCGCGCCACGCGATGGCGTGCTGAACGTGTGGGTGGCGCCGGTGTCCGACCCGACCCAGGCCCGCGCGCTGACGGCCGAGAAGCAGCGGCCCATCCGCAACAGTTTCTGGTCGCCGGACGCCAAGACCGTGCTGTTCATCAACGACAAAGGCGGCGACGAGAACTTCCTGCTGTACGGCGTCAACGTGGCCACCGGCGCGCAGACGGCCTACACCCCGTTCGAGAAGACCCGGGTGCAGATCGTGCAAATCAGCCCCCAGGTGCCCGGCCGCATCCTGGTGGGCCTGAACAACCGCGACCCACGCTGGCACGACGTGCACAGCCTCGACCTGGCCACCGGCCAGCTGAGCCTCGTGCTGCGCAACGACCGCTTCGGCGGCTTCGTGGCGGACGACCAACTGCAGCTCCGCCTGGCGGAACAGGCGCGTGCCGATGGCGGCGTGGACTACTTCCGTTTGCAAGGCGGGCAGGCCGAAGCCCAGCCTCTGATCAGCGTGTCCATGGACGACGTGCTGACCACCCGCCCACTGGGCTTCACCGCCGATGGCAAGACGCTGTACTGGACCGATTCGCGCCAGCGCGACACCGCCGCACTGGTGGCGCAGGACGTGGTCAGCGGCGCCATGACCGTGGTGGCGCAAGACCCGCGTGCCGACATCGCCTCGGCCCTTTACCACCCGCAGACCGGGCAGGTGCAGGCCTATGCGGTGGACTACCTGAAGTCCGAGTACGTGGGCCTGGACCCCGCTGTCGCCGCCGACCTGGCCAAACTCAAGGCCGCCACGCCGGGCAGCTTCGCGGTGACCTCGCGCAGCGTCGACGACCAGCGCTGGGTGGTGGCCATGGACCCGGTGGTGGCCCCTGGCAGCACCTGGTTGTTCGACCGCCGCCAGGGCCGGCTGTCGCGTCTGTTCGTCAGCCGACCGGAGCTGGTCGACGCGCCCCTGGTGCCGATGCAGCCGCTGGAAATCAAGTCGCGCGACGGGCTGACGCTGGTGTCCTATCTGAGCCTGCCCAAGTCCGTTGACCCCAGCGGCAGCGGCAAGGCCTCGCGACCGGTGCCCATGGTGCTGGACGTGCACGGCGGCCCCTGGGCCCGCGACCGCCACGGCTACAACAGCTACCACCAGTGGCTGGCCAACCGCGGCTACGCGGTGCTGTCGGTGAACTTCCGCGGGTCGACCGGCTTCGGCAAGCGCTTCATCTCAGCCGGCGACCTGCAATGGGGCCGCAAGATGCACGACGACCTGCTCGACGCCGTGGACTGGGCCGTGGCCAACGGCGTGACCACCCGCGACAAGGTGGCCATCATGGGCGGCAGTTATGGCGGCTACGCGGCGCTGGCCGGCGTCACCTTCACGCCCAAGGCCTTTGCCTGCGCGGTCGACATCGTCGGCCCGTCCAACCTGTTCACGCTGCTGGAAAGCATCCCGCCGTACTGGGAGTCGTTCAAGCAGCAGTTCTACCGGCGCATGGGCAACCCCAACACCGAGGCCGGCCGCCAACTCCTGGCCGAGCGCTCGCCGGTGAACTTCGCCGACCGCATTGAGCGCCCGCTGCTGATTGGCCAGGGCGCCAACGACCCACGGGTCAATGTGCGCGAATCGGACCAGATCGTGCAGGCCATGGCGGCGCGCAACATCCCGGTCACCTATGTGCTGTTCCCGGACGAAGGCCACGGCTTCGCGCGGCCGGTC
Source organism: Hydrogenophaga intermedia (assembly GCA_943370175.1). GTDB lineage: Bacteria > Pseudomonadota > Gammaproteobacteria > Burkholderiales > Burkholderiaceae_C > Ideonella_A > Ideonella_A intermedia_A. The sequence goes on along the minus strand of CALRPU020000012.1, from coordinate 94,757 downwards.
AACAACATCGCCTTCAACGCGGTGACCGAGAACTTTCTGGCCCAGTGCCTGGGCGGCCGCGCCGAACCCATCGGCGACACGCTGAAGCCGTCGACCGCGCAGGTCAAGCACGGGGCGGAATTCGCGGCGGGGCTGAAGGACGCGCTGACCCGGCGCTGACCCGGCGCCGAATGGCGGTGGCTTGGGGGCTCAGTGCCGCCCGAGTGCCCTTCAGCGCTGATTCAAACGCGCCAGCATGAAGCCCGAGGCCTGCGTGATGTGCGAGCGCACCAGCGCCTCGGCCTGGTCGCCCTGGCCGGCCGCCACGGCGGCCAGGATGGCGGCGTGCTGGTCCCAGATGTCTCGAGGTTCCTCGTCGCGGGTCAGCACCTCGCCCATCACACGCTGGGTGTAGGTGAGGTGGGTCAGCAAGGCGGGCGCGATCAGCGGGTTGCCCGACAGGCCGTACATGAACTCGTGAAAGCGCATGTCGGCGGCGATCATCCTGGCCACCGACCCGGCGGCCACCGCGCGCCGCCCGGCGTCGATCAGCGCTGGGCCTGCCTTGGCCGCGCGTTCGGCGTTGTGTTCGGCGGCGCGGCGCGCGGCCAGGCCTTCGATGACGGCGCGCATGTCGTACATGTGGCGCACGTGCAGCGGGTCCAGCGGGGCCACGATCAAGCCGCGGCCCGGCGCGTCCTGCAGCACGCCCTGGTTGCGCAGCAGCAGCAGCGCCTGCTGCACCGGCTGGCGCGAGACCCCGAGCGCCTGCGCGATCTGTTCCTGGATGATGCGGTCGCCGGGGGCGAACTGCCCCGCGGCGATTTCTTCCAGGATCGCGTCGCGGACCTGTTCGACCAGGTTGGGGGGGGTGGCGAGGGCCTTCATGACAGCCAAGTGGACAAGGCCGCGAGTCTAGCCCGCGGGCGCTGGACAGACGGCCTGCGCAGAGGGCGCGGTGTCCGGCGATGGGGGCGCCAGGCCGGGTGGGTCACCACACCAGCGGCCGTCGCCCTCAGGCGGCCACGCCCACCCCACCGCCCAGCCGCTCGCGCAGCAGGCGGTGCAGCACCTTGCCGGTGGCCGTGCGCGGCAGGTCGGCGTCGGCCACGAAGCGGATGGCCTGCGGCCGCTTGTAGCCGGCCAGCCGGCCTCGGCACCAGTCCAGCAACGTGGCCTCGTCCACGCTGGCAGGCTGGTGCAGCACCACCACGGCGTGCACCGCCTCGCCCCATTTGTCGTGCGGCAGGCCGATCACCGCCACGTCCTTGACGGCCGGGTGGGCGCCCAGCACGCTTTCCACTTCGGACGGGTAGACGTTCTCGCCGCCGCTGATGATCATGTTGCTTTTGCGGTCGACCAGGTGGAGGTAGCCGTCCGGGTCTCGGCGCGCCATGTCGCCCACGCTGCACCACGCGCCGCGAAAGGCCTCTGCCGTCTTGTCCGGGTTCTTCCAGTAGCCGTCGAACACGTAGGGCGTGTGGGAGAACAGCTCACCCACCTCGCCATCGGGCACCTCACGACCGTCGGCGTCGAGCAGGCGGATCGGACCAGACCCGGCCCATTCCCGCCCCACCGAGCCCAGACGGTCGATCTGCTCGTCGGGGCGCAGCAGCGTCACCCAGCCCGCCTCGGTGGACCCGTAAAGCTCGTGCAGCCGGGCCTGCCGAAAGAAGTCGAGGATGGCCAACTTGGTCTCGCGGCGTGCAGGGGCCGAGGAGATCATCAGCTTGTCCACCCGGCTGACGTCGTGCCGCGCCTTGGTCGCCTCGGGCAGGCCCAGCATCATGATGAAGTGGGTCGGCACGAGGGAGGTGAAGGTGATGTGCTCGCCCGCCAGCGTGGCCAGCAAGGCCTCGGGGTCGAAGCTGCGGCGGTCGTCGATCACGCAGGTGGCGCCCAGGTGGGCGAAGGTGTGGCTGAAGTACAGCGAATTGGCATGGCACATCGGCATCACCAACAGCGCGGTGTCATCGCGGGTGAACCGCATTTCCAGCGCGGTCGCCAGCGCGATGAGCGTGCTGCCTTCATGGCTGCGGACCGCGCCCTTGGGCTTGCCCGTGGTGCCCGAGGTGTACATCAACGCGCTCATGTCACCTGGGCGCACGACCACCGCCGGCGGTTGAGCGCTGGCGGCCGCGATCAGCGACTCATAGCCCTGCCAGCCGGGCGGCGTGGTGTCGCCCAAGGCCACGCAGCGGGGCGCGACGAGGGGCAGTTCGGCGCGCACGGCGTCCACCCGGTCGCACAGCTCGTCCTGAGCGATGACGGCCCGCGCCTCGCTGTGCTGGACGATGTAGGCGACCTCGGGCGCGGTGAGCCGGAAGTTGATCGGTACGGCCACCAGCCCCGCCGCGGCCAGCGCCGCGTACATCTCCATCCACTCCAGGCGGTTGTAGGCCAGCAGCGCCACCCGATCGCCCGGGACCAGGCCCAGCCCCAGCAAGGCATTGGCCAGGCGTTGGCCGCGGTCGTGCCACTGGGCGAAGCTGAGGCAGCGCCGCGAATCGCGCAGCGCAGGCTGGTGGGGGGTGAGCCGGGCGTGGGTGGCCACGGCATCGGCCAGGGTCAGCAGGTGGTTCATGGCAGGGGCAAAGCAGGTCGCGGGGTGGGGCGCAGGCGGCGTTGCCGGGCGGCTCGCCCACAGCGCGGCGCCCGGGAGCCACTGCGGCTGATTTTAGAACTCTGAATTCAGAGTGCACCCGTAGAATCCCGGGTCCTGGGGCGCTCGAATCGGCGCTCCAATCGCGGCCGGACCGCACGATCCCCGCCACCCCCGCACCGCCACCCTCCGCCCTGCCCCATGAGCACACCCACCGTCTCCGACCAGAGCGCCGCCGCGCTGATCGCCCGTTTCCTGAAGGCCCGCGGGGTCGACCGGGTGTTCGCGCTGTGCGGCGGGCACATCATGCCGACCTGGATGCGGCTGGACGCCGAGGGCATCCGCATCGTCGACGTGCGCGACGAGCGCGCGGCCGTCTACATGGCCCACGCCCACGCCGAGCTGACGGGCGGTCTGGGCGTGGCCCTGGTCACGGCCGGGCCCGGCGTGACCAACGCCATGACCGGCATCGCCAATGCGCACGTGGCAAGGGCCTCGGTGTTGGTGCTGTCCGGCACGCCGCCCCGCGCCCAGGAGAACCGCGGCGCCCTGCAGGACATGGCGCACACCGACTTCGTGCGCCCCCTCACCCGCTGCGCCCGCACCGTGCGCGAGCCCGATCTGGTGCTGCAGGAGCTGGACGAGGCCGTGGCCCGCGCGCTGGGCCACGGGGGCGAGCCCGGCCCGGTGTTCCTGGACTTCCCGGTGGACACGCTGCGCGCCACCGTGTCGCCCGCAGTGCAGCTGCCTGAACGCTTTGCCCCCGCGGCGCGCCCGCGCCTGCTGCCCGACCCGCAAGCGGTGCAGCAGGCCGTGGAGGTGCTGTGGTCGGCCCGGCGCCCGCTGGTGATCAGCGGGCGCGGGGCGCGGGGCGCCAGCGCACCGCTGCGCGCGCTGCTGGACCGCCTGGGCGCCGTCTACCTGGACACCGGCGAGAGCCGCGGCCTGGTGCCCGAAGACCACCCCGCCGTGGTCGCCGCGATGCGCGGCGCGGTGATGCCGCAGGCCGACGTCATCCTGACGCTGGGCCGCAAGCTGGACTTCCAGCTCGCCTACGGCTCGCCCGCCGTGTTCGGCGACGCCCGCTTCGTGCGCATCGCCGACACCGCGGCAGAGCTGCGCGACAACCGCCGCGGCGCCGCAGAAATCCTGGCCACCCCGGCCGACGCGCTGAGCGCCATCCTGGCCGCCGCCGGCGAGCGGGTGCCCGCCACCGACCGCGCCTGGGCCGCCGAGACCCGCCGACAGCACGAAGCGCGCGCCGAGAAGCTGGTGGCTGGCCTCGCCCATGCCACACCGGGCACCGACGGGCTGATGCACCCCAACCGACTGGTTGGCGCCTTGCGCGATGCGCTGCCCGCGGACGCGGTGGTGGTGGCCGACGGCGGCGACTTCCTGAGCTTTGCCCGCGTCGGCTTGCCGGCGGCCACCTACCTGGACCCGGGCTCGCTGGGCTGCATCGGCGTGGGCACCCCGTTCGGCGTGGCAGCGGCGCTGGCCTGCCCAGGGCGCCTGGTGCTGGTGGCCACCGGCGACGGCGCCTTCGGCTTCAACGCCATGGAGCTGGACACGGCGGTGCGCCACCGGGTGCCCCTGCTGATCGCCGTGGCCAACAACGGCAGCTGGGCCATCGAGGTGCGCGACCAGCGGGAAACCCACGGCAAGGTGGTCGGCACCGAGTTGCAGTTCGCCGACCACGCGGCGCTGGCACGCGCCCTGGGCGCCCACGGCGAGCGGGTGGAACACGCGGACGACTTGCCCGGCGCGATCGCCCGGGCCAAAGCCGCGATGGCCCAGGGCCGCCCCGCCCTGCTTGACGTGCTGGTGACCCCGCAGGCCGCCTCGTCCGACGCCAAGTCCGGCCTGGCCTGGGTGCCCGACCTGCAGGCGCTGGCGGCCTGGGACGAGGCCGAGGCGCGCTGGCGGGCGGCCTGACCGGGGTCGCGTGTGGGCTGATCGGGCCTGAGCGGCGCTTGATCGGGACTTGAGCGCGGTGGGATTCCAGCCTGAGGCGGCACGGCGTCAAACTTGCATGCGCCCACCGCGGCCGCGCCACCGACGCAACGCCACCGCCCCACCGCTTCACCACTTCACCGCTTCACCCACCCGCCGCCGCGCCAGGCCCCGCCCGGCGCGGCCACTCGCCCAGCCCAGCCACCGTGCCCCGCCCATGAGCCCCATCCCCCACCTCGCCTCCAGCGTCGACACCTGCCACTGGGGCCACTTCGACGCTCAATTGGCCCCGGTGCTCACCGTGGAAAGCGGCCAGCGCTTCACCGTGGCCACGGTCAGCGGCGGCGCGGCGGTGCTGCCGCCGGCGGGCTTCGCAGTGCCGCCCGAGCTGCTCGACATCCACGCCCGCCTGCCCATGCTGATGCCGGGCCACATCCTGACCGGCCCGGTGGCGGTGGCCGGCGCGATGCCCGGCGACACGCTGGAGGTGCGCATCATCGACGTGCAGTTGCGCCAGGACTGGGGCTACAACGTGATCCGCCCGCTGGCCGGCACGCTGCCCGACGATTTCCACGCGCTGCGCCACCTCAACATCCCGCTGGACCGCGAGCGCCACGTCGCGCGCCTGCCCTGGGGGCTGGACTTGCCGCTGCACCCGTTCTTCGGGGTGATGGGCGTGGCGCCGCCGCCGGCCTGGGGCCGCATCAGCAGCATCCAGCCGCGCGCGCACGGCGGCAACCTGGACAACAAGGAGCTGGGGCCGGGCAGCCGGCTGTACCTGCCGGTTCACGCGCCGGGCGCGCTGTTTTCCTGCGGGGACGGGCACGCGGCGCAGGGCGACGGCGAGGTCTGCGTCACCGCCATCGAGACCGCGCTGCTGGGCACCTTCGAGCTGGTGCTGCACCGCCGCGGTGACGGGCCACCGCTGGCCTACCCCCGCGGCGAGACCCCCACCCACTGGATCACGATGGGCATGGACCCCGACCTGGACCGCTGCGTGGAAATGGCCCTGCGCGACATGATCGTCTTGCTGGGCGAGAAAGCCGGCCTGAGCCGGGAAGACGCCTACACGCTGTGCAGCCTGGCGGTGGACTTCCGCGTGACGCAGACCGTCAACGGCCACAAGGGCGTGCACGCCATGCTCAGGAAGTCGCTGATCGGCGGCTGAGGCGCGCGCCGACGGCCTGGAACTGCCGCGCCGCGAAGGCCCAGGCCATGCGCGAGGCGTCGGGCCCGCGCGGGTCGCTGAAGGGCTGGCCGGCCGGGCCGCCGCTCCAGGCGTGGCCCAGGCCGTCCACCACGGCCAAGGTGGCCACCCACTGGCGCTGGCACTTGTAGTCGATCACCGAGGCCGCGTGGCGGTGGCCCCGTTGCAGGCGCCGCGGGGCGCCGGCGCGCGCCCCGGCGGCCGTGGCCCAGGCCTGGGCGGCGGCCAGCCCGTTGTGGGGGGACACCACCGTGTCGTCGGCCCCGTGAATGACCAGCAAGGGCGGCCAGCGGGCGGCCGTGTCGTCGGTGCTGGCCGCCAGCGGCGTGGTGGCGCGGTGGCCGCGCATGGCCGCCAGGGCCGACAAGGTGGAGTGCGCCGTGCCCGGTGGCACGCCGGAATGCATCACCACCGCCTGAAAGCGCTGCGGGTGCAGCGTGGCCAGCAAGGCGGCCATGCTGGCCCCGGCCGACAGGCCCGCGAGGGCCACCCGGCGCGGGTCCACGGGCTGTTGGCGGCAGACCTGGTCGATGGCCTTGAGGATGAGCGCGGCTTCGGCCTGGGCGCGGCCGGTGTCGGTGTCGAACCAGTTCCAGCAGCCCTGGGCGTTGGCCAGGCGGTCTTGTTCGGGGTACAGCACCAGAAAGCGTTCGCGTTGCGCCACGCGGTTCATGCGGGTGCTGGCGGCAAAGCCGGCGGCGTCCTGGCCGCAGCCGTGCAGCATCACCATCAGCGGCAGGCGTTCGCCGGCGCGCACGCCCGGCGGGCGGTACAGGCGAAACCGCCGCGCCCCGGCCAGGCCCATCGCCACCCCAGGCAGCCAGGCGCCGGCCCCAGGCGGTGGCGTCCGGCGGGCTGCGATGCGCTGGCCAGGGACCAGCGCCAGGCGGGTGATGGCGCTGAAGCTGCGCGCCAGGCTCTTGGCCCAGGCGGTCGAACGGGAGCGCTTTGTCATCGGCGCATTCTGGGGGATGCGCTCTGTCGATTTAAGGGTTAACCCTTATTTGAAGGAGGGGCGCCCCGCGGCGCCCCGCGCTCAGGGCACGCGCCTCACTTCACCTCGGTCACGAACTGGTCCAGCGGGCGGCGCACCTTGGTCAGCTTGACCAGCCAGTCGCCTTCTTCCTGGCGGTAACCCAGCGGCAAGATGACGACGCTGCGCAGGCCCCGCTCGCGCAGGCCCAGGATGGCGTCGAGCTTGGCTGGATCGAAGCCCTCCATCGGCGTGCAGTCCACCTTCGCTTCGGCGGCGGCCAGCAGCGCCACGCCCACGGCGATGTAGGCCTGGCGGGCGGCGTGGGCGTGGTTGGTCTCCGCGTCGCGCTGCGGGTAGGTCTTCAGCAGCGATTGGCGGTAGTTTTCCCAGCCTTCGTTCTTGAAGCCGCGCACCTCGTTGGTCAGGTCGAACATGTGGTTGATGCGGTCGGCCGTGTAGTTGTCCCAGGCGGCGAACACCAGCAGGTGCGAGCCGTCGGTGATCTGGGCCTGGTTCCAGGCGATCTCGCGGATGCGGGCGCGCACCTCGGGGTTGGTCACCGAGATGATCTCGAACGGCTGCAGTCCGCTGGAGGTCGGCGCAAGGCGGGCGGCCTCGATGATGCCGTCGACCAGGGCCTGGGGCACCGGGCGGTCGGCGTGAAGCTTCTTGGCGGCGTAGCGCCACTGCAGGGCGTCGATGAGGGATTCGCTCATGGGGAGGGGTCGGGGTTGCAAAGCGGCATTGTCGGCCGGACGCCGTCCGCGTGCTGGCGCCCGCCCGCGAGGGCAGCGGGCTACAGCGGCTGCTCGCCGCCCATCACCACACGGGGAAAGGCCACGCCCGTCAATCGGGTGAGGTCGGCCAAACCGACCCGGTGGCGCGCGAAGGCCGGCAGGTCGAGCGCCTCCTTGGTGTAGTCCAGGCCGTAGCGCCGCACCACATCGCTCTGGTCGAACAGGTAGCCACAGGTCAGCAGCTTGGGCTTGCGGGCGCGGCTGGCCGGCACGACGACGACCTTCCAGAACTTGGCGGGCACGGGCACGGGGTCGCGCCCCCAGCGGAGGTGGGCGATGAAGTCGGCCAACACGGGCCCGGCGAACAGGATGGCCTGGTCGCCGCCCGCCTCGATCTGTTGCGCCAGCGCGCCTTCGAACTGACCCCACAAGCCCCTGAGACCGGTGCCCTGGTAGATGGACCGGCCACTCTTGTCGGACGGGTTGTCCTGGTTGAAGGCTTCGTGCTGCGGCGCGCAGTTGGTCCAGTGGTAGGTGTCCGAGTTCGCGAACTCGGTCGCGCGCCCGGCGGCGCCCCAGCCGTTGTCCTCGCGGCGAACGATGTGGCCGCGGTCCACGCGCTTGGCCGGACCGTAGATGTCGTCGTTGCCCAGCTGCAGCGCGCGCGGCACCCGCGGGTCGAAGCGCCAGGTCTCACCGCCGAACTCGGCGCGGCCGCGGCGGTCTTCGCGCTGGGCGTCGCCATGGTCCACGTTGGACGCGGTGAACATCGCCATGCGAAAGCGCTTGTTCAGCACCAGCGAGTAGTGGTGGTAGGTCAGTTCCAGCGGTTGGGCGCCGTCCTGGTCCGCCAGGTCCAGCGTCGGCGCGGTGCGGTCGGCGGCGTGATGGGCTCGGTAGTCCGCCACGGTGTACAGCTCGGCGCGCCTGGCCGCGACCACGGTGGGCAGTGGCACCCGCGTGCCCAGGAAGCCCGGTTGGTAGCCCGGCCGCCGCGGGTAGTCCGGGTCGAAGACCAGCGACTTTTCCAGCGCGTCCATCGCGGGCCTGGCCGGCCCGGGCGCGGCGGGCGCAACGGCTGGCGGCACGGTCGCTGGCGGCGGGGCCTGCACATGGACCGTGGTGGGCCCCACCAGCCACAGCAGGTTGCCCACCGAGGTGGCCACGCCGGCGGGCAAGCCCGGCACCGCGCCGGCGAACGCACCCGGGCCCGATGGCGCTGGGGCGGTTGGCAGCACTGCGGGCGCGGCCGGCGCCGATGGCGAGGACGGCGTGATGCCCGCGATCACGCCCGTGACGCTGCGCACCCCCTCGCTCAGACGGGCCTGCTGCGCGGCCTGCTCCAGCGGGTCCTGGGTGGTGCCGAGCAACTGGGCGAGCAGCACCTGCTCCGCCTCGGACGCCATCCGCGCCTGGCGAAGCCGGTTCACGATGGCGCTGACGCGGGTGCCTTCGTTGGCCACCCACTTCACGGCGTCCGATTCATCGCGCGGGTCGTAGGGCCCGTCGTGCACCGCCGACAAGACCTTGCCGTCGCGAAGCTCGGGCACGCCGCTGTGGTGCAGCGCCAGCAGCTCCCAATCGCGGTTGAACACCGGTGAGCCGGACGAGCCGGGCTCGGTGTCCGCCTCGTAGTGCAGGAAGCCCGAGGGCAGCAGGTCGACCAGGCGGTTGTTCGACACCGCGAACTTGCGGGGGCCGCCGCCGGGGTGCTGGATGATGTTCACCGGCATGCCGGTCAGGATCTTGCCCACCGCCTCGATCAGCAAGGTGCCCGGGATGTCGGCCAGTGGCCGGCCGTCGGTGCTGGTCGCCTTGACGGCCACGATGGCGTAGTCGAGCGTGGGGTCGCTGGTGAAGAAGCGGTCGGGATCGGTGGGGAAGTAGGCGCCGGCCAGCAGGTTCCCATCCTCGGTGACGTGCCCGAAGTTGGCCGCGCAGTCGCGGGCGTGGCCGCGGCCCGGGAACACGTGGTAGTTGGTCAGCAGCAAGCCGCCGGGCAACAGCAACCCGGTGCCGAAGCCCATCGGCTGCACGCCCGCCCGCGCCTCGGTGGTGATGCGGGCCACCGGCAGCGCCGCCTGCACCGCGCGGCTGCTCGGCGCGGCGGCGACGAGGTCGTTGCTGCCGAGGATGCGCTCCTGCGCCCGGAGCCGGCCGAAGGCGGCCTTCATCTGCTCTCGGTTGATGTAGCGCGCCACCTGTTGCGGCGAGTCGGCCGCACCGGGGCCGCGCTCTTCAACCTGGCGCAGGCCGGTGTCGCGCACGGCCTGCCGGTCGTGCCAGCGCCGTGCCGCGTCGTGCATCAACTGCGTGCGCACCGCCTGGATGCGACCTTCAACGCTCGCCATGAAACCTCCCGCCGCGCATCAACGCATGTGCGCTTGTCGCACGGCAGGTTCATCGCTGTGCGGCCGCTTGTCAACACGCCCGTCAACACGCCAGGCCGACGCTGGCCGGCGGCCTGAAAGGTTCTGGCGGCTCGCCCGACCCAGGGGCAAGGACGCATCGCCATGATCACCTCCCACCCGCCCCTGGGGCACGCCCCTGCCCCGCCCGATGGCCGGGCCATCCACCCCGGGTGGCTGCTGGCAGCGCACTGGCTGAACGCCGCCGCGGTGATCGTGCTGACCGCGAGTGGCTGGCGCATCTACAACGCCTCGCCCTTCCTGGACTTTCGCATCCCGGCGTCCTTGACCCTGGGCGGCTGGCTGGGCGGCGCCTTGCAGTGGCACTTCGCGGCCATGTGGCTGCTGGTGGCCAACGGGCTTGTCTACCTGGGCCTGAACCTCGCCAGCGGGCGCTTCGCCCGCAAGTTCCTGCCGCTGAGCATGAAGTCGCTCGGCCAGGATTTGCGCGCCGCGCTGCGCGGCCGGCTGACGCACGCCGACCCGCGCCACTACAACCACCTGCAGCGCGCGGCCTACATCGCCATCGTGATCGACCTGATGGGGGTGGTGGCCTCGGGCCTGGTGCTGTGGAAGTCGGTGCAGTTTCCGCTGCTGCGCGAGTTGATGGGCGGCTACGAAGGCGCGCGGCGGGTGCACTTTTTCGGGATGGCGGCGCTCGTGGCGTTCATCGCCGGCCATGTGCTGATGGTCGCCCTGGTGCCGCGAACGCTGAGCGCCATGCTGCTGGGCCGCCGGTTGGGGGCATCGTCATGAGCCGGCGCCCGATCCTGCCCGCGGTGGACGCCCACGCGGTGGTGGCCGAAGCGAAGCGCCTGCTGGCCCGCCGCGTCGAGCACCCGGGACGCCGCGCCTTCTTGCAGCGCACGCTGACGCTGGGCGGCGTGGCCATGATCAGCGGCTGCAGCATCACCGAGGACGACCACGTCGAGGCCGCGCTGGCCGCTGTGTCGCGGTGGAACGACCGCGCCCAGGCCGCCCTGTTTGACCCCGCCCGACTGGCGCCCACCTACGACGATTCGATGGTGGTGCGGCCCTTCCCCTTCAACGCCTACTACCCCGAATCGGAGGTCCGTCAGGTGAACGGCGCGACCTGGCGGCTGGCGGTGTCCGGCCGCGTCAGCCAGCCGCGCCGATGGACCCTGGCCGACCTGAACGCCCTGCCCCAGCAGACGCAGATCACCCGGCACATCTGCGTGGAGGGCTGGAGCGCCATCGGCAAGTGGAGCGGCGTGCCCTTCGCCCACTTCCTGAAGGCCACAGGCGCCGACCTGAGCGCGAAGTACGTCGGCTTTCAATGCGACGACGACTACCACACGAGCATCGACATGGCCACGGCGCTGCACCCCCAGACGCAGCTGACCCTGCGCTGCGACGGCGAGGTGCTGCAACCCCGCCACGGCCACCCGCTGAAGCTGCGCATGCCCACCAAGCTGGGCTACAAGAACGCGAAGCACATCCGGGCCATCGTCGTCACCAACACCTACCCCGGCGGTTACTGGGAAGACCAGGGGTACAACTGGTTCGGAGGCAGCTGAGCACGGCTCGGCCGATCTGAAACACCCGGCACTTTGCCGATCCAACCCAAGCACACCACCCTTTCAAAGGATCTCCCATGACCAAGATCGCTGCCTCCATCCTGACCACCTGCCTGCTGCTCGCCTCGGGCGCCTCCTTCGCACAGGACGCCATGAAGAAGGACGAGATGAAGAAGGACACCATGTCCAAGGACATGATGAAAAAAGACGACATGAAGAAAGACGCCATGGCCAAGGACGGGATGGCCAAGGACGGAATGAAAAAGGACGAGATGAAAAAGGACACCATGGCCAAAGATGGCATGGCCAAGGACGGGATGAAGAAGGACGAGATGAAGAAGTGAGTCGGGCGTCGGCGGTGACCCGGGCCGTCGCGGCCGGGTGATCTCAGTCGACCTGCACGTAGACGCGGCGTCCGTCCACCTTCACCGGGTAGCGGCGCAGCGGCTCGGTCACCGGGTCGCACGTGGGTCGGCCGTCGCGCACGTCGAACTTGCCCTGGTGCAGCGGGCACTCGATCTCGTGTCCGTCCAGAAAGCCGTCGCACAGCCGCGCCTGGCCGTGGGTGCAGGTGTTGTCGGTGGCGTAGACCGCGTCGCCCACGGTGTAGAGCGCGATGTCGCGGCCGGCCACCACCACGCCAATCACGTCGTCGGTGGGCAAGTGGTCGGCCGACATCGCGTCGACCCAGTCGGGCTGGCTCATGGTCTGCCTCAGATGGGGTAGATGATCGAGTTGGGGATCATTTCGCTGTCGTAGATGCACTCGCGCGACGCGAACTTCAAACCCTCGGGGGTGCGCACCACGGTGTCGAGGCAGCGGCCGACGTTGAACACCGTCGACGTGTCAGACAACTTGGTGCGAAACACCGCGTAGTTCGCCTCGCAGCGGAACCGTCCGCCCTCGGTGCTGCGCACCACCGGCGTGCCCACGATGTGGCGCTGGTAGTAGGGGTCGTGGAACAGCGTCTCCTTGATGCCGTAGACGCGGTCCTTCAGCATGCCCTTGCTGGTGAAGGACAAGGTGGCCAGCGGGAAGCCGCGCTCGTGGTTCTCCCGCGGCTGCAGCCGGTACACGCACTGCTCGGTGAAGAACTCGGGCCACAGGTCCCAGTTGCCCGAATCGACCGCGCTGGCGTAGTCGGCGTACAGCTGGGTCAGTGCCAGCCAATCGTCGAAGTTCAGGGGAGCGTTCATGGTTCAGTCCTCCATGACCGCTCGCCAGTAGCGGTACATGCCGCGGATCAAGGTCTCGGTGACCATGTGCTCGGTGTCCTCGACCCCGCGTCCGCCGAGCTCGGCCAGCGTGCGGTGGAAGGGCTTGCTCTCGAAGGCCTGCTGGCTGAACTCGATCACCTCGCCGTCGTCGGCCGACACAAAACCCGCCGGACCGAACAGGTTGGCCTGGCACAGCCGGCGCTGCGTCATCGCCTCGGTGTCGTCGTCGAAGCCGAAATGGGTCCAGACGAAGTCGAAGCTGCCGTGGCCGTTGGGCTGGATGTGGCGGGTGGACACGCTGTTGACCTGCTGTTGCAGGATCACGCTTGGAAAGATCGTGGTCATGACCGCTGTGGGGCCGCCCCACCAGGGCTCGGGCACGATGTCCAGAAAGCTCGGGTCATTGAGTTGCATGTCGGCCTTGAAGCTCGACACCTGGGTCACCTGGGCGGCATCGCCTGCGCAGCCGCGCGTGGAAATCATCGCGGCATGGCGGTGCTTGTCGTCCATGCGCAACTGGCTTTTGTTGTCGGCGCGCCAGAGTCCGAAGGTGACGAACCAGGTGTGCAGCAGGCCAGGGTGATACGGGTCCTTGATGTTCTCCTGCATCAGCTTCCAGTTGCCCGGAATCCGCTGGCGGTTGTAGCCGAGGACCTTCAGCTGGCGACCGTTGAACAGGCGGTCGAAGTAGCCCAGGATGGTTGGACCCAGGTAGTCCTCGAGCGACTCGACGTCATGGTCGAAGGACGCGAAGACGACCCCCCCACGCGCGGCCACCTTCAGCTTGGTCAGGCCATGATCGCTGGTCTTGAAGTCGGCCGGCATGCCGCCGTGCACCTGCCCGTCCTGCTTGACGCCGCGCCGAAACGGCACGCCCTGCAGGTCGCCCTTGAGCGTGTAGCTCCACTGGTGATAGGGGCAGACAAACTCCTTGCGGTGGCCGTGGCGCTCTCGGCAAAAGCGCATGCCGCGGTGGGCGCAGACGTTTTCGACGACGTGGATGTGGCCATCGGCGTCGCGGGTCATGATGACCGACCGCTCGCCCACCACCGTGCGTTTGAAGTCGCCGGGGTTCGGCACCTCGGCCTCCAGGCCGACGTAGCACCAATGGTTCTTGTAGAAAAAGCGCTCCAGCTCGCGCCGGTGGATCTCATCGCTGGTGTAGGTCAGGAACGGGATGCGCGAGGTGCCGTCGCTGTCCCATTGCGGCGTGGTCGGAAAGACCGTGGACGCTTCGTTCATGGTGTCTCCTGCAAGGGGTCTTGGGACGGACAAGGACTGGGGCTCGGGCTCGGGCTCATGCCCGCGCCTCGCGCCACAGGCCCAGCGCCTGCTGCACCGGCCGGTCGGAGAAGCTGAACAGCAGCGCGTCGCGGTCGGCGCGCAGGCGCAGCGGCTGCCACGAGGGCACCACGACCACGTCGTTCTCGTCGAAGCGCCACGTGTGCTCACCCACCATCGCCTCGCCGCGGCCCTGGAGGCAGACGATCACGGTGCCATCGGTGGACTGCACCGGGCGCGTCTCGAAGCCGGCGGGCAGCCACTGCGCGAAGGCCCCGATGGTGGGCATCGGCGACGCGCCGGTGGCCGGGTTCACGTAGCGCAGCTTGAAGGCGTGGTGGGGGTCCGGCGTGCCATGGGCGATGGCCTGCAGCGACGCACGCGTGCGCTCGAAGGGATAGACAAAGAGCTTGGTCGGGTCGGCCGGCTGGGGCGCGTGGTCCATCGGCAGCATGTTCGCGCCGTAGCGGGCCTGGGCGTCGCCCTCCGGCCGCAACGGTGCCTGGGAGGCCTGGGCGGCCTTTTCCGCAAACCCCGCGTCTAGAAAGCGCACGGTCGGGATGTCCAGGCCGTCGAGCCAGACCACCGGTTCGGCGCCCAGGTTGCCGTGGTCGTGCCAGGTCCACGACGGCGTGATGATGAAGTCGCCGCGCCGCATGGTCGTGCGCTCGCCATCGACGGCGGTGTAGGCGCCCTCACCGTCCAGCACGAGGCGCAGGGCCGACTGGGTGTGCCGGTGCGCCGGCGCCACCTCGCCCGGCAGGATCAGCTGCAGGCCCGCGTACAGGCTTTGCGTGATGCACGACTGGCCTCGCAGGCCCGGGTTCTCGAGGATCAGCACGCGGCGCTCGGCCTCGTCGGCGGTGATCAAACGACCGGCTTCAAGCACCTGGTCGCGCACGTCGGCGTAGCGCCAGATCGCCGCCTGCGCCGGCGACACCGGCCGCGGTGGCACCAGCGCGTGCAACACCTCCCACAACGGTGTCATGTGGTGGGCGCCGATGCGCTGGTAGTAGTCGGCGCGGGTGCGCTGAATGGCCGTCGCGGCAGGGTCGGTGGCGCGGGGGGACTCGGGCAGGGTGGCGTGCATGGCGGGCTTTTCAATGGACGGGGCGACGGCATCGGTGCCGCTCTGGCGGGCCCGTCGCAACCGGCCCGCACCGCCACCCCGTGAGCACGCCGCGGCGCGCTCGGCAAGGTCGCAGCCGCGATGGTCGACGCCGCGGGTCGATCAGCCAAGCGCATTTAGGATATGGGCAACATCACCGCGCGTGATACACAGGGAAAGCCCGGGGGCCCGATGGAACTGCACGAGATCGACCTCAACCTCCTGGTCGTTTTCAATCAGCTGCTCATTGACCGGCGCGTGTCAAAGGCGGCGGACAGCCTGGGCGTGTCGCAGCCGGCCGTGAGCAATGCGCTGGCCAAGCTGCGCAAGCGGCTGGACGACGAGCTGTTCCTGCGCACGGCCAAGGGCATGGAACCCACGCCCTACGCCACCCAGCTGGCCGAGTCGGTCGGCGCGGCGCTCGCCATGATCCACAGCGGCGTCAACCAGCGCAGCAGCTTTGACCCGGCGAGCGCGCGGGGCTCGTTCACGCTGGGCATGACCGACATCGGCGAGATCTTCTTCCTGCCCGCGCTGCTGGACCGGCTGCGCCACGACGCCCCCGGCGTCACGCTGAGCACGGTGCGCCACACCCCCGACAAGCTGAGCGACGACCTGGCGTCGGGCAAGGTCGACGCGGCCATCGGCTTGCTGCCCGCCCTGAAGGCGGGGTTCTTCCAACGCCGCCTGTTCACGCAGCGCTATGTCTGCCTGATGCGACGGGGCCACCGGCTCGCCAAGCGCAAGCTCACGCTGGCCGGGTTCTCGGCCGCGGAGCATTTGGTCGTGGTGTCCGCCGGCACCGGCCACGGCAAAGTGGACGAACTGCTGCAGCGCAGCGGCGTGGACCGCCAGGTGCGCCTGACCGTGCCCCACTACGTGAGCGTCGGCCACATCCTGCAACACTCGGACCTCATCGCCACCGTGCCCGAGCGCCTGGCCGACCGGCTGATCGAGCCTTTCGGGCTGGCCAAGCTGCCGCACCCCGCCACGCTGCCCGACATCGCGATCAACGTGTTCTGGCACGCCAAGTACCACCGTGCACCGGCCAACCGCTGGCTGCGGGGGGTCTTGTTCGACTTGTTCAGCGACGGGCACGCCGGCCCGGCGTGACGCCGCTGGCGTCGCTGGCGTCGCTGGCGTCGCTGGCCAGGCTGACCTCGCGGCCGGACGGTGACAACGAGGCCCGCGCCCGGCGCCATGGGCAAACCCGTCGGCGGCACCGTGGCAAGGTCAAGAAGTCAGGCGATGAATGCCTCGCTCGCCGAACGGTCCCGGTCCGTACTCACCGCCCAGAGCCTGGACGACTTGGCCGACCGCTGCGCGACACGCTGCAGCAGCAGGCGGGCGACCAACACGGTGGGCCAACACGGGCTCGGTGCCGAGGCGCTGGATGACGCCAGCGCGCGCGTCGGCGTGGTCACCCTGTCCGCCCACATCGACGCCGATGCCGCCGGATGAAGGCCGCCGACTTCGACCGGCGGGGGGCTCAGCCGGCGGCCGTCACCGAAAAGCGCTGCACCACCTCGTTCAGGCCCCGCGCCTGCTCGCGCAGGCTCTCCGCCGCCGTGGCGCTTTGCTGCACCAGGGCCGCGTTCTGCTGCGTCACGGCGTCCAGGTGCGTCACCGCCCCGCTCACCGCGGTGACGCCCACCGTCTGCTGCCCGGCGGCGCTGGCGATCTCGCCAATCAGCCGGTTCACGCGTTGCGCGTCCTGAACGATGTTGGCCATGCTGGCGCCGGCCGAACTGGCCTGATGCGTGCCCCGGAGAACCTGGTCCACGCTGTCGCTGATCAAGGACTTGATCTCCTTGGCCGCCTGGGCGGACCGCTGTGCCAGCGTGCGCACCTCGGTGGCCACCACCGCGAAGCCGCGGCCTTGCTCGCCCGCGCGGGCCGCTTCCACCGCCGCGTTGAGCGCCAGGATGTTGGTCTGGAAGGCAATGCCGTCGATGACGGCGTTGATCTCGGCGATGCGTCGCGACGACTCGGAAATGCCCGCCATCGTGGCCACCACCGTGTCGACCATCGTGCCGCCTTGCACCGCCGCGTTGGCGGCCTCGGCGGACAGCTGGTTGGCCTGCGTGACGGTCTCGGCGCTTTGGCGCATGGTGTCGGTGAGCTGCGCCATCGACACCGAGGTCCGTTGCAGATTGCTCGCCTGCATGTCGGTGCGCTGGCTCAGGTCTTGGTTGCCCATCGCAATTTCCGACGTGGCCACCTCGATGGACGCCGCGGCCTGGCTGACGTCGGCCATCGCCGCCGCCATCTTGTGGATGGCCTTCTTGAGCGCCACCGCCGTGGGCGCACTCACCGACAGGCCGGACAGGTCCAGGCACAGCACGTCCCCGCGGTCCACCCGGGACACGATGGCCGACAGCTGCGCCGACTCGACGGCCGCCTGGCGCAGGCGCAGGGCCAGGAAAATCTCGACGCCGGTCTGCACCACCACGTATGCCGCATGCATGACGGTCTTCAAAAAGTCGGGCGACGGCGTGCAATACACGCCCATCCCCAGCGCTTGCAGGCGATCAAAGACCACGTGGTGCACGGCAAACAGCGCGGCGGCCCACACGATGGGGCGCCAGTCGCGGTACACCAGCAACAAGCCCAGCAACACGAACACGCCAAAGTGAAACTCCAGCGTGCCCCGCCCCAGTTGAATGTGCAGGGCCACGAAGGCCACGTTGCAGGCGGTCAGCAAGACCCAGCCAAGCGTGTGACCCCGGCCCACGACGAACGCGGCACCGCCCACGGCCAGCAGCAAGGCACTGGCGCCCAAGGCCAGGCCGAGCTGGTCATGGGCGTTGCCGATGGCCAGCGCCGCGGCAGCCGACGCGAACAGGGCCAGGAAGGTCACCAGGTCCGCCCACCGGGCGATCTCCTTCAGGTCAAACCGCTCACGCTGGCCAGTGGAAAGTGAGAGAGGATGGCCAAAACTTGCGGAAATTCGCTGCATGGCGACCATATCGGCACAGGCTCATGTCAACTTGAGGCGACATGACCGGGTTTCCCCGGATGCCTTGCCTTGCGCATCAGACGAGCGCGCCAGCCGTCAGATAAACCCACATTCGCGCAGCACGCCGGCACCCCTCATCATGCGCAGCAGCGCGCGGCACCGCGTCGCCCTTCAAGGAGACCCGCATGGCGGCCAAAGCACACGAGGGTGGGCGCTTCGAACAGTCGTTCATGTTCCACATGATCCGCGACTTCTTCTTGCTGCTGCTGGTGGTGGCCGCCGTGGAAATGGCCCTTCGCTACGCCTCGCTGCGGCTGGACTTCGCCCGCAACGAACCGATCCGGGTGGCGCGCGCGGCCCAGCAGCTGGCCAACGACGTGAAGTCGATCATGCTGAACTCGGGCGGGCCGCTGGCCGCGCAAACCGTCTACCCGATCCTGAACCGCAACTACGACGACCTGGGCCTGGCCATCGCCGTGCTGCCGTCGCCGGTGACGGTGGCGTCGATGAAGGAGACTTTCAAGATGGACGTGCGCGGCCTCCAACCGCGCTGGACGCCCGGCGCGCACGAGCAGGCCGCGGTCAACCTCACGGCCGAGCAGTTCTGCCTGACCTGCCACGTCAAGGCCACGGTGGGCGAGGTGCTGGGCACGGTCAGCGTGCGCAGCTACCTGGAGCGCAAAGAGGCCCTTTGGTGGCAGGACGTGCGGCTCACCGCCGGCGCACTGAGCCTGAAGATCCTCGTCCACACCATCCTGCTCTTCTTGCTGCTGAAGGTGCGCATGGCGCCGCTGCTGGCCTTGCAATCCACCGTCGCCGGCCTGGCGCGCGGGGTGATGGATCTGTCGCCACGCGCCGCCGTCAACAGCCACGACGAGTTCGGCGAACTGGCCCAGGACCTGAACCACTTTCTCGACCGCATTGGCGTGGTCGTGGCCGACCTGGACCGCATCCTCAGCGAGGTGGTGGCCGTGGGCGCGCGGCTGGGCAGCTTGAACCGCAACCTGGAACAGCAAGTTGACAGCGTGCGCGACGCCTCGCTGCGCCTGCTGGGCGAAGGCGCACAGCGCAGCCTGGACACGCAACTGATGGCCGCGCACGAGGCCGGCAGCGTGCAGGCGCTGCAGCAGGTGCTGACCCGCGCGCTGGCCGCGCTGGAAGCCGGCGGCCCGCTGCCCGAGCCCACGGCAAACGCCCTGCACGACCAACTGCAAAGCCTGCAGCGCAGCTTCAACCGCGTGGCCAGCGCGCTGCGCGACGTGGCCCCGCCGGTGGTGGTGGGCCAGGCTCAGTCGGCCGAGTACCAAGCCTTCATGACCTCGCTGCGCGAGATGGCGCTGCTGGAGGCGTCGATGCAGCAGGTGGCGGCGTCCGGGCAGCAGGTGTTGCATCGCTTGAGTCGACGCACAGCTTGATCGCGTCCGCCCCTGCGCTTGGGACCCGCGTCGCGCCGCGGCGTGGACGATTTGTCGATGAAGTCGCCCCGGCCCCGCCGAGACGCCTGGACACTCGGCCACGCGGCCACGCGGCCCGCGCCAGGATGCAGCGTTGCTCGGCTGGCAGCCGGGGGGCTGAAGCCCAAGCCATTTCGGCGCGTGGCGCGATGAATCCCTGACGACGAAGGAACAGGCATGGCCCGAAAGAAGACGAGTCTGGGGGAAGACGTCATGGACGGCGTGGCCATGCTGCCGTGGTGGGCCGGCGTGCTGCTGGCCGGGTTGGCTCACCTTGCGCTTCACCATGTGGCCAACCAGCCGGTCACGGCCACGCTTCAGCCAGGGCAGGCGGGCAACGTGATGATGCAAACCGCCTGGCGAGCGTTCGGGTTGGTCGGGCAATACCTGCTTCCCTTCCTGTGCCTGTGTGGCGCGGCCATGTCGGCATGGCGACGCCGGGAACGCCAGCGCTTGGTCAACACGGTGACGCGCAGCGACGGGGCCGACGCACTCGACGGCATGGGCTGGCAGCAATTCGAGCACCTCGTGGGCGAGGGCTTTCGCCTGCAGGGCTACCGCGTCAAGGAGACCGGCGGCGGCGGCGCCGACGGCGGCGTGGACCTGGTGCTGACCAGGAACGGCGAAACCTTCCTCGTTCAATGCAAGCAATGGCGTGCGTTTCGCGTGGGCGTCGACGTCGTGCGTGAGTTGTATGGCGTGATGGCCGCCAAGGGCGCCGCGGGCGGCTTCGTGGTGACGTCGGGGCGCTTCACCGACGAGGCGCAGCGGTTCGCCGAGGGCCGCAACGTTCGACTGATGGATGGCGCGCGGTTGCGCGCTTTGATCCGGCCAGCGTCCGGCGCTTCTCAGCCAGCGCCCGTTGCGCCCGCGGTGGCGACGCCCAGCCCCGACGCCCCTGGGTCGGGCACATCCACGTGCCCCGTTTGTGCCAAGCCCATGCTGCTGCGCACCGCGAAGCGCGGCGCGAACGCCGGCAAGGCATTTTGGGGATGCTCAGCCTACCCGTCTTGCAAGGGGACGCGCGCAGCCCAGTGACGTGCGCGTGCCGCGAAGTGGGCGGCGCCGCACCGAAGTCGCACGACCGCGCTTGGCTGCCCAGCCACCGCAACCGACTCGCCACGGTGACCCGTTCACTTCTCCACCGCCGGCCCTTCACCAGCGCCCGTGGTCTGCCACCGTTCGATCTCTCCGGCGTGTACCGACAGGAAGGCGCGCAACCTCGCAAATCGTCGACGCGTTTGCCAGTTGAACGCCAGCGCCACCGGCGGCTCCAGCAACCAACGCAGGGCCGCCGGCCCCACATCGAAGGTGTAGGTGTAGATCAAGCGGGAACGGCCCGCGCCAGCCGGGCGGTGTTGCATCGAGGCCGCCCAGCGTCGGAACGGGAACGAACGCCCGATCATCATGGCCGCCGCCACGCGCGGGCGATCGAAGGACACAAAGCGCGTCTGCATCGACAGCTTGCGCAACGCACCGGCGCCCGCGCTGTCGGTCACGGCCCCCACAAAGGGGCAAGGCGCATCGCCTTGCACGGTCGTGGCGCGCACCAACGAGTCCCAGCGCAGGCGCCAGCAGTGGTAGTGGAAGGCGTCGAACACCACGCCTTCGGTGGCGGGCATCTCGAACTCAAACCGCCGGTGCGCCATGGCCCGCGGCCTCG
This sequence comes from Hydrogenophaga intermedia, assembly GCA_943370175.1. Taxonomy (GTDB): domain Bacteria; phylum Pseudomonadota; class Gammaproteobacteria; order Burkholderiales; family Burkholderiaceae_C; genus Ideonella_A; species Ideonella_A intermedia_A. The sequence continues at coordinate 73,675 of CALRPU020000012.1, read as the reverse complement.
ATGAGGGTGTCTGTTGCCATGCCCCAGCGTTCAAACTCGGGCAAGAAGTCTTCCAGCGTCAGCAGACCCATGCAGACCTGAGCACCCGCGGGCAGCACCGCCCCTCGCGCCAGGCGGCGGGCCAGCAGGATGGACGCCATGCATGGGATCTCGGGGCCGTGGTCGTTGTCGGCGGTGATGTGCCATTCGGCGCGCAGGGGCTGCCCCGCGCCGCCCTCGCCTGCCGCGCGAACCACCATGCCCCCTCGCGGCGAACCCAAGGCGTTGAACCAGGTCGCCATGGCGTTCAGCGGCCGCGCAAGTTGCTCTGGGCGCTTGAGCACCCCCAAGGCCCGCGCCGCCGCCAGGGCGGACAAGGCGCGCTGCGCCAGGCCGATCTCCAGCGCAGCCCGGAAAACCACCTCGTCCCTGACGCCGAAGTGAGCGGGAAAGAGCTCCAGATCAGGGACGTCGCACAGCGCGCCCAGACGGGGCGCCATGCGGGCGAAGTGAACGCGCTCGGGCGCTGCCCAGGCGCGCCGCGACTGCCATTGGGCGTTCTGCCACACCCGGACTTGCGCGCCGCAGTAGGCCAACACCGCCGCCAGCGTGGCCGTGCCACGGGGCGCGGTCTGTGCCGGTGCAATGCAGGTGCTGATGCGGTGAACAGAGCGCCAACCGCGGGTGAGTCGCTCGACCACGGCCGACGACAGGGCGGGCACCGTGCTCGCGCCGCTGATGGCTGTTCGGCCTGCAGAACGGAACTCGGTGTCCAGCGCCGCCGCGAAGTCACAGACAAAGCGGCGACCGTCGGCCAGGTCGATGTAATGGGCGCCTGCCCGCGCCGTGGCCAGCGCGACCGCGTGGTCCTGACCCTGGAAAGGCCCAGCGGTGTGGATCAACAACGCCACGCCATGTCGACGCAACGCCTCGGCGAAGTGAGGGTCCGCCCAGTCGATGGCGACGCCTTGGGCGCCTGAACCCAGCGCCTCAGCCAGCGCCCTCGCTCGGGACCCGTCTCGCCCGCCCACCAGCAATTCGACCGCGGCGTCGCCAGCCAAGGCGCGGCAGATGCGCGCCCCGAAGTTGCCATAGCCGCCCAGCACCAAGGTCTTCAAGCGGAGTTCTCTGAGGTGATCAAGATCGCGCTGAGTCTACGAGGCGCGAGGACCTCTGCGGTCATCGGTGTGGCTGGCGCTCCTGCGCCGCGGCTGCGGGCGGTGACCAACGCTGATCGAACAGGCGGTCTGGGACGCAGGGCGGTCGTTCGCACGACCACGCAGCCCCGACGCCGCTGACAGCTGTCAGGGCAGGCTGACATCGCCGGTGAACGCAGGGGGCGGCTGGAGGCGCCCACAGTCCGACGCGCTTCAGACGACGGGTCGATCGAGTCGAGCGACAGCGCCCGCATGGCATGAGGGAGCGTAGCCGGACCCAAGCCGGCGCAGCCCCTCGTCGAATTGAGCCACTGGGCGCTGGCGTGCATGCCCTCGGGTGGCAGAGGCCAGGTCACGCCGAGCGGCAGCATGTTGGCGCCAGCCGAGATGCTGCCCATCTTCGTCTGGCGCCAGCAGCGGTGTGACCAGGCCATGAAGCCAGAAGGCGTGCGGCCAATTTCACAAGTCGGCCGTGGTCCAGCTCGGCGCTGGCCGGATCGGCCGCCACCCCGCCTCGGGGTGGCCACGCACAGCACCAAAAAAACTAGATCCCGAACAGAGTCGCCTTCATGAGGCGCAGGCGGCCCTTGCGTTCGCCGCGGCACGCGTTGACGTTGAAAACATTGATGCCTTGATCGTGTTGTTGCACGAGATCAATCACCTCGCTCAGCTTGATCAACTTGGAATTGCCTGTGATGAATGAACGCCTTCGAATCGAGACAATGTGGGGGGCTCCGGAGTCGAACGTGGAGTTTTTGTTGGAATTGTCTTTGCTCACCTGCAATTCTCTCAACTCACGGTAGCCCAAGACATCCCCATGACCGCCCATGAATTTGGCCAATGACAAGTCGTCGCACATGCCGCCACCTCGCACCGAGTTGGAGAATTCCTGACTGCCGAGGGCCTGGGTTGCATTGGTGACGTGGTCTTTGCCACGCGCAACGGCGAAGCTGACGGTCACCCCTTGGGGCACCTTGAACTGCACGTGGCCTTCCAAGGTTCCACCGTGCGCCATGATCAGGCAAACATTCGTCTTTCTGGGACTTGGGAAGAACCAGAGTTTGTCGCCCAAGTCGATGTGGTTTTGTGTCATCGAATCCCTTGCAATCGATCAGCTTGTTCGCCTGAATGTGGCAATGCGCCCGCGCATGCCCAGCCAGAACGCAATTTGACCGCCCCGCTCGAAGGAAGGCAAGCCCTCACACTTGGCGCCACAGGACGGCCCGTGGCAGACGCCGGGCATGGCCTGACCATGGCCACGCATCGCCAAGCGAGCCAGTCATCAACCGCTCATCGCCGTCGGGACCGGCGCAGCATCGATCGGATGACTGCAGGTCCGTTGAACCTGGGTCGGTTGAACCTAGGCCCTTTGAACCTTGCTCCTGAGGTAGCCGCGAGCGACATATTCAGGGACTTCGACCAGCATGCCAAACCTGCTGGCGGTCATCTTGAAATGTTTGCCGTTCATCGTGCAGGCGTGATTGACTGAACTCGACACATTCTTTCGCCCGGAATCCCACACCAGCTGCGACGTGTCGTGCTCCGAGTAGCCATGCTCGACGCCCTTGGACTCGAAGAACGTGGTCTGGTTGTATCCACCCAGGGTTTTGTGATCCCGCGCAATGCAGGAATGGAGTGCTTCTTCGTTGTGTTCAAACAAGATGACCGAGTTCGGCGTCAAAAGGCACTTGCTGAAGAACGGCTTCGTCAGCCGTTTGCCCAGCGCCAGCATGCCTGACATGAACACCTGGGGCCTCATCGCATTGATCTTCTCAGCGGGCGGGAGCGAGCCAAACTCTGCTTGATGCAGCCGCGCGAATGTCGCCACATGGCAAGCAACGCCGTGTGCCCCGGCCGCGACCGTTTTGAGATCTTGGCCCGCGAACGGTGCGCAAACGAGTGTCATGCGTGTTCTCCTTTGGCGCGAAAGCATAGGATCATTCGCCGCTTTCAGCAACGCTCAGGTCAGGGCCGAGGACCGCGCCGCGGCGACATGAACCGCCTGGCCAAGGCGCCCGCACCCTCGCATGGGCCGCTCAAGGCCTCGGCGCGTTCCAGACGATGTCGGCCACGTTGATCTTGCGCGGGATGATGCCCAGCGCCTGGAAGCTGTCGGCCAATTGCTGCTGTTGGGCCACGTGGGCCGGTGTGATCGGCCCCCAGGAGAACTCGGCGCGGGCGAAGGCCGTCGACCAGGTCTTCAGGTCGATGCCGGTCGCCTCGGCCGCGATCGCCGCGAGTTCGTCGCGGTGCTGGCCCGACCAGCGGGTGAGTTTGCCGATCTCGTCGAGCACCGCCGACAGCACGGCCGGGTGCTTCTGGGCGAAGTCGCGGTGGGCGAGCGTGTAGGAGGAACTGGCGAGCCGCCGGTCGGTGGTGTCCGCGATCACGCGTGCCTTGTAGTGCTGCTGGGCGATGGCGTAGAACGGATCCCACACGACCCAGGCGTCGACCTTGCCGCCGTTGAAGGCGGCGGTGGCATCGGCCGGCGAGAGGTAGGTGGCCTCCACATCCTTGAGGCTCAGGCCGCCCAATGCCAAGGCCTTGACCGCCACGTTCTGCGCGCTCGAACCCTTGCCGAAGGCCACCCGCTTGCCTTTCAGATCGGCCAGCGTCTTGATCGGCGAGTCCAGCGGCACCAGCACGGCGTGCTGCGCCGAGGGCGTGGCCGCCACATAGAGCAGGTTGGCGCCGGCGGCCTGCGCAAAGATCGGCGGCGTGTCGCCAACCGAGCCGAGGTCGATCGCCCCGGCGCCCATGGCCTCGAGCATCGGCGGGCCGAACTGGAACTCGACCCACTTGACTTGCACGCCGAGCGGCTTGAGCCGGTTCTCGATCACCTGCTGCTTGCGCGCCAGCACCAGGGTGGCGGCGCCCTTCTGGAAGCCGATGCGCACCTCGGCGGGCTGGGCCTGCGCGAGGGCGAGCGAGGGCAGGCCCGCCAGGGAGGTGGCCGCCGCGGCAAGGGCGATGGTGGCAGCGCGCCGGGTCAGGGAAGTTGGGGTCATGGAAGAGGCTCGGAAAGATGGACTCGGGTGGACGGGTGGGACGCTCGGGCTCAGGCTGCAGGCCGCCAAATCGGTGACTCGGCGACCGCCACCTTCCGCGGCAGGATGGCCGCCTGGGTGAAGGCATCGGCAATGCGCTGCTGCTCGGCCAGGGCGTCGGCGTCGACCGGCTGCACGCGGTAGCTGCGCCGCTGGTTGGCGGCCTCGACGGTGGCGGCGTCGAGGCCGATCACCGGGGCATGCCACTCGGCGGCCGGCCCGGGGTTCTGCTTGATCCATTCGCCAGCACGCTGCAGTTCCGCATACACGGCCGCCAGCACGTCGGGCCGGCGCTGGGCGAAGGGGCTGCCGGCAAGGTAGAAGCGGCGGTAGCTGGCGAGCCGCTGGCCATCCTGCAGGATGCGGGCACCGGCCTGGCGCTGCACGGCCGCGAGGAAGGGATCCCAGATCACCCAGGCGGCGACCGAGCCGTTCTCGAACGCGGCCCGCCCATCGGCCGGGCTCAGGTAGGCGGGCTCGATGTCGCGGATCGAGAGGCCCGCCTGGGCAAGGGCCTCGAGCAGCAAGAAGTGCGCACCGGCACCCTTGGCAAACGCGACCTTCTGGCCCTTGAGCTGGACCACCCGGGTGATCAGCGAATCGCGGCGCACCACCAGCGCCTGGGCTTGCGGTGACGGCGTCTCGATCGCGACATAGGTCAGCTTGGCACCCGCGGCGAGGGCGAACGGCGGCACGGCGTCGGCGACATCCGCACTCAGCTCGATCGCGCCCACGTTCAGGGCTTCGAGCAACGGCAGCCCGGAGGTGAACTCATGCCACGACACCCCGATGTTGAGCGGGGCCAGGGCCTTCTCCAACGTGCCGCGCGACTTCAGAAAGATCATCAGCGTGGATGACTTCTGAAAGCCGATGCGCAGCTTGTCGGGTTCGGCGCGAAGCCCGGGTGTGAAGCCCACGCCGAGACCCGCGAGAAGGAGGTGTCGGCGGTTGGGGCCGATTCGGAAGTTGACGTTCATGGGCAGGCTTGTCGAGGAACCGAGCCTTGAGTCTGGTCATGCGACCGAGCGCTGTGAACGACCGAAAGCGCGATTGCTTATGCAAGGACGGGCAAAGGCCTGCCACTCAGGCGACCGGCGGTGCGACCACGGCAATGCAGGCTGCATCTGGTGGGACGCCGAGCACTCGATTCACAAACCGCATGAGCACATCCGAAAGCCTTCGTTCACGGGAATCGACCTTGCAATGAGCATCCGGGGACGGCCCTGCGCAGGGGCATTCCGATTCACTGGCGTCGGCCGGGGCTGCAACCAGTCGGGAGGGGCGTGGGCCGAGGACGGATCCTTGCCCACCTGTCGTCCGACCTCGGGTCGAAGACTCTCTACCGGACGGACCATGGACCCGATCTCACCGATCAGCATTCGCGAGCAGTTGACACCCCCGTCGGCACTGATCGGTCGTGACACGTCGAGACCACCGGTGTCGGGCGCTGCCGGCGCCACAGACCCAGGGCCTGCTGCCGCCAAGGCGGTCATGCGACCCTGGGTTGACTTGCTGCGGCGATGGCTGAGGCTCGGCTGACACGCCGTGCAGCCAGCGTTGCGGTCCGGTCAGATTCACGCTGCCAAGGCCTGCGCCGCCACGCAGGCATGCAAGCGCAGCCGCTGAAGTCCCGGCTCGGCTCGCGCCAGCAGCGCGCGCGCTGGGTTCGATGGCCGGGCCAGCCATTCGCCGGCATCGAGGCTCAGCGAGCCACGTCCCATGAACACCGGCATCGAGAGGTTCAGGCGCCCTTCGAAGACCACGCAGACCTCGTCGGCCCACAGGGCGAGGTCAACAGGCCGTCGGCCCGCCTGCGTGCGCACCCACTCGATTCGGCGGCTGCCAAAACGCTTCTGCAGGCCGATCAGCTCGCGCGCGTGGGTCAGCTGCGGTGCATTCGAGATCGGACCGTCCGGCGCGCACCCGCGTCCGCACTCGACGCCCATCGCCCGCAAGGTGCAGGCCGCCTCGTCGTCATGAAGCTCGACGGGCGAGGACTCTCCGAGATGGGTGATGTGAACTCTGGGCATGCACGCCGTGTCGGCAAGCCCGGTTCCATGCACGACGAAGGATTCGGCATGAGGTTCTGCACCTCGCGACAGTGCAGCCTGACATGCGCTCTTTTTCGTCCATCGAACTGCAGGAATCTTCGTTCGCAAGCGCAGTGACGGTGCCTAGAGTGGCGAGCTGTTCTGCATTGCGTGCCGCGACAGCCTCCAGGTCGAGGTGCAGCGGCCTCCCGCCATGATCGAGCTCAGAAACGTTTCACAGACCTATTCAAGCGGCACCGGCCCCATCGCAGCGCTGCGCGACATCGACCTGAAGGTGAATGCCGGCGAGGTCTTCGGCATCATCGGCCGCAGCGGGGCGGGCAAGAGCTCACTGGTTCGTGTCGTCAACCTGCTCAACCGGCCTGCGGCCGGGCAGGTGTGAGTGGCTGGGCGCGAGCTGACGGCACTGGGCGCGCGGGCACTGCGTGTGGCGCGGCGCGACATCGGCATCGTCTTCCAGCACTTCAACCTGCTGTCTTCGCGAACCGTGTACGACAACGTGGCGCTGCCGCTGGCGCTGGCCGGCCTGAAGGCCGGCGAGATCCGCGCCCGGGTCGAGCCCCTGCTCGATCTGGTCGGCTTGTCCTCACTCGCGCAGCGGTATCCGGCGCAGATCAGCGGAGGCCAGAAGCAGCGGGTGGGCATCGCCCGCGCACTGGCGACCCGGCCCAAGGTGCTGCTGTCGGACGAGGCCACCTCGGCACTCGACCCGGAGACCACGCGGTCCATCCTCGGCTTGCTCAAGCAGATCAACCGCGAGTTCGGGCTGACCGTGGTGCTGATCACCCACCAAATGCAGGTGATCAAGCAGATTGCCGACCGGGTGGCCGTGATCGACGCCGGCCAGATCGTCGAGCAGGGCCCGGTGCTCGAGGTCTTCACCCGGCCGCAGCACCCTACGACGCGCAGCCTGATCGAGGAGATCGTGCCGCAGGCCCTGCCCGAGAGCGTGCTTGCGCGCATCCGCGACCTGATGCACGCCACGCCCGCGCAGGCCGACCGCGGCGAAGGCCAACTGCTGCGCCTGGCCTTCGCCGGCCAGGGCTCGGACCGCCCGCTGCTGTCGGATGTGATCCGTCGGTTCGACCTCGACCTCAGCATCCTGCACGGCCAGGTCGACGAGGTGCAGGGCCAGCCCTTCGGCACGCTGGCGGTCTTCGCACGCGGCGCACGGGCGCAGCTCGATGCGGCGGTCGCGCAGCTGCGGGGTGCTGGCGTCTTCGTCGAGGAGGTGGCCCATGCTGGATAACTTCCATGCCGCGATGCTGGAACGCTTCGCCAGCGCGCTGTGGGAAACGCTGGTGATGGTCGGCCTCTCCGGCCTGGCCGGGGCGCTGTTGGGCATCCCGCTGGGCGTCTACCTGCGGCTCACCGACCGAGGCGGACCCTTGGCGAACCCGGCGGCGAACCGCGTCGTCGGTGGCATCGTCAACGCGGTGCGGTCCACGCCTTTCATCATCCTGCTCGTCGCGATCATCCCGCTGACACGCTTCATCACCGGCTCGTCGATCGGCACCGCGGCCGCCGTGGTGCCACTGACGATCGCCGCTGCGCCCTTCATCGCGCGCCTCGTCGAAACCTCGCTGCGCGAGGTCGACCATGGTCTGGTCGAGGCTGCCCAGGCCATGGGCGCCAGCACCGCGCAGATCGTCTTCAAGGTGCTGCTGCCCGAAGCCCTGCCGGGCATCGTCGCGGGCCTCACGATCACCTTCGTCAGCCTGACAGGCTACTCGGCGATGGCAGGCGCGATCGGCGGCGGCGGCCTGGGCGACCTCGGCATCCGCTACGGCTACCAGCGCTTCCTGCCCGACATCATGCTCGCGGTGGTGCTGGTGCTGATCGTCTTCGTGCAACTGGTGCAGAGCCTGGGCGACTGGGCGGTGCGCCGCCTGAGCCACAAGTGATGCGCCGCTGCGGCAAGGCCTCCTTTCCCTTCGACCACTGACCCTGAAGCAGCACCACCATGAACAAGCGCCAACGCCTCCTGTCCACCCTCGCCCTCGCACTGGCCGCCGGCTTTGGCGCCAGTGCGATCGCTCAGGACAAGCCGCTGAAGATCGGCGTCACCGCCGGCCCGCACGCGCAGATCCTCGAGCAGGTGAAGAAGATCGCCGAGAAAGACGGCCTCAAGCTGCAGATCGTCGAGTTCAGCGACTACGTCCAGCCGAACGCCGCCCTCGCTGCGGGCGACCTGGACGCCAACAGCTACCAGCACAAGCCCTACCTCGACCAGCAGGTGAAGGACCGCGGCTACAAGATCGTTCCGGTGGGCTACACCGTCAACTTCCCGATCGGCATCTACTCGAAGAAGGTCAAGCGCCTCGCCGATCTGAAGGAAGGCGCCCGCGTCGGCATCCCCAACGACCCGACCAATGGCGGTCGTGTGCTGCTCGTGTTCCAAGACAAGGGCCTGATCGCGCTGAAGCCCGAAGCCGGCCTGAAGGCCACGCCGCTGGACGTGGTGAACAACCCCAAGAAGATCAAGTTTGTCGAGGTCGACGCGGCCCAGCTCGCCCGCACCCTGGACGACCTGGACGCCTCGGCGATCAACACCAACTACGCCCTGTCCGCCGGCTTGAGCCCGGCCAAGGACGCCATCGCCCAGGAAAGCGCCAAGAGCCCCTACGTCAACCTGATCGCGGTGCGCGAGGCCGACAAGGACAAGCCTTGGGTCGCCAAGCTGGTGAAGGCCTACCAATCCGACGAGGTGCGCACGTTCGTCCAAAGCGAGTTCAAGGGTGCGGTGATCGCGGGCTTCTGAACCGCCGCTGACAAACAGAGCTTGCCTGGCCATGTGCAGCGCCAACGCCGCCCGGTCCTTTTCCTGAGCCCTGCAGCCGCAGGACCCGCCATCACCTCACCTGGAGCCTGCCGATGAGCACCCTCAAGTCCTTGCCGAGCGTTTCCCCAATCGACATCCCGCGTCACTACCGGCACATCCGGCCCGTGCCACAGCAGCCGAACTTTGCGGCCCACATCGACGGCGTGGACCTGTCGCGCCCCTTGTCGCCGGAAGTTCGTGCCGAGCTGTACCAGGCCTTGCTGGACTTCGAGGTGATCTTCCTGCCGGCGCAGCCGATCACGCTGGACCAGCATGTTGAACTCGCTGGCATCTTCGGCCAGGTGGCGCCCGGCGCGTTCTTTCAGCGCAAGGACGGCCACCCGCTGGTCGAGGTGATCGCCTTCGACGAACACCACCCGCCCGAGGTCAACATCTGGCACAGCGACCTGACCTGGCTCGCCGAGCCACCGAACGGCACGGTGATCCAGATCGTCGAGCCGCCCTCGCACGGCGGAGGCACCACCTGGGCCAGCCTCACGCGGGCCTTTGCCGCGCTGTCGCCCGGCCTGCAGCGTTACCTGTCGGGGCTGACCGCCACCCACACCTGGGAGATCAGTGGCTGGCGTGATGCGCTCGAGCGCATCGGCGGCACGGCGGCCCTGCATGCCGCGCTGGAAAAGTTCAAGCCGGTGCAGCACCCGGTGGTGCGGACCCACCCGGAAACCGGCAAGCCGGTGCTGTTCGTCAACGAGAACTTCACCCGCCACATCGACGACGTGCACTTCCGGGAAAGCCGCGGCCTGCTGGAGTTCCTGCGCGAATGGATCGTGCAGCCCGAGTTCACCTACACGCACCAATGGGAGAAGAACGGCATCGCGATCTGGGACAACCGCAGCACCCAGCACTACGCCCTGGCCGACTACTGGCCGCAGCGCCGGGTCAACCACCGGGTGACCTTCAACCGCGTCACGGCCACGGCCACCACCACCAGCACCTACCACGCGGTGGCGCCGGCGGTGGCCGAAGCCGAAAGCGCCTGAGGCGGGTCGGCCGCACCAACACGGGCAGCGCATCAGCAAGCAACCATGGCTTCCTGCCCAGCCTGATCGGCGTGGTGGTGCAGGTCACCGCCGCCCGCCTGCACGGCGGCGACGTCTGCGTGGCGGGCCACAGCGCCTTGGCGCTGAAGAAGGCCGGCGTCACCGAGGCGCAGGCGCTCTTGGTGGTACTGGGCATCAGCCTCGCCTCGCTCTGCAACGCCGCCAACACGCAGATCGGGCGCCCGGTGAACCCACAGCCCGAGACCTGCCAGCACGGCATGCTGCAGGCCTGAGGAGCGACCCCATGAGTCACGCCTCGCCGTTTGGCCTCGATCAATGGCTGCAGGCGCATGCCGAATCGCTCGACACCGGGGCTGCGCACGCCGCTGGCCTGCTGCCGGCAGCGGGCGATGCGCGGCTGTTTTGCATCGGCGTGCCCAGGTCCGAAGGTGGCGCTGGCGGCACGACCGGCGATGCCCTGGAAGCCATCGCCGCGACGGCGCCGCCGAAGCCACTGCCGATCACCACCACGCGACGGAACACTGGCGTGGCGGGTAAGGCAACTGGCGACCCGGACCCGGGCCTCGCGGCCGGCCTCCTGGGCGACGGCCGGAACCCATCGACTCGCGTTCAGGCGGAGACCCCGCACGCAGCGAAGGACCTTGATCGCCGTTGAACGATTCGAAAACAACGTCGCCGGCACGCTGCCGGCGTTCGTCAGCCCTTTCAAGGAGGGCTTTCGGCGAAGCTCATGCGCGGTGCAATGAAGCCCCTCAGCGGCGCGTGCCGGCCAGGCGCCGGACCACCGCGACCATGCGGTCCACCTCCTCGCAAGTGTTGTAGAACGCGAGCGAGGGCCGCACCGTGGTCTCCAGGCCGAAGCGCCGCAGGATCGGCTGGGCGCAGTGATGCCCGGTGCGCACCGCGATGCCCTCGCGGTTGAGCGCCTGGCCGACCTCGTCGGTGCTGTAGCCGTCCAGCACGAAGCTCAGCACACTCGCCTTGTCGGCGGCGGTGCCGATCAGGCGCACCCCGGTGATTGGTTTCATGTGGGCGGTGGCGTGGTCGAGCAGCGCATGTTCGTAGCGGCCGATCGCCTCGATGCCGATGCGCTCCACATACTCCAGCGCCGCGCCCAGGCCCACCGCGTCGGCGATGTTGCCCGTGCCGGCCTCGAAGCGCGCCGGCGGGCCGTGGAACACGGTGCGCTCGAAGGTGACGTCGGCAATCATGTTGCCGCCGCCCTGCCAGGGCGGCATGTCCTCCAGCACCTCGCGCTTGCCGTAGACCACGCCGATGCCGGTGGGGCCGAAGACCTTGTGACCGGAGAACACGAAGAAGTCGGTGTCGAGCGCACGCATGTCGACCCGCATGTGCGAGACGGACTGCGCGCCATCCACCAGGGTGCGCACACCAGCGCGGTGGGCGATGTCAACGATCTCCTTCACCGGCACCACCGTGCCCAGCGCATTGCTCACCTGCGTGACCGAAACGATCTTGGTGCGGTCGTTCAGCAGCCGCTGGTACGCCGACAGGATCACCTGGCCGCTGTCGTCGACCGGGATCACGCGGATCTTCGCGCCCTTCTCCGCCGCAAGCTGCTGCCAGGGCACGATGTTGGCGTGGTGCTCGAGGTGGGAGACGATGATTTCGTCGCCCTGCCCAATGTGCTTCGCACCCCAGCTCTTGGCCACCAGGTTGATGGCCTCGGTGGTGCCGCGCACGAAGAGGATCTCTTCGACCGACGAGGCACCGATGAAGCGGCGCACCGTCTCGCGCGCCTTCTCGTAGGCATCGGTGGCGCGGGCTGCCAGCTCATGGGCGGCGCGGTGGATGTTGGAGTTCTCGTGAGCGTAGAAGTGGGCGAGCCGGTCGATCACCGCCTGCGGCTTCTGCGTGGTGGCGGCGTTGTCGAACCACACAAGCGGCCGGCCGTTGACGCGCTCATGCAAGATCGGAAAGTCGCGCCGCACCGCGTTCACATCGAACGGCGGATGGGCCGAGGCCGGCACCTGCGGCGGCGGTGCCACCGTGTGCGCTGGCGCCAGGTCGATGAAGCAATGGCCCCCGGGCGCCGCAGGTGGGGTGACGGGCGGACGCGGTTCAACACCGATCTGCGGCACCGCCTGGCCCGGCAGCGCGAACGGCGCGGCCGCCAGGGCATCACCCTGGGGCAGCACCGGGACACCGGACCGGCCCAGGTCGGCAGGGACACCAGCATCCAGGAAGTAGAAGGACGGACCCGCGGGCAGCCCGACCGACGTCGGCGCCGCGCCGGCGCCGGGCGCACTCACCGGCGGTACGGAGGCCGCAATGGCCTCCGGCGCGCCGAGGGCATGGCTGCCCAGGCGGCCGTCGTAGCCCGGGGCGGCCGTGAGCACCAGGTCGGGCACACCGTTCGGCGCCTGGGCATGCGGCACCAGGGCCGGCGCAGAGGCCTCCGCGTTGGCCACGCTCTGCGGCGAATGCGGCAGCAGGTTGGCACCGGGCGGGATCGCGCCGAAGGGCACCGCAGAGGGCGTGGACGGGCCGGTCACACCGGGGGGAAGGGAAAGCCCGGCCGGATGCGGGTTCACCGGCACCGGCACACCGCCACTGGCAGCCGGTGCCGGCTGGCCGGGCAAGGCGGCGAAGAACTCGCTCGCCAGCCGCGCCAGCACCGCAGGGTCGGGCAGGCCCGGCGGCAAGGCGGCGCCGGGAAGGTCAGGGGTGGCCATGCGTGCGGCTTACTTGTAGGTGTCGGGGTAGTCGTGGAACTTGCCGACTTCCACGTCCTCCAGCACCGCGAGGGCATCCTCGGTCTGCACCGCGAGCGAGCAATACAACGAGATCAGATAGGACGCGATCGCATTGCGGCTGATGCCCATGAAGCGCACCGACAGGCCCGGGCTCTGCTCGCCCGGCAGGCCGGGCTGGAACAGACCGACCACGCCCTGGCGCTTCTCGCCCACGCGCAGCAACAGGATCTTCGTCTTGCCATCGGTCACCGGCACCTTGTCGCTGGGCACCAGCGGGATGCCGCGCCAGGTGAGGAACTGCGAGCCGAAGAGGCTGACGGTCGGTGGCGGCACGCCACGGCGGGTGCACTCGCGGCCGAAGGCGGCAATGGCCAGCGGGTGGGTCAGGAAGAAGGCCGGCTCCTTCCAGACCTTGGTCAGCAGTTCGTCCAGGTCATCGGGCGTGGGGGCACCGGTCAGCGGGTAGACGATCTGGTCGGGGTGCACGCTCGCGAGCAGCCCGTAATCGGGGTTGTTGATCAGCTCGCTTTCCTGCTTCTCCTTGATCGTCTCGATCGTCAGGCGCAGCTGTTCCTTGATCTGGTCGTGCGGGCTGCTGTAAAGGTCGGACACGCGGGTGTGCACGTCAAGCACCGTGCTCACCGCGTTCAGGAAGTACTCGCGCGGCTGGTCTTCGTAGTCGACGAAGGTGCTGGGCAGATCGGACTCGTCGCGCTTGGCGCACAGCACCTGCACGTCCTGCGGGTTCTTCACCTTGTTCAGGCGGTAGATGCCCGCCTCGACCGGCAGCCATTGCAGCAGGTGCGTCAGCCAGCGCGGGCTGATGGTCGAGAGGACCGGTGCGGTCTTGGTGGCATTCGCCAGTTGACGCGCGGCGTTGTCGCCCAATGCGAGTTGGGTGGTTTGGCTGTCGGCCATGTGGATCACTCCCCTGTGAGAAATCTGTTCTTGCTTGTTCGAAAAAGCGTGGTGGACGGTGTCTTGAAGCCGGCACGGCGCACCACCTGGCCGAAGCGCTCGCCCACGGCCCGCTCGCGGTCTGCCACCTCAGATGCCGGCGCCATCACCCACCCCGTCCTCGCGCGTCTGGGCCTGGGCGATGCGGCTGCCGGGCGGCACGCTGCGCGTGAGCCACACGTTGCCGCCGATCGTCGAGCCCGCGCCGATCGTGACCCGCCCGAGGATGGTGGCACCGGCATAGATCACCACACCGTCCTCGACGATCGGGTGCCGCGCACCGCCCTTTGCCAGGTGGCCCTCGCTGTCGGTCTCGAAGCGCTTGGCGCCGAGCGTGATGCCCTGGTAGAGCCGCACGTTGCGGCCGATCTCGGCGGTTTCGCCGATCACGACCCCGGTGCCGTGGTCGATGAAGAAGCCGGGGCCGATGCGGGCACCGGGGTGGATGTCGATGCCGGTGGCACCATGCGACAGCTCGGCCACCAGGCGCGCCAGCAGCGGCACGCCCAGGCGGTACAGCTGGTGGGCGAGCCGGTGGTGGATCATCGCGTGCAGGCCGGGGTAACACAGCAGCACCTCGTCGACGCTGCGTGCGGCGGGGTCGCCGTGGAAGGCGGCGAGCACGTCGCTGTCGAGCAGCTCGCGGATGCCGGGCAAGGCCGCGCCGAATTCACGCACCAGCTCGATCGCCCGGGCATCCAGGTCACCGTCGAAGCCGCCATGGCGCGCGAGGTGCCCCAGCTCCAGCCGCACCTGTGCGTGCAGCGCCGCCAGCACCGTGTCGAGCGTGTGGCCGACGTACCAGTCCTCGCTTTCCTGGCGCAGGTCGGGCGGGCCGAGCCGCATCGGGAACAGCGCGCCGCGCAGGCCGTCAACGATCGCGGCCAGCGCCTCGCGCGACGGCAGCTCGCGCCCGCCGACCTCCTTGCTGCGCTGCTGGGCCTCGCGCCAGCGGGCACGCACCGCGCGCAGGTCGGCGACGATGCTGCCGAGCGCGAAGGACTCCTGGCTCTCGGGGGTTGAACGCGGGCTCATGGCGGTCTTGGACGAATGGTGAATTCAGTCCTGCACCCAGGGCAGACCACGAAAGCGCCAGCCGTCGGCCTTGCCACGCTGGTGACGGTCGTCGATCTCGCCCTCGAATCCTTCGAGCACGTTGAACACCTGGGTGAAGCCCGCCTTGGCGGCGGCCTCGGCGGCCAGCGCCGAACGCTTGCCACTGCGGCACAACAGCAGCACCGGCTCGTGTTTGCCGACCTTGGCTTCGAGCTCGCGCACGAAGCGCGGGTTGCGCGTCAGGCTGGTGCCCGTGGCCCAGGCCACGTGGGCGATGCCGGGCACGTGGCCGACGAACTTGCGTTCTTCGGTGGAACGCACGTCCACCAGCGTGGCCTGGCCGGCCTGGGCAAGGGCCCAGGCCTGCACGGGCGGCACACTGCCGGCGTAGGGCAGGCCGGCGGCCTGCGCCGCGTGGCGGGCAGCCTCCAGCGCAGGGGACAGGGACAGCTCATTCAGCACGGCAGACATCGAAAGCTCCAGGCAAAGGGTGCGGCGGGTGGGCGCGGGGTTGATGGCGATGGACAGCAGCCACCAGCGTAGGCAACGCACACCGGCAGCGGAACGAAGCTTTGTGTTGGTCCTTATGCAAACGCCGTTGGATGACGCGCCAGGCGGGCCTGAGGACAACCCCTGGCACGCGCGGTCACACCGCCGCCAAGGCCTGGTCGAGGTCGGCCCGCAGGTCGTCGATGTGTTCGATGCCCACCGACAAGCGCACCGTGTCCTCGGAGACACCCGCCTTGGCCAGTTCCTCCGGCGAGAGCTGTCGGTGGGTGGTCGACGCCGGATGGGTGGCCAGCGACTTCACGTCGCCGATGTTGACGAGGCGGGTGAAGAGTTGCAGCGCATCGAGGAAGCGCGCGCCGCGCTCGCGCCCACCGCCCGCGTCGCCTCTCAGGCCGAAGGTGAGGATGCCCGAGGCCTTGCCGGACAGGTACTTCTGCGCCAGCGCATGGTCGGGGTGATCCTCCAGGCCGGCATGGTTGACCCAGCCCACCTTTGGGTGCTGCTTCAGGTGGCGCGCGATGGCCAGTGTGTTGTCGCAGATGCGGTCCACCCGCAGGGCCAGGGTCTCGATGCCTTGCAGGATCAGGAAGGCGTTGAACGGCGAGATCGCGGCCCCGGTGTTGCGCAGCGGCACCACCCGCGCACGGCCGATGTAAGCCGCCGGACCCAGCGCCTCGGTGTAGACCACGCCGTGGTAGCTCGGATCGGGTTCGTTCAGACGGCGGAAGCGGGCCTGGTGGGTGGCCCAGGGGAACTTGCCGGAATCGACGATCGCGCCACCGATGCTGGTGCCGTGCCCGCCGAGGTATTTGGTGAGGGAGTGCACCACGATGTCGGCGCCATGCGCGAAGGGCCGGCTGAGGTAGGGCGACGGCACGGTGTTGTCGACGATCAGCGGCACGCCGTGGCGGTGCGCCACCTCGGCGATGGTCGCGATGTCGGTGACATTGCCCTGCGGGTTGCCGAGCGACTCGACGAAGACCGCCTTGGTGCGCTCGTCGATCAGGCCCTCGAAGCTGTCGGGCCGGCGGTGGTCGGCGAAGCGGGTGGTGATCCCGTACTGCGGCAACGTGTGGGCGAACAGGTTGTAGGTGCCGCCGTACAGCGCACTCGAGGCCACGATGTTGTCACCCGCCTCGGCAATGGTGAGGATCGAGTAGGTGACCGCCGCCTGCCCGGACGCGAGGGCGAGCGCGGCCACGCCGCCTTCGAGCGCGGCCAGCCGCTGCTCCAGCACGTCTTGCGTCGGATTCATGATCCGCGTGTAGATGTTGCCGGGCACCTTCAGATCGAACAGGTCGGCGCCGTGCTGGGCGCTGTCGAAGGCGTAGGCGGCGGTCTGGTAGATCGGCACCGCGACCGCCTTGGTGGTCGGGTCCGGCGAATGGCCGGCATGAACCGACAAGGTTTCGAAACGCCAATGTTCGCGCGGGTGGTTGCTCATGGGAGGATGGTCGGCGGGATCGAGTTCGGGACAGGGATGAGGCGCGGCCGGCGCGGCACCGGAGGTTCAGGCCGCGGCGGACGCCGGTGCGCCATGGGACGATTCGGCGAGCACACGCTGCAGCACCCGCTCTTCGAGGGCCGCGAAGGCGGCCAGGCCGCGCGAGCGCGGGCGGGCCAGCGGGATGCGCTCGTCGAGTACCACCGCGTGACCCTCGATCAGCACCACCCGGTCGGCCAGTGCCACCGCCTCGGACACGTCGTGGGTCACCAGCACCGCGGTGAAGCCGTGGGTCTTCCAAAGGGTCTCGATCAGGCGCTGCATCTCGATGCGGGTCAGCGCGTCGAGTGCGCCGAGCGGCTCGTCGAGCAGCAGCAGGCGCGGCCGGTGCACCAAGGCACGCGCCAGTGCCACGCGCTGACGCTGGCCGCCCGACAGCACGGCGGGCCAGTCGTGCGCGCGGTCCGCCAGGCCCACCTGCGCGAGCGCCTGGCGGGCCCGCTCATGCGCGTCGTGCCCGGGCAGGCCCAGGGCGATGTTGTCGATCACCCGCTTCCACGGCAGCAGCCGGGCGTCCTGGAACATGATGCGGATGTCGTCGCGGTGCTTCGCGAAGCTGTCGCCATCGAGCGTGATCTGTCCGGCGCTGGGCGTCTCGAGCCCAGCGACCAAGCGCAGCAGCGTGCTCTTGCCGCAGCCGCTGCGGCCGACGATGGCCACGAACTCGCCGGGCGCGATCTGCAAGTCGATGTCGTGCAGCACCCGGCGCTCGCCGAAGGCCTTGCCGAGCGCGCGGGTCTGCACCGCGATGCCCGTGAGGATCGGGGCGGCCGAGGGCTGCCACACGGGCTCGTCGAGCTGGCGGCGGAACTGGCGCAGCGGCTCGGACAAGGGTTCGGCCAGGGGCTGATAACGCAGCGTGGCGGCAGGTCGATCAAGCATGGGGGCCCTTTCTTCGGTCAAACGGTGGCGGCGGCCTGGTAGCCCGGGTGCCAGCGCAGCCACCAGCGTTCCAGGCCCTTGGCCAGCACATCGGCGAGCTTGCCGAGCGCGGCATAGAGCAGGATGCCCACCAGCACCACGTCGGTCTGCAGGAACTCACGGGCGTTCATCGTCAGGTAGCCGATGCCGGCCTGGGCCGAGATCGTCTCGGCGACGATCAGCAGCACCCACATCAGCCCGAGCGAGAAGCGCAGGCCCACCAGCACCGAGGGCAGCGCGCCCGGCAGGATCACGTGGCGGTACAGCGCCCAGCCCGACAGGCCGTAGCTGCGCGCCATCTCGATCAGCCCCTTGTCGACCGAACGAATGCCGTGGAAGGTGTTCAAGTAGATCGGGAAGAACACGCCCACCGAGACGAGGAAGAGCTTGGCCGTCTCGTCGATGCCGAACCACAGGATCACGAGCGGGATCAGCGCCAGCGCCGGGATGTTGCGCACCATCTGGAAGGTGGTGTCGAGCAAGGTTTCGGCGATGCGGAAGGTGCCGGTCAACAGGCCCAGCACCAGCCCGAGCCCGCCGCCGATGGCGAGCCCCGCGAGCGCCCGGCCCCCGCTGACGGCCACGTGGTGGGCGAGTTCGCCGTTGGCCAGCAGCTTCCAGAACGCAGTGGCCACGGCCAGCGGCTCGGGCAGGATGCGGCTGGACAGCCAGCCGGCCGACGAGGCGATCTCCCAGGCCAGGAGGATCAGGACCGGCAGGGACCACGGCAGCAGGCGGCGCAGCGAGGCGGGCGGCCAGGCGGAAGGGCGGGACATGGGGGCTCCGGCGAGGTGGTGCTGAGAAGGGACAGCGTGGAAGGGACAGCGTGGACGGCCGGGCAGGCGCGATCACGCTGGCGGCAGGCGGTCAGCTCGCTGCAGCCGCCGGCACGAAGCTGTTGGCCACGATTTCGCCCACCGGCCCGGGCAGCCGCACCTGCGTCAGCGCGCGACGGGTGTTCAGCGGCAGCAACGGGAACACCAGCTCTGCAAAGCGATGCGCCTCTTCCAGGTGCGGGTAGCCACTGAGAATGAAGTGGTCGAGGCCGAGCTCGGCATAGGCCTGGATGCGTTCGGCCACCTGCTCGGCGCTGCCCACCAGCGCGGTGCCGGCCCCGCCGCGCACCAGGCCGACACCGGCCCACAGGTTGGGCGAGATCTCCAGCCCTTCGCGCACGTTGAGGCGGTTGAAGCGGCCGCGGTGCAGCTCGGCCATGCGGCGCTGGCCGACCGAGTCCATCTGCGAGAACTTGGCCTGCGCGGCGGCCACTGTCGCCTCGTCGAGTTCGGACACCAGCTCGGCCGCAGCGCGCCAGGCCTCGTCCTCGGTCTCGCGCACGATCACGTGCAGCCGGATGCCGTATTGCAGCGTGCGCCCATGGCGCGCGGCGCGGGCCCGCACGTCGGCCAGCTTGGCCGCCACCGCCTCGGGCGGCTCGCCCCAGGTGAGGTAGGTATCGACCTGCTCGGCCGCCAGCGCATGGGCCGCCTCGGACGAGCCGCCGAAGAACACCGGCGGGTAGGGCCGGCTGACCGGCGGGAACAGCAGCTTCGCGCCCTTCACCTGCAGGTGCCGGCCCTCGAAGTCGAAGGCCTCGGCGGTGTGGCTGCGCTGCAGCACCTCGCGCCAGATGCGGATGAACTCGGCCGACTCCTCGTAACGCGCGGCATGGCTCAGGAACTGGCCGTCACCGGCCAGCTCGTCGGCATCACCGCCGGTCACCAGGTTCACCAGCAAGCGCCCGCCGGACAGGCGGTCGAGCGTGGCGGCCATGCGGGCCGATTGCGAGGGCTGGATCAGGCCCGGTCGCAGCGCGACCAGGAACTTGAGCCGGCGGGTGGCATCGATCAGGCTCGCCGCGAGCACCCAGGAGTCTTCGCAGGAGCGGCCGGTGGGCAGCAGCACGCCCTCATAGCCCAGGCTGTCGGCAGCGATCGCGATCTGCTTGAAATAGTCGAAGGTCGCGGCGCGAGCGCCCTTGCGGGTGCCGAGGTAGCGGCTGTCGCCATGAGTGGGGATGAACCAGAAGATCTTCACGGTGGGGGGCGGGCTCTGTGGAAGAAGTGCTTCACGTTAAGCCGCGCACCCAGGCATGAGAACGAAGGGATGCATGGATCCATATGCGCTTTGTGTTCGCATGGCATATCGCTCCAGGAACAAGCGTGGCAGATGACACTTCCGGTGCTAACGTCGCTGGTCGGTGGGTCTCGCACAGCATGCGGTGGTGCCCCGGCAACGGCACACGGCACCAGTCCGCGATAGCGGGGCCTCCAGCACGACGGTTTGTCTGTTTTGCAGAGGCAGAGAGGCCAGCGTAATCTCGCCAATGAACGAGCATCAAAGGTTGTGACCGGGGCAGAAAAAGCTAGGCAACTCAGAAGTCGATGCAGGCCCAGCGCCTCTTTAGCCATCGATCAATTTGATGAAATCTGGCGGCGCACATCCGCGTTACATTCGACCCGTGAGGCCAGTCGGAGGTAGAGATGGAACGTAAGACGGAGACCTTGAACCTCCGCGTGAGCCCGGAACTGAAGGAGCTCGTGCGTGTCGCTGCAGCGCGAGACCACCGCACCATTGCCAACTTCATCGAGGTGCTGGTGCGCGAGCACTGTGACCGGCTGGGCATAGACCTCGACCAAGAGCTGAGCAGGCAAGCGGCAGGCCGCTGAGCATCAAGGGAGCACAACTTGGACGTCTTCCAGTTCCGCGAGCACTTGGTCGGCGAGTACGCCGGCTTCAGCCGCAGCTTCACCCGTCTGCGTTCCGACGACATTCGCGAGTTCGTCGACCGGGAGTACGCCAGCCAGCGCTACTGGCCTGAGCCCCTCATCCAAATCAACCCGACCTACCGCTCGGGCGGCACGGTCGATGAGCTGGTGGCGGGTGGCCAGCTCAGCCCCGAGTGCTCGGCCATCTTCCGTCTGGGCAAGTCGGCCAGCTCCGCCGGCGTCACGCTGCCGCTGCACCAGCACCAGGCCGAAGCCATCAGCCTGGCCCTCGCTGGCGAGAGCTACGTCCTGACCACAGGCACCGGCTCGGGCAAGTCGCTGAGCTACTTCATCCCCGTCGTCGACGCCTGCTTGAAGGCCAAGAAGGCCGACCCCACGCCGCGCACCCGCGCCATCGTCATCTACCCGATGAACGCGCTGGCCAACTCTCAGCTGGAAGAGCTGAAGAAGTTCCTGGGCTCCGACCCTGCCACGCGGGCCGTGAGTTTTGGGCGGTACACCGGGCAGGAGAGCGACGAAGAGCGGCAGGCCATGGCCGCCACCCCACCGGACATTTTGCTGACCAACTTCATGATGCTCGAGCTGCTGATGACCCGGCAGAACGACATTGACAAGGCGGTTATGCGCAACGCCAAGGGCTTGCGCTTCCTGGTGTTGGACGAACTCCACACCTACCGGGGTCGCCAGGGCGCCGACGTGGCGTTGCTGGTGCGGCGCGTTCGCGAGGCCCTGTCTGACAACCTCATCTGCATCGGCACCTCGGCCACCATGGCCTCCGAGGGCACGCAGATGGAGCGAAACGCCGTGGTGGCCAACGTCGCCCGGCGCCTGTTCGGGACGGCCATCCCCGACCGCAACATCATCACCGAGACCCTTCGGCGCACGACCCCCGAACACGAAACGCTCGACAGCGTCCGCCCGCGTCTGGGTGACGCCATCCGTGCCGGCGTCCCGAACGGGCTGAGTTACGACGCAATGGCCGCTCACCCCATGTCAGTGTGGGTGGAGCTCACGCTGGGCCTGACCTACGAGGACGACAAGCCCCGCAGGGCTAAGCCGCGCACCTTGGCGGATGCAGCCAAGGCACTCAGCGCCGACTCTGGTGAGTTGTTCGAGACGTGCCTGGCATACCTGCAGCAGTTCATGCTGCGTGCCTACGCAGTGACCGACGGGGCCGGCAAGAGCCTGTTTGCCTTCAAGCTGCATCAGTTCATCGCGGGCGGCGGCAAGGTCTACACGACGCTCGAAGCCCCCGGCCAGCGCGCCATCACGCTCGACGGGCAGCAGTTCGTCTCAGGCGACGACCAGCGTCAACGCCGGTACTACCACGCCCACTTCTGTCGTGACTGCGGGCAGGAGTACATCCCCGTTTGGGACACCGACGGCCCCGAAGGCCGAGCCTTCGATGTGCGCAATATCGAAGAACGCCAGCACGACGACGAACAGGTCAAGTTCGGCTTCTTGATGCCCGATGGTCGAGGCGTCTGGGAGCCTGACAACCTGGAGCGCTACCCGGAATCCTGGCTCGAAGAGCGGGCCGATGGCGAATGGCGGGTCAAGTCGGGGCAGCGCAAGTTCGTGCCGCAGCCCGTCAAAGTGCGACCCGATGGCGTGGTCGCCACCGACCAGGGCCTACAGGCGTGGTTCATCCCCGGCTCCTTTCGCTTCTGCCTGGCCTGCGGGGTGTCGCACAGCTCGGCGGGCAAGGATTCGCTGCGGTTGACGTCTCTCTCGGCCGAGGGTCGCAGCTCGGCCACCACCATGCTGACCCTGTCAGCCCTGCGCTACCTGTACGAGCAAGACCAGCAGTTGTCGGCCGAAGCCAAGAAGGTGCTCGGCTTCTCCGACAACCGGCAAGACGCCGCCCTGCAAGCCGGACACTTCAACGACTTTCTGCAGGTGCTGCTCACCCGCGCTGCCCTGCTGTCGGCCACGCAGAAGGCCGGTGGCAACGCTCTGACCGAGCGGGAAGTGGCCAACGCGGTCTTCGAGGCCCTGGGCTTCCACCGCGATGACCCGGCTGTGCGTGCGGAATACATGCAGCAGCCCGAGCTCAAGGGCAACACGCGCCGCCAGGTACAGGAGGCCATGCGCGGCATCCTGGGCTATCGCACTTACTTCGACCTGCGCCGCGGCTGGCGCTTCAACAACCCCAACCTGGAACAGCTGGGGCTGGTGCGCATCAACTACCAAGACCTGAACGACCTGGCTGCCGACGCCTCTGAGTGGGCAGAGGCACCTCAGGTTCTGCAGGTCGCGCGGCCCGAAGAGCGCGCCAAGGTTCTCCGCGAGCTGTTCGACTTCATGCGCCAGGGTCTGTGCATTGCCACGCGTTACCTTGACCGCACCGAGCTCGACCAGCTCCGCACCCAGAGCTACGCCAACCTGCGCGAGCCCTGGGGCTTCACCGAAGACGAGCGGCCTGTTCCCGCCCGGTGGTTCGTGACTACCCGCCCGAAGGAAGAAGCCGACCGCCGCGGGCGGCGGGTCAATCTGGACGACTTCCTCGTCATTGGTTCCAGCCGCTCCCGGCTGGGGCGCGAGCTGCGCAAGGGCAGCACCTGGGGCGGCGGCAACCCGTACTACAAGGCCATCAACGACCAAACCTGGTCGGACGTGGTGGGCGCCCTTTTGAAGGCGGCCGAGTCCTATGGCCTCGTCCGCAAGGAAGAAACCGACGTCGGCCTGACCGGCTGGCAGCTCAACGGCACGGCCCTCCTGTGGGAGCTGGGAGACGGGCAAAGTCAACGGCAGGCTGAGGACAACGCCTTTTTCCGCGCCCTGTACCGCAACATCGCCGGTCTTCTGGACAGCCCGGTCCACCAGCTCTTCGACTTCGAGGCCCGGGAGCACACCGCCCAGGTCGAGCAAGACGACCGCCTGGAGCGCGAGGCTCGCTTCCGCTTCACCGAGAAAGACCGCGACGAGTGGCGCAAGAAGAACGGCACGGAGCTCGAGTGGCTGCCAGTGCTGTTCTGTTCGCCCACGATGGAGCTCGGCGTCGATATCTCGTCGCTGAACACCGTCTACATGCGCAACGTGCCGCCCACCCCGGCGAACTACGCGCAGCGCAGTGGCCGCGCCGGCCGCGCTGGCCAGCCGGCTCTCGTCATCACGTATTGCGCCAGCCAGTCACCGCACGACCAGTACTACTTCCGCGACCCCGTCCGCATGGTGCATGGCCAAGTCAACGCACCGACGCTGGACCTGGCCAACCTGGAGCTGGTCAAGAGCCACATGCACGCCATCTGGCTGGCCGAGACTGGCAAGCGCCTGGGCAACAGCGTGCGTGACCTGCTGGACATGAACCAGCCGGAGGCGTTGCCCATCACCGAGGACATGGCCAGCGACCTCGACAAAGCCGAGGCCAAGCGCCGAGCCCACGAGCGTGGACTGCGTGTCCTGTCGATGCTGGCCAACGAGCTGACACCCCGCAACGCCCCTTGGTACGCCGACCACTGGGCCGAGTCGGTGTTCCAGCGCGCTTACATAGAGTTCGACGGAGCACTACAGCGCTGGCGTGACCTGTACCGCGCCACCGCGCAGGCAATCGAGCTCAACTTCAAGATTGAAAACAACCCTGCCGCCAGCGAACGGGAGCGACGCGAGGCCCAGCAGCGGCACAACGAAGCCCGCAAGCAGCGCGACCTGCTGCTGGCCGGCGACAGCGCGTTCAACTCGGATTTCTATACCTACCGCTACCTAGCCTCCCAGGGCTTCCTGCCGGGCTACAACTTCCCGCGGCTGCCGCTGCTGGCCTACCTGCCGGCCCGCCGTGGCTCCATCGGTCGCGAGAGTTTCCTGTCGCGCCCCCGCTTCCTGGCGCTGGGTGAGTTCGGCCCGTACAGCCTCATCTATCACGAGGGCAGCCAGTACCGCGTGACCAAGGCGCTGCTGACCATTACTGGGCAAGACCAGGTGACCGAAGGCGCTCGGCTGCCTACCGAGGTGGCCCGTCTCTGTCCGTCGTGCGGCTACGGCCACTTCCGGTCGCAGCGCGATGCCGACCGCTGCGTCTCCTGCGGTGCCTCGTTGGCCGAGGCGCAAGAGGTCAAGAACCTGTACCGCATCGAGAACGTCTCGACCAAGCGAGCCGAGCGCATCACGGCCAACGAAGAGGAGCGTGTGCGCCAAGGCTACGAGATGCAGACCACCCTGCAGTTCGCCGAAGCCGAGGGCAAGCTGCAGATGGTCACCACCGTCGTGGAAGACGCCGAGGGCCCGCTGCTCGAGATGCAGTACGGTCCGGCGGCCACCGTCTGGCGCATGAACTTTGGCTGGCGGCGCCGCAAAGAGAAGGCCATCCAGGGCTTCATGATGAATCCGGTCACCGGCCACTGGGTGGGTGGCGTTGACGATGGCAACGGCGAGTCCGAGAGCGAAGGTGATGCGCCCCCGGACAAGACCCCGCCGCAGCGCATCGTTCCCTACGTAGAAGACCGCCGCAACATCCTCATCGTGCGGCCGCACCACCGTCTGGGCGTGCTCGAGGCCGAGACCCTGACCACTCTGCAGTACGCGCTCAAGCGCGGTATCGAAGCGGTCTACCAGCTCGAAGAAAGCGAGCTCATGGCCGAGCCGCTGCCCACGCGCGACAACCGCCAGTCCATACTGCTGTTCGAAGCCGCAGAGGGCGGAGCTGGTGTGCTCACGCGGCTGGCCACCGAGCCCGACGCACTGGCAGCCGTGGCCGCCAAGGCGCTGGAGGTGATGCACTTCAAGGCGCCGACGGCGGGCCAGGCCTGGCAGCGAGACAGCCTGGTCGAAGAACTCGACCACAACGGCGAGCCGTACTGCGAGGCCGGTTGCTACCGCTGTCTGCTGTCGTACTACAACCAGCCCGACCACACGCTCATCGACCGCAAGGACAAGGCGGCGGGTGGTTTGTTGCTGGACATGCTATGCCGACTGACCCAGGCCCGGACCAATCAGGGCACGCAGGGACGGGCTCCGCAGGAACATGACGAGCAACTGGCCCGCACGGCGGGTAGCACCCTGGAACAAGCCTGGCTCGACCATGTCGCCGAGCATGGCTATCGCAAGCCCGACCGCGGGCAGCACACCTTCGCCGGGGCGAACGCTTGCGCAGACTTCTTCTACGACGACCTGAATTTGGCCGTCTTCATCGATGGTCCGCACCACGAGACCGACACCCAGCGGGCGCAGGACGCAGTCATCGACCGCAAGCTCGATGAGTTGGGCTACCTCGTGGTCCGCTTCCCGAAGGAAACCGGGAGCTGGGAAGCCATCTTCAAGAACAACGCCGACCTCTTCGGTCCCGGCAAACCGTAAGCATCATGAACGCACCTCTGCCGGAGTTCCTTCCGGGAAGCCTTGTTTCGGCCCGCGGGCGCGAGTGGATAGTCCTGCCCGAGTCGGACCAGCAGACTTTGCGCCTGCGCCCCCTGGGGGGCGGCGAGCGCGACGAAACGCTTGTCTACCTGCCGCTCGAACGCCAACCCGTTCAACCCGCCACTTTCCCCTGGCCAACCGTCGACCAAGCGCGCAACCATTCAGCCAGCCAGATGCTGCTGGATGCGTTGCAGCTCAAGCTGCGCAGCGGCGCGGGCCCCTTCCGCAGCTTCGGCAACATCGCCGTGGAGCCACGTGCCTACCAGCTCGTGCCGCTGCTGATGGCCCTGAAGCTCCCGACGGTTCGCCTGCTGATTGCCGACGATGTGGGTATCGGCAAGACCATCGAGGGTGCCCTAATTGCGCGCGAGATGCTCGACCGCGGTGAGATTCAGCGTCTCGCCGTGCTGTGCCCTCCGCACCTGTGTGAGCAGTGGCAGCGCGAGCTGTCCAGCCGCTTCCACATCCCGGCGGTTGTCGTCCGCTCGAACACCGCCGACCGGCTGGAGCGCGACCTGCCCCCGGGTGCCTCGCTGTTCGATGCCCATCCCTTCACCGTGGTGAGCCTGGACTACATCAAGTCCGAACGCCGCCGCGAGGCCTTCCAGCGCTTCTGCCCGGAGTTCGTCATCGTTGATGAGGCGCACACCTGCACCCAGGCCGGTCAAGGCCGGCAGCAGCGCTACCAGCTGCTCAAAGGCCTTGCCGCGCAGCCAGACCGTCACCTTGTGCTGCTGACCGCCACCCCGCACAGCGGCGACGAAGAGGCCTTCTTCAATCTGCTGGGCCTCCTGCGCTCCGACTTCACCCAACTCATGGACCTTCCTCCGGGTCAGCGCAGTGACCTGCGCGAGGCCTTGTCACGCCACTTCGTCCAGCGCCGTCGCCCCGACATTGCCGAGTGGCAAGACTCATCAATGTTCCCAGACCGGCAAACCGCCGAAATCACGTACCGGCTGACAGGCGCCTGGGGCCAGCTGTTCAACGATGTGCTGGCCTACGCCCGCGAGCTGGTGGAGCGCTCCGAGGGCCAAGGACTTCGCGAACAGCGCATGAACTGGTGGGCGGCCCTTGCGCTGCTCCGCTGCATCTCGTCGTCCCCGGCGGCCGCCGTCAACGCACTGCGCACGCGCCTGCAGGGCGCCCAAGGCGAAGCAGGCGCCACAGAGGCCGCCTCGCTTGAAGAGTTCGAAGCCCAGGCCAGCGACCGTGTGCTGGACGGCACCGAAGACGCCCTGTCGACCGACGACATGGAGCCCGGCGCCCAAACCGAGGACAGCCTGCGTCTGCAAGAGCTGATGGCCAGCGCCCAAGCCCTGGCCGGCCAGCAAAACGACCCCAAGCTCGCAAAGCTGCAAGAGCATCTGGCCGTCCTGCTCAAGGACGGCTTCCAGCCGGTCGTGTTCTGCCGCTACATCGCCACCGCGCACTATCTGGCGGCCTCGCTGCAAGAGAAGTTCAAGTCGGCGACGGTCAAGGCGGTCACCGGCGAGCTGACACCCGATGATCGGGAAGCCGCGGTCGAGCAGCTGGGCGAGAGCGACGTGCGCATCCTGGTGGCCACGGACTGCCTGTCCGAAGGTATCAACCTCCAGGGGCTTTTCACCGCGGTCGTGCACTACGACCTTAGCTGGAACCCGACGAGGCATGAGCAGCGAGAAGGACGCGTGGACCGTTTTGGCCAGAAGGCCCGTGAGGTCCGCAGCACCATGCTCTACGGCGAGGACAACCCCGTGGACGGTGCAGTGTTGCAGGTCATCCTGCGCAAGGCCGAGAGCATCCGCAAAGAGTTGGGCGTGCTGGTGCCCATGCCCGATGACGAGGGCAAGCTCACCCAGGCCCTGATGAACGCGGTTCTGCTGCGCAAGGGAGCTCCGCTCAACGCGCAGTCGCAGCTCGACCTGTTCGGCGAGCCGGCCAAGGAGATTGACCTCGCCTGGCAAAACGCGAAGGAGAAGGCCAAGCAGAACCGCAGCATCTTTGCCCAGCGCCGCTTGAAGCCCGAAGACGTGCTGCCCGAGTGGCGCAAGTCGGCCGCCGTCCTGGGCGGCGAGGCCGATGTGGAGCGATTTATCAGCCGCGCAGCCAGCCAACTCGGCGCGCCTCTGCAACCGGTCAAACAGCACTTCAAGCTGTTGACCGAGCATCTGCCGGGCACGGTCCAGGAACGCCTTGCGGCTGAGGGTCTGTCCGGCACGATGCGCATCGACTTCCACCAGCCTGCCGCGCAAGGCGCCACCTTCATCCACCGAACGCACCCGCTGGTGGCCGTGCTGGCCGACACGCTGCTGGAACAGGCGCTGGACGCCACACCGTCGAGCGACGAAGCGGCCGCCGTCGCCCGCGCCGGTGCCGCCTTCGTCAGCGCCGTGAGCCTCAAGACCACGGTGCTGCTGCTGCGCATCCGCCACCAGCTCACGGTCACTCATGGCACCTCCACGCGACTGCTGATGTGCGAAGAGGCGGTGGCAGTCGCCGCAGCCGGCTCTGACGCCTTTGCCGAACTCATCCCCGAGCAGACCCGCCAGCTGCTCGGCGCCGAGGCCACTCGCAACATGCCCGCTCCGCTGCGCGACCGCCAACTCCAATCCGCCCTCGATGCCTTGCCCAGCTGGCAGCCCCAGTTCGAAGCCATCGCCAAGGCCCGCGCCCAAGCCTTGCTGGCCGACCATCGCCGCGTAAGGGAGGCGGCCGAAGGCCGCGGCAGCTACCAAGTCACTGCCAGCCTGCCGGTTGATGTGATGGGCCTGTATGTGCTGCTGCCCGACACGGGCGCTGCCACCAACGCCGTGGGAGCCTGACGCCATGGCTAAACGACTCACCCATCAGCTGGCCTACCGCGCCATCCGCATCGAAGGCGGCCTCATCCCCGCCGAAGAGCTGACCCGCCTGACCCTCCTGGCCGACCCCAAGGGCACCGAGCAGACCGAGAGCCACTACCGCATCGCCAAGGGCCTGAAGCTGCGCGACGAGATTGCGCGCGACTTCAAGATTGCCCTCAACCTCTGGCAAGACTTCAAAGCCCTGCGCCAGCGGCAAGACGTGCGGGCCCATGAAGTCACCGTGCGGGAGTGGCTGGTGCCGCTGCTGCGCGACGTGCTGCACTTCCACGACGCCGCCCGCTGTGCGGCCATCGAGAAAGCGGGCCACCAGTACGCGGTGGGCCACGCCGGCAACGGTGGCCGCGTTCCGCTGGTGTTCGCGGGCTTCGATGAACCACTGGACTCCGCCGCCGAGCGCTTCGGCGAGACCAACCCCGACACCGGCAAGACCCGCCGCCGCAGCCCCTTCATGCTGGCGCAGGAGGCGCTGAATGCCAGCGACGCCTCGCTCTGGGCCATCGTCAGCAACGGTCTGACGCTGCGAATCCTGCGCGACAACGCCAGCCTCACGCGGCCGGCCTACATCGAGGTGGACCTGGAGGCGCTCTTCAACGAAGAGCTGCTGGCCGACTTCAGCGCGTTCTGGCTGCTGGCCCATGCCAGCCGCTTTGGCGCGGTCGATTCACCGCCGAGCGACTGCCCTTGGGAGCGCTGGCGGGCGGCTGGCCAGCAGGCCGGCGTCACGGTGCGCGGCAAGCTGCGCTACCAGGTGGCCGAAGCGCTGCGCGCACTGGGCACGGGTTTCCTTTCGCACCAAGCAAATGGGGCGCTGCGTTCCGCCTTGCAGACCGCTGAAGGCGGCTACGACCGTCAGGCCTTCTTTGAAGAGCTGCTGCGGCTGGTGTACCGCCTCATTTTCTTGGCCACCGTCGAAGACCGCCGCGACCGCGGTACGGGCGAACGCCTGGTCTTCACACCCGACGCCACCGACGATGCCAAGGCGCGCTACCTGGCCGGCTACTCCACGACCTGGCTGCGAAACCGGGCCGTGCGCCGCAGCCAACATGACTGCCATGCCGACCTCTGGCAAGCGCTGACCATCACCTGCGGCGCGCTGGCACGCGGCGAGCCCGCATTGGGCCTGCCGGCGCTGGGGGGCTTGTTCGACACCGACCAGTGCCCGAAGCTGGACGCTGCCCAGCTGGATAACCGCCACCTCCTGGCCGCCGTCTTCAAGCTCGGCTGGTTCCGCGCCGATGGTGGGCTGTCGCGCGTCAACTACCGCGACATGGGCCCCGAGGAGCTGGGCAGCGTCTACGAAAGCCTGCTGGAGCTGGTGCCTGACCTGCAAGGTCTGGCCTCGCCCGTGACGGCACGCTTGGCATTTGTCGGCGACGACGAGACCGACGCCAGCACCAAGGGCAACACCCGCAAACTCACCGGCAGCTACTACACCCCTGACAGCCTGGTGCAGGAGCTCATCAAGAGTGCGCTCGAGCCAGTCATCGCGCGGACGGTAAAAGCGAACCCAGAACGTCCCGTTGAGGCGCTGCTGTCGCTCACCATCTGCGACCCCGCCTGCGGCAGCGGGCACTTCCTGCTGTCAGCCGCTCGCCGCCTGGCCGACGAGGTGGCGCTGCACCGCGCCGCTGCCGAGCGCGAGGGCGGCGCCCCCACGCCCGCTGACTACCGCCACGCGCTGCGCGACGTGGTCAGCCGCTGCATCTACGGGGTGGACAAGAACCCCATGGCCATCCAGCTGGCCAAGACGGCTCTGTGGCTGGAGGCCTACTCGCCCGACCGGCCGCTGAGCTTCGTGGACCACCACCTGCGGGTCGGCGACGCGCTGCTGGGCGTGCTCGACCCCAAGGTGCTGGAGAACGGCATCCCCGATGAGGCCTACACGGCCCTCTCGGGCGACGACAAGGAGGTCGCCAAGGCCCTGAAGAAGCAGAACAAGGCTGACCTGAAGAGCTGGCGGCAGATTGCCGGTGGCGACCTGCTCACCCAGGCGGGCCTGGCCGCGCAGGCGGTCAGCGTCGAGACGCTGGACGACGACACCCCCGAGCACTTGGCCGCCAAGCGCCGGGCCTGGTCACAGGCCGAAGCTGAAGCACAGCGCAGCACCTTCGCTCGGCTGGCCGACACCTACGTGGCCGCCTTCCTGGCGCCAAAGTTGGCCGACGCGAGCGACACCGTACCGCTGTCTGGCTACCTGTGGGGCGCGCTCAGCGGCCAGGCGCCGAGGGCTGCCGTGGAAGACGCCGCCCAGGCCTTGTGCCGCCAGCACAGCGTCTTCCACTGGTGGTTGGCGTTCCCTCAGGTGGCTGCCAAGGGCGGCTTCAGCGTGATGCTGGGCAACCCGCCTTGGGAGCAGTTACAGCTCAGCGAAGAAGAGTTCTTCTCGTCTCGTGCGCCTTCGGTTGCCGCACTAGCGGGAGACAAACGCAAGAAGGCTATCGCCGACCTGGAGCAGACCGCACCTTGGCTCTGGAACAAGTTCCATGCAGCCAAGCGCGAGTACGACGCCGCCAATCTGTTCTTTCGAGCCGGAGGGCGGTTTCCGCTTGCTGCCTTTGGCAAGTTAAACACCTATGCATTGTTTTCGGAGGCATTTCTGCAGGCCATATCGCCGAGAGGGCGCGCTGGCTTCATCGTGCCTACCGGCATTGCTACCGACGACTCCACCAAGGCCTACTTCGGGCGTATAGCCAGCCATGGCAGATTGGCCAGCTTGTTCGACTTCGAAAATAGTGACGCCGTATTCCCGGCGGTTCATCGCAGCTACAAGTTCTCGCTGCTGACGCTGGGTGCAGCCCCTCGTGCCGAGTTCGTGTGCTTCGCCACCCAGGTTGAGCACCTGCAGGATGCTCGCCGCCGCTTCACACTGGCTCCAGACGAGTTCAGCCTCATCAACCCCAACACCCGTACCTGTCCAGTGTTTCGCAATGAGCGAGATGCTGAGCTGACCAAGAAGCTCTACCGCGCCGCCCCGGTACTCATCCGAGAGGCAGTAACCGCCGACGAGGGCACGGTCCTTCAGCCCGAGGTCAATCCGTGGGGCATCGCCTTCTCGCAAGGTCTGTTCAACATGACCAGCGACAGTAGCTTGTTCGCAGAGGTGCCCGTCGGCCACGGTGCCCCCCGCCGACTGCCGCTGTATGAGGCCAAGATGATTCACCAGTTCGACCACCGCTGGGCCACTTACGTGGACTCCGCCAGCGGAATGGCGGGCGAGGTTGAAACCGCAGATGTGAGTCACGCACAGAAAGCTGACCCCGCCTTGACCGTACGCCCACGCTACTGGGTGGATGAGCGTGAAGTGCTGGCCCGCATCGCCCGCGTGCCGTCGCGCGTGGCACGCACTTGGCTAGCACTGCACGCCGCCCGAGAGTCAGGCGACACCACTGCTCAGGCCCCCGCATTGGCCGACCTGCAACTGGCACTGGCGCAGTGGGCGGCTGGCGAGTTGTTCCACGCGGCGGCTGGGTCTGCCCCCTCCACTGAGGGCTGGACCGCGCAGCAAGCCCAGCGCCACATCGCATCGGTCGAGCAGCAGATGCGGGCACGCTTCCCTTACCTGGACGCTGCGCTGCGCGGGGTAGGACTGACCACCAAGAAGGCTCTAGTGGACTTCCCAAAGTGGGCGATGCAAAGCTGCGACGCCCGCCTGAACGACTCTGAACTCGCGGCCCTGGCCAGGGCCTTGGATGCGAGCGCGCCGGCTGAAGCGCTGCTGGCGCTGCTGGACGGCTGGATGGACAGATTTAGCCCAAAGTGGCTGCTAGTGATGCGCGGCGTCGCACGAGCGACCGACGAGAGAACGTTCATTACAGCGATTGCCCCTCGGGTCGGGCTGGGGAACAGTGCTCCCGTGCTTCAGATGCCAGGAACATCTACCGCAGCCCTTGCTGCCTGTTGTCTGGGTTCGTTGAACAGCCTGGCTGTGGACTTTGCTGCGCGCTTTAAGGTGGGTGGTATCAATATGAACTTCTTCCTGGTGAAGCAGTTCCCGGTGTTGCCCCCAGAGCGATACACGGAAGCCGACCTCGCCTACATCGTGCCACGCGTTCTCGAGCTCACGTACACCGCGTACGACCTACAGGCCTGGGGCCAGGACCTCGCCGCTTACGACCCCCGCCCCGCCGCAGAGCAAGGCTGCCCCTTCGCCTGGAACCCCGAGCGCCGCGCCCACCTGCGCGCCGAGCTCGACGCCTACTACG
The DNA here is from genome assembly GCA_943370175.1 of Hydrogenophaga intermedia. Lineage (GTDB taxonomy): Bacteria > Pseudomonadota > Gammaproteobacteria > Burkholderiales > Burkholderiaceae_C > Ideonella_A > Ideonella_A intermedia_A. Next base: position 40,807 of record CALRPU020000012.1, on the reverse strand, counting down.
CCCGCCTCTACGGGCTCACCCGCGACGAGCTGCGCTACATCCTTGACCCCAAAGACGTGATGGGCGATGACTACCCCAGCGAGACCTTCCGCGTGCTCAAGGAGGGCGACATTCGCGCTTACGGCGAGTATCGGACACGCCGCCTCGTTCTAGGGGCGTGGGACAAGTTGGAGCGGGCGGGCTGATGGAGACCCAATTCGGATTCTTGCCGGAGCCGACAGCACTGGACTGGGTCGGCGGACGCATCCGCTCGCTTGCGGGGCATGATGCGCTCGTTCGAGAGCAGCTTGCTGATGCACGCTGGTACGCCGGGTGGTACTACCCAGCTCTCACCAGCAGTTCCCGGCTAGCGCCCGACGGACGGGCGGTGCCCCCGACGCCAACTACCTTCGGTCTTCCGCCTACACATCGGGTCTGTCTGAACAGCACGAACCCCGACCCCGCTGCGGAAAACTTCTTCATCGCGCTTTTCGGCATGCTCAAAGGACTGCGCCTACAGCGCGAGGGCTGGCAGCACTTTTACAAGTGCCCGGCCCAGCGCGGGTCTCTGTGCGACTTTTATGCCGATGACCGAGAAATCGCAGTGACGCTCGACCTGGCCACTGCTTTCTGGATGCGGCATACAGAGCCGGAGACCCGCAAGCTTGCCTTTGGCGCCATCCACTGGCACCTGTTTGCTCAGTTGTACGAGCATGAGTTTGAACGCTTCAACGCCCAGTACACCGCTCTGGACACTTGCTGGAAGTTGGCCGAGAGAACCATGAGCGTCGCTGCGAATGGCCACGCAGAGCGCCCCAGGGCCTTGGCCGTAAGACTATGCCTTCAGACGCCAAGCTGGGCGATGCCGATGGCCGCAGGGAAGAATGCCTGCAGCCTGTCGCATCGTAGAAATTTGCTGGTACATGAAGCGATGTATGCGGGTGAGCCCGTGGGTTTTGCACATCCACAGACCGAACCTGGCATGGAATTGGAACTGCGAGGCTTCGTGGCCCGTTGCATCTTTGCCTTACTCGGTGTGACCAACGAATACACGCGCTCTGCTGTGGGTTCAAGGCAGACCATCGGCTTTGCTTTCGACCAGCGGCAAGGTGGCGGCACCTGATGGCCAAAAAAGTTGCAATGGCTAAAGCGGCGCAAGAAGCTTGTCCATACCAAGCACCACACCCTGACCGCGGGCATCAACTATTGGAGTTGCACAGACACCGATGGCTGCATGAAGACGGACAACGGCTCATTACCACTTGGTTTGAGCGAGCCTGGCAGCAGCGCGATGACGAAGAGGCGACGTTCGAGGCCTTTATCTTTTCGTGGATGTCGGTCAATGCCTGAGCCGCTTGCGTCACTGAGCATGACCAAGACCGCGAATACATGCGCCGACTCAAAGAGGATGAAGGATTGCGCCAACGATTCCAGCACGTCGTGGCCGAGCATCCCAACGTCCGCCGCGATGCCGAGGTGTTCGTCAGCCTGCTTCCCATCTTCAAAGCGCAGCGTCTGCGGCGCGCCGGCATTCATGGCCAGCATGGCGTGACCCGTAGCGAGTTGATTCAGCGATATCTCGCAGCCGGCATCGCCGAGTTTGAGCCTGAGTGTGCCGAATGGCACCGTGCGCGCGGCGAGCCGATTCCCTGCGATTGGCCGCATGTCATCTCGGCCATCTACAGAGTGCGCTGCAACCTGTTTCATGGAGAGAAGTCGGCTCATTCGGAGATGGACCGGCGAATTGTCCGCGCCGCCCTTTTGACTTTGACAGGCTTCTTTCGAGCGGCCGACATACTTTGACGCAATGAGTGAAACCCTCTTCAAAGAAGTCCGCTACACCCTGGGCGGGCTGGTCAATGGCATCAGCATGGGCCAGATTGGCCTGCCGGATATCCAGCGCCCGTTCGTGTGGAGTAACGCCAAGGTCCGCGACCTGTTCGACTCGATGTACCGCGGCTACCCGGTTGGCTTTTTCCTGTTTTGGGAGACAGGCGCCGACGGGGTGGAGACCAAGGTCATCGGCGACACCAACAAGCAGAAAACGCCTTCCTTGCTCATCGTCGACGGGCAGCAGCGGCTGACCTCGCTCTACGCGGTCATCCGTCGCGAGGCTGTGCTGCGCGAGAACTTTGAACGGGAGCACATCCGTATCGCGTTCCGGCCGCAGAACGGCACCTTCGCGGTGCCCGATGCCACGACCGAGCGAGACCCGGAGTACATCCTCGATGTTTCCGAGGTCTTCAATCGCCCCACGCACAAGACGATTGCTGAGTACCTGAAGCGGCTGTCAGCAGCGAGGGACGTGTCGGATGCGGAAGAAGAGAGCGTGGCCGAGGCCATAGGCCGCCTTGCTGGGCTGACGAACTTCCCCTTCATCGCGCTGGAGCTGTCCCAGCAGTGCACCGAAGAGCAGGTGGCCGACGTCTTCGTGCGCATCAACAGCGAAGGCAAGAAGCTCAACCAGTCGGACTTCATCCTGACCCTCATGTCGGTGTTCTGGGACGAGGGCCGCAGCGAGCTGGAGACCTTCTGCCGCGCCGCCCGGCAGCCCGGACCTGCGGGTCAGGCCAGCCCATTCAACGCCATCTTCCAGCCCGACCCGGACCACCTGCTACGTGTCGGCGTCGGCGTCGCCTTCCGGCGCGCACGGCTGGAGCACGTGTACTCGCTGCTGCGAGGCAAGGACCTTTCGACCGGCGAGTCCAGCCCCGAGAAGCGGGCCAACCAGTTCGGCAAGTTGCGCGATGCCCAGGCACGGGTGCTGAACCTGACGTACTGGGCTGACTTCCTCAACGTCGTGCGTGCCGCGGGCTACCGCAGCGCCAAGCACATCAGCTCGGTGAACGCGCTGGTGTTCGCCTACCAGTTGTACCTGCTGGGGCGCACCGAGTACGGCGTGGAGGGCTTCAAACTCAAGAACGCCATCGCGCGCTGGCTGTTCATGTCGCTGCTGACGGGGCGGTTTACATCGTCGCCCGAGTCGCGCATGGAGCAGGACCTGGCCGAGCTGCGGGAGATGACCTCGGCCGAGCAGTTCCTGGCGAGGCTGGCCACGGTGGAGTCGGCCACACTGACGGACGACTACTGGACCAAGACCTTGCCGCTGGACCTGGCCACGTCCGCAGGTCGCAGCCCGGCGCTGTTCGGCTTCTACGCGGCGCAGACGCTCCTGGATGCCCGCGCGCTGTTCTCGTCGATGAAGGTGGTGGACCTGCTTGACCCGCCCGCCCAGGGGCAGAAGAAATCGCTCGAGCGGCATCACCTTTTCCCACGTCAATACCTGAAGGGCAAGGGCGTGGAGAGCGTCCGGGATATCAACCAGATTGCCAACTACACGCTGGTGGAGTGGGACGACAACATCGCCATCTCCGACGCCCCGCCCAGCCAGTATTGGCCCAAGTACGCGGAGCGCTTCGACCCCGAGACCCTGGCGGCCATGATGCGCTGGCACGCCTTGCCGCAGGACTGGTGGACGCTGAGCTACGAGGACTTCCTGGTGGCGCGGCGGCCGCTGATTGCCGATGTGATTCGGCAGGGCTACGTGAAGTTGTCCGGAGGCGTGTGATGACCCCGCTGGACCGCCTGCGCTTGGAGAAGGCCGCCGCCGACTGCGGCTTCGAGATGACGGCGGTCCCGCACGCCGACGGGCTGGAGCTGCGTTCTGCCCGGTTCCCGGAGACGGTGCTCATGCGTGTGGCGGGGGAGAAGAGCTTTGAGGTCAGCGCTTCGGACCCGGCCATCCTGGACCAGACGGCTGGCAGCGGCCCCTTGAAGGTCGAGGGTTACGGCGAGCTCTACGCCTTGCTGCGCACGACGGCGGCCCTGGCCCGCACCAAGCCCAACCGGGTGGCGGACGAGTTCAAGAAGAAGACGGCGACGATGCCAAAGACGACCGAGGCCGAGCGGCTGGTCGTCCAGCGCGTCGGGCAAGGCCTGTTCCGCGGTGCGCTGTTGGACTATTGGCAGGGGAAGTGCTGCATCACCGGCCTGGATATGCCTGAGCTGCTTCGGGCCTCGCACATCCGCCCCTGGGCCCTGTGCGAGACCGACGAGCAGCGGCTGGACGTGTTCAACGGGCTGCTGTTGGCTCCGCACCTTGACGCGCTGTTCGACTCTGGGCTGATGACCGTTGACAGCGACGGGAGGGTGCGCCTGTCTGCGACGCTGACCGCCGAGCGACGGTCTGCACTTGGAATTCACGGAGTGTTGAAGGTCGGTGCCACGCGCGTCGAGCACCATCCCTACCTAGAATATCACCGGATGCATGTCTGGATTGGCGGGGACTGAGTCCAGCGTCAGGACGCCTGCCCCACGGACTGCAGCATAAGCTGCAACGCGATCCGCCAACCGAGCACGCGGCGGAGCTTCGTGATCGGACTTGCGGATCAGCAGCATGACCCCTTCTAGCGGCTGCCCCCCGTCCGCGGGGGACAGGACACCCGACTTGAGTGCACGCCGTAGAAGAGAGCGGGCCTCTTATCAGATTCCACCCCCGTGCTCAGGCAGTCGCCCGCCAACAGGGCCCATCAGATTTACAGTTCTTCCCGCAATTTACAGTTCTTATAAATGGCATCAAAGAACACCCTTCGCCCCACCCCTTCACTCCACCGTCACACTCTTCGCCAAATTCCTCGGCTTGTCCACATCCGTCCCCCGCGCGCACGCCGTGTGATAGGCCAGCAGCTGCAATGGCACCACGTGCAGGATCGGGGACAGCGCGCCGTAGTGTTCGGGCATGCGGATGACGTGCAGGCCGTCGCTGCTGGTGATGCGGGTGTCGTCGTCGGCGAAGACGAAGAGTTCGCCACCGCGGGCGCGAACTTCCTGCAGGTTGCTTTTGAGTTTTTCCAGCAGGGCGTCGTTGGGGGCAACGGTGACCACGGGCATGTCGGCGGTGACCAGGGCCAGCGGGCCGTGCTTGAGTTCGCCCGCGGGGTAGGCCTCGGCGTGGATGTAGCTGATTTCCTTCAGCTTCAGCGCGCCTTCCAGGGCGATGGGGTAGTGCAGGCCGCGGCCCAGGAACAGCGCGTTCTCTTTGCGGGCAAACACCTCGGCCCAGGCGATGACCTGCGGCTCCAGCGCCAGCACGGCCTGCACGGCCACAGGCAGGTGGCGCAGGGCTTTCAGGTGCTCGGCTTCCTGGGCGTCGGTGAGGTGGCCGCGGGTTTGTGCCAGCGCCAGCGTCAGCAGGAAGAGGCCGACCAGCTGGCTGGTGAAGGCCTTGGTGCTGGCCACGCCAATTTCGGCGCCGGCGCGGGTGATGTAGGCCATGGCGCATTCGCGCACCATCGCGCTGGTGGCCACGTTGCAGATGGTCAGGGTGTGGGCCATGCCCAGTGAGCGGGCGTGCTTCAGCGCGGCCAGGGTGTCGGCGGTTTCACCGCTTTGGCTGATGGTGACGACCAGGGTGCGCGGGTTGGGCACGCTGTCGCGGTACCGGTACTCGCTGGCGATCTCGACGCTGGTGGGGATCTTGGCAATGCTTTCCAGCCAGTACTTGGCGGTGGACCCGCTGTAGTAGCTGGTGCCGCAGGCCAGGATCAGCACCTGGTCCACGTCCTTGAACACACGGTAGGCGCCGTCGCCGAACAGCTCGGGGGACACGCCGCCCAGCGACTCCAGCGTGTCGGCGATGGCCTTGGGCTGCTCGAAGATTTCCTTCTGCATGTAGTGGCGGTAGGGCCCCAGTTCGGCCGCGCCAGTGTGGGCGTGCACGGTGCGCACGGGGCGCTGCACGGGCTCGAAGCGGAAGGCGGCCGGGTCGGCGGGCGCGGTGGCGCTGCGCGCGCCGGCCGGCAGCGCGCTGATCCAAACCTTGCCCAGCTGCAGGTCGACGACGTCGCCGTCTTCCAGGTAGCAGATCTGGTCGGTCACGCCAGCCAGCGCCATGGCGTCGGACGCCAGAAAGTGCTCGCCCGCATGCTCACCCGCGCCCACCCCCAGCACCAGCGGCGAGCCCTCGCGGGCGCCGACCACGCGGTGGGGCTCGTCGCGGCAGAACACCGCAATGGCGTAGGCGCCGTGCAGGCGGCGGATGGCGGCCTGCACCGCCTCCAGCAGGTCGCCCGCGTAGAGCTGGTCCACCAGGTGGGCAATGACCTCGGTGTCGGTCTGGCTGCTGAAGTGGTAGCCCTTGGCCTGCAATTCAGCGCGCAATTCGTCGTGGTTTTCGATGATGCCGTTGTGCACCAGCGCGATGCGCGAGCCCGAGAAATGCGGGTGGGCGTTGTGCACCGCGGGCGCGCCGTGCGTGGCCCAACGGGTGTGGGCGATGCCGGTGCCGGACGACACCCGCTCGGCCTCGATCTGCGATTCAAGCTCCGCCACGCGGGCGGTGCTGCGGGCCCGCCGCAGCTCGCCGTGCTGGTGCACGGCCACGCCGCAGGAGTCGTAGCCGCGGTATTCCAGCCGCTTCAGGCCTTGCAGCAGGATGGGAACGATGTTGCGGGTGCTGACGGCTGCGACGATGCCACACATGGCGCGGGTCCTTGGGTTGAGACGATGGCGAGATTGTTGACAAGCCAGAATGCAATGAGCACTTGAAATCGATCAATAAAATGATTGATGATTTCATGTCTTCACGACACGTTAACAATCTTTCATTAGGTGCCCGATAACGCACTCATTGTTCATGATCTCACTCGACTCAACCGACCTCCGCATCCTCGCCCAGTTGCAAGTGGACGCCTCGCTGACCAATCAGGCGCTGGCCGAACGCGTGGCCACGTCGCCGGCCACCTGCCTGCGGCGCGTCAAGCGGCTGGAGGACAGCGGCGTGATCGTGCGCCGCGTGGCGCTGCTCAACCCGGCCGTGCTGGGCTCGGGCCTGACGGTGTTTGCCGAGGTCACGCTGGACCGCCAGGGCGCCGAGCACCTGGCCGCGTTCGAAGCCCGCGCCGTGGCCGAATCCGCCGTCCAACAGTGTCACCGCGTCAGCCCGGGCCCAGATCTGATGCTGCAGCTGCACGTGAGCGACATGCCTGCGTGGCACGCTTTGGTGCAACGCCTGTTCACGCAAGACGCCAATGTGCGAAATGTGAAATCGTTCTTCAGCGTTCACCGGGCGAAATTTGACACTCAGGTCGCGTTACCGACACAGGATTGACACAATCGCACCAATTGCCCAGTTCTGATTTATCAAATCATTCACGTGCTCAAGAAATAACTTCTGATTCCGAAAATGGAAGGTACCGCAACGAGGTCCGTCCATGCACTCCACTGTCACGCACCCCATCGACTCGTTCACGCCCCCTGCCGCACCCCGGGCCAGCATGGGCGACTTCTTCAGTTACCACGGCTGGCTGGCGCCCGGCGTGCGCTTGTTCAGGGCCATCGGATTCACCGCCAAGGCGCTGTGGGTGTCGATGGCGTTCGTGACGCCGCTGCTGATGCTGCTGGCCTTCTTGTGGATGGCCGCGGCCGAGCAGATCGATTTCGCGCGGTCGGAGCGCGACGGCGTGGTCTATGTGAAGTCGATCAACCAGCTGCTCGGTGCCGTGCAGGCGCGGCGCGCCCTGGCCGTGCAGGGGCGGGACGCCCCGTTTGAGCCGATCGAGCGCGCCTTCAACGACGTTCAAGCCCGCGACGCCCAGTACGGCGCCGCCATGTCGACGCAGGCCGCCATGAAGGCGCTGGCCCAGCAACACGCGGCGCTGAAAGACCGCCCTCTGGCCACCTCGGGCGAAGGCGCCTACGCCGACCACCAGGCCTACCTGCGGGCCGCGCTGGACCTGGTGTCGGCCGTGGCCGACGGGTCGCAGTTGGCGCTCGACCCTGAACTGAAGTCCTTCCACCTGATGAACATGGCGGTGCTGCGTGGCCCCACGCACACCGAGATGCTGGCCGCGATGGCCAGCCTGGGCCACGCGGTGCTGTTGCGCGATGCGCGCGGCGGCGAAATGTCGCAGGCCACGCGCGACCTGCTGGTGGCGTACGCGGCCCTTCAACAGTTCTTGAAGAAGGACTACGACAACTCGATGCAGGTCGCCTCCCACGACGACGACACGCTGACCCAACGCCTGCGGCCCCAACAAGTCAGCCAGGCGGTGACGGCCTTCGAATCGAGCCTGCGCGAGGGCTTGCTGGGGATTGCCGTGCAGGGCACCGCGGCCAAGCTCGACGCCCTGGGCACGGCCGCGGTGGGGGCCCAGCAAGCGCTCGACAGCGCGCTGCTGGACCAACTCGACAAGGAACTGCGCGATCGCATTGACCGCTTGCAAACCCGCCTGAACCAGCAGCTGGTCGCGTCCGGCCTGTTCGTGGCGCTGGCCGCCTACCTGCTGATCGCCTTTTACAAGGTGATGCAAGGCGGCCTGAAGGAGGTGCAGATGCACCTGCGCCAGATCACCCAGGGCAACCTGACCACGGTGCCGCGGCCCTGGGGGCGTGACGAGGCGGCACAGCTGATGATCACGCTTGGCGAGATGCAGCAGAGCCTGCGCCGAGTGGTCTCGAACGTGCTGCAAGGTGCGGCCCAGGTGGACAACGCCAGCAGCGAGATCTCAGCGGCGTCGGTGGACTTGTCGCAACGCACCGAGCGCTCCGCCGCCAGCCTGGAAGAAACCGCCGCCAGCATGGAACAAATCGCCGCCACCGTGCGGCAGACCGCGGCCACGGTCACCGACGCCAGCCACATCGTCAGCGACAACGCCGGCGCCGCGCAGCGCGGTGGCGAAGTCATCCAGCAGGTGGTCCAGACGATGGACGACATCCGCAGTTCGTCAGGCCGCATCGGCGAGATCATCGGCGTGATCGACAGCATTGCCTTCCAGACCAACATCCTGGCGTTGAACGCCGCGGTGGAGGCGGCGCGGGCGGGCGAACAGGGCCGCGGCTTCGCGGTGGTGGCCACCGAGGTGCGCGCCCTCGCCGGCCGCTCGGCCCAGGCGGCGAAGGAGATCAAATCGCTGATCGGCGACAGCTTGTCGCAGGTCGACGCCGGCCACCGCGTGGCGGCCGAGGCGGGCACGACCATCGAGGACATCGTGCGCAATGCCGACCGCATCGCCGCGATGATGCGCGACATCGTCAACGCCACCGCTGAGCAAAGCGCGGGCGTGGGCCAGGTGGGGTCGGCGGTGCAGGAGCTGGACCAATCGACGCAGCAAAACGCGGCGCTGGTGGAACAAACCGCCGCGGCGGCCAACGCGCTGTCCGATCAGGCGCGGCGACTGGCCAGCGACGTGGCCTTCTTCAAGCTCCAGTGAACGGCCCGGCCCGTCACCGCTTGATCAGCGCCAACCCCTTCAGGTACTCCCCCTCGGGGAAGACCACGGTCTGCGGGTGGTCGGGCGCGGCGGACAGCCGGGCGTAGATCACCGCATCGGCCTGGGCGTCGAGTCCGGCACCGGCCACGATCTTGTGGAACAGGTCGGCACTGACGCCCCCCGAGCACGAGAAGGTGAACAGCAAACCGCCGGGCGCCAGCAGCTTGAAGGCCAGTCGGTTGATGTCCTTGTAGGCGCGGGCGGCGCGCTCGGCGTGGGCCGCGGTGGGTGCGAACTTGGGTGGGTCGAGCACGATGGCGTCAAAGCGCTCGCCCCGCTCGATGGCCGCGCGCAGCAGCTGGTTGACGTCGGCGTCGCGGGTGTCATGGCGCGCAGTGTCAAAGCCATTCATGCGCACGTGGGCGTCGGCGCGGGCCAGCGCCGGCGCGGAAGAGTCGACACTGATGACCTCGCGCGCGCCGCCCGCCAGCGCCGCCACGCTGAAGCCGCCGGTGTAGCAGTAGCAGTTCAACACGCGCTCAACGCCAAAGTGCCGCACCGCCTGCGCGAACAGACCGCGGTTGTCGCGCTGGTCCAGGTAAAAGCCGGTCTTGTGGCCCTCGGCCACGTCGACCGTCAGGCGCCAGTCGTGCTCGCGGATCGTGACGTCGGTGGCGGGCAGTTCACCGCTGGCCGGGCGCAGCCAGCCGGTGGCGGCGGGCAGGCCTTCGAGGCCGCGCACGCTCGCGTCGCTGCGTTCGTAGAGCCGGCTGCAGCCAGTCTGTGCCACCAGGGCGTCCGCGATGCGCGCCTTCCAGCGCTCCACACCCGCGCTGCCGAACTGCGCGCTCAGGGTGTCGCCGTAACGGTCCACCACGAGGCCCGGCAGGCCGTCGGCCTCACCGTGGATCAGCCGCACGCCGTCGCTGGCGATGGGCAGGCGCGCGCGCAGGGCCAGCGCGGTGGCGATGCGGCGGTCGAACAGGCCGGCGTCAATGCGCTCGGACTCGTCGAAGCTCCAGGCGCGCACGCGGATCTGCGAGGCCGGGCTGAACGCGCCCCAGGCCAGAAAGCTGCCGTCGTGGGCAACGACCTTGACGGTCTCGCCGGGGTCGGCGCGGCCACTGGCCACACTGCCTTCAAACACCCAGGGGTGGCGGCGCTGCAGCGACCGTTCGCGGCCTTCACGCAGGCGGATGACTTTCATGGGCGGGACGTCAGTTCAAGTGGGGCCGCGCTTGCGGGCCCGGGGGTGGGCGGCGTCGTACACCTTGCTCAGGTGGCCGAAGTCGAGCTTCGTGTAGACCTGGGTGGTGGTGATGTTGGCGTGGCCCAGCAGCTCCTGCACGGCGCGCAGGTCGCTGCTGGACTGCAGCAGGTGAGTGGCGAACGAGTGACGCAGCATGTGCGGGTGGACGTGGCTGCTGATGCCGGCGCGCACGGCCAGCTGCTTGAGCCGCAGGCGCAACTGGCTGGGGGTCAGCCGGGTGCCGAGCCGGCTGACGAACAGGGCCCGCTCGTCGCCCCGTGCCAGCTCGCCACGCACGGCGCACCAGGCGCGCAACGCTGTCAGGGCCGGCCCGCCCACGGGCACACTGCGCCGCTTGCTGCCCTTGCCCAGCACGTGGGCGGTGGCGTCGGGCACGTCGATCCACCCGGCGGCCTGCGGGCCGGCCAGCAGGTCCAGGCCCAGCAGTTCGGCCGAGCGCAGGCCGCAGCCGTACAACAGCTCGACCATGCAGTGGTCGCGCAGGTGCAGGCGCGGGTCGCTGCGGGCGTCGGCGTCCGCGTCGGCCAGGTCGCCGCCGCGGTGCTCGGCCAGGGCCACGGCCTGATCCACCGACAAGGCCTTGGGCAGCGGCTTGGCGCCCTTGGGGGCGCGCACACCGTCCACCGGGTTCATTGGCACGTGGCCGTCGCGCGCGAGCCCACGGTACAGGCCGCGCCACGCCGACAAGGTGATGGCGATGCTGCGCGAGCCCAGGCCCGCCTGGTGAAGCTGCCCGGCCCAGCGCCGCACGTGATGCGGCTGCACCGCGGCCACCTCGACCGAGGCGGCCTGCGCAAAGCGCTGCAGGCGAACGAGGGCGTCGCTGTACATCGCCAGGGTGCGCGCCGCCAAGCGCTTTTCCACGCGCAGGTGGGTCAGGTGCGTGGCCAGCTCAGGCCGCAGGGCTTCCTGCGCCAGCGCGGGCAGCTCGGCAGCGGCCATGCTCAGCCGACCGCGGCGGCGCCGCTCAGGCCGCCGGCAGCAGCCGCGACAGGCTGGCGCTCGCCACCTCGCCGATGCGCTGCAGAAAGTCCACGCCCATGTCCGACGCATAACGCGTGGGGTCGGGCGAGCCGAGCACCAGCAGGCCGATGGTGCCCGCGCTGACGGCGGTGTGGCGCAGCGGGATCAGCGCCAGCGAGGCCAGCGTGCCCGGGTCCTGAACCCAGTTGCAGGCCTCGAAGCCGGCGTGCAGGCCGCAGTAGGGCAGCGTCAGGCTGTTCGCAAAGCTGCGCGCGTCGTCGCTGACCGCCGCGGCGTACGGCTGGCCGGCGTGCGAGGCGTCGATGGCCCACAGGCGGATGCCGGCCTGCGGGATCATGAACTCGCGCTGCAGCGTGGCCACCAGCACGCCGGGCAGCTGCGTGGCGTCGGTGGTCAGCAGCAGCTCGCGCACCCAGCGGTGCAGCTTGTCGGCGATGGCCACGTTTTCCTGGCCGTGGCGGATCATCTCGATGATCTTGCCTTCCAGGCCCTTGATCTTCTCGCGCAGCATTTCCATCTGCCGCTCCTGAAGGGACACGGCGCGCCCCCCATGCGGGCTGCGCAGCGTGATGCTGCCCAGCAGTTCGGCCTGCCGCTCGAAGAAGCCCGGCGTGTTGGCCAGGTAATTGGCGATGTCGGCTTCGGTGATGCCTTCGATGCTCACGCTGGTTCCTTGTGGTTCACAACTCGATCTCGCCTTCGAACACGGTGGTGGCCGGTCCGGTCATCAGCACATGCGGCCAGGGCGGGCTGGACTGTGCGCCAGCCGGCCATTCGATGCGCAACGCGCCGCCGCGGGTGGCCACCTCGACCGCCGGGTCCAGCCAGCCCAGGCGGATGCCCGCCACCACCGCGGCGCAGGCGCCGGTGCCACAGGCCAGGGTCTCGCCCGCATCGCGCTCGTGCACGCGCAGGCGGATGTGCCCTCGGTCGACCACCTGCATGAAGCCAACGTTGACCTTGCGCGCAAAGCGCGGGTGCGACTCGACCTGCGGGCCCAGCAGCGCCACCGGTGCCTGGTCCACGTCGGCCACGCGGCACACGGCGTGGGGGTTGCCCATGGACAGCACGGCCACGTCCAGCATCACGCCATCGGCCAACGGCAGCGCGTGGGTTTCGAAGCCGCCAATCTGGTTCACCGCCAGGCCCGCGCCGTCGAAAGGCAGCCGCGCGTGGTCGAAGATCGGCGCGTTCATGTCGACGCTGACGCGACCGTCGGGCTGCAGCCGCAACGCCAGCAGGTTGTTCATGGTCTGCACGCGCAGGGTCGGGCGGTCGCTCAGGCCATGGTCGTGCACGTAGCGCACGAAGCAGCGCGCGCCGTTGCCGCAATGCTCCACCTCGTCGCCGCTGGCCCCGTTGAAGATGCGGTAGCGGAAGTCGACGCCCGGCGCGTCGCTGGCCTCGACCACCAGAATCTGGTCGGCGCCCACGCCATAGCGGCGGTCGCCCAGGCGTTGCAGCTGCGCGGCGTCCAGGCGCAGCGGCTCGCGCGTGGCATCGAGCACCACGAAGTCATTGCCGGCGCCCTGCATCTTGGTGAAGCGCAATTTCATGGCGGGATTATCGGGGGTCGCCTCGGCGCGGGTCGGCCGGCCTGGCGCGATCACGCGTCGTACAAGGACGGCTGGCCCGCCGGGCGCGTCTTGAACCGCTTGTGCACCCACAGGTACTGCGCCGGGTTGCGCCGCACTTCCTGCTCGATCCACTCGTTCATGCGGCGGGCATCGGCCACCGGGTCGGCACTGGGAAAGTCGGGCCAGGGATCCAGGAAGCGAACGCGGTAACCCTGGCCGCCGGGCAGCATGTCCGCCACCACGGGCTGCACCACCATGTTCAAGGCGCGCGCCATGCGCGACGGCGCGAGCAGCGTGGCGGCAGGCACGCCGAAAAAGGGCACGAAGTCGGCGTCGCGCTCGCCGAAGTCCATGTCGGGCAGGTTGAAGAAGGCCCAGCCGCGGCGGATGGCGCGCACCAGCGGCAAGGCCTTGTCGCTGCGCGGAAAGATGTCGCCGCCACCAAAGCGCAGCCGCCCCGCGCGGATGGCCGCGTCGAACACCGGGTCGCTCTGCTGCTGGTAGATCGACCCGACCTTGCGCGTCTGGAACAACTGCGTGGCCACGCCCGCCACGTCGAGCCCCAGGAAGTGCGGCACCAGCCACATCACCGGGCGCTCGCTGCGCTCGGCCAGGCCGATGTCGCCTTCCACGTGGATCAACGACTTCAGGCGTGGCACGGGCGCATACCAAAGCAGGGCCCGCTCAAGCAGGCTGCGCCCGAGCCAGCCGAAGTGGTCGCGGGCGATGGCCTCGCGCTCGGCGGCGCTGCGCTCGGGCAGGCAAAGCGCCAGGTTGCGCAGCGCCACCTGGCGGCGCGAGCGCGCCAGCCACCAGAACAAGCGGCCCAGCCCGCGCCCCAGCACCGCCTGCGCGCCCAACGGCAGGCGGTGCACGCCCTGCATCAGCGCCAGCACCGCCTTCGAACCCCAGCCTGCGGACAACGGTCTTCCCTTCAGAGCGTGGCCGGCGGGTCCGCCGGCGATGCCGCAGCGCGCGGCGATTTGTAACGGTGGTAGCCCCAGAGGTACTGGGCCGGGCGCTGCAGGATCAGCCGCTCCATGGCCCGGTTCACGGCGGCGGCGGATTCTGCCTGAGCGTCGGGGTCGGCCGGCAAGGCACCCACGGCCGGCAGAAAGTGGATGTCGTAGCCCGCCCCGTGCGCCCGGCGCTCGCCCCAACACAGCAGCAAGGCCGCCCCGCTTTGCTGAGCCAGCCGCGCGGCCAGCGTCATGGTGTAAGCCGGCTTGCCGAAGAACGGCGCCCACACGCCCATGCCGTCCGGCGGCACCTGGTCGGGGAGCAGGCCGACGGTCTGACCGCGCTTCAAGGCACGCATCATTTGCCGCACGCCGGCCAGTTCCGCCGGCACGGCACGCAGGCCGGGGCGGTCGCGGGCGGTCGTCATCAACTCACGCAGCCAGGGCTTGCGGGCGGGCCGGAACATCACGGTGATGGGCACCTCGTCGCCGAAGCGGTGCGCGTAGGCCTGAGCGCAGACCTCGAAGCAGCCAAGGTGCGGCGTCAGCAACACCAGGCCACGGCCCTCGGCCAGCGCCTGGCGCACGTGGGCGTCCCCGTGAATGGCAAAGGGCACGCTGCCCACGCCGCGCAGCCACAGCCGCGGCAACTCGGCGGCCATGCGCCCGGCCTCGGCCACTGCCGCGCGCGCGGCGGCGCGGCCCACGCCGGCCTGGGCCACGTTCGCCTGGAAACGCGACCGGTAGACCGGCGAGGCGAGGTAGGTCAACCAACCGAGCACAGCGCCCACGGCGTGCGCCAGCCACAACGGCCAGCGCGCCACCCAGTGAAACAAATTCGACATGCTTTCTATAATGCGGCCATCGCCGAGTTATTGAACTACTTGCGGGGCGATGCGCGACACCGGTTTGCCGGTGCGGCGCCGGGTGCCACCACCACGGTGGCGGCACTCAACAAATCTGCTAAAGCGTTCGCCGTGGGTTCCTTTCAACAGGCCGGCAACGCGTGTGCAACCTGTTTGAAACTGGAGCTTTGCGTGTCGAACGATTTTCTCTTTACCTCTGAATCCGTCTCCGAAGGTCACCCCGACAAGGTCGCCGACCAGATCTCGGACGCCATCCTGGACGCGATTTTCAAGCAGGACCCGCGTTCGCGCGTGGCCGCTGAAACCCTGACCAACACCGGTCTGGTGGTGCTGGCCGGTGAAATCACCACCAACGCCCACGTCGACTACATCCAGGTCGCGCGCGACACCATCAAGCGCATCGGCTACGACAACACCGACTACGGCATCGACTACAAGGGCTGCGCGGTGCTGGTGGCCTACGACAAGCAGTCGAACGACATCGCCCAGGGCGTGGACCACGCCAGCGACGACCACCTGAACACTGGCGCCGGCGACCAGGGCCTGATGTTCGGCTACGCCTGCGACGAAACGCCCGAGCTGATGCCCGCGCCCATCTACTACGCGCACCGCCTCGTTGAGCGCCAGGCCCAGCTGCGCAAGGACGGCCGCCTGCCCTTCCTGCGCCCGGACGCCAAGAGCCAGGTCACGATGCGCTACGTGGACGGCAAGCCCCACAGCATCGACACCGTGGTGCTGTCCACCCAGCACAGCCCGGACCAGAGCGAGAGCATGACCAAGCTCAAGCCCAGCTTCTACGAGGCCGTGATCGAAGAGATCATCAAGCCCGTGCTGCCCAAGGAATGGCTGCAGAACACCCGCTACCTGGTTAACCCGACCGGCCGCTTCGTCATTGGCGGCCCGCAGGGCGACTGCGGCCTGACTGGCCGCAAGATCATCGTCGACACCTACGGCGGCGCCTGCCCGCACGGTGGCGGCGCGTTCTCAGGCAAGGACCCGTCCAAGGTCGACCGCAGCGCCGCCTACGCGGCCCGCTACGTCGCCAAGAACGTGGTCGCCGCCGGCCTGGCCAAGCAGTGCCAGGTGCAGGTGGCGTACGCCATCGGCGTGGCCAAACCGATGAACATCACGGTCTACACCGAAGGCACGGGCGTGATGAGCGACGACAAGCTGTCGGCGCTGGTGGCCGAGCACTTCGACCTGCGCCCGAAGGGCATCATCCAGATGCTCGACCTGCTGCGTCCGATCTACGAAAAGACCGCCGCCTACGGCCACTTTGGCCGCGACGAGCCCGAGTTCACCTGGGAGCGCACCGACAAGGCCGCCGCCCTGCGCGCCGCCGCGGGCCTCTGAGCGCCGTCCGGGCCTGATCGGCCTTGGCCAGCGTGTCCCTCACGCTGACCCAACTGCGCGACCACGCGGTCGCGCGCAGCCTGGGCCAACCCGCCAGCCTGCCAGCCACGCTGCGCCGGCTGGGTTTTGTCCAAGCCGACCCCCTCCGCGCGCCGGCACGCGCCCAGGACCTGGTGCTGCGCCACCGCGTCAACGGCCACCGGGCGGGCGACCTGGAGCGCCGTTACCCGCGGCTCGACCTCGAAGAAGAGTTCTTCGTCAACTACGGCTTTTTGCCGCGCGCCACACAGGCGCTGTTGCACCCGCGCACCGCGCGCACCGAATGGGCCACCGAGCGCTGGGCGCAGGCCCGCGAGGTGCTCGCCTTCGTGCGCGACCGTGGCACCGTCCACCCGGCCGAGGTGGACGCGGCCTTTGCCCATGGCCGCCACCAGAATTGGTTCGGGGGCGGTGGCCGGGCCAGCACCGCGCTGCTGGACGGCATGCACTTTCGCGGGATGCTGCGCGTGGCGCGCCGCGAATCGGGCGTGCGTCTGTACAGCGAGCGCCCCAGCCAGCCACCGCCCGAGGACCCCGATGCGGCACTCGACGCGCTCGTCGACGTGGTGGTGCAGGCCTACGCGCCGCTGCCGGAGCCGGGCCTGCGTCGGCTGGTGTCGATGCTGCTGAACTCGGCCGCGCAGTGGCGTGACCGACGAGCCGCGCTTCTGGCGCGCACCCAGGCCCGGCTGCCATCGGCCACGGTCGACGGCGTGCGCTGGCATTGGCCCGACGGCGAGCAACCGCACTCACGCCGACATCGGCCGGACGACGCGGCGCGCCTGCTGGCGCCGTTCGACCCCATCGTGTGGGACCGCCAGCGCTTCGAGGCCTTCTGGGGCTGGGCCTACCGGTTCGAGGCCTACACGCCGGCCGCGCGGCGGGTGCGCGGCCACTACGCGTTGCCGCTGCTGTGGCGCGGCGAGGCGATCGGCTGGGGCAACCTGTCGGTGCAGCGCGGCCGCCTGGTGGCCGACATCGGTCACGTCAACGGCAAGCCCCCGAAAGACCCCGCGTTTCGCCGAGCGCTCGACGAGGAACTGGCGCGCATCGAAGCCTTCCTGGCGCCGCGTTGAGTCAAGGCCCGGGCGGTGGGGCCCATGGCCGCTGCAGCAGCGCCAGCGCCGACCCCAAGGCCAGGCAGGCCGCGCTGACCGCCAGCCCGCGCAACAAGCCACCAGGCCCGTCGGCGATCAGCCCGACCAGGCTGGGCCCGACGATCTGCCCCAACGCGAAGACGATGGTGAAGGCCGCGATGCCCGCCGGCCAGGCCGATGGCGCCAGGTTGTGGCGCACCAGCGCGGTGGTGCTGGCCACCACCGACAGGAACACCGCGCCGAACAAGGCCCCCGACGCGAACACCGCCACCGGGTGACGGCTGATCACGGCCAGGGCGGTGGCCACGGCCAGCAGGCCGTTGAGCAGCGCCAGCGGCCGCCCGCCGCGGTGGCGCTGCAGCAAGCCCGCCCAAAGCCACGACGACGCCACGACCCCCACCCCCAGCAGCACGTAGAAGCCGGTGATCAAGCCACTGCCGAGCCCCTGCTCGCGCAGCAGCGTGACGATGAAGGTCATGTAGCCGATGTAGCCCAGCCCGAACATCAGGTAGCCGGCCAGCGCCGGGGCCATCGGCCAGGGCTGAAAGGGGCTGTGCACCGCGGCCGGGTTGGGCGGGGCGTGCAGCCGGCGCGTGCCGGCGGCGGTGACCAGCGTGGCGAGCAGTGCCAGCAGCCCCAAGGCCCACCACGCCAACTGCCAGGCGTGCGGTCGGGCCAAGGCCACCAACGGCGGCACCAGCGCAGCCGACCCAATGATGCCCAGGCCCGTGCCGCCGTAGTACAGCCCCAGCACGAGGCCACCGCTGCGTCCGCCCATGGCCATGCTGGCCGCCGCCAGGCGTGCCGCCAGCAAACCGCCGGACACGAAGCTGGCAGCGCTGGCCACGCCCGTCAGGCAACGCAGCACCAGCAGCATGGCGTCGTTGGCCACCAGCCCGTGCGCTGCCAGCAACGCCGCCGCCGCCGCACCCCCGCCCAGCAGCAGGCGCCGGGCGTCCAGCGCGGCCAGCGCGCGCGGCGCGGCCAGCGCGCCCAACAGGTAGCCCGCCGCGTTGACGGTGTTCATCAGGCCGGACAGGAAATAGCTCCAACCCAGGTCAGCGCGCATGGGAGGCAACAGCAGGGCGTAGGAAAAACGGGCCAGGCCCAAGGACACCGCGGCGGCCAGCGCCAGGGCCAACGCCGTGCTCAGCACCGCGCGGTCAGACCAGGCCGGCGGCGTCATGACCGCGCCCGCGGCGCTTGGCGCGGAGTCGGCGCCGCGGGCGCCGGCGGGGCCGCAGCCGCGTGCCGGGCGCGGACCACGCGCTGCGCAAACTCGGCGAACCCGGCGCCACGCTCGCCCTCTGTCAACCAGGCCGGCCACACCGTCAGCTGGTCGGCAAAGCGCCGCAGGTTGGCCACGCCCACGCTGACCGGGCAGCGCGCGAACATCGCCTGGTCGTTGGTGGAGTCGCCGACGTAGGCCCAGCGCGGCCATTCGTCGTCCAGGCGTCGGCCGTACAGCCGCTGCACGATCCAGCGCGCGCCGCTGGGCTTGTCGTGGTCGCCAAACCAGCCATTGATGTGGATCGAGCTGACCGTGGCGTGCATGCCCTCGTCGCGCATCACGGCCACCACGCGGTCGATGGCCGGTGCCGGGAGGTGGCTTAACTCGCTGTGGTCGATGGCGATGTCCGTGACGCGGCCGGCGCTGTCGCGCGCCAGCTGGGCGCCAGGCACCTCGCGCAGCACCCGCGCTGCCGCCCGCCGCAGCCGCGCGGTGTTGACCGCCCGGGTGGCCTCGTCCTGCTGGAACTCGATGTGCAGGTCGCCCACCGATCCCGGGGGTGCGCGGAACAACGCCACCGCCCCGTTCTCGGCCACGATCGCGTCGATCGGCCAGTCGGCCGCGAACGGCAGGCTCCAGCCCAGCGGGCGACCGGTGATGGCGATCACCGGCAGGCCGCTGGCCTGCAAGCGCCACAGCGCCTCCAGCGCTTGTGCGCAGATCGCACCGTCGGTGGTCAGGGTGTCGTCGATGTCGGTGAGCACCCCGGTCAGGGGTCGCAACACGGCGTCGTCACAGGTGGACAAGGGCAGCGCGGCGGCGGGCATGGACGGCACTGTAGCGGTGCGCACCGCGGCCGCCAGCCCGGCCGATCGGGCGACGCCCTGCTTACACTTCCCACCCGACCGCCTGCACCCCGTGGGCCACCCTCGCAGCCATGATCAACAAAATCCATCCTTCCATCGAATCGGCGCTGGCCGGCGTGGCCGACGGCGCCACCGTGATGATTGGCGGCTTCGGCGGCGCCGGGCAGCCAGGCGAGTTGATCGACGGCCTGATCGCCCAGGGCGCCCGGGACCTGGTCATCGTCAACAACAACGCCGGCAACGGCGAAACCGGCCTGGCCGCGCTGCTGAAGGCCGGGCGGGTGCGCAAGATCATCTGCAGCTTTCCGCGGCAGGTGGACTCGCAAGTCTTTGACGGCCTGTACCGCGCCGGCAAGCTGGAACTGGAGTTGGTGCCGCAGGGCAACCTGGCCGAACGCATCCGCGCCGCCGGCGCCGGCATCGGCGGCTTCTTCACGCCCACCGGCTACGGCACCGACCTGGCCCAGGGCAAGGAAACGCGGGAGATCAACGGGCGCATGTACGTGCTGGAGTCGCCCATCCACGCCGATGTGGCGCTGATCAAGGCCGAGCGCGGCGACCGCTGGGGCAACCTCACCTACCGCAAGACGGCGCGCAATTTCGGGCCGATCATGGCCATGGCGGCCAAGACGACGGTGGCGTCGGTGCACGAGGTGGTGGACCTGGGCGCGCTCGACCCCGAGCACATCGTGACGCCGGGCATCTTCGTGCAGCGCATCGTCCAGGTCGAGCGCACGGCCACCGGCCCCGCCGGCTTCAAGCAGACCGCCTGAGCGAGAACCCACACCATGCAACGACTCAACCGCGATCAAATGGCCGCCCGCGTGGCCCGCGACATTCCCGAAGGCGCCTACGTCAACCTGGGCATCGGCCTGCCCACGCTGGTGGCCAACCACCTGCCGCGCGACAAGGACGTCTTCCTGCAAAGCGAGAACGGCCTGCTGGGCATGGGCCCCGCCCCCGCCGCCGGCGACGAGGACTACGACCTGATCAACGCCGGCAAGCAGCCGGTGACGCTGCTGGCCGGTGGCGCGTACTTTCACCACGCCGACAGCTTCGCGATGATGCGCGGCGGCCACCTGGACTTCTGCGTGCTCGGTGCCTTCCAGGTGTCGGTCGGCGGCGACCTGGCCAACTGGCACACCGGGGCGCCCGACGCCATCCCGGCGGTGGGTGGGGCCATGGACCTCGCCATTGGCGCCAAGAAGACCTTCGTGATGATGGAGCACCTGACCAAGGCGGGCGAGAGCAAGATCGTCGAGCGCTGCACCTACCCGCTGACCGGCATCGGCTGCGTGAGCCGCATCTACACCGACCTGGCGGTCATCGACGTGACAGCGCAGGGCCTGAAGCTGGTGGAAACTTTCAATGGCCTGGACCTGGACGAACTGCGCCGCCTGAGCGGCGTGCCGATCCTGGGCTGACCGCTGACCGCAGGCCCTGAGCCGGGCCCACACCGGGCACCACGGCCCAATGGGCCTGGTGAACCGCCCCACCCCGCGTGGCCTTCCACCGCGCGCCCCTCCACCGCGAGACCCTTCACCGCGAGAGCGCCATGACCCAAGCCTTCATCTGCGATTACCAGCGCACCCCCTTCGGCCGCTACGGCGGCTCGCTGAGCAGCGTGCGCACCGACGACCTGGGCGCCGTGCCGCTGCGCGCCCTGATGGCCCGCAACCCCAGCGTCGACTGGGCGGCCGTCACCGACGTGCTGTACGGCTGCGCCAACCAGGCCGGCGAGGACAACCGCAACGTGGCCCGCATGGCCAGCCTGCTGGCGGGCCTGCCGATCGCGCTGCCCGGCGCCACCATCAACCGCCTGTGCGGTTCGGGCATGGACGCGGTGGGCACCGCCGCCCGCGCCATCAAGAGCGGCGAGGCGCAGATGATGATCGCCGGCGGCGTCGAGAGCATGAGCCGCGCGCCCTTCGTGATGCCCAAGGCCGAAAGCGCCTTCAGCCGCGCCAACGCGGTCTACGACACCACCATCGGCTGGCGCTTCGTCAACAAGCTGATGAAGGAACAGTACGGCGTGGACTCGATGCCCGAGACCGCCGAGAACGTGGCCACCGACTTCAAGATCGAGCGCGCCGCGCAAGACCGCATGGCGCTGGCCAGCCAGATGAAGGCCGTGGCGGCCCAGAAGGCAGGCGTGTTCGACGCCGAGATCAGCCCGGTCACCATCGCCCAGAAAAAGGGCGACCCGTTGGTGGTCAACAAGGACGAGCACCCGCGCGAGACCAGCCTGGAGGCGTTGGCCAAGCTCAAGGGCGTGGTGCGGCCCGACGGCAGCGTGACCGCCGGCAACGCCAGCGGCGTCAACGACGGCGCCTGCGCGCTGCTGCTGGCCAGCGAAGCGGCAGCGGCCCGGCATGGCCTCACGCCCAAGGCCCGCATCGTGGGCATGGCCACCGCGGGCGTGGCGCCGCGCATCATGGGCATCGGCCCGGCCCCGGCCACGCGGGCGGTGCTGAAGCTGACCGGCCTGTCGCTGGCCGAAATCGACGTGATCGAGTTGAACGAGGCCTTCGCGGCCCAGGGCCTGGCCGTGTTGCGCGACCTGGGCCTGGCCGACGACGATGCCCGCGTCAATCCGAACGGCGGAGCCATCGCGCTGGGCCACCCACTGGGCGCCAGCGGTGCGCGGCTGGTGATGACCGCGGTGAACCAGCTGCACCGCACCGGGGGTCGCTACGCCCTGTGCACGATGTGCATCGGCGTCGGTCAAGGCATTGCGCTGGTCGTCGAGCGCGTTTGAACGGTCGCCGGGGCCGGCTGCGGCGGCGGCCCGCCCAGTCGCGGCCCCCGGCGATGCGCGGCGGGCCGTGGCGCGGCGGTGGCTTCACTCGCGGCCCGGTTCGGTGATCGACGGGTCGTTCATGAACTTGTTGATGTTCTCCAGGTAGCGGGCCGCCTTCGGGTCGCTCGGGTCGGGCGACCCGTTGACGTAGGAGCTCAGGCCGCGCTCGACGCTGCCGTGGTCTTCGATGCGCTGCGACAGGTTCGACGCGGCCATGCGCAGCTGGATGGTCGGGCTGTTCATGTAGTCCTCGGTGCTCACCTTCTGACTGCCCAGCCTCTCGTTGCCGGGGCCGTCCCCGGACCATTCCCGCCCGTCCAGGAACTTGCGCGAGATCTGCCCCACGCCGATCGACGTGTTGTTCTCGCCCCGGCGGTCGACATCACCTTCGGCGCCCAGCGCCTTCTTGTAGTCGGTGATGGCGCCCGACTCCGCCTGCAGTTGCGCGCGGAACATGTTGGGGTCGAGCCCATAGTCCTTCGCCACGTCGTCGACGGCGCGGTTGAAGTCGTCTTGCGACTGGATCTTGGCGTCTCGCTGCTGCTCGTCGCCGCGCAGCACGGGCTTGAACTGGATGTCGGTGTTGCGTTGGGCGTCGGCCAGCGAATGCCCATAGTCGCCGCGGTCCAGGGTCTTGGGCGGTGTGGTGTCCGTGGGCGCGGAGGACGGTGAGGGTGAGGGTGAGGGCGCCGGTGGTGGCCCATCGGCCGGCGGTGCGGTGGACTCGTCCGGGCCCTGCAGGTTCAAGTTGTTCAGCAGTTCGTCCAGGGGCGATGCAAAGGGGTTCGTCCCCGGCTTCTGATCGTCTGGCGGCGGGGCGAACAGTTGCTGAAGCAGCGGCCCCAGCACCATCGCGAACAACTGCACGACCTGCTGCGCCGAGTTGGTCGCGCTGGGCGCGGGCGGCGGCGGCATGACCATGGGCGGGGGGCTGAAGGACGGCAGCAGGGATTCCAGATCGACGCGCATGGGGTGGTCTCCACGGGATTGATTCAACGGCCCCCACCTTAGCCACCCCACCCCGCGCCGCGCGGCCGGCAACGAAGTCGCGGCAGGGCTTGCGAAGCGCGCATGCGTTCGGGGGCGGCGTCTTGTGGCGGGCCGTTCGCTGGGGCACCATTGGCCCATGACCCTGCGTTCAACCTCGGGGCGGTCCGCGCCCGGTGATCAGGGCTGGCGCGCGATCGCCACCGCGCCCGGCACCCGGCGGACCCCATGAAGCTGCTGTTGCTGGGCGGCGGGGTGTTTCTGGGCCGCGCACTGGTGGACGCCGCCCTGGGCGCCGGCCACGACCTCACGGTGTTCAACCGCGGCCAGCGGCGCAGCGACTGGCCGGCGGCGGTGGAGGTGTTGCGGGGAGACCGCCTGCGCGACCTCGACCGCCTGGCCGGGCGCAACTGGGACGCCGTCATCGACACCTGCGGCTACCTGCCCGGCGAGGTCGCCGCGAGCGCCCAGGCGCTGGCCCATTGCGGCCAGTACCTGTTCGTGTCCAGCGTGTCGGCCCTGGCCCCATTGACCCAGGCCGGCGCGGGCGACGACGCGCCGCTGGCCGACGCCACCGGCGTGCCGGCCGACAGCCGCGCCCCCGCGCACTACGGCGCCCAGAAGGCGGCCTGTGAGCGGGCCCTCGCGCACACCTTGGCCGAGCACCGACGGCGCAGCGGGCACGCCGCCCGCGCGGTGACGGTTCGCCCCGGCCTGATCGTCGGCCCGGGCGACCCCACCGGCCGCTTCAGCCATTGGCCTTGGCGCATGGCAGAAGGCGGGCTCATCCCGGTGCCCGACGCGCCCGGCGCCGCGCTGCAAGTCATCGACGTGCGTGACTTGGCGAGTGGCCTGCTGGCCGTGCTGCAAAGCCCAGCGGATGGGCCCTTCAACATGACCGGGCCCGTCGTGCGCTGGGCCGACCTGATCGCGGCCTGCGCGCTGGCCGCGCAGGACGTGGGCCGCCAGCCCGCCACCGCGGTGCCTGTGGACGAGGCGCAACTGCTGGCGGCGGGCGTGCAGCCCTGGCAAGGCCTGCCACTGTGGATTCCCGCCAGCGAGCCCATCTCGGCGGGCTTCATGGCGGTCAACGCAGACCGGGCCCGCGCCGCCGGGCTGCGCACGCGCCCGCTGCGCGAGACGGCGCGCGACATCCTGCGCGACGACCCGGCGCCACCCAGCGACCCTCGCCGGGCCGAGCGCCTGCAAGGCCCGGCCGAGGCAGCTTGCGTGCGGCTTGCGCACAAACCGCCGTCAACCCGGATGACGCCACCCCGAGGCAGCCAGTAGAGTCCTGGCTCTCGCGCTCAGACGCGATTTCATCGCCCACATGTGCGTCATGCGCACAATTTGGGTGGTCCACACGCCCTGGTGCACGATGAACGCCTTCCAACGCCTCCCCATCGTCAGCGACGGCCCCGACACCGCGCCGACCAGCCCCGAGGTCAAGCCCGCCCCGCTGAAGCGCGACCTGGTGGCCGGCCTGGAGAACGGCCTGACCGTGATCACCGCCTTCGACCAGGAGCGCCCCCGCCTGACGATCAGCGAGGTCGCCCGGCTGTGCGGCCTGACCCGCGCCGCGGCGCGCCGCTACCTGATCACGCTCGAGCACCTGGGCTACGTCAGCTGCGACCGCAAGATGTATGCGCTGACGGCCAAGGTGCTGCGCCTGGGCCAGAGCTACATGCACTCGTCGCGACTGCCCAAGCTGGTGCAGCCCGAACAGTACCGGCTGGCCGAAGCGGTCAAGGAGGCCTCGTCCGCCGCCGTGCTGGACGGCAACGACGTGCTGTGCATCGCGGCCACCACGGCCGGCAAGGTGGTGTCGCGCACCCTGCAGCCCGGCGTGCGCCTGCCGGCCTACTGCACGGCGGTGGGCCGCATGCTGCTGTCGGCCCTGCCCCAGCACGAGATTGACGCCTGGCTGGCGCGCCAGACCTTGACGGCGCTGACCCCGCACACGCTGACCCACCGCGAGCGCCTGCGCGTGGAAATCGCCCGGGCCCGGGTGCAGGGCTACGCCATCGTCGACCAGGAACTGGAACCCGGCTTGCGCACGATCGCCGTTCCCTTGAAGAACTACCGCGGCGACGTGGTGGCCGCCATCAACATCAGCGCGCACGCCAGCCGCATCCGCACCGACCAGCTCGTCAGCGAATTCCTGCCCGCCCTGCTGCACACGCAGGCCCAGCTGCGCTCGGTGCTTTGACCCGCCTCCCCTGAAGGACGAATGACGTGAAGAGAGTTCAAGTGGCCATCATTGGGGCCGGCCCGGCCGGCCTGCTGTTGGGCGCCCTGCTGCACCGCGCCGGCATCGACGCCGTGATCCTGGAAGCGCGCAGCCCGGACTACGTGCTGGGCCGCATCCGCGCTGGCGTGCTCGAGCAAGGCACGGTGGGCCTGTTGGACCAGGTCGGCGTGGGCGAGCGCATGCACACGCAGGGCCTGGTGCACGGCGGCTTCGAGATCGGCTACCGCAACACCCACCACCGCATCGACCTGCAGGCGCTCACCGGTGGCAAGCAGGTCATGGTCTACGGCCAGACCGAGGTCACGCGCGACCTGATGGACGCCCGCAGCGCCTGGGGCGCGACCACCATATACGGCGCCCAAGACGTCGCCCTGCACGACTTCGACACCGCCACGCCCCGCGTCACCTACCGCAAGAACGGCGAAACGCACACGCTGCACTGCGATTTCATCGCCGGGTGCGACGGCTTTCACGGCGCCAGCCGCGCCAGCGTGCCGGCCAGCGCCATCCAGACCTTTGAGAAGGTCTACCCCTTCGGCTGGCTGGGCGTGCTCAGCGACACCCCACCGGTTTCGCATGAGCTGATCTACTCCAACCACGAACGCGGCTTCGCCCTGTGCAGCATGCGCTCGGCCACGCGCAGCCGCTACTACATCCAATGCCCGCTGGACGACAAGGTGGAACAGTGGAGCGACGAGGCCTTCTTCGACGAGCTCCGCCGCCGGCTCGACCCCGCCGCGGCCGAGCGCCTGGTCACCGGCCCGTCGATCGAAAAAAGCATCGCCCCGCTGCGCAGTTTCGTGGCCGAGCCGATGCGCTTCGGCTCGCTGTTCCTGGCGGGCGATGCGGCGCACATCGTGCCGCCCACTGGCGCGAAGGGCCTGAATCTGGCCTCCTCCGACGTGCATTACCTGGCGCACGGCCTGATCGAGCACTACCAGGACAAGCGCCCGGCCGGACTCGACGCCTACTCGGACCGCTGCCTGCGCCGCGTGTGGAAGGCGGTGCGCTTTTCTTGGTGGTTCACCTCGTTGATGCACCGCTTCCCGGACACCGCGGGCTTCGGCCAGAAGATCCAGGAAGCCGAGATCGACTACCTGCTGCAGTCGAAGGCCGCGTCCACCGCGCTGGCCGAGAACTACGTCGGCCTGCCCTTCGAGGTTTGACCCGGTCTGCAGCGGCCTGAGGCGTGGCGCCTCAGGTCTTCGACACGGCCAACCACGACTCCAGCGCCTCGGGCTGCGCCAGCAAATCGGCACTGCGGCCGGCGTGCACGATGGCGCCACGGTCCAGCACCACGGCCTCGTGCGTGATCGGCAGGATCAAGCGGGGGTTCTGCTCGACGATGATGGCGCTCATGCCTTCATCGCGCACCACGCGGGCAATCGAGCGCAGCAGCTCTTCCACGATGATGGGGGCGAGCCCCTCCAACGGCTCGTCCAGCAACAGCAGCGTCGGGTTCAGCACCAACGCGCGGGCAAAGGCCAGCATCTGCTGCTCACCGCCGGACAGCTGGTTGCCCAGGTTGGCGCGGCGCTCGGCCAACCTCGGAAACAGCGCGTAAGCGCGCTGCACCGTCCACGGGCCCGGGCGGGCCACCGCGGTGAGGTTTTCTTCCACCGTCAGCGACTTGAAGATGTTGCGTTCCTGCGGCACCCAACCGATGCCCGCCGCGGCGCGGCGAAACGGCGGCAGCGCGGTGACATCGACCCCACCGAGCCAGATGCGCCCGGCGTGGCGCCGCGTGACGCCCACCAGCGTGTTCAGCAAGGTGGTCTTGCCGGTGCCGTTGCGGCCGAGCAGCGCCAGGCTTTGACCTGCTTCCAGGCGCAGGTCGACGCCTTGCACCACCACCGCTTCGCCATAACCCGCACGCAGGCCTTCCACCTTCAGCAAGTCAGCCATGCGTGGCCTCCGTGGCTGGCCGCGTGAGCGGCGGTCCCACGTCGGCGGTGGGGTCGCCCGTGCCGTCGCCATGCCCCAGGTACACCGCCTTCACCCGCGGGTCGTTGGCGATGGCCCGCACGTCGCCCTCGGCGAACACGGCGCCGTTGACGAGCACGCTGACCGTGCGGGCGAAGTTGAACACCAGGTCCATGTCGTGCTCGATCAGCAGCACCGTCACGTCGGCGGGCAGCGCGTTGATGGTGTCGAAGATGTCCTGCCGCTCCCCCTCGGGCACCCCGGCCACCGGCTCGTCCAGCAGCAGCACACGGGGCTGGCAGGCGATGGCGGTGGCGATTTCCAGCAGGCGGCGCTTGCCGTAGGGCAGCTCGGCCACCTTCTGGTCCATCACGTCGTCCAGGCGGAACTGGCGCAGCAGCTCGTCGCAGCGCGGGGCGACGCGCGGGTCTTGGCCCAGGCGCTGCCACCACCGCGCGCCCAGGCCCAGGCGGTTGGACACCGCCAAGGCCAGCGACTGCAGCGGCGTCATCTCGCCGAACAGCTGGTTGATCTGGAAGGTGCGCACGATGCCGCGGTGCACGCGGTGGTGCGGCGCCACACGGGTGATGTCTCGGCCGTCGAGCCAGATGCTGCCAGCGGTGGGCTCCAGCACGCCGGTGAGCAGGTTGATCAACGTGGTCTTGCCCGCGCCATTGGGGCCGATCAGCGCGTGGCGCGCGCCCAATTCGACCGTCAGCGAGACGTCGCTCGTGGCGGTGATGCCGCCGAAGCGCTTGTTCAAGCCGCGCGTTTCCAGCACGACGGTCATGGCGTGGCCCCCGAGCGCTTGAACCAACGCGCCGGGTTGGCCAGGCGGTCGCGCCCGATCAGCACCAGCACGACCAGGATCAGGCCCAGCCAGAAGCTCCAGTACTGAGGCGTCCACGCCGAGATCACGTCGTGCAGCAGCTTGAAGACCACGGCGCCGACGATGCCGCCGTACAGGTAGCCCGTGCCGCCGATCACCAGCACCAACAGCACGTCGGCGCTGCGGTGGAAATCCAGCACGTCCAGCGAGGCGAAGCCGGTGGTCTGCGCCAGCAGCGCACCGGCGGCACCCGCCACCGCCGCGGCCACGGTGTAGACCACCGCCAGCCGCGCGTTGACGTGGATGCCGATCGCCGCGGCGCGCAGGCGGTTGTAGCGGATGGCCTTGAGGCCGATGCCGAACGGCGAGTGCACCAGGCGCCGGCACAGCAACAGCGCCACGATCAGCACGACCAGCGAGTAAGCAAAGGCGACGCGCCCGAACAGGTCGAACTCGAAGCGGCCCAGCAAGGGACCCATCACCACGCCCTGCAGGCCGTCGGCACCGCCGGTGAAGTCCAGCTTGTTGGCCAGTTCGAACAGGATCGCCGCCACGCCCAGCGTGATCATCAGCCGCGTCAGATCGGACCCGCGCAACACCAGCAAGCTGGTCAGCGCCCCGAGCGCTCCGGCGCACAGCACCGCCACCGCCATGCCCACCAGCGGGTCGGGCAGAACATGTTTGGCGAACAGCGCCGCGGCGTAGGCCGCCACGCCGAAGAATGCCGCCTGGCCCAGCGAGACGATGCCGGCATAGCCCAGGATCAGGTCCAGCGAGACGGTGAACAGCGCCAGGATGGTGATCTCGTTGAGCAGCAGCGCATGCTGCGGCGCGACAAACCAGGCCACGACCAACGCGCCAAGGAGGCCCAGCTCCCACCAGCGCCAGCGCGCGTCGCGCTGCAAGGACACCGCGCTGCGGCTCATCGCGCGGCCACCCGGCCGAACAGGCCCTGCGGGCGCAGGAACAGGATCACGACCATGAGCGTGTAGACGATGAACGCCCCCAGTTGCGGCAGGTAGTACTTGCCCGCCACGTCCGCGATGCCCAGCAGCAGCGCGGCCAGCAGCGGGCCGGTGATGGTGGTGGTGCCGCCGACCGACACGACGATGAGGAAATAGATCATGAATTTCAGCGGAAAGCCCGGCTCCAGCCCCAACACTTCCGCGCCCATCGCGCCGCCCAGCCCCGCCAGGCCCGAGCCCACGGCAAAGGTCAGCGTGAAGACCTGATTGACGTTGATGCCCAGTCCCGAGGCCACCCGAGGGTCGTCCACCGCCGCGCGCAGGCGGCTGCCAAACCGCGTGCGCGTCAGCACCAGTTGCAGCGCCACGGCGATCACCGCGCACAGCACGATGATGAACAGCCGGTAGCGGCCCACGCCGATCCACTCGATGTCGAAGCGACCCTGCAGGAATTCGGGCAACTTGACGATCTGCTGCTGCGAGCCCACCAGGTAGTCCACCCCCGCCACCGCCATGAACACCAGGCCGATGGAAAACAGCACCTGGTCCAGGTGGCTGCGGTGGTAGAGCCGGCGGTACAGCGTGCGTTCCAACACCGCGCCCAGCAGGGCCGGCAGCGCGAAGGCCAACGGCAGCGTCCACAGGAAGGGAACGCCCGCGCGGTCCATCAGCAGCACCGTCGTGTAGCCCCCGGCCATGGCGAAGGCGCCGTGGGCCAGGTTGACGAAGTTCATCAGGCCCAGCGTCACCGCCAGGCCCACCGCCAGGATGAACAGCAGCATGCCGTAGGCGATGCCGTCGAACAGCAGGGTCAGCATCGCGGGCGGGTCACTTCAGCTTGCCGGGGTCCTTGACGGCCTTCTGCACGTCGAACTCGACGTTGAACAGCTGGCCATTCACCTTTTCGACCTTGCGGATGTAGACGTCCTGAACGATGTCGCGGGTTTGCGCGTCGATCAGCACCTGGCCGCGGGGGCTTTCAAACAGCTGGCCCTTCATCGCGGCCAGCAGCGCGTCGCCGCCCACGCCCTTGCTGGCCTTCAGGCCCTCGACGATGACGCGCATGCCGTCGTAGCCGCCCACGCCCATGAAGTTCGGGCGCATGCCTTTGTTGGCCTTCATGAAGGCGTCGACGAACTTCTGGTTGGTGGGCGACTTGTGCGCCGCCGAGTAGTGGTGCGAAGTGACCACGCCCAGCGCCACGTCGCCCATGTCGGGCAGCTGGTCGTCGTCGGTGACGTCGCCGGTGGCGATCAGGCGGATGCCGGCCTTGTCCAGCCCGCGCTCGGCGAACTGCTTCATGAACTGCGCGCCCTGGCCCGAGGGCACGAAGACGAACAGCGCGTCGGGCTTGAGGTCGCGCACCTTCTGCAGCACCGGGGCGAAGTCGGCGCCGCGCAGCGGGGTGCGCAGGGTGTCCAGCATCTTGCCGCCGTTGAGCAGCGTGCGGTCGCGGAAAAACTTCTCCGCGTCGATGCCCGGGCCGTAGTCGGTCACCAGCGACACCGCCGACTTGATGTTGTTCTTGGCCGCCCACTCGGCGATGCCCACCGTCACCTGCGGCAGCGTGAAGCTGGTGCGCACGATGTAGGGCGAGGCCTCGGTGATGGCCGAGGTGGCCGCGGCCATCACGACCATCGGCGTCTTGCTCTGCGTGGCGATGGGGGCGGTGGCCATGGCCAGCGGCGTCAGGCCGAAGCCGGCCAGCGCGACGACCTTGTCGTTGACCACCAGTTCCTGGGCCAGGCGGCGGGTGGTGTCGGCCACGCCCGCGTCGTCCTTGAGCACGACCTCGATCTTCTTGCCGGCCACGGTGGCGCCGTTCTGGGCCAGGTACAGCTTGACGGCGGCGTCGATCTGGCGGCCGGTGCTGGCCGACGGGCCGGTCATCGGCAGGATCAGGCCGATCTTCAGCGTGTCCGCCTGGGCGAACACCGGGCCGGTGGCCAGGGTGGCCAGAGCGCTGCCGAAAGCGGCGGTCAGGAGGCGACTCAGGTGGCGACGGGTGAGGGTCATGGGGTCTCCTTGGGGTGTGTTTGTATGGATTGTCGGGCAGGCACGTGCGCCGCTCAGTCGGGCCGGTAGGCCGAGTCCAGCACCACGCTGCCGCTGACCCGCGACACGCAGGCGCACAACTGCGCATTGGCCTGTTTCTGGCGCGGGCTGAGGTACACGTCGCGGTGATCGACCGTGCCGTCCAGCCCCAGGATGTCCACCGCGCACAGCCCGCATTCGCCGCGGCGGCAGTCGTGCAGCGTGTCGACGCCGGCGGCTTCGAGCACGTCCAGCAGGCTGCGGTCGGCCGGCACCTGCAAGGTCAGGCCATGGCGTGGCAGCGTCACGGTGAAGGCCTCGTTGGCCTGGGCGCCGCTGTTGCCGAAGGTCTCGAAGCGCAGGCCGGCCGGCGGGCGGCCCGCGGCGGTCCAGGCCTGCCGCACGGCGTCCAGCAGGGGCAGCGGGCCGCAGGTCAGCAGCAGGGCGTCGGCCGGCGCGGCGGCGATGGCGGCGGCCAGGTCCATGCGCTGACCATCGACGTCGCTGAAGGTGTGCAGTCGGTCCCCCAGGGCGGTGCGCAGGCGGTCGGCGTAGGCCCATTCGCTGGCGCTGCGCGCGCCGTACAGCATCTGCACCGAGGCGCCGCGCATCGCCAGCAGCTCGGCCATGCCCACCAGCGGGGTGATGCCGATGCCGCCGGCCACCAGCAGGTAGTGCGGCGCGCCCATGGGCAGCTCGAAGTGGTTGTTGGGCTCGCCAATCTGCAGTTCGGCGCCCGGGTCCAGCGACCACAGGTGGCGCGAGCCGCCGCGGCCCGGGTCCATGCGCTTGACGGCGATGCGGTAGACCTGCGGGTCGCCTGGCCGCGGCGGCAGGCCGACCAGCGAATAGGTGCGCACCTCGGGCCGGCCATCGGCCAAGACCCGCACGCTGAGGTGGCTGCCCACGGTGAAGGGGCGCACGCCGCCGTCGGGCCGCAGCTCGAATTCACGCACCGTGGGCGTGAGGTCGCGGTGGTGGCGCAGGGTGGCGGTGTGCCAGTGTTGAAGCTGTCGCATGGTTCAGCGCAGGCCGCGGACGGCCGGTCGTCGGATGAGGCTGGCGCCGGGCACCAGCTGCAGGGAGTGGTGATTGGCCAGCGCCTGCTGCAGGTTGCGGCGTGCGATGCGGGCGTGCTCCCGCATCAGGGCTTCGGCCCGGGTGCCCTCGTGGTCGGTGATGGCCTCCAGCACCATGTGATGCTGGGCCTGCGCCACGACCAGCACATCGCGCGCGCGCGGGCCCACCGACTGCGCCATCACGAAGCCATTGGGCGATGCGAACGGCAGGGCCACCGCGCGCTCCAGCTGCCGGGCCACCAGCGTGCTGCCGGCCATTTCGGCCAGCAGGCCATGGAAGCGCGCGTTCTGGTCCACGTACAGGCCAAAGGTGTCGTCGTTCAGTGCCGGTTCGGCCAGCGCCTCGTCGATGCGCGCCAGCACGGCGCGGGCCTCGCTCATCAGCACAGCGCTGACGCCGCGCTCGGCGGCCAGGCGGGCGGCCAGGCCCTCCAGCGTGCCGCGCAATTCGATGGCGTCGTGGATGTCGTCCTCGGAAAACGCCTTGACTGCGAAGCCGCCGTTCGGCATCGCGTCCAGCAGGCCTTCCTCGGCCAGCTTGACCAGCGCCATGCGCACCGGGGTGCGCGACACCTGCAGCCGCTCGACGAGCCACAGCTCGGCGATGCGCGTGCCGGGCTTGAGCTCGCCGCCCAGAATCAACTCGCGCAGGGCGAGCTGGGCCTTGACGGTCTGCGATGGGGCGACGTCCAGGTCGGTGGCCATCGTGGCGTTCAGGCGGCCGAGCGCATCTGAATCACGCGCCGCGGCGCGCTGCCGTCGCCGGCCTGCGGCGAGGGCGGCGTCTCGGCGGCGATCATCTTGTCGATCAAGCGGCGCATCCACATGGTGCCAGCGTCGATGTTCAGGTTGTAGAAGACGTGGCCGGGGTGGTCCTCGATGGCCTGCTGCTGCGCTTCCAGCACCAGTTCGTCCTCGTGGAAGATGCGCGCCACGCCTTCGCGCAGCTCGTGGGTCAGCGCCTGGTCGCGCAGCGAATAGTTGCGGGCGAAGGCCCAGAAGTAGAGGCAGGTGGTCTCGGTCTCGGGCGTGATGGTGTTGAGCACGAACCCGTTGACGCCCTGGCTGCGGTCGCCTTGCCGCGCGCCGCTGCCGGCCGGCGCCACGCCCACGTCGATGGCGATCGTGGCCGGGGCCTCGAAGCGGATCACCTGCCAACGGTCGACCAGACCCCCGTGGCCCCGCGCGCGGCGGATCTGCGCGGCCCAGAACGGCGGCGCCTCGATGCCTTCCATCCAGCGGGTGACGGTGGCGGTGCGGTCGCCGTGGGTGGCCACGAAGGGCGCCTCGGCCAAGGCCTCCTGCCCGATGCTGGAGCCGTGCACGAAGGTCTCGTGCGTCAGGTCCATCAGGTTGTCCAGCACCAGGCGGTAGTCGCACTTGACGCGGATCATGCGGCCGTCGCCGGCCCAGTCGGGGTGGTCGTTCCAGTGCAGGTCGGGCACCAGGGACTCGTCGGCCAGCGCCGGGTCGCCTGGCCAGACCCACAGGAAACGATGCCGCTCGACCACCGGGTAGGCGCGAACGCAGGCCGACGGGTTGATGGTTTCCTGCGCGGGCATGCGGGTGCAGCGGCCGTCGCCATTGAAAACCAACCCGTGGTAGCCGCACTGCACCTCATCGCCCAGCAGCCGCCCCTTGGACAGCGGCATCAAACGGTGCCAGCACGCGTCTTCCAGCGCCACGGCGCGCCCATCGGCGCGGCGGTACAGCACCAGCTTCTGGTTGCACACGGTGCGGGCCAGCAGCTCGCGCTTGATCTCGACGTCGTAGGCGCAGGCGTACCAGGCGTTGAGCGGGAAGGTCGTCATGGTGCTGAATACGCGTTGTATACAGGTTTGGATTCTGAACGCCGAATTGCCGAGATTTGACGCGGGTTAACCCGCATTTATCGCCACCGATGTATTCAGTGCAGCACGCTTTGTCGGCGATATGATGCCCTTCGCCGGCACCCGGACCGGCCCACTTCCCACCGGAGACCCCCATGAGCCTGCGCACCACCGCCCCGTTCCGCGCCGACCACGTCGGCAGCTTCCTGCGCCCGCTGTACCTGCTGCAAGCGCGCGAGCAACGCGCCAAGGGCGAGATCACCGCCGAGCAACTGCGCGCCGTCGAGGACCGCGCCATCACCGAGATCGTCAAGTTCCAGGAAGACGTGGGCCTGCAGTCCATCACCGACGGCGAGTTCCGCCGCACCTACTTCCACATCGATTTTCTGGAGCAACTGGGCGGCGTGAAGACCGACATCCCGGTGACCGTGCGCCGCGCCGACGGCACCGAGGAGCTGGCCCCGCCGGTGATCCGCGTGATCGACACCGTGCGCCATGTGAAGGACATCCAGCGCGCCGACTTCGAGTACCTGAAAAGCCAGGTCGCCGCCGGCAACACGCCCAAGGTGACCATCCCCAGCCCGACGATGCTGCACTTCCGCGGCGGGCGCGCCGGCATCAGCCGCGAGGCCTACCCCGAGCTGGACCCCGCCTTCTACGACGACGTGGCCAAGGCCTATGGCGACGAGCTGCAAAGCCTGTTCGACGCCGGCTGCCGCTACGTGCAGATGGACGACACCAACCTCGCCTACCTGTGCGACGAGAAGATGCGCGAAGCCGCCCGCCAGCGCGGCGACGACCCGAACGAGCTGCCCCACCGCTACGCCGGCTTCATCAACAAGGTGGTCGCCCACAAGCCGGCCGGCATGACGCTGGCCATGCACCTGTGCCGTGGCAACTTCAAGAGCACCCACGCGGCCGCCGGCAATTACGAGCCGGTGGCCGAGGCGCTGCTGTCGGAGATGAAGCTGGACGCCTTCTTCCTGGAGTACGACGACGACCGCTCCGGCGACTTCCGCCCGCTGCGCTACCTGGGCAAGGACAAGATCGTCGTGCTGGGCCTGGTGACCACCAAGTTCGGCGAGATGGAAAGCAAGGACCTGCTGAAGCGCCGCATCGACGAGGCCGCCAAGTACGCGCCGATCGAGCAACTGGCGCTGAGCCCGCAGTGCGGCTTCAGCAGCACCGTGCACGGCAACAACATCGCCGTGGAAGCACAGCGCAACAAGCTGCGCCTGGTGGTGGAAACCGCACAGGAGGTCTGGGGTTGAATCGCCGCGGGCGCGCGGCTTGCGCGCTCAGGGCTTGAAGGCCGAGACCACCGCCACCGTCACCCCCGCCGCCGCCAACCAGGCGCCGATGCGCTTGAGCAGCGCGGTGTCCAGCGTGCGCGCGTCGCTGCGCTGCGACGGGGCGAAGCCGACCACCAGCGCGTGCGCCGGCAAGGCCACCACCAGCAGCGTCGAGACCACCAGCTCGACGCTGCCCGCCGCCCCCGGCCCGCCATAGCGCGCCCACAGCACCGGCCAGACCAGCGCGGAAAACACGCCCGCCAGCGCGGCGGTGAGGGGGGTGGGCACGATCTTCACGGCAGGGGCGCCAGGGCGGTGGCGGGAAGGTTGGAAGCCGCCGATGATGCCATCGGCGCGCCGCGCGCCCGGGCCGGCCCGCCCTGCGGCGCTAGACTCGCCCGGCGTTGACACCTGCCACCCGGGAACTGCATGACCGAAGAACGCCGCCGCTTCTCAAGAATCTCGTTCGAGGCCCCCGCGGCCCTGGTGCTGGGCGGCCACCGGGCCACGGTGTCGGTGATCGACCTGTCGCTGAAAGGCGCGCTGCTGCGCGTGCCGCCGGGCGCGGCACTGCCGGACATCGGCACCGACTGCGAGCTGCAACTCGCCCTCGGCGACGACGCCAGCGCCATCCGCATGCCCGCGCGCGTCGCCCACCACGACGGCCACGACCTGGGCCTGATGTGCAGCGCGCTCGACCTGGACAGCGTCACCCACCTGCGCCGCCTGATCGGCTTGAACCTGCACGACCCCGCCTTGCTGGACCGCGACCTGATGGCGCTGATCGGCGCCCAGGTCGATGCGCCCGTGGCCTGGGCCACGCAGGTCGCGACCGGCCAGTTCCAGGTGAAGATGAGCCCGCAGGCAGACACCGGCGCCACCGACGGCAACACCAGCCTGGGCCGCATGAGCCTGGACAAGGTCTTCAGCGGCGACCTCACCGGCACCGGCCAGGGCGAGATGCTGACCGCGTTGACGTCCACCACCGGCTCGGCGGTGTACGTGGCCATCGAACGCGTCACGGGGACATTGCACGGCCGCCCGGGCAGTTTCGTGTTCCACCACCGCGGCACCATGGACCGCGGCCAGCAGGACCTGGCGATCGAGGTCGTGCCCGACTCCGGCACCGGCGCGCTGGCGGGCATCGCCGGCCACTTCAGGCTGACCGTGGTGGACGGGCAGCACCACTATGAATTCAGCTACCTGCTGCCGGTGCCGGCGGGCGCCTCGGCATGAAGACGGTCTGGATCATCGACGGCGCCTACCTGTTCAATTTCGGCAAGACCCACGCCTTCGACTACTTGAAGCTGAAGAACGAAATGGTGCGCCTGAACGGCGGGCCGATCTACGAAAGCTACTACCTCAACTCCACCCCCGACCCCGCCACGGACGCGCAGAACGCCTTCCACAACTGGATCAAGTCCGCCCCGCCGAAGGGCCCGAAGTTGCGGGTGCAGCTGTACCGGCTCAAGGAGTCCCACAACGTCTGCCCCGAGTGCAAGCAGCCCTTCGACCGCCACGTGCAAAAGGGCGTGGACGTGGGCATTGCCACGCTGATCATCAAACTGGCGGCGCAAGGCGTGTACGACCGGCTGATTCTGTCGGCCGGCG
Source organism: Hydrogenophaga intermedia (assembly GCA_943370175.1). Taxonomy (GTDB): domain Bacteria; phylum Pseudomonadota; class Gammaproteobacteria; order Burkholderiales; family Burkholderiaceae_C; genus Ideonella_A; species Ideonella_A intermedia_A. Next base: position 3,777 of record CALRPU020000012.1, on the reverse strand, counting down.
ACGGCGACTTCGAGGACGCGATCTCCTACGTCAAATCGGAGCTGCACAAGGAGGTGTGGGTCAGCGGGTCGGTGGCCAACCTGTCGACCGACCTGCAGTCCTACTCGGACAACGTGCTGTGGCTGGAAGACATGCTGCCGGCCATCAGCAAGGCCTGAGGCGGGGCCCGAACCCGCCATGGACCCGCAGCGCTGGGCCAGCGGCGTTGACCGCAGCACCTGCCAGCGCTGGGCCGCCTGGGCGCGCGCGGCGGTGGGCGAGGACCGCGGCTCGGCGCCCCTGCCCGACGCCGACGCCCTGTGGGCCGACGCCACCGCGCACCTGCGCGCCCAGCCCGCGCTGCGCGAGCGCTTGCAGCAGGCCCTGGGACCGACCCCCGCGCTGCTGAGCGACCACTGCTGGATCCGTCACCAGCGCCCGCCCGTCGCCCGCGGGCCCGGCCACACGCCCCACAGCTGGCACCAGGACGGCGCGCTGGGCTTCGACTTCCTGGCCGCCGGCCCGCCGCCCCACCCCGCCGACGCGCTGCTGGACCTGGTGACCTGCTGGCTGCCGCTGGACGACTGCGGGCAGGACGCCCCCAGCCTGGCGTGGCTGGCGCCCGCGGCCCGTGCGCTGTGGCCGGTGCACGACCTGAACGACGAAGCCGTGGACGCCCACCGCCAAGGCTTGGTGCCGGCGCCGGTCCTGCAGCACGCCGTGCTGCCCGCCGGCGAGGCGCTGCTGTTCGGCGGCGGCCTGCTGCACCGCACCCACGCCACCGCCACCATGACCCGCCCTCGCACCAGCCTGGAGTGGCGCTGGTGCCGCGGCGACGCCGTGCCGGCGCGGCTGGCTGGCGGCCGCCTGCAGCCCTGGTGAGCGCTGCGCGCCCCGGGCGCGTCCGCCGCGCAGTGCGCGTGCCCAGCGCCCGGCTTCAGCGGGCTTCAGAACTGCAGGAAGGTGACGCCGGCGCCGACGCTGGTCTGGCGGAAGTTGTAGTCGGTCAGCGTTTCGCCGTAGCCGCGGAACAGTTGCACGTACCAGCGCAGGCCGTTGGGCTGGTCGCGCAGCACCGGGTAGGTCCACTCGAACTGCAGCGCGCCGTACTTCACGTTCTGCAAGCTGGTGCGGTACAGCAGCGACGCGGTGGCGGCGCCAGGCACCCAGTTGAAATGGAATTCGCCGCGGCCGCGGTAGTCGATGAGGTCGGGGTTGTTGTCGGTCAGCCGCGGCTCGTTCAGGCGCTTGTTCAGGCGCGCGGTCAGTGAGTAGTCGCCGTTCTCGATGCCAGCGCCCAGGTACACCCGGTTCCAGCTGCGCGACAAGGGGTCGGACTGGCCGTTGCTCTGGTGCGCCAGCGCCAGCTGCGTGTAGCGCCACTTCCAGCCGGCCGGCAGGTCTTGCCAGGCGGTGGGCGTGGGCACCATGTAGATGGCCTCGGGCTCGTAGTCGCTGTTGCGGAAGGGCTTGCTGTCCTTGCCATTCCAGATTTGCCACAGCGCCTGCTGCGTGAAGCCCAGCCACAGGTCGGCGCCCGGCAGCAGCAGCCCCTGAACGGCCTTGGTGCGCAGCGACAGCTGGAACTTGGCCTCGACCGAGCGGTAATTCGGCTGCGACACCACCGCCTGCGTGGGCGACTGCGGCGCGCGGTTGATGCGGCTCGTCACGTGCAGCGGCAGGATGTAGTTGGGCCGGTAGCCGGTGAAGTTGAAGGTGCCGCGCTTGTCCTCGGCGTCCAGTTCCCAGAACTTGGACAGCACGCTGCCGCCGCGCAGGCCACCACGGCCCGCCGCGCCAGCACCGTCCCCGCCACCGCCGTTGACATTGGCCATGGGCACCGCGCTGCCCACCGGGGCCAGCAAGGATGTGGTGGCGGTGGGCTGGGTCGGCATGGCCACCGTGGTGGGTGGCGCCGGCGGCGCCCGCCCGGCCAGCCGGTCGTAGCAGGCCAGCCGATCGGCGGCCTGGCCGATGGCCACGCAGTCGACCAGGGTGGGGGCCGGTGCGGGGCTGGGCGGGACGGTTGGGGTCGGGGTCTGGGCCAAGGTGCCCCGACCAGCGAGGGCCACCAGAACCGCCACGGTGCCCGCGGAAAATTGTCGACAGTGCATCGTCGGCACTTTATCAAGCCGACCGTGACCCCTCAGGCCCGCTGCAGCTCGGCGCGCGGGGCGGCCGCGGGGGCCGCGGACACGTCCGCCACCTTGAGCAGCAATTCGATCAGCAAGGCCCGCTCGGCCGGCGACAGCATGCGCAGCGCGCTGTCCTCCATGGTGCTGGCAATGGTCAGCGCCTCGCGCACCAGCGCCTGCCCGGCCGGCGTCAGATGGATCAGCATCGCGCGGCGGTCGCGGGTGCTGCGCACGCGCTCCACCCAGCCGCGCTCGACCATGCGGTCCAGGGTCACGGCCATGTTGGGGGCGGACACGTCCAACGCCTCGCCGAGCTGGCGCTGGTTGACTTCACCGTTGCTGTCGACCAGCACCAGGATGGAAAACTCGACCGCCTTCAGCTCCAGCGGGCCCAGGTGGCGCATGAAGCACTTCTTGAGCTCGATGGATGCTCGGCTGGCGGCGTAGCCCACCAGGTGCGTCAACTGCGATTGGTCCAGGGACGACATGCCCAGGTGGTTCAGGCGCCGCTGCGCGCCGCGCCCAGGTAGGTGTCGACCACACGGGGATCGCGCGCCAACTCGGCCGCCGGCCCGTGCAGCACGATTTCGCCCATCTCCAGCACGTAGCCGTGGTCGGCCACCTCCAGCGCGGCACGCGCGTTCTGCTCGACCAGCAGGATGGTCACGCCGGTGCTGCGCAGCAGCGCGATGGTCTTGAAGATGTCGCGCACCACCAGCGGCGCCAGGCCCAGGCTGGGCTCGTCCAGCATCAGCAGCGCGGGCTCGCTCATCAGCGCGCGGCCCACCGCCAGCATCTGTCGCTCGCCGCCCGACAGCGTACCGGCCAGTTGCACGCGGCGCTCCTTCAGGCGCGGGAACAGGGCGTAGACCTTGTCGAGCGCTGGCGCCGAGTTCTTCTTGCCCAGCCGCACCTGGCGGTAGGCGCCCAGCAGCAGGTTGTCCTCGACCGGCATCGTGGCGAACAGCGCGCGGGTTTCAGGCACCAGCGCGATGCCCTGCATCACGCGGTCTTCCAGGCTCTGATGGGCCAGCGAGCGGCCCTCGTACTGCACCTGGCCCGTCGCGGGCAGCACGCCCATCAACGCGTTCAGCAGCGTCGACTTGCCCGCGCCGTTGGGGCCGATCACGGTGACCACGCTGCCGCGCGAGGCCTCCAGGCTCAAGCCGTGCAGCACCTCGGCGCGGCCGTAACCGGCGTGCAGACCGTCCACGCGCAGCAGGGGTTCATTGGGTTGATTCATGCCCTGTGCTTTCTAGTGTTCCGTGCCCAGGTAGGCCGCGCGCACGGCGGGGCTGGCCTGCACTTCGGCGGGCGTGCCTTCCATCAACTTGGTGCCGAACTCCATCACCACGATGCGGTCGGTCAGCGTCATCACCAGGTCCATGTCATGTTCGACCAGCAAGATCGACAGGCCTTCGCTGCTGAGCTGCCGCAGCACCTGGGCCAGGCCCTGCTTTTCTTTCAGACGCAGACCAGCGGCGGGCTCGTCCAGCAGCAGCAGCGCGGGGTCGGCGCACAGCGCGCGGGCAATCTCCATCAGGCGCTGCGGGCCCAAGGCGAGGTTGCCAGCCAGCTCGTGCATCTGGTGGGCCATGCCGATGCGCTCCAGCTGGCGCTCGGCCTCGCGCAGCAGGCGGCGTTCCTCGGCGCGGTCCAGGCG
>CALRPU020000011.1:0-123585 GCA_943370175.1 Hydrogenophaga intermedia | reverse complement strand
CTACTACGCCCCCGCGTTCGAAGGCGCGGTGCGCTGGGACGATCCGAGCCTGGCCATCGACTGGCCGCTGCACGCCTTGAACGGCGCGGCACCGGTCTTGTCCGCCAAGGACGCGGCCGCGGCGCTGCTGGCCGACCTGGCCTGACGGGTTCGACTTTCAGGCGCAACTGTCAAGCCTGCCCGCCTCTATCAGCCCGATTCTGCTCGGGTAGCGGTGGCACCTTTCAATATGCGTTCCGCATTGCGGCCGATGTTGCTCGCACTCGACGATCCGAACAGAATGGCGTCGATGTGCCCAGCATTCATGCGCGACACCACATGGTCAAGCGCTTCATTCGGACTGGCGCGGCCCGATGACATGACCGACATCGCGATGTTCTTCGAACGACCACTCGCGAAGGAGGCCTCGCACTCGGCCGGGCGGGGATTCATGCGGAATCCCGAGACGTTGTAGTTGGCACAGATCCACGGCGAGGTCAGCCCGACCTTGTCACACAGAACGCTGACGGCGCGCTGGTGGTTCATGGTGATGAAGCCTGCGTGGGCCCCCAATCGGCGTTCGACCACCTCGGAAAAATCGCCGAAGACATGGTGAAGCTCGATGGCCATCAGGAAGTCGAACGCCAAGTTTTGAAGGAACACTCCGCGAATCGGCAAGCCCTTGCACATCAAGATTTCGATCTCAGTGAGCATCTGGGTGATGCCCCGCGTGCGCCCCACCAACAGACCAAAGGCCGCAGGCACCACGCTCAGCGGGTTGATCTGGAACACCGTGGACGCCAGCATGCCCACCGGCCCTTGGACAGACAACTTGTTCCAGTACTTGTGGGCGTACGGCAGACATGGGGTGTAGTGCATGCCAGGGAACAGGTTTGATCGCCTCACTTCATCAAACACTGGGGCGTAGCGGTCGTGAGTGGTGAACATGAAGTCCCGCACGCCCGCGTCGTGGGCAGCGCCGATCACCTCGATGATGGCGTCGGGATTCTTGAAGCGTTCGAACAGCTCAGCCGCCTTCGCCTGGTTTGCGTGATTCACCCCGAGGAACTGGTTGTCTCCGAGGATCGCCTTTCCGTATGTCATTTCAGTCCTGCTTTCCGTGCGACCTCTTCAATCAGACGGTCAACCTCGCTGCCGTCGTGCAAGCGAGCGGTGATGTCGTTGGGCAAGGTGTCGTCAACGCTGAAGCGACGCCCCTTGCACGCGCTGAGAAACTCTTCAAGCTCCAGCGAGAACTCTTCCCCCCGCAGGTAGAAGCCGACGTTCTTCGGATGAACAGCAACGTCTGCTGCCGCGCGCTCGCTGGACGACAGCGTGCAGTCGTCGTGCCACGCGAGTTCGACGGCCGAGTTGTCCACTCGCACATCCGCGTGCTCGAACTGCACGCTGATCTCCATCACCGACTTTCGCTTGGTGGTGTCGCACCAGTCGACATCCACCGAGCCGGCAACGCCGTTGTCATGGGTCCATTGAATGCGGATGCGGTCGTCGGCATTGCGGCAGTGAACCCGTTCCATGTGGACATCGGTTACCTCCTGGACCGAGCCGAAAATGAACCGGCAGAGATCGATGATGTGGGGCCCGTACTCGTTCAAGCAACCACCGCCGCGCCGAAAATCGCCTTGCCAACTGTCCGGCGAAGGCGGCTTGGTAATCACGTTGCCGCGCATCGACGCGGTGTACCCGCGCCACGGGCCAAGAGCGCCGGTGCGCACGAGTTCGCGCAGGCGCTGGAAGCTGGCGACATAACGCATCACGAATCCGACCTGGATCGAACTGCCCGCCGATTCGGCGAGCTGCTTCAATTCTGCGTCCACCGCTGTGTTGAGCGTCAACGGCTTCTCGACAAAGCAGGGCACCTTGTGCTGGATGGCCCACCGCAGCAACGGCGCGTGCGAGGGCGTGGGTGTGGCGATCAATACCCCATCCAATCGCCCCAAGGCGGCAGCAGCGGCGTCCACAGACGCGAAGGTCCGATAGCCCATCAAGCGGTAAAGCAGTCGCGTCGAGAATTTCACCTCGCACAGCGAAACGTCGCGCTTGCCCACGTACTGCGTGGCAAGCGCCAGGTGCGACATGCCCATCTTGCCGCCACCAACGACCAATATTGACAATTTGTTAACTCCCGTTAAACCAGTGATCGAGGCGCGTTCCTCACTTCAGGAGCCCGCGCTCCTTCATTTCTGTGAGGGACTGCTCGTACCGACTTTCTTTGGGTCCCAGCGACCGCGCCCAAGCGACGAATCGCGCAATGCCCTCTTCAAAAGACACCTTGGGTTCAAACCCGAGTCGCGTCCTGATTCGGTCAAGGGACGCAACGTTGTGGCGGATATCGCCCAGCCGATAATTGCCGGTCACCGTGACAGGCACGGCGCCACCAAAGTTCTCCAGCAGCTTCGCGGCGACCGTGTTGACGCTGGTGGCCACACCCGAGCCGACATTGAAAATTCCGCCGGCCGCGTTTGCATGGACTACAGCGAGTCGCGTGGCTTCCACCACATCGTCGATGAATACAAAGTCGCGGCTTTCCAGGCCGTCCTCGAAAATGTTGATCGGCTTCTGGTTCATGATCAGGTTGGAGAAGATGGACAAGATCCCGGTGTAAGGGTTGACCAGCGACTGCCCCGGGCCGTACACGTTCTGATAACGAAGCGCGACCGGTTCGATGCCGATCAACGGGCACACCGTCATGACCAGCTGCTCCTGGACCTGCTTCGTGATGCCATAGACCGACGACGGGTGGATCTTGGAGTCCTCGTCGGTGGCAACGCAGCGCAGTGAACCCTCGCCCGTGGGGTCCTGCACTTCAAACTGGCCTTGGCGAAGAGCGTCGTCGCTGCGGTGCCCAGGGTACGCTGCGCTGCCGTCGTCACGCAGGTACTTGCCTTCGCCGTAAATCGAGCGCGACGAGGCGATGACCATCCGCTTGACGCGGTGCGGGGCGTTCCCAAGGAGTTCCAGCATCAGGCCGGTGGCGCCGATGTTGGTCTGAACGTAGCGGTCTACTTGGTACATCGATTGGCCGGTGCCAGTCTCCGCGGCAAGGTGAACGATCACATCCTGATCGGCCATCGCTGCCGACAGATCGTCCCTGTTCAGCACCGATCCGCGAATGAACCGCACTTTGTCTTTCACGCTCTGGTAGAGCACCGACTGATCCGGGTCGGCCGAGTGGACCTGCTCGGACAAATTGTCGAGCACCGTCAGAGTGTGCCCCTCGCGGTGCAGCGCAGCGACCAAGTTGCTGCCGATGAACCCGGCACCGCCGGTGATCAAGACGTTCTTCATGGCTCCCTCTTCCTGTGTTGGTTGAAACCTCATGACTGGGCAGCGTCCAGCCCTGTCGGGGCGTGATGGTCGCTGTCCATCAGCAATTCATTCAGAAAATCATCCACGCCGCGCGCCTGGAGTGCAGGAGCCTGCGTCAGCAATCGCTCGATGGCGTCGCGAAACGACTCTGGCTCCGCCCCCAGCGGCACATGCGCAGCCGCCCCGCTGGAAAAGAATGGATGATCGAGCGTGTATCGGTTGTTGGTGATGACTGACACGCCGAGGCTCGCGGCCTCAAAGCAGCGGATGGTGATGCCTGTTTGGCTGGGATGTGCAAAGTCCACTGTGACTCGCGATTGGCCCAAGGCGTCGAGGAACTGCTCGTAGGGCAGGGCCGTGAAGTGGATGTGGCGCCAGTACTTGCGGTACAAGCGCGGGCTGCGCAATGCGCCCACCACTGCCGTCAGCGCATTCGTCTCGAAGATGAAGATGCGGGTACTCACGCCAGGCGGCAGTGCGCCCAACACCTGGTCCACGTAGGCCAGACGTTGGGAGTGGTTCTTCATCAGTACCGAAACATCAATGCGCTTGCTGGACGTGCCAGCGCCTGGCGGCAGCGCGCTGAACAGATGGACCAGCGGCAGGTGATGGTCGCGCGCGTCCTGGATGTCGAAGGTGCAATAGCGGTTCGCTGCGTGCTTCCAAGCCAACGGGGAAGGATTGAAGCCGAAGGAGTCAAAGTTGTAGCCAATCACGTGCCGGGACAGGCTGCGCAGATGGTCGATGAGGGCAGGACCGACGCCACGGCCCTTGACGATCAGGACGGTGTCGAACGAATCTGATCCGGCCCGATAGCGCTGCTGGTAGTGCCTGAGGGTGATGCGGCGAAGCATGGCGAACAAGCCGAGCTTGCCAAGGATCTTCCCCCAGACATTGGCTGGAAACTCGTCGTTGTCCATCTGGACGACGTAGCCCCGCGCTTCAAGCGACTTCGACAGCGTCTTCCCGAACCCATAGAACGTGAGTGGCAGGATCAAAAGTAGATTCTTCGGCATGCAGCTGTGGTGGACGTCGAGCGTTCAGTGGTCGCTCGTCAGAGGAGCGAACAGGTGCGGGTCAGCACGGCGCCTCAACGTCGGGTGTCTTCCGAGCGGACATCGTTGTGACCATCGACCAGACGCCGAACGAAGCTGCGCAGGTGAAACACTTCAAACCGCTCCGATGCGTTGAGCAGCGGACGCTGCAGGAAGGCCGCGATCCCAGAGAAGTCCAGCCCGGAGAAAACGTGGATGCGATCTTCGGAGTAGAAGGCCTCGGAAGCAATGCGCGGGTTCGAGGTAATGATCTTCTTCCCCGCGCACAGGTTTTCCATGATGCGCATGGTGTACCCAGACTGCTTGTGGTTCGCAAAGTCAAACACGGCCACCGACGACTCGATCATCTGGATGAACCGGTCGTGGTCGATGGGCCGCAGTGAAATGTCCCAGGGCCGGTGGCCAGCCTTCAGCAAGCGCCACAACACCAGCGGCGTGCACGCCAGAAAGTGGTTGAACTGAATCTGCTCGCGAGCGCAGAACGCCTTGAAGGCCTGGACGGCCTCGTACCGTTGAACGCTGACGATGTTGCCAACAAAGTAGATGGCCTTGCGCTCCTGGTCGCGGCGGGCCAAGTGCTGGAATGCAGCGATGCAAAACAGGGGGAGGTAGTTGACACCCAGCTGACGCGCATCGTCCGGGTCGAAGGTGTAAACCCTATCGAAACAGTGCAATTGCGGGCGATAGTCGTGGTTTGTCAGGGCGTCCCAGTTGTAGAGGACAAACTCCGCGTTCGGCAGGGATGCGCGAAGACGCTCAAGCGTCTTCGGGTCCATCTGATGGGCTTGAATGAACAAAGCCAGGTCATAGGCTTTGCCGCCTTCGGTGCGCAAGATGTCCAGGTGCGCTCGGTCGAGGCGGCGTCGATAAACCGCAGGTGCGACGATCCGCAAGGTCTTCATGAAGAAGTCGCGAGGTTGGATGTCGCGATAGGTCACGTGGTGACCCAGGTCTTCCAGTTCTCGGATGATCTCGCGGGTGTAGTGGTGGTAATCGAGGCCGATCAGCAGGATGTTCTTCATGGTGCGCAAGCACTGGTCGATGCCGTCATGGATTCGCCAGCAGGGGGAGTGGACACCCAGGCGCCCAGCCTGGGATCAAAACGACGGATGATCACCGCCGGAGCCCCGACGACGACACAGTGATCGGGAACGTCCTGTGTGACAACGGCGTTCGCGCCCACCACGCAATGGCGACCGACACGTGCACCAATCACACAGGCGTTTTGGCCGATCCATGTGCCGTCACCGATGACCACATGTCGCTTTTGGACGATGGGCTGTTGCATGACGGGAACGTCTGGATTGCGGTAACCGTGCAAGTTGTCGGAGATGTAGACGTTATTGGCAGTCAGGACGTGTTTACCGAGCGTGATGCCGCCGGTGGCGTAGATGTGATTGAAGCGTCCGATCATTGACCCGGCGCCGATTTCAAGTCGTGGGCGTACTTCGCCGGTCAATGGCACTGCCGCCAGACATGATTGGGCGGCAACCAAAACGTTGTCACCGAGGTAGATATTGCGAGCGCCTTCGATGGCCACGGGTGAAATCACGCGTACATTCGAACCGTAGTGCCCAAACTGGTGGCCCCAGAACAAACCGAAAATCTTGGCACACACCCAGTTGTAGACCCGAAGGTGAAGCATCATGTTGACACGGCCATCGGATTTTGCTCTTGCCGACGCGACATCGGGGCCCGCAGCTTTACGAAGGCGCTGAAGATGATCATCAGGATGAACGGGGTGAAGATCAGGGCTTCGCCAAGCATTGCCATGAAAACAACAAGTCCTAACAGCCATGGGTATGGGAAAGTCTTTTGCCGGAATATTCCCCAAAGGAAAGCCAGCGCGAGTGGCAATCCCAAAGTGTAGGCCAGGTAAGCGACGCCATTGGAAGTGGACCGCTCTGGCGTTTCAGTCAGCCCGAGTTGCTCCTGAGCGGAAGTGATGCTGGGCGCAATGTCCATGTACCGGTCGTGGTCGAAACCGATACCGAGGATAGGATGTTGAGCGACGATGCTCATGCCCACCAACAAATCGTACTGCCGGATAGTCGCAGAGCCCTGTGTCTCGCCCGTGAGCTTTTCTTCGACGTTCTTGTATGCGATGAAACCCATGGCCGGCGCGATGAGCGTAGCCGCGACAAGGACGACGACCCGCTGTCGCATGCGACCCTTGGACAAGCGTTGAGCCAATGCAGTGAGCAGAAGAAGTCCTGTGATGACAACACCTGTCGTGGAGTACACGCAAACCAACGCCACAAGCGCAAGCCAGATGTGTTTGCGAGCATGAAAGACGAACAAAGCCAAGAAAAGGTACAGGTTCAAGTACAACTGAAATACACCAGGTTCCCAAAAGAACCCATTGGGTCGGTGGAGTCCGGCGAAATCTTCGATCAGCACGTGGTAATTGAAGACGTAAAAAATCGAGAACATTGATCCGTCGTCGGGCATCGCGACGATCTGGAAAAGTGACGGAGCGAACGCCGCAAGCAGGGAGGTCAGAATGGCCTGAACGGCCATCCACGGCATTATTGCCAGCAGGTCGGTCGACAATCGAAATAATCCCGACCGAAGGTATGTCGCCAACAGGAACAACCCACCAAGAAAATTGGCGTAGCGGACAATCAGAGACCCCACGTCGATTGGCCCGGGTCGTATCAATGCCGCCACCAAGACGATTGCCAGCAACATCCAGATCCTGTAAGTGCGAGCGAAGGGAACGCCGCGCCAGCCAGTGGCGGCCAAGCTGAAGACGAATAGAAGCGCCAAAAGCGGTATTCGGGGCAGCAAGAGCATTCCCCCGCTGAGCAGGATGGCCAGCACCAACGCAATCCGGCGGCTCCATAGATGAGGATCGCCTGCCAGGGGGTCAAAGTTCAGCATGAAAGCCGCCGTGAAATGCTCAGGTGGATTGGGGAAGCGCCTGGATCTCCTTGGCACGGTCCAGATGGTTGAGATATGCGATCGGCACGCTTGCGCTGAGAGCGTGAATCATTTTTCTGACCTTGTCGTCCCTCGACCAGTTGTCCAGGGATAGCAAACTCCACTCGGCAAAGTCGGCGGGATTGAACGGCGTAAAAACCCAGTTGCAACATTGGGTCAGGTAGTAGCAAACCAAAGCATGCTCTTGCTGCGAGTCGGACACAATCAGGCCACCAGTCGACGCGTCCAGCAGCAGGGCCTGATATTGTGCAAGGTCACTCGCTTTAAAGACAAACCTCAAGCCCGAATAGTAGGAATTGGATGGCGTGATCACTGGCTTGCCGTTGGCAGCCGCTTCGATGCCAATCGTTGACGTGTAGACGACAAGTGCCCGGACCCGCGTCATCAGCGCATAGCTGTTGATCTTGTCTCCCGCGGCGATGAAGTGAAGCCTTGGGTGGCTGCCGAAGTGCCTGCTGAGAAGTTCAGCATAGTCATCAGTCGTTCGAGCGATCTCCAACCGCTCGGCCGGGTGTTGGCGAACGATCACAGGCACGTCGGTGTTGTCGAGCAAGAAGCGCACAGTCTCAACGATCCAAGCCGAGTTGTTCTCAAAGACCGTGTGCAGACCGAGTGCGGCCGAATCCCACGACGAGTTCAATGCAATGAGAATCGCCCCGTTGTAGCGGTCGTCGCCACCGGCACTGTCCTTAACTTGCGACATGAACGGGTCGACGCCGGTCCGACGGCGTTCCATTTCCGCGAGTGCCGCTTCACGGGCGAGAGCGACTGAACGATCCGGCTGGGTTTCCTGGGCCAGAAGGGCAAATGCCTTCGGGATGTCCTGGAGTTGGCAGGCAATGCCATCCACTGCGAGCATTGCCGTGCCATACCCACCGCTGTCAAAACTGCCGATGCGAGTGTGCGTGGCGCGCGCAGCCGATGCCCAGATGCCCGTGGTGCCCCAGACGCCGCCCGGCATGAACAAGAGATCGAATCTCTGCTGGTTCATGGTCTCATGGATGGGCGCGTGTGCGTTCCTCAGTTGCCTTTCGCATCGATCGGTGAACGCAGCGCGTCCCAGGGTCTTCATCTCACCGCGGAACTCCCACACTGCGTTGAGTACCGCAAGGTTGCGCACCTGAGCGGCCGCAGCGGCGTCCGGCGGGGGACTTGCGCCCACTTCGCTCATGATGAGGACTGTGTGTCGCCTTGCGATTTGTGCCAGGACCGTTCGAAGGCAGGCCAACACGAAACGGTAGCGAAGGCGATTTCGCCCGAACATGAAGTCGTCGAGGATGAAGGTGACCTGGTGCCCGTCGCGTGCCATCAGCAACCCAATCCCTACCGAGAACCACGGCACCGAGGTGCCAAGCCAAGGGGTAACGACGATCCCGCAGCGCAAGGCACCCGACGGACGCGGTGTGCCCGGCGCAATGTCGCCAGCGAGTTGACGCATCCGGCGAGTGTTCCGAATCCACCCGTAAGGGTTGAAGCCGACAAGAGATCGAAGGATTGAAAGCATGGGTTTGGGGTCGGGGGCGTTGTTCAGGTGGAGCGCGTCCGTTGATGCATTTGAATGAAATCCTCAGGGTTATCAAACGCCCCGATGGCCTGACGAAGCTCTGCATCGCTCCAGTGCCACCACTGCATTTCAAGCAAGGCGGCGATCACGTCAGGCGCGAAGCGGTAACGCAGGTGGCGAGCAGGATTTCCGCCAACGATGGAATAGGGCTCGACATCTTTAGTGACAACCGCGTCGGAAGCGATCACTGCACCGTGGCCGATGGTGACACCACGATGAATAACGCAATTCATGCCAATCCAGACGTCGTGGCCGATCACCGGCGGCGGCTTCTGTGCTTCTGCAACAGGCAAGTCGATGAAGCCGTAGAACGGGTCGATCACCATGGGGTGGGTGGTGACCTTGGTGTAGTCATGTCCCGATACGCCAATTGTCGTCTGGCGCGCGATGGAGCAGAACTTGCCAATCGTTGCAGCCTCGACATAAGCACGCGGGCCGCTGATGTAGGAGTAGTCGCCGACGCTCACCGCCGGGCCTACCTCACTGCCCGCTCGGATAATCACGTGCTTGCCGAGCCTCGCGCGCCATGCCACTTGGTTCGATTCCACGTGATGGTGATTGATGGCGTTCTTGACGGCCCAATAAACCGGCGAAAAGACATAACGCGCGATGCGCTTGATGGCGTACGTCACCTTGACTGCTCGGCGGGATCAAGACCACGCCAGCAGGCGCCGGCGGCGGATGAACAAGTCTGCCGCCATGACGGCGGCTGCGATCAAGAACGATGCACTCTTGACGGTCGCAGCTCGTTCAAGTGTCAAAGCGCCGTGCGCCGTGGCCCAAGCGAGCGCAAGCACATTCAGAAACAGTGCCAGCAGGGCGAACAGGAAGAGATTGAGCATTTTTTTCGCACTTTGAAGGACCAAGGCCACGTTATCGAAGAGCACGTAAGCCATCAGACCCGGCAGTGCCAAGTAGACCAATTGTTGATGACCCCTATAGTTGGGGAGATGATGTTCCAGCGTCCAAGGAAGAAGAGCTAGCGTCATCGCCACCGCTGCAATGAGGTATGCGACGAGCGCGAGGAGGTGTTTGCGGGTGAGCGACTCGAAGAGGGGTCGATTCCTAGCCTCATAGGCGTTAACGGTTCTCGGAAAATACAGATTAAGTAGCGAGATTGGTATCAGCGTGAAGATGGTCGAATAGACGATGATCAGGTAATACACACCCATCGGCTCTGTTCCGAGGTTGGAAACGATGAACCAACGCTCAATCTGAAAGTTGGTCAAGGCAACGATCGCTGCACAATAAGGCGCGAAACCCAGACTGACGATGGTGCGCATCAATGCTGTGTCCAGCGCTGGACGAGGTCGAGATGGCGCATGTAGCAACAATGTCAACACAACCGCACATGCCGGTTGTAGGAGCAGCGCGAGGAAGGGCATGGCCAGTGGAGTGGGCCCGGGCATCAGGGACACCATGAGGGACACGGCCATCGCGCCGAGGTTGATTGCACTCGACAAGCCAAGCCGAGATTGCGCAATCAAGGTGTTGTTCAACCAAGTCGCCCCCATTGTCAGCACCCCAATGGCGGTGCCCACCAGCAGCGTAGCTGGCTCGACGTTGGCAATGCTTAGGCCGCCAATGAACTGGAGCACGAACAGGGCCGGCAACATTAAGGCACCGGCTCCTGCAAGGCTGGTCATCACGTTGTTGTTGATGCGGGTGCCGGCGCTTGCGTCAGCACCCGCGTACAGCCGATATCCACCGTTGATAAGCCCCAGCTGCGCGAAACCGACGACCACGACGATCGTTTGGAGCATCGCCACTTGGCCGAGATCGCCGTGACCCAGGCTGCGCATGAACAAAACATTGCGCAAAAAGCCCAGGGCACTGACGGCCACATTGGCCACCACATAGACCGCGGCGGTGTTGAGGTTCGACTTCAAGCCAGCCGTGCCTTCACGTCAGGCACCGATGAACTCCCGCATGATCTGCAGACCGACCGCGCCACTTTTCTCCGGGTGGAACTGCACTCCCGTGACGTTGCCCTGACGGACGGCTGCTGTAATCGATCGTCCGCCGAAGGAGTAGCTCGCGAGCAGATGAGCTGGGTCGTTGGGTTCGAGGTGAAATGAATGCACGAGGTACACGGCCTTGCCATGAGCGTGGGCCAGGCAAGTTTCCTGAGTCGGATGCCTTGCGTTGAGCTCCAAGGGCGACCAGCCGATGAACGGCACTTTCTGAGTCTCACCATCAACGCTGGTCCGCGGGATGGCCTTGACCTCGCCAGGAATCAGGCCAAGGCCGTCATGCAGACCGAACTCTTCGCTGGTGGTCGCCAGCAATTGCATGCCCAGACAGATGCCAAGCAAAGGCTTGCCCGAGCGGGCCGCAGCGAGCAGATGCGGCACGAGTCCGCGCTCGCGCAAGCCACTCATGCCGTCCTCGAATGCCCCTACGCCAGGCAGAATGACTTTGTCAGCTTCCGCGATGTCCTGCGCTCGGCCGCTGACCCGGATGTCGCTGCCACCGCTGACCTCGACGGCCCGATGAACGCTGTAGAGGTTGCCAATCCCGTAATCGATGATCGTGACTCGATGAGTCATCAAATGTCCCTCACCTGAATGTCCTGTTCGCGCGCCATCTGGCGAAGCTCTTGCAAGGTAAATCGGTTGTAGTGGAGGGCGTCGGCGAATGCGATCGCGTCGGCGCCGGCAGCGTGCACGGCGCCGAGATCCGATGCCTGTCCAAAGCCGCCGCTGGCAATCACGGGGACGTCGACAGCGTCGGAGATCGCCTTCACCAGCGCTGTGTCGAAGCCCTTTCGAGTGCCCTCCGCGTCGATGGACGTCACCAGAATCTCGCCGGCCCCGAGTTCGGCACCGCGCTGTGCCCACTCGACGGCGTCAACGCCGCTGCCTTCGCGGCCGGAGTCCATGTAAATTTCCCAGCGGCCTGGCGCCTGCCGCTTCGCCTCGATTGACAAGACCATGCACTGCGAACCGAAGCGTCGGGACACCTCGCTGATGAGCGTCGGGCGCTTGACCGCGGCGGTGTTGATGGCCACCTTGTCTGCACCAGCACGCAGCAGTTCACTCACGTCGTCCACCGAACGCACGCCGCCCCCTACGGTCAGGGGCACGAACACGTCGTGTGCCGCTCGGCGCACGATGTCCACGAGCTTGGACCGGCCGTAAAGGCTGGCCACGATGTCGAGGTAAATGAGCTCATCGGCGCCCTGTTCGTAATAGCGGCGGGCGTATACCTGTGGGTCGCCCATGATCCGGAGCCCTTCGAGGTGTACCCCTTTGATCAGGTTCTCACCCTTGACGTCCAACCTGGCGATCAGGCGGGTTGACTTGCGTTGTGACGACATTCAAGGCACTTTCTTTTCAGCTCGGCAAGGCGCGAGAATGACCGTCGCCTGACGACTCGACTGCCTGGACGAAGCGCTGGAAATCGGCGGCGTCGTCGATGTCGATGGACCGGGAGCGCGGCATGCAATAAGCGACGGTCTCTGGACCCAGGAAACTGCGAGCACGGATCAGCCAGTCCACTCGGGCGATGTAGAGTGCGCCGTTCAGGGTGTATGTCGGGGGAAGATCCTGCCGGCGGCTCACTCCCGGTGGCGGCACCACCACGTGGTCGAGGCGGTCACCATCACTCAGCCGATACATCCAGTATGGCGACTGATCAACCTCGGTCACAGACACGCAAGCTGGTGCGCCGCGCCTTTGCATGAGAGCAAAGGCACTGTCGATATCGAACGCGGTCCGCAAAGGCGAGGTGGGTTGCAGAAGTACAACGTGCTCATGGCCAGGCAGATGTTTGAGGGCATGAAACACAACGTCCATGGACGTGGCGTGATCCGTCGCGAGTTCGACCGGACGACGAAAAACCACTTCACAACCGGCCGCTTGCGCCGCCGCCATGATTTCATCATCGTCGCTGGACAAAACAACGCGCCCAATCGACGTCGCGCCAAGCGCAGCCTCGACCGTCCACGCTATCAAGGGCTTGCCGCCAGCGACGAGCACGTTTTTGCGTGGCAACCCCTTGGAACCGCCACGGGCAGTGATCAGGGCCAAGGCCCGTTCAGACGGCATCAGTAAGGCGTGTGACGCAGTTTCCATTGTCCTCCGTCAACTCTCCATAGGTGCGGCGAGCGAAATCGATCGCAGGTTTCCAGAAATTCCTCGCGGGTCATGCTGATGTAGTCGAGAAACTCTTTCTCATACCGAGATGGGTATTCGCCTTCATAACGGCGCATCAGAGCGAGACCTTCTTCTTTGTCAATGTGATGGTTACGAATCTCTTGCGCCGAGTCCATCATCGCACGGCCAACGCCGAATTTGATCCAGCGTGTAAAATAGAAGAATCCGTCCACTTTGTCATCCAGACTGTTGTACTTGGAGTACGTGCCCTCGGTGCGTACCGGGTTCGCCTCGAAACCAGTGTTCTCGACAGCGTAGTAATAAGCCTCTTGAGGCACCCAACGCTTGTAGTAGCCGAGGTACTTGAAGTCGATGCCCTTGCGGTGAAGCACCTCGGGGTCCAAGGGCAAGTAACTCATCAAGTCGACCAGCGGTATGCCTTCGTCCAGATACTCACCGATCGGCTTGCCGCCGAGGAAAACATCGCGAATGTCTTTCCCGCCAAGGTAGTCGAGGCTGAATCCCTCGCTCTCAACGGCTTGGTCCTTCTTCGCATACGAAGATGTTTTGTGAGAAATCTTCTCGCCGTACTCGCCGGGCATCTCCCCGTAGAAGATCAAAGGGATGTTGAAGCGTGCCGCCATTTTGGCGACAAACGTCTTCTGTCCCAGTATGAACGGCTGGAAGGGGTGGAGAAGGTGGATTGTCGCGTTGCGCGTCAGCAGGCGGTGGATCTTGCCGTTTGGAGTGTAAAGATAATTGTCGAATCCCCCTACGTGCAACCAATTTTGAAAATTCTTCCAGCCGATGTCGGTGTAGAGGTGAGGAGACCAAGTCACCGTCAATGGATTCATACCGTACTTGTACTTGAGCAAGTGGGACTGCATGGCGCTGTCCTTGCCACCACTGCCCCCGACGATGCAATCATAGCTGCCGTCGTTTTTGCGGTACTGCGCGCAGAGTTCCAGCAGCTCACGTTCGCGCTCGTCCCAGTCGATCTCGCCGGTTTCCTTCAGAGCATTGAAATTGCACGCATGGCACACACCGTTCTCGTCGAACGACATGGTCGTCTTCTTCGAATCTTTGCTGTGAGCATATTCATTGCTCGACATGGGCTGCTGATTCGACATATTGCACTTCTTGCAGAAATGCACATAACGCGGGAGACCGTACAGGACGTCCAAATCCTCCACGGGCCGGTCGTACCGGGACAAATCGACAGAGGACGAGGGGCCAATGTTCATTGTTATTCCTTGACTCGCAAATGTTAAATCGTCTGGGGGGAGATCACTTGTGCATTTTCCTGGCATGGATGAGATCTTCGGGTCGACCCACATCCAACCAAGGTTCATGCATCGGGTAAACGATGGTCCGGCCGGCGTCAGCTTTGATTCGCTCGAACAGGGTCGGCATGTCACAGGGTTGCCGATGCTCAAGGTGGTTCAGTGCGTCGGGATCGAGCACATAGATGCCAGCGTTCACGTGGCTGCGGTACACAGGCTTCTCTTCGAAGCCTTCAATTTCCACGCCTTTGGTGCGAACAACACCGAATTGATTCTGGATTTCATGCTGTCGCACTGCCATCGTGGCCTGCGCTTCGTGGCGAAGATGGAAATCCAGGAACTCGTTGTAGTGAATGTCCGTCATGACGTCACCATTGGTGACAATGAAGGGGAGGGAGGGTCGTCTGTCGATGAGGCTCAGGCAACCGGCCGTGCCCAGAGGCGAATCTTCGCGCAGGTACCCGATGCGAACACCGAGACGCTCGCCAGCGCCAAAATAGTCTTCGACCATTTCGCCGAGGTAATGCAAGGACACGAGGAAATTCTGGAACCCGTCTCGCTTGGCCCGCTCGATGATGTGTTCGAGCATGGGTTTACCACCCACTTCCAGCATGGGCTTCGGGCAATTCTCGGTATGGGGACGAAGGCGAGTGCCCTTGCCGCCGGCCATGATGACCATCATGTTTTCCAGCGTCTCCGGCACGATGACCGCGTCCCAAACGTGCAAGCCGACCACGTGCCCTTCGCCGTCGACAACCGGGAGCTGATGGATCTTGTTGACCTGCATCAGTTGCAGTACCAGTTCCCGGTTCATGTCGGGCGGCACAACGAGTGGAGTCTTGTGAATCACCTCGTCGATGGGACTGTCCAGTTTGGAACCCTTGAGAAAGGCGCGACGCACGTCGCCATCGGTAAGGGTCCCTGCCAGCTTCTGGTCCGGCGTTACCGCCAGCACGATCTGCATGCCGGAGGCCTCCAGGCTGAAGATGGCCTGTTGGATAGAGGATCCGAGGGGCAGCAGGGTGCTGCGCCAGATCTGGGTGTCGCTTTTGCTCGTCATCAGCGTGAATGCGTCAGGTTGTCGCAGGCCGCCATCGCAGGCAGGTCGTAGAACGATTTCTTGATGAGGCCAGTGAGCGCGTGGGTGCGCAGGACCTCGACGATTTTCTCGCTGGCGCCACCATTTCCATAGGGGTTGTGGGTTCGAGGCAGCGCGGCCCTGAAGGCGGGCTCAAACAGCGCTTTCAGCGCCATGCGGATGTCATCGACGAGCGGCTTGCAGTGGATCACGCTGCTCGCGGCCAGCCTGCCTTTCTGCCGGTCGCCGATGTCAATGGTGCCCACGCCAAGGCTTGGGGCCTCGGCGAGTCCACTGGACGAGTTGCCTACAACACCGTCGACGAGGTGCATGCAAGAGAGGTACCGCAACTGGCCGAGGGAGGCGTGCAGGCAGGCATGAGGGCGTGTGCTCACGTAGGCCTGCAACATGGCCGCTAGCTCGCGCCCGCCAGTGTCGGCGTTGGGCATTGTGAAGATGAGGCCGGTGTCCTGCAATTCGTCCAGCGCGTCCAGCAGGGCTGACATCTGCTGAGCCGAACTTTGCCCCTCCAGTGTGACCGGGTGGAACGTGATCAGCAGGTTCCGCGCCCTGAGTTGGAAACCGATCGACGCTTCCAGCTCGTCGCGCAGCAAGGGAGCCGTCCGCTTGATCGCGTCTATGCCCAAACCGCCCACCAGGAAGACCCGTTCAGGATGCTCACCCAGCTGGATCACGCGCTGTCTGTAGTGCTCAGCGGCCACGAAGTGCAGGTGCGACATCTTCGTGATCGAGTGTCGGATGGCTTCGTCGAAAGCGCCTTCGGTTGTTTCTCCGCCGTGCAGGTGGGCCACTGGGATCCGAGCGATCAGTGCCGCCGTGGCCGCGGCAAAGATCTCGAACCGGTCGCCCAGCACAACAATCACGTCAGGTCGAAGGCGCGCAATTGCGTCGGCAAAGCCAATGACGCCAAGCCCGATCGACTTGGTCACCCCAGTGGCCGTGTCGGCACTCATCAGCATTTCAACCTTGGCGTCAATCTCGAAGCCGGCCTGCTCGATCTCGCGGTAAGTCATGCCGAACTCGGGGGACAGGTGCATGCCTGTGGCGATCACTTGCAACTCGAGCGAGGCGTCGTCCCGCACCAACTCCATGAGCCAGCGCAGCAGGCCGAATTCGGCCCGCGTGCCGGTGACCACGCTGATGCGCCTGATCATGGTTCGATCAGTTCGTCGGCGGCAAAGGCACGGCGTGCCGGTCGGCCGATCACCTCGTCCCAGCGCATGGGTGACACGCCATGCCCAGGACGCTTGGCGCCGATGTTGTCCGGGCTGAACGCTTCGCCGGCCTGAATGGGGCGCAGTGCCACGAGGGACTTGCGTGCGATGGGCTTGTTCTTGAGTTCGCTCGCCGATGGCCGCTTCACACCGTCACCCAGTGCCACCTCGATGTGCCGGATGGCGTCGACCATCGCTTTGAGTTCGCGAGGCTCCAAGCTGGCCTGGTGATCCGGACCTGGCATGTTGCGGTCAAGCGTGAAGTGCTTTTCGATGACGGTGGCCCCCAGCGCCACCGCCGCGATCGGCACCTCGATGCCCGGGGTATGGTCTGAATAGCCGACCTCGACGCCCAGGGCCGCCTTCATCGTCACCATGGCGCGCAGGTTGACGTCCGACATCGGGGTCGGGTACTCGGTGGTGCAGTGGAGCACCGTTACCCTGGACCGGGGCGTGCCGGCCTGTTCAATGGCGTCCAGCGTGGCGTCAATCTCGCCCAATGTCGCCATCCCGGTCGACAACATCACCGGCAGGCCCAACCGGGTCATGTGACGCACCAGCGGCAGATTCGTCAGTTCACCGGAGGGAATCTTCACTTGCCGCATTCCCAAAGACACCAGCAGATCAAAGCTGTCGCGATCAAAGGCGGTCGAGAAGAACTCGATGTCATGACGGCGGCACTCGGCCATCAATTCCAGGTGAGCCTCGTGCGACAGCTCCAACTTGCGCACCATGTCGTATTGGGACTCGTCGGCGCCTGTCGTGGTCTTCTGGTAGCTCGCCTTGCTGGCGTCCCTGGTTACCAAGCTCGCGGTCTTGAAGGTCTGGAACTTCACCATGTCGGCGCCGGCGTCCTTCGCCGCGGCAATCAGGCGCTTGGCGGTGGCCATGTCCCCGTTGTGATTCACGCCGGCTTCCGCAATGATCAAGGTCTTCATGTCATCCTCTTCGCCGGTACCCCGGCATACACCGCGTTCGCCTCACAGGACCGCGTGACCACGGCACCGCTGCCGATGACCGTGTCGTTGCCGATGCACAACTTGCTGCCGACGTCGCCTTGGTTGATCACCGCACCGGCGCCCACCCAGCACCGAAGGCCCAGGTGAACATTGCCTGACACGACACTGCCCGGCGCCACGTGGACAAAGGGATCGACATCAACGTCATGGGCGATGGTGGCGTTCTGGTTGAAAATCGCGAAATCCCCAACCATGACATTGCTGGTAAAACGAACACCCGCACATACTATGACGCCTCTTGCGCTTTCCACCCGTTCGCGTTGACCGCGGCCGAAGGTGGCCGTGGGGTGGATCAAAGGACAAAAGCTCAGCGCGCCGAGGTATCGCTGGGCGATTTTCTCGCGCACGGCATTTTCACCGACCCCGATGACGAACGGGATGTCCGCGAACAGACCCACCTCGGATTCAAGGATGGATTCAGACGCAAACTCCCATGCCTTCAAGGTTGACTCGTCGCGGGCGACATACAGCGGCAAGTACCCAAGTGAGAACGCAATGTCACCCGCCTCGCGTGCCATGCCCGAGGTGCCGAAAATGCCAAAGCGTTTCATCACATGCGGGAGTGCTGTCACAGAGCGGGTGGAACGCTGCTCGGCAGGTTCACCACCCGAGACTCCAGCCACTCCGCGTTGGCGAGGTCGCCTTTGCGACAGGCCGCGTAGATCGGCAAATGGTTCATCAGCGCCCAAATGGGGCGCGTCATCACCCCCGCGTCGTTCGTTGCCTTGAGCAAGGCGTCGCGGTCTTCACGGCTGTTGCACACGACCCCGTTCAACCAATAGTTGGCACGGCACTCAGGAGGTTCCGTGATGAACTGGAAATCACTGGACCGGAAGTGCGCCTCGTAGCGGGCAGCCAGCGCACGCTTGCTCGCAATGAATGACTCCAGGCGCTCCAGCTGTGCGCAGCCCAGCGCGGCGTTGATGTTGGGCAGCCGGTAGTTGTAGCCAACTTCGTCGTGAACATACTCGTACGGGTGCGGCCGCTTGGCCGTGGTGGTGAGGTGCTTGGCCTTCGCGCCAATCGCCTCGTTGGCAAGAATCATGCCGCCGCCGCCCGTTGTGATGATCTTGTTGCCATTGAAGCTCAGTGTGCCGATCAGCCCGATCGTGCCGGTGTGCCGACCTTTGTAGAAGCTGCCCAGCGACTCGGCCGCGTCTTCCACCAGCGCGAGTCGCCAACGTCCGCAAACCTCGACCAGCCCGTCCAGGTCGGCAGGCATGCCGAAGGTGTGCATCGGCAAGCAGGCGCGGATCACACGCCCACCCACACGCGCTCGGCACAGTCCATCGTCCCCGATCAACGCATGCTCCGACAGCCATGCATCCAATGCGGTCGCAGACAGCCCGAGCGTTGCCCGGTCGACGTCGACGAAGACGGGTTCGGCGTTGCAGTAGGCAATGGCGTTGCAGGTGGCCACGAAGGTCAGCGGCTGCGTGATGACCAAGTCGCCGGTTGCCACACCCGCAAGCTTCAGCGCCATGTGGAGCGCGGCGGTGCCGTTGACCGTCCCCACCGCGCGGGGGCTGCTGGTGTAGGCCGCCATGTCATGCTCGAAGCGGTCCACGAATGCCCCGACGCTGGACACGAACGTCGATTCAATCGTGTCCATCACGTAGTCTCGCTCATTGCCGGCAAACACCGGAGCGTGCAACGGGATGAACTCATGGGTCTGGTACGTGTCGCGTACCAAGGTGATCAAGGGGCCGAACATGATTCAGACGTTGTAAATGTCAGCTTTGTATTTGGCGAGGTTTTCCGGCCGGGTGAACCAATCCACCGTCGCCTTCAATCCCGAACGAATGTCGTACGCGGGCTTGAACCCGGTGAGGTCGTGAATCTTGGTGTTGTCGCACCAGAGGCGGAACACCTCCGACTTGCCTGGACGCAGGCGTTGTTCGTCAGTCAGGAATTCGACGTCGCTGCCCATCAGTTCGCGGATCAGGTTCAGGGTGTCGCCAACCGTGATTTCGAAGTTTGAACCAATGTTCACGGTCTCGCCGATCGCCTGCTCGCACCGGGCCAGCGCCAGGAAGCCGCGACAGGTGTCGGCCACGTAGTTGAAGTCTCGCGTCGGGCTGACGTCTCCGAGCTTGATCTGCTTTTTGCCACTGGCGATCTGGCTGATGATGGTCGGGATGACAGCGCGGGCCGATTGGCGCGGGCCGTAGGTGTTGAAGGGACGTGCGATGGTCAGGGGCAGGTCAAAGGCATTGAAGAAGCTCATGGCCATCGCGTCGGCACCAATCTTCGAGGCGCTGTAGGGCGACTGGGGCTGCAGCGGGTGCTTTTCATCGATGGGCACGTACTGCGCCGTGCCGTACACCTCGCTCGTGGAGGTGTGGATCACCCGATGCACGCCGTTGTCGAGCGCGGCCTGGCAAATGTTCAGGGTTCCCTTGACATTGGTGTCGACGTAGCTGTCCGGCGCAACATAGGAGTACGGAATCGCAATCAATGCGGCCAGGTGGAAGACCGTGTCAACCCCTTTCGTGATGTGCTTGCAGTAATGCGGGTCACGGACGTCTCCGTTGAGCACTTCGACGTCGTCACGGCACTCGATGTCCTCAAGCCAGCCCCAGTGATTGAACGAGTTGTATTGAGACAGCGCCTTGACCTTGAAGCCTTCGCGCACCAACAACTCCGTCAGGTGCGACCCGATGAACCCATCCGCGCCCGTCACCAAGATCGACTTCATGTTCATTGTCATGCCCTGTCTTTACCTTCCCTGTTGGGGTGTTCAATCTCTGACTTGAGCGCCTCAATCTCGGCTTTGAGCGCGTCGTACTCTTCCATTTTTCGTTTGAGGAACCGGTGTGCAATGGCCGCGCGCGCTACGAGGCCCTTCGGTGTCAGCACATACACATATCCAAACTTGTTTTTTGAATTGGCAAAATTCTGCATTTTCACCAATCCCTTTTCGGTCAAGGCCTTGATGCAGTAATTGAGGCCGCCAACGCTGATGCCCAGCTTCCCGGCGAGCTCGCGCTGCGTGATGTCGGGGTTTTCCTGAAGTATGCGCATCACGCGGAAATATGTATCTTCTTGGAGCTTGGATTGGCGACTGTTGGGTGATCTCATGGTGGTCCGGGCAGTGCGATGCGCCTTGTCGAGATCGCCACTTACCGTCGCGCTGCCAAGCGCACTCGACAACGTCGCTGAACGGCAATGCGCGTCCGTCGCGCGCTTGCGAGCGCATGCGGGACGCTCGTCTCGCTGTTCGTAAGAACTTGAACAGTCTAGCACGCCCATGTAAGTGACAGCCCCAGCCCCTGGCCGCCATGAACGACGCTCTAAGCAGGCCTCAAGTCGACACCAGCGATGCGCAAGATCCTGCGGCGCAAAGGCGCTGCTGTAGACTAGTGTGCTTTGCGACGGCCGCCACGGCCGACGAGAGCGCGCACCCGATGCTTTTCCATTGGTTGAGACTCACGCCAGGCTGGCGGAGTGCATCACGCCTCCAGGGTGGTGACGGGCAGGGCAGATTGAATTTCACGGGTGTGGGGTGCGAGTGCGAGCGACTGCCGATGCTGTAGGTTTTCACGACGCGGTCGTCTTTGCTGCTGCCGTCGGTTTGTTGATGTCGTCGCCGATCATTCGCGGCGGCAATCGGCAGGCCGTCCTCATCTTTCTTCTCGGCATCAGCCTGATTCTGTTCGCTTCATTGCTGGCGCAATGGATTGCACGGCGGGTAGCAGGGGGCGCGACGG
Organism: Hydrogenophaga intermedia; assembly: GCA_943370175.1. GTDB lineage: Bacteria > Pseudomonadota > Gammaproteobacteria > Burkholderiales > Burkholderiaceae_C > Ideonella_A > Ideonella_A intermedia_A. Next base: position 102,292 of record CALRPU020000011.1, on the reverse strand, counting down.
CTCCAGGGGAACCTCACACTGCGCCAGCTTGGCAGAAGTCCCTTCGGATCCTACTGGTGTGCAGTCCGTTGTGGGTTGGAGGGCTACAACTCTCCGGCATCGGCACCATCGAAAGCGACTTGACAGCGATCGAGCAACTGGTCTCAGGGCCTGCCAACTTGAAAGTTGCCAACCCACAGGCGACTTGGGCATCGATTTGGGCCGGCTTGCCTCTGGTTGCTGCAGCATTGGCCGGTCTGACAATTCGCCAGCGCGATCTTGAAATCTTGGTACGGTTGATTCTGGCTGGTGTATTCGCACAGGCCTTGATCGCGTTGCTCCAAGCTGCGCAGGGGCCCGATTCAACATTTTACTTCGAAACCACCTTCAACAGCTCGTTGATTGGCACATTCAATAACAGAAACCACTTGGCAAACTATTTTGCACTGACCATTCCTTTGTGGTTTTATGTGGTGAGCTCGGCCCAATCAAACCACAACTTCCATTCTTACGGTGAGTCGAGTCGAAAGTGGCTTTTTCCACTCTTAGTGCTTTGGGCCCTCGCCGTGATCCTCGCCTTGCTTGGAGGTCAATCGCGTGCGGGCTTGGTGGCTTGTGGGGTTGCCACCTTGTTTTCCCTGACGGTTCACAGCCGCATCATCAACAATGGCGCAGGTGCGCAATGGCGGTTGGTGCTCGCAACTGCATGCGCGATCGCCTGCATCGCCCTGGTGGCAAGTTATGCGCTGGGGTTTGACCATGTCGTTGAAAGATTCGTGTCAGACCGCGTGGCGGCTGACGCGTCGATTCGATCTACCTATACCGAGGCCACGCAGGCCGCAGCACGGCACTTTTGGCCGTTTGGGTCCGGCCTGGGTACCTTCGAATCGGTCTTTCCACGGTTTCAGGACGTCAAGTCGATCGGGTATGTATCGTATGCGCACAACGACTACGCCCAGTTGGTGATGGAAACCGGTGTGCTTGGCTTGGTGGTGTGCGCTTTGGCTGTCATCGTCGCCGGGCATCAGGTCCTGATCATCGTCCGTGGCACGCGATCTGGGCAGGTGCCGTGGGAGCCGAACGGCTTGCAACTTTTCGCGGCCATTTCACTCCTCGCCTTCTTGTTGCACTCTCGGGTGGAGTTCAACATGCACATCCCTGCGCTGGCGATCACCGCTGCATTCCTGTTCGGGGTATTCCTCCGGCCAGTGTCCCAGGGTCCATTCAGGCGGCCAATGGCGCGGGGAGCCCGCCGCCGTTGATGCGCGACCTCGTTGTGTTCCGCTACACCGTTGCGAACCGTTCGCTGAAGGAGTAATCGCATGATCTCAACAATTTCGCGCTCACGGCGCGTGTCGTGGGGCCTGCTGGCCGCCGCAGCATTGCTGCTGGCCAGCCCCGCCGCAACCTGGGCACAGCGGGCCCAACCCCAAGGTGCGCCGCGCAGCGAAGCACCTGCAGCCCCAGCCGCGCCGGCGGTGGTCGGTGGAGAGCCTGCCGTGGTCAACCTTGCCGTACCGAGCGTCATCGGAGCGGACTACAAGATTGCGTCTAACGATCTGCTCGACATCGAGGTGTTCGGGGTCAAGGAATTGAACCGCACCGTGCGGGTGAACGCATCGGGGGCCATTGCATTGCCACTCATCGGCCAACTGCAGGTCGCAGGGATGTCGCCGTCGGACGCTGAGGCGCTGATCGCCGTGAAATACGCGTCGAAATATCTGCAGGATCCGCAAATTTCGATTTTCATCAAGGAGTTCACGACCCAGCGCATCACGGTGGACGGCGCCGTGCAAAAGCCGGGCATCTTTCCTCTCACCGGACAGATCACCTTGCTGCGCGCTTTGGCGCTCGCCGGCGGCGCGGCCCAGCTGGCCGACATGGAACAGATCATGCTGTTTCGCGTGAGCCAGAACGGCGAGTCCAAAGTAGAGAAATACGACGCCATGAAGATCCGGCGAGGCGAATCGCCTGACCCGGTGCTCCAGGGCGAAGACGTGATCGTAGTGAACCGAGACACCCGCCGAACCGCGCTTCGTGATTCGCTGTTCCGCGACATCATCGATACCTTGAATCCCTTTGCCACCAGCTACGGCAGCTTGCGCCCGTGATGGCGGCAGCTCGGCGTGAAAACACCGCCACGCACCGGCCCGCTTTTCAAACCACATCCTTGTAATGGTCCACGAACTTCAACCGACGCCTGAGGGCAAGGACAGCGGTGCCGCAAACCGGCCGTCGTCTCAACGTGCATTGGCATTCCCAGCGCAATCCGGAGGCGCTGTTCAAAACTGGCTGGCGGCCACCCAACCTGATTTGCCCAGCGACGAAGCGGGAATCGACCTGCGCGACCTGTGGCGGCTTGTGCTCAAGCACAAGTTGATGTTGGTGTCCATGGTGATAGTTGGGTTGCTGGCGGCCATCTTGCTGAGCTTTGTGCGCACGCCGATCTACCTGGCGGCGACCACCTTGCAGGTGGACAAGCGAGCGGCCAAGGTCGTGAAATTTGGGCAGCAGGAGGATGGCGCGCAAGACTCGGACGAACGAACCGCCATGGGCACACAGCTCGAGCTGTTGAAGAGTCGAGTGCTGGCGGAGCGGGTGATCGACGAGCTGCGACTTGACAAGCAGGGGCTCAACTCACCGACAGGCATCAGGCCCCGCGATGGTGGCTCGTTGCCACAGCAAGCGACAAAGGAATCGGAGGACCGCACCGGTTGGTCAGGGTTGCTCTTCAACATTGTCGACAAGGTCAAGGACAGCTACGGCAAGATGAGCAAGGCGTCTGCGACCTCTGACGAGCAACTCAACCGTGAGGAGGTGGTCGACGCGTTCATGCGCACCATCAAGGTCGAACAGTTGCGATTGTCGCGGGTCATCCGTGTCAGTGTCGAAAATGCCGATCCCCAACTCGCGGCGCGCATCGCCAACACCATGGCTCAGTCGTTCGTTGCACTCAATCTGGAACGGCGGCTTGAATCATCGTCCTATGCCAAGACTTTTCTAGAGCAGCAGCTGTCACTCACGAAGGCCCGACTGGAGGAGTCTGAACGAAAATTGCAGGATTACGCGCGCGCTCGAAACATCCTGACGCTCGACGAAAAGACGAACGTGATCAATCAGACGTTTGTTGAGTATTCCACTGCTTTGAGCAAGGCCGAGCAGGACTTGATTCGCATCGAGTCCGAGTACGAAGCCATTCGATCGCGACCAGACACCGCCAAACAGGTACTTGAAAGCCGCACCATCGAAGCTTACAAAGCCCAGCGTGCAAAATTAGATGCAGAGTACCAGGAGAACTCCAAGGTCTACAAGGAGGATTTTCCGAAAATGCGGCAAATCAAGGCTCAGGTCGAAGACCTTGACGCGAAGATCACATCGGAAATTCAGGGCATTTTGGCATCGGTGAAGAATCAGCTCGATACTGCCAAACGCCAGGAAGAATTGATCAGGGCGCGGCTGAAAGAAACACGCAAGGAAATCGTCGCCGGTCAGGAGCTGGGAGTCGACTTCAATCTCTACAAGCGAGAGGTTGATACCAACCGGGAGCTCTACAACGGACTTCTCCAGCAGGTCAAGGAAGTTGGCGTCGCGGGCGGCGTGGAAACCAACAACGTCCAGATCGTCGACAAGGCCCAAGTGCCGCTGTTCCCATACAAACCAAACGTTCTCATCAACGCCATTGGCGGGCTGGTCGCTGGGCTCGTGCTCGGCCTTGGCGTGATCTTGCTCATGGAGTCGTTCGACGACTCGATCAAGTTTGCTGATGAGGTCGAAAAGACGTTGTCTGTGCCACTGCTCGGCATCATTCCAAAGGTGAAGTCGAGCGGGTCGAGCAGCGCGAACATGGCCCTGCAGGCACACGAGGACCCACGCGGCCACATGGCAGAGGCCTATCGTTCGGTTCGAACGGCACTTCAGTTTTCGACCGCTGAGGGCGCACCGCGTCGCCTGGTGATCACCAGCACGACCAAGAACGAAGGCAAATCGACCACCTCGCTTGCCCTGGCCATCAACTTTGCACAGCTCGGCTCGAAGGTGGTTTTGGTCGACGCGGACATGCGCAATCCGACCGTCCACAAATTCCTGATGCTGGGCAACACCCAAGGCTTGTCGAACTACCTTTCGGGCAACCACCCCCAAGGTGACTTGGTTCGGGCCACTGACGTCCCCAATTTGTTCGTGATGACGGCTGGTCCGATTCCACCGAGCCCGGTGGATCTTTTGACCGGGCCGAAATTGGGCGAGTTGATGGATCTGCTTCAGGCGCAAGGCGCGGAGTATCTGATCTTCGACGGCCCACCGGTGCTGGGTTTGGCGGACGCGATTGTGCTGGGCAACCAGATTCCGTCGGTGCTGTATGTGGCCCAGGCCAGCCAAACGCGCAAGAGCCACATCAAGGACGCATTCCGCCGCCTGCGCATGGCTGGGATCGTGCCGCGCGGCGTTGTTCTGACCAAGACGACCGCGCAGAACACGGCCTATTACACCTATGAAAGCTATTACGGCTACACGGCAGACAAAGAGCCCAGTTCGAAACGCGGCAGGGGCACCGAGGTGGTCGAGCCCACGATGAAGCAAGGGTGATCCAGTGACCGCGGTCGACACAACGCCCCGTGAACTCGCCGCATTGCTCGAGGAGTTCGGTCGAGCACCCGGCAATTTCCCGGTACGACTGCGCGAACCGCGCGAGCTGTACGAGCAGATCGAGATCATCGCAAGCTGGGCCTTGGGCAAGGTTCCCGAGAGCCTGTCAGACAGAGCAGAAGCATTGCGGGACGCCGCGGTGCTCTTCGTTCAACGAGCTTGCTTTGCCCCGGGCAATAACCATTACGAGGTCCTTGGGCTCACGTCGGGCCCGTTGAACGCGGAAGTTCTTCGCGCACGGTACCGATCGCTGATTCGATTGACGCACCCCGATGTGGGCGTGGCTGGCCTGCCCACCACGGCTGCGGGCACGGTGAATCGAGCGTATGAGGTTTTGAGCGACGACGAGCTTCGCCATCGCTACGACGCGGTGCTTGCAAGGCGGGAGCTTGGCGGCACGGCGCCACCCGGTGGTGCTGCAATCAAGCGCATCGAGCTGCGCTCTACTTGGGGTGAACGATGGCAGTCCTGGGTCGCACGTCACCCGCTGATGATGCGCGCAGGTTTGACGGTGACCTGTCTTGGTGTCGTCGGACTCGTGCTGTTGGCGTGGGCGGCCGTGAGTTCCCAAAGCAGCACCGCGATGATCGTGGCACGGTCAACGAGCGCTGAGGAGGGGGCCGCCGATGCGGTTCTCGACAAGTCGGGCCGGTTCAACCCAGGCGAATCGGCGACTGGTGTCGTCAGGATGACCGACGGCCGTCCTCTGCCTTCGCAGCCAAGGCCAGACCCCGCACGCAGCCCGCCGCTTCCAACGCCGAAACTGGCGATGGCCGATGCGGGTTCTGCACAGCCTTCCACAACATCCGGATCGCCTTCCCCGACCAGCGCGGTGCCGGCGGAGCCACAAACAGCGCCTCCTGCAAACACACAGCTTCGGCACCTGGGAAACATGTTCGGGTGGGCCGATCAACGGCCAGCCGGCACTGAAGCTGCGCCAACGTTAGCCAACAACCCCGTCGCAGCACCGCGGTCGACACCCCCTGCCACGGTCACCATCGCGACCGCCATGCCAACGGCACCAGCGGCCACACCGCCTGGACCCCAGCAGGCGCCCGTCAGGCCGACTGCGGCGCCCGCGCCAGCGCCGTCGGTGGCGAGCACACCGGCGGCGACACAGGTGTCGGGCACGCGGAACAGTGGCATCGGCGGCGGGGGATTTCCGGTGGATACCGTGCGCGCGAAGTCCTACCTGACCGACATCCTGATGTCCCTTGAAAAACCGTCCAATGCGCGTTCGACCAATGCTTACTTGTCCGAGATGAACGTTCAGGGCAGCCTGCTCCAGCCAGCGCTCCAGTTGATGCGCAAGTACCCGGACATCAACATCGAGAACATGAACTGGCAAGACAACGTGCGCCCGGGTGTCATGCGGGTGCAAGGCAGCGTGATCATCACAGCCCGCAATGTCAACTTGGCGGAGTCGCGCAAGGTGGCCTTCCAGCTCAACGCCGAATTCTGGGGTTTGCGGGATGGGACTTTCCTAGCATCACTGAACATGAAGGAAGAGGATTGAAACGCCTCCATTCGCCGCGAGCGGTGTACTTCGCGGTACTTGCTGTGGCTCTCGCCTTGGCAGCATGGGTGATGAGCGTGGCAGTGCCCATGCAACTGGCGCGCGGATGCTGGTTGGGAGAGTGGCCGTTCGACCACGGTTGTTCCGCCTACCCGGCTGGCGCTTCGGCTGATGTCCCGCCCGACGTCTTCTACGAGCACTTGCGACACAACCCGGGGGACAGCCGAGCCCTGGCGAGGCTGCTGCACGCCCTTTGGGTGAGAAATGATCCGCGCGCATTGGAAGTGTTGCCTGTTGCCAAGAAGTTCAACCCGTACAACAACCTCGTGTTGGCTGTAGAAGCCGAAGCTTCCATAAAAGCGAAAGATTGGCCGACGGCAGCGCGGGCACTGACCCAGTCAGTGGAGCGCGGAAACTACGCAGCGATCCGCCCTTTGATCGGAATGATGGCGGCGGAGGAATCGCAGGCCAGCGTACTTGCAACGTTGACCAAAGACTCGACGTGGCTGGACTTGACGGTCAATTCCATCAATTCGACCGTGCCCCCGCAGTCTGTTCAGCGCTTTGTCCTTGAAGGGCTTCGTCTGGGCGTCATGAAGCCCGAGACGGCCCTGGTAATGATCGACAGCCTTGCGTCAACAGGGGACATTTTTGACGCCTACTCCTTGTGGGTCGGACTGCAGGACGGCGTCCCGGAGGGCCTGTTCAACGGCGGCTTTGACACCCGCACCACGCAGCGGGTCTTCGACTGGAGATGGAAAGAAGCCACCACGGGCGTGGTGGGCATGCGAGTCAGACAAGCCTCAGCCTCGCCCGATCCGGGTTCGATGCTGGAAGTTGAGTTGACAGGTCGTGCGGCAGTGCCCCAGCCGATGGTCAGCCAGACGGTGGTGGTATTCGGTTCGCGGTATCAGTTCAACGGTGAGTACATGGCGGACCGCCTCCGCACCACGGACGGCCTGGTCTGGGCCATTCGATGCGCCAGTGGCGGAGACCGATTGGCACAGACCGACCCCATCAAGGACAGCCAGCGCAAATGGACGGGATTCACCATGGATGTGCGGATCCCGTCAGAATGTGGCCAAGCGATAAAGCTGCAATTGGAGGCAACTTCACCAGGGGAAGCGAACGCGGGAATGAGCGGCTTCGTCTATTTTGATCGGTTTGAGCTTAAGCCAGTCGCGACCGGCGGAGACAAGGGATGATCGACCTGCACAGCCACATCCTGCCCGCCATCGACGACGGCTCAGGATCCCTCGAAACCTCGCTGGAGATGGCGCGCATCGCTGTGGCCGATGGCACGACCATCATGGCCTGCACGCCGCACATCTATCCCGGCCTGTACATGAACCACAGCGACGGCATTCACGCCGAGCGGGACAAGCTGCAGGCCGCGTTGGACGTGTACAAGATCCCCTTGAAGCTGATGGTGGGCGCCGATGCGCACCTGGTGCCCGAGCTGTTGGACGGGCTGAAGACCAAGCGGGTGCCCACGCTCAACGGGTCGCGCTACTTTTTGCTGGAGCCCTCGCACCATGTGGCGCCGCCGTTTTTCGAGTCGTCGGTCTTCGAAATCATGGCGGCGGGCTACCACCCGGTGTTGACGCACCCTGAGCGCCTGGTGTGGATTGAGCAGCAGTACGACACCTTTGTGGCTTTGGCCCACCGTGGCGTGTGGATGCAGATCACCGCCGGCGCGCTGATGGGCAAGTTCGGCAAGCGGGCCAAGTATTGGAGCGAGCGCCTGTTGAACGAGGGCCTGGTGCACATCGTGGCCAGCGACGCTCACACCACCAACATGCGCAGCCCGAAGATGGCCGATGCGGTGGAGCGGGTGGCGTCCATGCTGGGCCGCGAGGAGGCGAACCGCATGGTCTACGACCGGCCTCAGGCCATCCTCGACAACGTGGACCCTGCTGAAACGGTGCCGCCGCCAGGATTGCGCAACGGCCCCACGGGCGAGCGGTCTGAGGCCAGCGACCACGGCACGCCGTGGTACCGCAAGCTGATGCCCTGGCGCAACCCGTGACGCCCCCAGCGTTGCCTTGAGAGCACTGCCTAACTTGCCCCGGTTTGGGGCAGCGTTGCGGGGCTACCATCGCAGGTCGATCCGATGGACGCCGCCATGAGCCTGCTTCGCACCAACAAGGACACCACCACGCCCCACGACGCCGCACCGGCCGCGCTGCGGGCACCGGGCGCGATGTTGCTGATGTTGGAGGGCAGGGCGCCCTGGGAGTGGGCGGCGTCGGTGGCGGCCACCCCGTGGCTTCGGCGCCTGCCGATGGGGGACGGGCATCCGGTCATCGTGTACCCGGGCTTGGGCGCCAACGACTTGACCACCCTGACGCTGCGCAACTTTTTGAAGGACCGGAGCTACGACGCCCACCCCTGGAAGCAGGGCTTCAATTTCGGCCCGCGCAAAGGCGTGCTGGCCAAGGCGCGCGATCAGCTGCAGGCCTTGCACGACCAGCACGGCCGGCGCGTGAGCCTGATTGGCTGGAGCCTCGGCGGCATCTACGCGCGCGAATTGGCCAAAGAGCGGCCTGACCTGGTGCGCAGCGTCATCACGCTCGGCACCCCGTTCACCGGGCACCCAAAGGCCACGAACGCATGGCGGTTTTACGAGCTGGTCAGCGGTCAATCGACCCACGATCCCGCGTTGGTGGACCAGATTCGGCAGGCGCCCCCGGTGCCCACCACGTCGATCTACTCGCGCACCGACGGGGTGGTGGCGTGGCGCTGCAGCGTCAATCAGCCCGGGCCGTTGACCGAGAACATCGAGCTTCAAGCCAGCCACATCGGCATGGCGATGAACCCCTTGGCGCTGTACGCCGTGGCCGACCGCCTGGCGCAGGCCGAAGGCACGTGGCGTCCGTTCGAGGCCGTGGGCGCGCGGCGGTGGTTTTTCCGCACCGGCGCGGCCGCGCACTGACGGCCGGCCGATGCAAGTCAACGCCAACGGCGTCACGCTCGAAGTCGACGACCAAGGCCCGACCCGGGCCCAGCCTTTGGTGCTGATCATGGGCCTGGGCATGCAACTGGTGGCTTGGCCCGACGGGTTCGTGGACGAGTTGTTGCGAGCGGGCTTTCGGGTGATTCGCTTCGACAACCGCGACATCGGGCTCAGCCAGTCGTTTGACGCGGCCGGCACGCCGAATTTGTTGCTGCAAACGGTGCGCCACGGCTTGGGTCTGCCGCTGAGCCCGGCTTATCGGCTGGCCGACCTGGCCGACGACACCGCCGCGCTGCTGGACGCCCTGAAGCTGACCTCCGCCCACGTCTGCGGTGCCTCGATGGGCGGCATGGTGGCGCAGCACCTGGCCGCGCGGCACCCGCACAAAGTGCGCAGCCTGAGCCTGATGATGACCACCAGCGGTGCGCGCCACCTGCCCAAGCCACGCTGGAAGGTGACCCAGGCCTTGTTGAACCGCCCGAAACCGCGTGCCAGCCACGACGAGCTGGTGGAACACATGGCCAACATTTACAGCCTGATCGGCAGCCCCGCTTACCCGCCCAACCCGGTGGACCTGCGGCGGCGCATCAGTGCGGCCGTTCATCGCAGCCACCGGCCGCGCGCCGTGGTGAGGCAGCTGGTGGCGATTGCCGCGGACGGCGACCGAACGCCCCTGCTGCCGTCGATCAAGGCGGTCACCCAAGTGATTCACGGGGACGCTGATCCGCTGGTGCCACCCGCTGCTGGCACAGATCTGGCAAGGCGGATTGCAGGCGCCGAGCTGGACTTGATTTCAGGCATGGGGCACGACCTGCCCGAGCCGCTTTGGCCCCGGCTGGCCGCCAATGTGCGCGAGGCGGCGCAACGGTGGCGCGGTCATCAGTGCCAATGAAGTTTTCAAGCATTGATTGATGAAACCCCCGGCGAAACGTTGCATCCGCGTCACAACGTTCGCTGCGGATTGTCACGGGTGGCGTGAGACACTTGCAGGCTGTTCGACGCATCGCTAAGCCAACTTGACCGCCTTCATGACAGGTCTGTTCCTCATCTTGAGTTTTGTCGTTTCATTGCTCGTCACCCTGGTCGTGATTCGCAGTGCAGACAGGCACGCCCACGTCTCCGGCGACTTCGACCTGAGCGGCCCGCAAAAGCTGCACGGCCACCCGGTGCCTCGCATTGGCGGCGTGTCGATCGCGGTGGCAATGCTGATCAGCGGTGCCTTGATGTTGGCACTGGACCGCCTGGACCTGCCGATGTACTGGACGCTGCTCGCCTGTGCGGCCCCCGCGTTCGGCATCGGGCTGTACGAAGACCTCAGCAAGCGCGTGTCGCCGAACACCCGCCTCGCCGTCACCGCGGTCGGCGCAGGCATGGGCATTTACCTGCTGGACGCCGTGGTTCAGCGCTCCGGCATCCCGGGCGTCGACTTTCTGCTTCAGTGGTGGCCGATCAGCGTGCTGGTCACGGTGGTGTTGGTGTCGGGCGTGACCAACGCGATCAACATCATCGACGGCCTCAATGGCCTGGCATCGATGTGCATGATGCTGATGCTCGCGGGATTGGCGTTCGTGGCCTTCTCGGAAGGCGACAGCATGGTGGGCACGTTCGCACTGATCACCTTGGGCGCCGTGCTGGGATTCTTTGTGTGGAATTTCCCGGCGGGCTTGATTTTCCTGGGTGACGGCGGTGCTTACCTCATCGGGTTTGTGTTCGCCGAGCTGTGTTTGCTGCTGGTGTACCGCAACCCCACGGTGTCGCCGCTGTGCCCGATTCTGATTTGTGCCTACCCGCTGGTCGAGACCATGTTCTCGATTTACCGGCGCCGGGTCCTGCGCAGCATGTCGCCCAGCGAGGCGGATGGCATGCACCTGCACACGCTGATCTACAAGCGCTTGATGCGGCGCGACTTGGACGCGTCGCCCTCGTCGAAAGCGCGGCGCAACTCGATGTCGTCGCCTTACCTCTGGACCCTGTGCGTGATCTCGGTCATCCCGGCCCTGGTGTTTCGCCACAGCACGTTGATGTGCGGCGTTTTCCTGGTGGTGTTCCTGGCGGTGTACGTGGGTTTTTACCGCCGCATAGTGCAGTTCAGGGCACCACGGTGGCTGGTGTTTCGCGCGGGCGACGTGGGCTTGGACTCGGACGTTTCGCCCCGACAAGCAGGACGCGACGCCTGAACTTTAAGGGTCTCTCGCCGGGCTTGACCCGGCGCGGTCAACACAGGTCCAACTGAGCCACCGACGAGGGGTCTCGTGCACGCCCGGTCCGGCACGACACCGGATCGCCCGCCCTCAGCGCGCCCCCCACCAGCACCCGCGCCGTGACCCCGCCATGCCCACGCATGGCGTTGTAACCCCCCACCCCCAGCACCGCCTCCATCTTGGAGCACGGCTCACACGGGCCGGTGACTTCCAGCACCACGCTGTCGCCGATGTGCAGCAGCAGCCCCTGGCCGCGCAGCAGTGAGCGGGCGGCGATCAGGTTGATGCCCGACACCACCAGGTTGCGGCGCAGCAGCGCCGGGTCCACGGACGCGCGTTGCAGCAGGGCCGCCACCACCGGCAGGTGCTCCGCCTGAATCAGCGTGACCTGGCGCTTGCCGCCTGGGGCCATGCCCTGACGGCGCGCGGCGCGGTCGCCGTCCAGGCCGTGGCCGGCGATGGCCGTGGCCTGATCCACCCGATCCGCGGGGACACCGCGCGCGGACCTGAGCAGTACCATGGCCAATCGACCCGTGGCGGGAAACTGCCCCATCAGGTCGGCCAAGCTGGATGGCGACGGTGCGGTGCGGGGAGATGGCCGAGGCTGAGATGGTGGTGGCATGGACATCGCCTTGATTGTGCCGGCGGCTGCCGTCTTCAGCCTGGCGTGGACGACCCAATGGGGCCCCGGACAGGCCCCAAAGATGCCCAAAGGAGGCCCCACAGAGGCCTCAGCAAGCCCCAGCGACCCCACGGCACGCCCCGCGCCTCAATGCAGAGCAGCAAACACCGAAATCATTGATATCGTATGTAGCATTTAAATTGGTCGCCGTGCAGTCACCTTCTTCCCGCCCCCCGCGCTCAACCCCCTGGCCCGGGCGGAAACGACCCCATGGCCAGCCGGCGGCCGACCCGACCGGGCCCGCAGTGGCCGTGCCCGGGGACGGCGACCCGATCGAGCGGGCGGTGGCGCTGGTGCAAATGCGCCAGCTGTTTCACCTGTCGCCGCGGCCCGTCGCGGCCGGGGGCATGTTCACCTTGGCGCTGACCTGGGCCTTGTGGTCGGAAATTGGCAGCCCGACGCTGGCCGCCTGGACCGCTGTGCGCCTGCTGCTGGTGACGGTGCGGCTGTGGGACTGCCGCAACTTCTTGTCCGCGCCGCTGGAGTCGGTGGCCACGCCCGCCCGCTGGCGACGTTTCATCGCGCTGATGGGGCTGGAGTCGCTGACCTGGAGTGCCATGGGCTGGCTGCTGGCCCCGTTGGCCGAGCCTCAGCTGGCCATTGTGTTGTTGACGGCGCTGGTGGCGGTGGCGGCGTTGTCGGTGTTCTCGCTGGCCAGCGACTTTCGGGCGAGTGGCTTGTTCGTCGGCATGGTGTTGTTGCCCAACGCGGTGGTGCAGTGCGCTCAGGGCACGCTGGTGTCGGTGGTCACGGGGGTCAGCATGCTGGTGTTGATGGGCCTGCTGTGGATGGAAGCGCAGCGCCTGGACCGGCGGCTGAGCGAGCTGCTGCGCCTGCGCCACCAAAACGCCTTGATTGCCGACCAGCGTCAGCAGGCGCTGCAACTGGCCGAGCAATCCAACCAGGCCAAAAGCCGCTTCCTCGCCACCGTGAGCCACGAGATGCGCACGCCACTGAACGGCATCATCGGCATGGCCCAGTTGCTGCACCAGGGCGGTGTCACCGCCCACCAGCAGCACCAGCTGAGCGTGCTCACGCAGTCGGCGCGCCACCTGCACGTGATCATCAGCGACCTGCTGGACATGGCGCGCGTCGAGTCGGGCCGCTTGGTGATCACGCCCACGCGGGTGGACCTGCCCACGACCATCGACGAGGTGGCCGAACTGCTGCGCCCGATCGCCGAGGGCAAGGGCCTGCGCTTCGGGGTGACGCTGGCCGACAACCTGCCGCGCTGGGCGATGTTGGACGAGGCGCGCTTCAAGCAGATGCTGCACAACCTGCTGGGCAACGCCATCAAGTTCACCAGCGTCGGCGAGGTGACGCTGCGCCTGGCGGTGGTGGATGCGGGCGGGGCTGCCGCGGTCGACGCGGTGGATCACACGGTGGACCTTGCCCCCACGCGCAACCTGCAAGTGACCGTGACCGACACCGGCCGCGGCATCGCGCAGGCCGACCGCGAGCGGGTGTTCAACGCCTTTGAGCAATTGGCCGGCTCGTCGGCCGACCATCCGCAGGCGGGCACCGGGCTGGGCTTGACGATCTCCCGCGACATCGCGCGCGCCATGGGCGGCGAGCTGCGCTGTGTGGACCAGGACGGGCCCGGCGCGCGCTTCGAGCTGAGCCTGCCGTTGACGCCTTGCGCGCCCGACGAAGGTCAGACCGGGTCCGCGTCAGGACCCGCCACCGCGCCGTCGCCCGGGCTCACGCCGGACGAAGGCGACCTGCACGGCCGCGTGCTGGTGGTCGAAGACCACCCGGTCAACGTGCTGATCACCCAGGCCATGCTCGAGGCGCTGGGCCTGACGGTGGAGGTGGTGAACAACGGCGCCGACGCCGTCGCGCGGCTGCAGGACGACAGCGCGCCAGCGCTGCAGGCGGTGCTGATGGACTGCCAGATGCCGGTGATGGACGGCTGGGAGGCGACGCGGCGCTGGCGGGCCATCGAGGGCACGCTGCGGCGAACGCGCTCGCGCCTGCCGATCATCGCCTTGACGGCCAACGCGGTGCAGGGCGACCGCGAAGCCTGCCTGCTGGCCGGCATGGACGACTACCTCGCCAAGCCGCTGGAGCAGGACGACCTCGCCGCCTGCCTGAAGCGCCACCTGCCGGGCTGACGGGCGGCGTTCAGCGCTGCATGCCCCAGCGCCGCACCGTCACCCGCTCCAGCGTGTCGAACACCAGGCTTTCGACCATCAGGCCGATCAGGATCACGGTGGCGAGGCCCGCAAACACCTTGTCGGTGTAGAGCTCGTTGCGGTTCTGGAAGATGTACCAACCCAGGCCGCCGCGCCCCGACGAGGCGCCGAAGAACAGCTCGGCCGCGATCAAGGTGCGCCAGGCAAACGCCCAGCCGATGCGCAGGCCCGACAAGATGGCCGGCAGCGCCGACGGCACCAGCACCTGCGCCACATATGAAAGCCCGCGCAGCCCGTAGTTGCGCCCGGCCATGCGCAGCGTGGGCGGCACCGCCTGGAAGCCGGCGTAGGTGGCCAGCGACAGCGGCCACAGCACCGAGTGCACCAGCACGAACACCAGGCTGAGCTGGCCGAGGCCAAACCACACCAGCGCCAGCGGCAGCAAGGCGATGGCGGGCAAGGGGTTGAACATCGCGGTCAGCGTGCTCAGCAGGTCGCGGCCCAGCTGGGTGCCCACCGCCAGCGCGGTCAGCAAGAAGGCCAGCACGATGCCGATGCCGTAACCCTGCGCCAACAGCCCCAGTGAGATGGCGGCCTTGGCCGGCAGCTCGCCACTGCCGATGCCGTCCACCAGGGCGCGCGCAGTCTGTGCGAAGCCGGGCAGCAGCAGGTCGTTGCCAGCCAGCCGCGCGGCCAGCTCCCAGGCGCTGGCCAGCACCAGCAAGATCAGCGACTTGCGCACGGCGGCCACCCGCCACACGCGTTCGCCCCAGCCCAGTGGCCGCTCGGGCTGCAGGTCGCCCAGGGGCGGCAGCGGGTGTTCGATTTCGGCGCGGATCGGCGGGCTGATCATGCGGCGCGTCCTTGGCGCAGGGGGGAGGCCAGCTTGTGAACCGCGGCGCTGGCGGGCGTGGCCAGCGCTGGGCCCGCGGCGGCCACGGATGCGGTTGGCCCCGCGGCGGTGGCGTCGTCGAACAGCAGCCGGTGGATGCGCTGCGCCTGAGCCTGGAAGTCCGCGCTGCCCACGTCGTGCAGCCCGTGCTGGTGGCTGTTCAGCTCGGCGCGCACCCGGCCGGGCCGCGGCGACAGCACCAGGATGCGGTTGCCCACGACCAGGGCCTCTTCGATGGAGTGGGTGACGAACAGCAGCGTGAAGCGCACCTCGTCCCACAAGGCCAGCAGTTCTTCCTGCATGCGGCGTCGGGTGAGGGCGTCCAAGGCGGCGAAGGGCTCGTCCATCAGCAGCACCTTGGGCTGCATGGCGAGCGCCCGGGCGATGTCCACGCGCTGCTTCATGCCACCCGACAAGGTGTGCGGGTGGGCGTGGGCGAAATCGGCCAGGCCGACCTTGCCGAGCATGTCCATCGCGCGGTCGCGGGCCTCGGCCTTGGGCAGGCGCCGCGTGGCGAGCAGCGGGAACATCACGTTGGCCAGCACCGTCTTCCACGGCGGCAGCTGGTCGAACTCCTGGAAGACGACGATGCGGTCGGGGCCGGGGTCGCGCACGGGCACGCCGTTCAGGCGGATCTCGCCTTCGCGCGCGGGCAGGAAGCCCGCCACCGCCTTCAGCAGCGACGACTTGCCGCAGCCCGAGGCGCCCAGCAGCACGAAGCGGTCTGCGCGGTGAACCTCGAAACTCACGCGGTGGGTGGCCCGCACCACGTGGCGCCCGGTCGCGTACTCCAGGCTCAATTGGTCGACTTCCAGCACCGGCTTTGGCAAGGCCGCGGTGGGTGGGGACGTGGGCACGGGGTGCAGCACAGGGGTCACGTTGACCATGGGGCGCTGCCGGCTCAGTGGGCGCCCGCGTTGTGCGGGTCGTCGAAGAAGTAGTCGCGCGCGCTGGCCGGCCTGGTCTTGATGCTGCCGACGCGGTGCATGAAGTCGGCCAGCGCGAAGGTGTTTTGCGGCGTCAGCTTGAATTCGACCTCGGGGTTCTGGATGATCTTCAGCAGCAGGGCGCGGTCGATGTTCGACTTGTTGGTGCGGATGAAGATGTCGGCGGCCTTCTCGGGGTTGGCCTTGATGAAGCGCGCGGCCTCGGCCAGCGCGTCGATGAACGCCTTGTAGGTCTTGGGGTTGTCTTTGCGGAATTTTTCGGTGGCGTAAAGCACGGTGGCCGACGACGGGCCGCCCAGCACGTCGTAGCTTTTCAGCACGATGCGGGCGTTGGGGTTGCCGGCCAGGGCCTGGTCCTGGAACGGCGGGTTGCCGAAATGCGCGGTGACCTCGGTGCCGCCCTTGATGATGGCGGCCGTGGCCTCGGGGTGGGGCAGGGCCACCTGCAGCTTGTCCAGGCGGTTGTATTGCGCGTCGCCCCACAGCTTGGCCGAGGCCAGTTGCAACACGCGCGACTGCACCGACACGCCGACCGCCGGCGTGGCAATGCGGTCCTGGTCGGTGAAGTCCGCGATGGTCCTGACCTTCGGGTTGTTGGTGACCAGGTAGTACGGGAAGTTGCCCAGCGAGGCCACGCCGCGCACGTTTTGCCGGCCGGCGGTGCGGTCCCACAGCGTGAGCATCGGGCCCACCCCGGCGCCGGCGATGTCGATCGCGCCCGACAGCAGGGCGTCGTTGACGGCGGGGCCGCCCGACAGCTTGACGAACTCGACCTGGATGTCGATGCCCTGGGCCTTGCCCTGTTTCTCGATCAGGTCCAGGTCCTGGGCCACGTTCAGCAGCAGGTAGACCACGCCGAATTGCTCGGCGATGCGCAACTTGCCCTCGGCCTGGGCGGGGGCGGTGGCCAAGCCCAGCGTGGCGGCGAGTGCGGCGGCCAGCAGGCCCAAGCCGGCGCGCGCGGCGCGGCGTCGCGTTGGGGGGCCGGCGGTGGTGGAAGTGGTGCTGGGAGCGATCAGGGCAGGCGGGTTCAATCGGGGCATGGCGGATCCAAGGTTCGCAAGGCATGGCGCGGCCCAGCCGGCAACGCGCGTGCGGTGGCACGGCGGGTCAGCGGGTCGGGCGGGGGAGGCGGGGGCGCTCGCAGGCGCCGGATCAGAAGGGCGCGTCGCCCTCGATGGTGGTGCGGTACAGGCGCCGGCGCAGGTGGTCCGGGCAGCCGGCCGCAAGGTGCATGAGTGACCGGTTGTCCCAGAACACCATGTCGTGCGGCTGCCACTGGTGGCGGTACACGTGCCGTGGCTGGACGCTGTGCGCGAACAGCTGCGCCAGCAAGGCGTGGCCGGCGTCTTCGGGCACGTCGACGATGCGGGTGGTGAAGTGCTCGCTGACGAACAAGGCCTTGCGGCCGGTTTCCGGGTGGGTGCGCACGACGGGGTGCACCACGGGCTTGACCTGCGCCACCTGCTCGTCACTGAGCTTCGGGCGCCAGGGGTTGCGGGCGCGCAGTTCCTCGTACTTGGCGAGGTAGGAGTGCTCGGCGCGCAGGCCTTCGACCGCGTGCTTCAGGTCGTCGGGCAGGGTGTCCCAGGCCAGGTGCATGTTGGCAAACAGCGTGTCGCCGCCCTCGGCGGGCAGCTCCTGCGCGTGCAGCATCGAGCCCAGGCTGGGCTTTTCCTTGTAGGACAGGTCCGAGTGCCAGTAGTGACCGGCGTCGCCCAGGCCCACGGGCTGCCCGTTTTCAACGATGTTGGAGACGATCAGCACCTCGGGGTGCTGGGGCAACAGGAACTGGTGCAGCACGTGAATCTGCAGCGGGCCGAAGCGGCGGCTGAAGTCGATCTGCTGTTGCGGCGTGATGCGCTGGTCACGAAACACCAGCACATGGTGGTCGAGGTGGGCCCGGTGCAGGGCCGCGAACTCGGCGTCGGTCAGCGGCTGGTTCAGGTCGAGCCCGAGCACTTCGGCGCCCAGCGGACCGCCGAAAGGTCGGATGTCAAAGCGAAGGGCCGTGGGTGCGGCGGGCTGGGCGGTGGCGAGAACGGCATTCATGGGCGTGCGGCAGGAGGGCGGCTTCCATTCAAAACCGCGAGTCTAGGGACCTGGCCACGGCCGAGGAACTCAGAACAACCGATGTGCATAGACGCTGAGCGCATAAGGGCCCGGGGCGGTCGGGGTGTCCGTGACGATGACCGTGACGATGGCGGCGGTCATGGGGTCGACGCTCGGGGGCACGGCGCCGGTTGGCCGGTGGCCGCCGGTCAAGGCCGACGGTCGCGCGCGCACCGAAACCCGATGTAAACCACGGTCGTCTGTGGCGGTTTGGACTGCAGGTGGTCCTCGCGCATCTGCGCGGCGCCGTACCACCACGAGCCGCCGCGGGTGCGGCGCTCGGTGCCGGGCGCGGCCGCGCGGGGCTCGTCCACCCATTCCCAGGCGTTGCCGCCCATGTCGTGCAGGCCGTTGACGCCCGCGGGCGTGGCGGTGACGCGGGCGTGGCCGTGGCCGCGCAGCAGCGCGGCCCCGTGGGCGATGGCCCGGCCGCGGGCCTCGCCACCGCATTCGCCCAGGCACTGCGCGCCGGCGGGCGAGTCGCCGCTGGGGTAGGCGTGGCGCTTGCCCGCGGTGAAGGGCGCGGGTGGGGAAGGGCGCTGCTCCAGGTAGGCGGCGGTGGTCCATTCGGCGTCGGTCGGCAGGCGGCCGCCCGCCCAGCGGCAAAAGGCGCCGACTTCGTCGAAGTCGAGGTGAACGGCCGGCTCGTCGTCGGCCGCGCGGCCCCCGGACCCGAACGGGGTTTGCCAGGTCCAGCCCGGCTTGGTGGTCCAGCCGGCCTCGTAGACCTGGCCACCGCCCTGGCGCTCGGCCCGGGTGCGCACGCCGGTGGCCTGCGCGTGTCGGCGGAACTGGCCCACGGTGGTTTCGGTGCGGGCGATCTCAAACCCCCCCACGGGCACCCAGTCGATGCCCGCCGGGTTCTCGCTGGCCGACTGAGCCGCCGCCCCGGGCGCCCAGGCGGTGGCGAACAGGACCACCACCGCGGCAGTGGCCCAGAAATGGACATGGGAAGACGAAGGGGAGGAACCAGGGCGCAGCGGTGTCATGGGGCACTACGATACCCAGCCTCGACCAGGAGACCACCATGCCAAAACCCTTCAAGATTGCCGTCATTCCCGGTGACGGGATCGGCAAGGAAGTGATGCCCGAAGGCCTGCGCGTGCTGCACGCCGTGGCCCGCCGCTTTGACATTCCGCTGGAGACCACGTCCATCGACTGGGCCAGTTGCGACCACCACGCCGCCACCGGCCAAATGATGCCGGACGACTGGAAAGCGCAGCTGCAAGGCCACGACGCGATTTACTTCGGCGCCGTCGGCTGGCCCGCCACGGTGCCAGACCACGTGTCGTTGTGGGGGTCCTTGCTGAAGTTTCGGCGCGAGTTCGACCAGTACATCAACCTGCGCCCGGTGCGCCTCTTCGAGGGCGTGCCATGCCCCCTGGCCGGGCGCCGGGCCGGCGACATCGACTATTTCGTGGTGCGCGAAAACACCGAAGGCGAATACACCAACCTGGGCGGCGTGATGTACCCGGGCACCGACCGGGAGATCGTGATCCAGGAGTCGGTGTTCAGCCGATTCGGCACGGACCGCGTGCTGAAGTACGCCTTCGACCTGGCCCAGTCGCGGCCGCGCAAGCACCTGACGGTGGCCACCAAGAGCAATGGCATCGCCATCAGCATGCCGTGGTGGGACGGTCGCGCCGACGCGCTGGCCACAAGCTACCCCGAGGTGACGGTCGACAAGCAGCACATCGACATCCTCAGCGCCCGCTTCGTGTTGCAGCCCGGCCGCTTCGACGTGGTGGTGGCCAGCAACCTGTTCGGGGACATCCTGAGCGACCTGGGCCCGGCGACCACCGGCACCATCGGCCTGGCGCCCTCGGCCAACCTCAACCCTGAACGCAAGTTCCCCAGCCTGTTCGAGCCGGTGCACGGCTCGGCGCCGGACATCTACGGCCAGAACATCGCCAACCCGGTGGCGATGATCTGGTCGGGCGCGTTGATGTTGGACTTTCTGGGCCACCGTCCGGCGCACGACGCCATCCTGCGCGCGATTGAAACCGTGTTGGTCAGCGGCCCGCGCACGCGGGACCTGGGGGGCACCGCGTCCACCACCGAGGTGGGCGAGGCCATCGCCGCACGGGTGGCGGGGTGAGACCGCGCCCGCGGTGGTCAGCGCGTGCGGCTGCCGGCTTGTGCGCGGCGGCCCGCGCTGGGCATCACAGCCAGCGCCACAGCTTGCGCACCCACAGCGGCAGGCGCACGGGCGGGTCGGGGCGGTAGCATTCGCGGTACTTCAGGGTCATGGCGGGTCTCCGACTACTGGATGTCCATACAGTATTGCTTTGCGTCCACCCCGTCAAGCATGGGGGCACTCGCTTGAGGGGGCCTGAATGACGCCGCTGCCCGCGGTGGTGACCTGTCTGAGCGGGTCCGATCGGCGCAAAGCCGCGCCGGGCCTGGGTTTGCAGGTCGTCCCGGGCATGGGCTGAATGGCCGGTGGGGGCGGGCAATGGGCGCGTCAGCCTATCGTTTGCTTACACACGGCTTTGGCGGGATTCGCACAATCACCGTATGTCGCAACCCCACGCCTCCCACATCCCCATCGACATGCGGGCGCCGTCGATGGGCACGACGTGGAGTTGGCGCCTTCGCGACCCCCGCACCGGCCAGCTGATCGAGCGCTCGCCGCCCATGACCGCCAAGCAGGCGCTGGAACTGGACGTGATGGCCGTGGCCATTGCCGGCACCCGCGTCGACCCCGAACTGCCCAGCCCGGTGTCGCCCGCCGCGATCGTCCGACCCTCTTGAGCCGCTGCACGGCGCGGGTCGCTATCCTCGGGGCCCATGTCCGGACCGACCCCCCTCTTCTGGCAAGAGCGCTTCGAAACCCACCAAACCGGCTGGGACCGTGGCGCCCCCAGCCCGCACCTCATTTCGCTGCTCGACCGGGGCGAGTTGACGCCTTGCCGCATCGCCGTGCCGGGCTGCGGCACCGGCTGGGAGGTGGCCGAGCTGGCGCGCCGTGGCTTCGAGGTGACGGGCATCGACTACACCGCCGCCGCCGTGGCGCGGGCCCGCGCCTTGTGCGCCGAGCAGGGCGTGGCCGCGACCATCGTGCAGGCCGACGTGCTGAGCCTGCGGCCCGACGCGCCGTTCGACGTGGTCTACGAGCAAACCTGCCTGTGCGCCTTGCACCCCGACCACTGGGTGCGCTACGCCGCGCAGCTGCGCGATTGGGTGCGCCCCGGCGGGCGGCTCGCGGCGGTCTTCATGCAGATGGTGCGGCCACAAGCCGTGTCGCAGGGCGTGGTGCACGGCCCGCCGTACCACTGCGACATCAATGCCATGCGCGCGCTGTTCGCCTCACCCGACTGGGATTGGCCGAAGCCGCCGTACGCCCAGGTGCCGCACCCGACGCTGGCGCACGAGCTGGCGGTGACCCTGACCCGCGCCTGACGGCGCGTCGGCGCGAACCGATGCATCGAACTCACTGGGCGGGCTGGCCGCGCGCTGAGTCCTGAGCCCTGAGTCCTGCCCGTTCAAGGCCGCACCAGCACCTCGTTGCGCACCGCGCGGACGCCATTGACCTTCCAGGTCAGGCTTTCGGCGGTGTTCTTTTCGTTCGAGCTGTTCGCAAAGCCGGTCAGCATCACGGTGCCCTTCATGGTCTCCACGCTGATGGCGTTGGCGTCCACCGCTTTGCTGTCGATGAAGCGGGCCTTGACCGCGGTGGTGATGGCCGCGTCGTCGACGTAGGCGCCGACCGATTCCTGGCCGCGGGTGACGGCACAGCCGGAGGCCAGCAGCAAGGTGGCGGTGGCGAGCACGAGGGTGGCGAGGGGGCGATGAAAGGTCATGGTGAACTCCGTTCGATGGGGGAAAGGGGACGTGGTTGAGCGGGCACAAAGCTCGGCAAGGGGGCAAGCCGCGGGGCCGAGTGGCGGGGCGAGCGCAGCGGGCGCAGCCCACGGGGCACCGCGCTGCCCAGCGCCCAGTCCCACCAGCGCAGGCTGACACCGAAGTGGGACACGCCGCCACCGCGGTGGTGGTGACCATGCCAGCGCCGATGGCGCTGCACCCAGGCCGACCCCTCGGACGGCGCGCCGTGGTGGCAGGCGTGGTGGATCACGCCATAGGCCAGGTAAGCCGCCACCCAACCCAGCGTGAACGCGCCGGCGTGCCAGGCGCCGCCCATGGCCCACGCCGGCAACGCCACCAGCAAGGCGATGAGGCTGGCGCTGAGCCACGTGGGCGTGGCGATGAGCGCCCCGGGCCGCGCATGGTGGGCCGCGTGCCATTGCTTGAATGGTGGCAGGGCGTGCAGCACCCAGCGGTGAAGCAGGTATTCGGCAAGGCCCCAGGCCATGGCGCCCGCCGCGGCCAGCAGCGCGCCCACGGCCAGCGGCGCAGCCGCCGCGGTCAGCAGCCACGCCGCGAGCAACAACACGCACGAGGCATAGAAGCCGACGTCCAGCCATTGCGCCCTTGGGGTCTGCTCGATCGACATCCGGCTCATGGCAAGGTCGGCCCCGTCGGATCGCTGCTGCGCAGGCCGCCGGCGCGGTGGCTGCGGTGCACGCGCGCGTCGCTCTGGGACGGGGCTGGCGCCCGCGCGGGATCGGGGACTGCACGGGTGGCCGCGAACACATGCCCGCAATGGGCCCGCTTGGCCTGGTACATCGCGCTGTCGGCCTGCGCCATCAGCCAGTCGGCGCCCGCGCCCCGGGACTGGCAGGTGGCGATGCCGATGCTTGCGCGCACGCACAGCGTGGCGCCGTTGAGGGTGATGGGCGCGGCCACGGCCTCGCCCAGTTTCTGCGCCACGGCGACCAGCACCTCGTGCGGCGGGGCGTCGCGCAGCAGGCAGGTGAATTCGTCGCCGCCCATGCGCCCCACCACATCGAGCTTGCGCACCGTGCGGGCCAGGCGGGCGGCCACGATGCGAAGCACGCGGTCACCGGTTTCGTGACCGTGCTCGTCGTTGACCTGCTTGAAGCCGTCCAGGTCCAACATCATCAGGGCCAGGCCGCGCGGGCCGGGGTTGGCCAGCATCTGCGCCAGGATGTCCATGAAGGCGCGCCGGTTGGGCAGGGCGGTCAAGGCGTCGTGCATGGCCAGTTGGCGGGCCTTCAGCACGTCGGCCCGGGTGTGGTTCAGTTCCACGCGCAGGCGGTCACGCGCTTGCTGAGCTTCGTCCAGCAGGTGGCAGGCGAAGGCGTGTCGGTTCAGTTCGGCCAGCGCGTCGTGGTGCAGCCGCTGGAGGTGCGGCAGGCTCTCTGCCACGGCAATGGCCAGGGCGCGGTGGCTGGACTCGTCGCCATCGCCCCCCTGCGGCAGCAGGGCCGCGAGGCGGCCGCACAAGGCGCGCGACAACAGCGCCCACTGATCGATGAAGTGGGCCAGCGGGCCCGCGGTACCGGGCCGGGCCGCCGGCACCGCGGCACATGGCGCTTGAGGGGTTGTGCTGCGGGTGGTGTCAGGGGCAGGCGCTGCCCCCTGCGCTTCGGCCACCGCGCGAGACTTCATGACTGAGTGCATGGCTTCACCTGCTCGTTGTTGCCGCTGTTGCCGCGGTGGCGGTCACCCGCCAAACCGTGTTGCCGACGTCGTCGGCCACCAGCAAGGCGCCCCGATGGTCCAACGCGACGCCCACTGGGCGGCCCCGCGCCTGACCGTGTTCGTCGATGAACCCGGTCAGCACGTCCACCGGCAGGCCGGAGGGCTGCGCGCCGACGAAGGGCACAAAGATCACCTTGTAGCCGCTGCGTGGCTCGCGGTTCCACGAGCCGTGCTGGCCGATGAACATGCCGTGGGCGAACAACGGCGGCAGCGTGTTGCCGCCCGACCAGGCCAGGCCCAAAGAGGCGGTGTGGGCGCCCAAGGCGTAGTCCGGCGTGATGGCGCGGGCCACCAGGTCGGGCCGCGGCGGGTGGGGGCGGGCATCCACCCGCTGACCGTAGTAGCTGTAGGGCCAGCCATAGAAGCCGCCGTCCTGCACGTGCGTCAGGTAGTCGGGCACCAGGTCGCTGCCCAGTTCGTCGCGTTCGTTGACCACGGTCCACAGCGGTGCAGCCGCCGGGACCGAAGCCGCCGGCGACGCGGCCATGGGCGGGCCCCAGGCCATGCCGTTCGGGTTGCGAAGCCCAGTGGCGAGCAGCCGGTGGCTGCCGTCGCGCGTCTCGACGCGCCAGATGGCGGCGCGGTCGACCTCGGCCTGCACCCCGCGCTCGCCCACGTTGCTGTTCGAGCCCACGCTGACGTACAGCACCTCGCCGTCCGGGCTGGCCAGCAGGTTCTTGGTCCAGTGGTGGTTGATGTCGCCGGCGGGCAGTGCCAGCCAGCGCGTGGGTGGCTGCGCCACGCGGACATCGCCCGGCTTGAAGGGCAGGCGCAGCACCGCGTCCGACGCGGCCACGTACAAGTGGGGACCGATCAGTGCCATGCCAAACGGCGAGTTCACGCCCTCCAGCAGGGCGATGCGCAGGTCGGCCACGCCGTCACCGTCGGTGTCACGCAGCAAGGTGATGCGGTCGGCGCTGGGGGTGGCTGCACCGGCCTTGCGCATCATCACGCCGGTGACCCAGGCGCGCAGGCCGGTCTGGCTGCCCGGGCGGGCCGGAGCGTTGCTTTCGGCCACCAGGACATCGCCGTTGGGCAAGGCCAGCAGCCAGCGCGGGTGGTCCAGGCCGCGGGCGAAGGCCACGACGGCCATGCCCGGCGCCGGATGGGGCGCCTCGCCCGGCGCCCAGCCCACCGCCGGGGCGATGTGCACCGTGGGCAGCACGCTGACCCGCGGCGCGGGCAACACCGGGTTTGGGCCGAAGCCGGCCTCGCTGCCCAGGCGCGACACGTCGCCGCAGCCTGTGCCGACCACGACCCAGGCGCAGGCCATCACCCCAGCGCCAATCGGCATCAGGGCCCGCACGCGCGACCTGGGTGCGGTGGTCACAGCCGGCCCGTGAGCAGCAGGATCACCAGCACGACCACCACCACGCCCAGCAAGCCGCTGGGACCGTAGCCCCAGCTGCGGCTGTGCGGCCACGAGGGCACGGCGCCGATCAACATCAACACAAGCAAGATCAGAAGGATGGTGCCAAGGCTCATGGGGCGCTCCGGTGGGTGGGATCAAACGACAGGGGCGGGCTCACTTCGGGGGGTCGGAAGCGGCCGACCCCGGCCCCGGCACCACGACCACGGTGGTCCCGCTGCCGGCGTCGCCGGTCTTGCCGGTCATGCCGTCGGCACCGGTGCTGCCCGTGTTGCCGGTGATCCCGGTGTTGCCTGTGTTGCCGGTCATGCCCGTGGCACCGGCCGGCCCGGGTGGGCCCGGCACCACCGATGGCGTCACCGGACTCACGGGCACCACCACCGGCGCCGGCGGGGTGCAGGCGCTCAAGGCACCCAGGCTGACCGCGCCCAGCACACCCATCGCGCCCCACAGCGCCAGGCGCTCACGCGGGGAGGCGCTGGTGGTGCGGACCGATTCGAACAGCCGCGGCAGGTCCGCTCGGGCGACGGGGACCATTGGGCGCGGCCCGCTGACCAAGGGCGTTTCGCGCGACAGGCGGCGAAACGTTCGCGAAGGTCGGCTGGCGGTGGCGCGTTGGGTGTTCTGGGTCATGCGTGCTCCTGGGCAATGGGCAATGGGCAATGGGGGCAACGTTCAAAGGACGACGAGCCATCCGCCGGCGCCCGGGCGCTGCAGCGCGGACAGCGCGGACAACACGGCAATGGCGGGTGGGTCATCGGCAAGCCCCAAGGCTAGGGGGCGGGGCGGTGGGTGTCGGTGCGGTGGAGAACAGAGGTGGTTCGATGTTCCAGTCACACGGTGGGCCGCGGTGGCCCGCCGGCCAGCAGGCGGTGGCGGTCCTGGTCGGCGGTGTAGCAACTGCAGGCCGCGCCCTCGAGCCCCGCGCGGTCCAGGATGTCGACCATGCCGCGGTGGTAGTGGATCAGGCCGCGGCGCTGCAGTGCGCTGGCCGCCACCGTCACGCCGACGCGGCGCACGCCGAGCATCAGCGACAAAAACTCATGTGTCATGTGCAGTTGCGGCGTCTGAGCGCGGTCCTGGCTCATCAGCAGCCACCGCGCCAGGCGGGGCGCGATCTCGTGGAATTTGACGCAGGCGCTGGCGCTCGCGAGTTGCGCCATCAGCGCCTCGGCGTGCACGAGCAACACCTTGTGCAACGGCGGGCTGGTCGCGATCTCCTGGTGCAGGTGGGCGGCACTCATGCGCCAGGCCGTGCCTTCCCCTTGAACCACGGCACGCAGCGGTTGGCGCTTGACACCGAGCGCCAAGTGCAGGCCGAGCATGCCTTCCGCGCCCACCATCGCCACCTCCAGGCCAGGGTGTTTGTCCACCACGGCCACCAGCGACACGAAGCTCGTGACCGGGAAGTACACGTGCGTGGTGGTCGTCCCGCGCTCGCCAAGTTCGACCGACAAGTCGAGGTGAACCGACTCGCAGCGCGCCAGCATGCGGCGTCGCAAAGGCGCGGCCAGCCGCGTCAGCAAATGGTTGTGGGGGTCGGGCAAGGGGGCACGCTCCGTGCGGGGTCCACGGCGGCTGCCGATCGGCCGACTGTGGCGCCGCCGGGCTGGCCTCACCGTGCAGCAACGCACGGAGGGCCATCACCGTGCAGCAACGCACGGAGGGCCATCACCGAAGCGCTGAAGACCGCGTCAGCTCGCCGTTCGCGAGGGCAGCAAGCGGTCGTACTCCTTCTTGACGACCTCGTAGCACTCGCAAGTGCGCTGCTCGAGGCCCGCGCGGTCCAGCACCGTGATGTGGCCGCGCGCGTAGCTGATCAAGCCGGCGCGCTGCAGCTTGAGCGCACCTTCGGTGACGCCTTCGCGGCGCACGCCCAGCATGTTGGCGATCAACTCCTGCGTCATCACCAGCTTGTTGCCGTCCAGGCGGTCCAGGCTCAGCAACAGCCAGCGGCACAGCTGCTGGTCCAGCGAATGGTGGCGATTGCACACGGCGGTCTGGGCCATCTGCGTGATCAGTGCCTGGGTGTAGCGCAGCAGCAGGTGCAACACGGGTCCCCCGCGGTTGAACTCGTCCTTGACGAGGTGCCCACGCAGGCGAAAGCCCTCGCCGGCGCTTTGCACCACCGCGCGGCTGGGCGTGGATTCGCCGCCCATGAACAGCGCGATGCCCACCACGCCCTCCTTGCCGACGACGGCGATTTCGGCGGAGGCGCCGTCCTCCATTACATAGAGCAACGACACGATGGCCGTGGTGGGGAAGTAGACGTGGCTCATCGCCGCACCGGATTCGTACAGCACCTGCCCGAGGGTGAGCTCGACCCATTCAAGGCGATCGGCCCAACGCAGCCATTCGGCTTCGGGCAACGCCGCGAGCAGGTGGTTGTCGCGGGCGGGCGATTGGGGAGCAGGCTTGGCGCTGGAGGCGGCCATCGGGTCTCCCGGTGGGTGGTCATGGCGCAATCGCGCGGCTGCAGTGTAGGCAGATCAAGCGTCTGGCTCTGTTCGATACCGCACACAAGCTCGGTCGCACACGTGCGCAAGGGTCAGGCCATTTGTCGGTCAGCGCACAGACGGCGGGGTCGCCGTCGTCGATGCTGCGCCTCCCCCATCCGGGACCCGGTCTGCCGACCGCCATTGGAGCGCCACGCCCATGACCACCGCCACCCCGACCTTCGCCTGCACCCATGACGGTGCATTGCCCGATCCTTCCCCCCGCTTCGGCGTTGACCGCGAGGCAGGGGGCTCGCCGCCGAGCCGGCCCGCTCAGCCTGCTGCATTGGGGCAGCGCTGGCCGACGGCCGCCAACGGGCGGGCGGCCGCCCCCGACGCCGCCGAGTTCAATGGGCTGGGCGACCACCTTCGGCGCTGCACCCAGGCGCACCGCCGCTGGTTTGCCCTGCGCTGCGCCGTGGACGCCACCGGCCGCTTTGCCATCGCACGGGTGGTCAGCACCGCCGCGCTGTTGGGTGCGGCGGTCGGCGTCCTGGTGTGGCTGGCTTGAATGGTGGCCGCACCGACCCTGCACCGCCTCGTCCCCGCCGCCAGCGCCATCAACCTGCGTCTGCTCGACGCGGACCGCGGCGCGCTGCAAAGCCCGATCCGCGCCGAGGTGTTCGGCCCACAGCGCCTGGCCGACCACGCCCGCGCATTGGCGGCGCACCACGCCGCCGCCGCCGGGGGCTGGTTCGGGCCCAGCTTCGTGCCCGCGCTGCGCAGCAACATCCGCCTGCTGCGCGATGCACACCGGGGCATTGAGGACCAGGCCGCCGGCGGCCAGGACGCCGGTCCCGCGGCACAGTGGCTGCTGGACAACTTCCACCTGATCGACGCGCAACTCAAGACCGTGGTCGAGGCGCTGCCGCGCCGCTACTACCGCTCACTGCCCGTGTTGCAGGACGAGCCGCTCGCCGGGCTGCCCCGCATCTACGGCGTGGCCTGGGCCTACGTCATCCACACCGACAGCGCCTTCGACGAGGACCAGCTGCTGCACTTCCTGAACGCCTACCAGGGCGTGCGCGAGCTGCAGCTGCGCGAGATGTGGACCCTGCCCACCACCTTGCGCGTGGTGCTGATCGAAAACCTGCGCCGCCTGGCCGAACGGCTGGCCGTGCACACCGCCGCGCAGGTGGTGGCCAACCAGTGCCTGGACCAGCCGGGTGGCGCGTCGGTGCCGCAGTTGGCCGCGGTGCGCGAGGCGCTGCGGCCGCGGGGCGCGGCCGACGCCTTCCTGCTGCAACTGGCGTCGCGCCTGAAGCCCCTGCAAAGCGGCAGCGAAGCGGCCCGCACCTGGCTGGACGACGCCCTGCCGCAAGCCGAACTGCAGCAAGCCCAGCAGATCGCCGACCAGGCCGCCGACAGCCTGAGCGTAAGCAACGCCGTGGCCTCGCTGCGCGCCATCGACGACACCGAATGGCCCGACCTGGTGGCCAACGCCAGCCCGCTGATGCGGCGGATGATGGACGACCCGCTGTTTGCCGCCGAAGACGCCGGCACCCGCGACCAGACCCTGCACCGCATCGAAGCCCTGGCCCGCCACAGCGGCCGCAGCGAAGGCG
Source organism: Hydrogenophaga intermedia (assembly GCA_943370175.1). GTDB lineage: Bacteria > Pseudomonadota > Gammaproteobacteria > Burkholderiales > Burkholderiaceae_C > Ideonella_A > Ideonella_A intermedia_A. The sequence goes on along the minus strand of CALRPU020000011.1, from coordinate 73,234 downwards.
AGGTGGGCGAGGCTTTGCTGGGCCTGGTGCTGACCGCCCGCCAGGCGCACGCCAGGCCCGCGCGTCAGGCCGAGCCACCCACGCCCCCCGATCTGCCCCATCCGGCCACCGCCGCCGACACCGCCGCCGGGCGCCTGCACGGCATCGAGCCGGGCGCTTCCCCGGGCGACCTCGCCCACCACTGGCTGCAAGGGGCTGGTCGGCCGGCGCTGTGGCGGGCGCTGGACGTGGGACCGGCCCCGCTGGGCGAGCGCCTGGGCGATGCGCGCGTGCGCCACCGCGCCGTCACGCTGCCGCTGTACTTGCTGACCCTGGCGGGCCTGTGCGGGGCCACGGTCGCAGCGCTGACCGCGGGCAGCGCGTGGCCCGTGCTGGCGGCCGCTCTGTTGCTGTTGCCCGTGTCGGAGGCCGTCATCGCGGTGATGAACCGCTTGATCAGCGAAACCCTGCCGCCGGTGCGCCTGCCTCGGCTGGCGCTGCGCGCCGGCCTGGGTGCCGAGCACCGGACCATGGTCGTCGTGCCCTGCCTGCTGTCCAGCGCCAACGGCACGCGTGCGCTGCTGCACCGCCTGCTGCTGCACCACCTGGCCAACCCCGAGCCGGTCACGCAGTTCGCGCTGCTCAGCGACTGGGTCGACGCGCCCGGTCGACGCGCCGACGGCGACGACGCCTTGCTGCTGGACGCCGCGCTGCAAGTGCGTGAACTCAACGCGGCCCATCCCCAAGAGGTCGGCAGCGACGCCGCCGGCCGCGCCGCGCCGCGCTTCGTGTTGCTGCACCGCCCACGCCGCCACAGCGCGACCGAGGCGGCCTGGATCGGGTGGGAGCGCAAGCGCGGCAAGCTCGAGCAGCTGGTGGCCAGCTTGGCCGATGGACAGCGCGGCGAGTTCATCGACTTGGGCGACACCTCGCGCATGGCGACCGGCACGCGCCACCTGATCACCCTGGACAGCGACACCGAACTGCCCCCGGGCGGCCTGCACGCGCTGGTGGCCGTCGCCGCCCACCCGGCCAATCGGCCCCAGCTGGACCGTGCGGCGAGGCGCGTGCAATCGGGCCACGGCGTGCTGCAACCGCGCCTGGACACGCCGCTGCCCACGCCGGCCTCGCTCACGCCGTTCCACTGGCTGTTCGCCGGCGAATGCGGGCTGGACCCGTACAGCGCGGCCATGTCGGAAGTGCACCAGGACCTGTACGGCGAGGGCAGCTTCAGCGGCAAGGGGCTGATCGACGTGCAGGCCATGCACCGCGTGCTCGGCGGTCGTCTGCCCGAAGACCAGGTGCTCAGCCACGACCTGCTGGAGGGGGCGCTGCTGCGTTGCGCCACGGTGTCGGACCTGGCGCTGGTCGAAGACGCGCCGTTCCACGCCGACGTGGCGGCCTCGCGCCGCCACCGCTGGACCCGCGGCGACTGGCAGCTGCTGCCCTTCATCGCGCGGTGGCGGCGTTGGCCGGTGGGCGCGGTCAACCGCTGGAAGATGGTGGACAACCTGCGCCGCTCGCTCGTCACACCGGCGAGCCTGGCGCTGGTGGTGGCCGCGCTGGCGGGGGCGGTGATCGCGCCGGGCACCGCGGTGTGGGTCGTGCTGGCCGCCTATGCGGGAGGACCGTTGATCGGCGCGCTGGCTGGCCTGGTCCCGCCGCGCTGGGACGTGTCGCCTGTCTTGTTTTTACGCCGCTCGGGCGAAGACCTGCTGCGCGCCGCCGCCGGCGGCGTGTGGCACCTGGCCTTGCTGGTGCAGGGCGCCCAGCAGGCGGCCGACGCCATCGCGCGCGCCGTCTGGCGGCTGGCCGTGAGCCGCCGTCACCTGCTGCAATGGACCACGGCCGCGGCCGCCCAGGCGGCCGCGCAACACCGATTGGGGGCGCTGTGGCGCAGCCACGCGGCCGAGCCGCTGGGGGCGCTGGCGCTGCTGGGGGTGCTGTGGTTCAGTGGCACGCCGCACCTGCTGGCCGCCGTTGCCCTGTGTGCGTTGTGGGCCGCGTCCCCGCTGTGGACCTGGGCGGCCAGCCGGGCGCTGCCGCGCCGGCCGGCGGCCGCGCTCAGCGCCGCGCAAACCGCGCAGCTGCACGCGCTGGCCCGCGACACCTGGCGCCTGTTCGAGCGCTGCGTCGGCCCGGACGACCGCCACCTGCCGCCAGACAACCTGCAGGTCGACCCTCAGGACATGCTGGCCCACCGCAGCTCGCCCACCAACATCGGCCTGTACCTGCTCAGCACCGCCTGTGCGCGCTCGTTTGGGTGGATCGACACCACCGAGCTGCTCGACCGCCTGGAAGCCACGCACGCCACGCTGCAGACGCTGCAGCGCCACCGCGGCCACTTCTTGAATTGGTACGACACCCAGACCGGCGCAGCGTTGCTGCCGATGTACGTGTCCACCGTCGACAGCGGCAACCTGAGCGGGCACCTGCTGGCGGTGGCGCAGGCCTGCCGGGAGCTGGCGCGCATGGCGCCCGATCCGACATTGGGGCCGACGGCCTCGGAAAAGGTCTCCGAGCCGCCTTCAGCAGACCAGTTGGCCCGCCTGCGCACACTGGCCCAGGCCTTCGAGGCCCTGGCCTGGGCGCCCGACTTCCGTTTCCTGTACCACCGCAAGCGGCGCCTGCTGCACATCGGCTACCGGCTGGCCGAGCAGCAGCTGGACCGCGGCTTCTACGACCTGCTGGCGTCCGAGTCGCGCCTGACCAGCCTGATCGCCATCGCCAAGGGCGACCTGCCGGTGGCGCACTGGGCGGCGTTGGGCCGGCCCTTCTATGCGGTGGGCGGCCACGCCGGCCTGCGCTCCTGGTCGGGGTCGATGTTCGAGTACCTGATGCCGGGTCTGGTGCTGGTGGAGCCCGCCGGCAGCGCCTTGAACGAGGCCTGCCAGACCGCGATCCGCGAGCAGATCCACCATGGCCTGGCCGAAGGCCTGCCCTGGGGCCAGTCGGAGTCGGCCCACGCCGGGCGGGACCACACGTTGGCCTACCAGTACGCGCCGCACGGCGTGCCCCGCCTGGCGCTGCGCCGCACGCCGCCGGGCGAGGCGGTGGTGGCGCCATACGCCACCGTCATGGCCTTGCCGTGGCAGCCGGCCGCCGCGGTGCGCAACCTCGCCTGGCTGGAGCGCCTGGGCGCGCGCGGCGACCTGGGTTTCTGCGAGGCCCTCGACTGCGCCGCCGACCGCCGCCTGCCGGGCGGGCAGGGCACGCTGGTGCGAACCTACATGGCCCACCACCAGGGCATGAGCATCGTCGCGCTGGCCAATCTGTTGTTGGGCGGCCCGGCGCAGCGCTGGGGCATGGCCGAGCCGCGCATGCAGGCCATGACGACGCTGCTGCACGAGCGCTCGCCGCGCGCGCTGTCGCGCCTGGCCACACCGCACGTGCCGGCCCGCCCGCAGACGGGCCCGCGCAGCGACGGCGCTGCCGTGCGCGAGGTGGCCCCGGGCGCCCTGGCGGTCGAGCCCACCCACCTGATGAGCAACGGCCGCTGCGCCGTCAGCCTGCGGCCCAACGGCGCGGGCACCAGCCGCTGGGGCCCTGTCGGCCTGACCCGCCAGCGCGACGACGCCCTGCGCGACGCCCATGGCCACTTCTTCTGGCTGCGCTGGGCCACGCGGCCGCAAGCCGTGTCGCTGACGCAGCACCCCGCACCCGACCCCGCGGCCGACTACCGTTGCCGCTTCGACGCCGACCGCGTGGTCTTCGACACCCGGTGGCCCGGGCTGCAGGCGCGCGCCACGGTGTGGGTCAGCCCCGAAGACGACGTCGAGTTTCGGGAAATCGAGCTGTGGAACACCGGCGATCGGCCGCTGGACCTGGCCTTGAGCTCGGCCTTCGAGCCCACGCTGTGCGAGCCCGCCGCCGACGAGGCCCATCCCGCCTTCACCAACCTGTTCGTCACCGCGCAGTGGCGTGCCGCCCAGCGCGCACTGGTGCTGACGCGCACGCCGCGCCTGGCGTCGGAAACCGGCCTGCACCTGGCGCACTTCCTTGCCGACTGCGAGGCCGAGCTGCTGGGCGTCACCCTGCAGACCGACCGACAGCGCTGGCTCGGCCGCGGCCGCGACGCCAGCCAGCCCCAATGCCTCACCGAGGCGCCCCCGCCCGGCGTCCTCGACGAGGCCCTGGGCGAGCCGGCTCCCGTGGCACTGGACACCGGTCTGGACCCGATGTGCGCGATGACATGGCGGCTGCGCGTGGCGCCCCAGGGCCGCGCCCGCCTGTGCTTTGCCACGGCGACGGCGGTTCAGGCCGCCACGCTCGCGGCCGTGATCGACAAGTACCGGCAGGCCCACCACGTCAAGCGCGCGTCGCTGATGTCGGCCACGCTGTGCGATGCGCAATTGCATTCGCAGCGCCTGGGCGCCGACACGCGTCTGGCCGCGCAGGGCCTGAACACGGCGCTGTTGCTCACCCTGGCCCACCCCGGCGTGGTGCGTTCGTCCACCGCCAGCGCCATCGACCGCCGGCTGCTGTGGCGCCACGGCCTGTCCGGCGATCGGCCATTGCTGTTGGTGTCGGCCGGCGTGGCGCAGGGCGCGGCCCTGCTGCGCACCCTGGCGCAGCTGCTGCGCCTTTGGGCCCACGCGCAGGTGGCCTGCGACCTGGTGATCGTCAACAGCGAGCCGGTGTCCTACGACCGGCCGCTGCACCGCGCGCTGGCCGGCCTGCGCGACCAGCACCTCGCCGCGCAAGCCGACAGCCCGCGGCCTTGCACCGCCTTGGTCCTGCTGGACGACCGGGCGTTGAGCGACGCCGAGCGCGCCACGCTGGGCGCGCTGGCGCGGCTGCACCTGCACGCCGACGGCCGACCGCTGCAGCTGCAGGTGGACGCGTGGTTGCGGGCGCATGAACTGGACCGCGAGCTGCGGCAGGGCGTGTCGACCAGCGCGCTGGGCCTCGCGCCGGTCCCGGCCACCGCAGGCGCCGCGCCCCAGGGACGCTTCTCCGCCACGGGCGAACGATTCATCTTCGACGTCAGCGCCTCGCGTCGACCCACGCGGCCCTGGGTCAACGTGTTGGCCAACCCCGGCTTCGGGGCGATCGTCAGCGACACCGGGGCGGGCGGCAGCTGGGCACTGAACAGCCGCCTGAACCAGCTCACCGCCTGGTCGAACGACCCGGTGGCCGACCCGCCGTCCGAGCACTTTTGGCTGCAGGACCGAACGACCCGGCGGGTGTGGTCGGCAACGCCCTCGGCCACCGGCGCGGCGGGCGCCGGCCACCGCGTGGTGCACGGGCAGGGCAGCACCGTCATCAGCCACCGCGTGGGCGAGCTGTCCGTGGTGGTGACCTGGGTGGTCGACCCCGTGCAGGCGGTCAAGCACGTGACGCTGCGCCTGGTCAACCACGGGGCGCTGCCGCTGCGGCTGCGGGTGGTGGCGGTGGCCGAGTGGCTGATGGGGGCTCAGCGCACGGACCGGGCCAGCGTTCACACCAGCGCCTGGCGCCAGCGCCACGGCGACCTCATCGCCGTGCTGGCCACGCAGCGTGACGCCGCGGGCGGCTTTGGCCAGGGCACCGCCTTTCTGGGCACCCGGGGCGACGTCGGGCACAGCGTGGACTGGACCGCCGACCGGCGCGAGCTGTTCGACGCGCGCGGCCGGGCGGTGCTGCCCGACCACCTGGGCCGGCTGCTGGGCGCCGGGCTGGACCCCTGCGCGGCCCTCGCGCTGGACCTGGACATCGCCCCCGGCGACGCCGTCGAGCCGGTCTTCGTGCTGGGCCACGCGGCGAGCCTCGATGCGGCCCGTGGCCTGCTGGCCGAGGCCTTGGCCCTGCCCGCAAGGCAGCGCCTGGCCGCCAGCCAGGCCCACTGGCAAGCGCTGCTGGGCGCCACCACGGTGCACACGCCCGACCCGCTGTTCGACGCCATGGTCAACCGCTGGCTGCTGTACCAGGTGCTGTCGTCGCGGCTGTGGGCCAAGGCCGGCTTCTACCAGGCGGGCGGCGCCAGCGGCTTTCGCGACCAGCTGCAGGACGCGATGGCCCTGGCCTGGGCCGCGCCCGCGCTGCTGCGCGCGCAGATCCTGGCCTGCGCCGCGCGCCAGTACCCTGAAGGCGATGTGCAGCACTGGTGGCACAGCCCGAGCGGCGCCGGCGTGCGCACGCACTTTTCAGACGACCTGCTGTGGCTGCCGCTGGCCTGCGCGCGCCACGTGCAGTGCACCGGCGACACCGGCGTGCTGGCCGAGTTGCGGCCCTTCCTCGACGGCCCCCCGGTGCCCGCCGGCGCCGAGGACCGCTACGACACCCCGGGCGTCACCAGCGACCAGGCCAGCGTCTACGAGCACGCCGCGCGCTGCATCGACCGCAGCCTGCGCACCGGCGCGCACGGCCTGCCGCTGATGGGCACCGGCGACTGGAACGACGGCATGAACCGCGTGGGCCACGGCGGGCAGGGCGAGTCGGTGTGGCTCGGCTGGTTCCTGTGCCATGTGGTGGCCGAGTTCATGCCGCTGGCGGCCGCGCAGGGCGACATGGACCGCGTGGCCCGCTGGCGCGCGGCGGCCGACGGCTGGGCCGCGGCGCTGCAAGACCAGGCCTGGGACGGCCAGTGGTACCTGCGCGCCTGGTTCGACAACGGCCAGCCGCTGGGCACGCAAGCCGACACCGAGGCCCGCATCGACCTCATTGCCCAGGCCTGGGCCGTGTTGTCCGGCGTGGCGCCGCTGGCGCGCGCCGAGCGCGCACTCGATGCGGCCGACGCCGAATTGGCCGACCCCACCGCGGGCGTGCTGCGCCTGCTGCACCCGCCACTGGCCCACCACCTGCCCAGCGCCGGCTACATCCAGGCCTACCCACCCGGGGTGCGCGAGAACGGCGGGCAATACAACCACGCCGCCGTGTGGGCCCTGATGGCCCAGGCGGCGCTGGCCCGCCGTCAGTGGCCAACGGGCGGTGTCGAGCCCATGCCACGCGGCGGCGCCGTGCAAGATGAACGCGCTGAGCGCCATGACCGCCATGCCGAGCGCGTCTGGCGAGATTTCCGCTGGATCAGCCCGGCGCACCGCGCCCAGGACCCGGTGCACGGTGCCGTCTACGGGCTGGAGCCCTACGCCGTGGCGGGCGACGTCTACAGCCACGCGCCCTGGGCCGGCCGCGGCGGCTGGAGCTGGTACACCGGGGCCGCCGGCTGGCTGCACCGCGCCGCGGTCGAGTCGCTGTTCGGCCTGGACGTGCAGGCCGAGCGACTGAGGCTGATCCCCTGTCTGCCGCCCGGTTGGGACCGCGCCGAACTTCGGCTGAACCGCCCGGACTGCCAGGTGCGCTTCATCCTGCTGCGCCAAACGCCCGGTGACGCCATGCCGCGGGCGCTGCGGGACGAACCGGGCCTGCAGGCCGTGCGCCTGCTGCCAGGCGACTGGGTGGCGTGGCGCGGACTGGCGCCTGACACCTGCTTCGTCGTGCCGTTGCTGCGCGGGACACCGACGGGCGTGATGACGGGCCCCACCGACGCCGGCGATGGTGTCAGTGTCGGCGCTCTGGCCGCCACCGCAGGGCAGCGCTCACCCCACCACCGCGCGATACTCCCTCATGCCGCTGCCGATGGACCCTGACCGCGACCCTGAGCTGGATCCCGGCCCTGGGCTGGGCCGCGGTCCAGGCCCAGATCCCCAGCGGGCCCCAACACCGGCTGAACCGAGGCCACCCATCGCCGGCGTCGGCGCCTCGGCCGGCGGTCTTGCAGCGTTGGGCGACTTTCTGGCCCACGTGCCGCGCGACACCGCGCACGCCATCGTGGTCGTGCAGCACCTGTCGCCGGACGGGCCGTCGGCCCTCGCGACACTGCTTCAGGCGCGATGCCTGCTGCCGGTGCACGATGCGGTCGACGGGGCGACCTTGTCGGCGGGCACGGTCCATGTGATCACGCCAGACACGCAGCTCACGGTGCAGCGGGGTCGCTTGCGGGTGCAGCAGCGCGCCGGCCACACGGCGAGCGGCGCGACCGACCTGATCGACCGGCTGCTGGTGTCCATCGCCGCGGACGCGGGACAGCGGTCGGTGGGCGTGGTCTTGTCCGGCATGGGCGGCGATGGCACGGCGGGCTTGGCAGCGGTGCTGGCGGCCAAAGGCCGCGCCCTGGCCCAATGCGCCGGCGACGCGGCGTTTGACGCGATGCCGGCCAGCGCGCGGGGCCTGGGCCCGGCGGTGGTCACGGGCACCGCGGCCGCGCTCGGCGCGCGGCTGGGCACGGCCGTCGAAGCCGCCGGAAAGCGCGTTGGCGCGCCAGCCGCCCCGCCCATCCCCACGCCCGTCACGCCCACCGGTGCCCCGCCCGACGTTGTCCCGGCGGCCAGTGCCCCGCCCACCGCGCCGCCGCACCCTGACGCCGAGCCCAACGGGCCCAACACGCCGCGCAGCGACGACCTGGGCGCCTTGCTGGCGGAACTCGCCAAGGCCTGCGGCCACGACTTCAGCGGCTACAAGCGCAGCACCCTGCACCGGCGCATCGAACGGCGCATGGCGCTGCACGGCGTCGCGCAGATGGCGGACTATTTGGCGCTGATGCGCCACAGCGAGGGCGAAGCGCAGTTGCTGTTCAAGGAACTGCTGGTGGGCGTCACCAGCTTCTTTCGCGACAGCGCGAGCTGGGCGCGCCTGCAGGCCGCGGTGCTGCCCGCGATGGTCCAGCGCGCGGCGGCGCGCCGACCGCCCGCGCTGCGCGCGTGGGTGGCCGGGTGCTCCACCGGCGAGGAGGCCTACACGCTGGCCATGGTCCTGCGCGACGCAGTGGCCGCCGCCGGCCTGCCCGCAGGCACCGCCCCGGCCGTGCAGGTCTTCGGCAGCGACCTCAGCGACGACGCCATCGCGGTGGCCCGCCGTGGCTGGTACACCGACGCTGCGCTGACCAGCCTGACGCCCGAGCAACGCCAGCGCTGGTTCGTGCGCGACCGCCACGGTTGGCGCGTGAACAGCACGCTGCGTGACACCGTGCTGTTCGCCCGCCACGACCTGCTGAGCGACCCGCCATTCAGCCGGCTCGACCTCGTGTCCTGCCGCAATGTGCTGATCTACCTCCAAGCGCCGCTGCAGCAGCGGCTGCTGCCGCTGTTTCACTACCTGCTGATGCCGGGCGGGGTGCTCATGCTGGGCGCCTCGGAAACCTTGGGCCGCAGCGAACCCCTGTTCACGCCCGTCGACAGTGCCTGCCGCCTGTTCGAAGCCTGCGGCACGGCACGGGTGAGCACCGCGGTGCACTTTCCGGTGCGCGGCGGCGTGGCGCCGGTGCTGGTCGACAATGTGCCGATGCCCGACCCTGCCGCATCCCCCACCCACTCAACCGAGCACGCGGCCACCGACCGCTGGATGCTCGAGCACGTGGCCCCGCCGGCCGTGCTGATCAACGCGGCCGGCGACATCCTGCACCTCAGCGGCCGCACCGGCCGCTACCTGGCGCCGGCCGCCGGCAAGGCCAACTGGAATGTGCACGCCATGGTCCAGCCCGCCTTGCGCACCGCGCTGTTGGCGGCGCTGGCCGAGGCCGGGCACGGCCGCGCTGAGGCCCGCCGAGTGGTGGGGGCGGTCGAGCTGAGCGTGCGACCCGTGAGCCCGCCCGACGCGGGCAACGACACGCGTTGGCTGGTGGTCTTTCAAGAGCCACCGGCGAGCGCGCGGCCATCGGCCGAAACCGGCGCGACCGCCGCGGACGACGGCGCCGGGACCGCTGCCACGGCGCACGCGGCCGAGGCCGCGGCGGCGGCGGCGGACGTGGCCATGGCCGAGGCGCGTTCCCAATTCGCGCGCGAACTGCAGGCCCTGCGCGACGAAATGCACAGCTCGCAGCAAGAACTTCAAGCGGCCAACGAAGAACTGCAGTCTGCCAACGAGGAGCTGACCACCTCGAAGGAAGAAATGCAGGCCATGAACGAAGAGCTGCAGACGGTCAACGCCGAGCTGATGGCCCGCCTGGAAGAGCTGGCCACGGCGCAAAGCGACCTGCGCAACCTGCTCAACAGCACGCAGATCGCCACGGTGTTCCTGGGCGCCGATGGGCAGGTGCGCCGCTTCACCGAACAGGCCAAGACCGTGATCAGCCTGCGCGACAGCGACATCGGCCGCCCTTTGACCGACCTCGCCACGGCACTGGACTACCCGTCGCTGCACGAAGACATGCGCACCGTGCTGCGCACGCTGCAGCCGCGCGAGTCGGAGGTGCGCACGCGCGACGGGCGCTGGTTTTCGGTGCGCATCATGGCCTACCGAACGCTGGGCAACGTGATCGACGGCTCGGTCATCACCTTCGCCGACATCAGCGCGGCCAAGGCGCTGGAAGCCCGGCTGCGCCTGGGGGCGAGCGACGACCACGGCACCGCCTGAGTCGCCCAGCGCCACGCCGGCCCGAAATTAAAGCCAGGCCAGCGCCCCGTGACTGGCGCATCGGGTGTACCCTGAGTCGGTGTTGCGCACCGTGCAACCACGCCCCAAACGACCCGGCCCAGGCCGGACTCCTCTTTGCAGCGAGTCCTGAAAGGCGGCCGTGTCTCCTCATTCCAAACCCGATTCCGACCCGAACGTCGGCCCCGCCGAGCCGGCGACCACCGCCAACGATGCCTTCCATGGCGATCCGGCTGGAGAGGGCGACGACGCGCCGGATCAACGCCTGGTCCAATCGCTGCAGCTTCACCAGCTGGAGCTGGCGCAGCAAAACGAATCGTTGGAGCAGGCGAGACTCGATCTGGCAGCAAGCCTCAGCGAGGCAGAACTGCGCTACGACGAGGCGCCCGTGGGCCTGGTCACCGTGAACTGCCACGGCCTCGTGCAGCGCGTCAACCGCCGCGCACGCGAGATGCTGGAGCTCACGCACGACGCCCCGCTGGCGCAGGCCATGCTGAACCGACTGGAAAGCGTCAGCCGCGATGTCCTGTGGCGCATGGTCCGCGCCCCTCAGCCGAGTCGGCGTGAAGCGCCCACCGAGTTGGTGATCGTGCTGGCTTCGGGCGAAGACCGGGTGCTTCACGCCGAGCTGGCAGAACGAAGCGACCACGACGGCCATCTGATGATGTCCTTGGTCGACGTCACCGAACGGCGCCGCGCTGAATTGGCGCTGGACCACACCCGCCACATCCTGGAGTTGTCCAACCGCGTGGCCCGGATCGGCCACTGGACCTTTGAATGTGCGACCGACCGCCTGGAATGGTCAGGCGTCGTGCGAGAAATTCACGAGTTGCCGGCGGACTACGCCCCGACCCCACAGGCGGCGCTCGGCTTTTACTCCGAGGGCAACCACCGCGACCGGGTGACGGCCGCCCTGAACGACGCCCGAACCCGCGGTGAACCGATTGACCTTGACGTGAGCATCGTCACCGCCACTGGCCACGAACGCTGGGTGCGCCTGATCGCCTTGGCGCAGTTCGCTGACGGTCAATGCCAGCGTCTTTACGGCACCCTCCAGGACATCGACGCCCGCATCCAGGCCGAGCGCGCACGGCTGGCGCTGGCCCAGGCTCACGCCCACATGCGCAGCAAGTCGGAGTTCATGGCCCGCGTCAGCCACGACCTGCGCACGCCCTTGAACGCCCTGATCGCCTTCACGCAGCTGCTGCAGCGCGACAAGGCGGTCGCCGCCTCGCCCACCGCCGGGCGCCAGTTGGAGATGATGTCGGTGGCCGGCAAGCACCTGCTGGCCCTCATCGACGACGTGCTCGATTTCGCCAGCATCGACTCGGGCGGGCTGCGGCTGCAGCTGGAAACGCTGCCGCTCGCCAGCCTGCTGCGCGAGGCCGTGGACCTCGTGGCGCCCGAAGGCCGGGCCCAACGGGTCAGCGTGCAACTGGACGGCAGTGCCGCGTTGTGCCCGCACCGCGTGCGGGCCGATGCGCGCCGACTGCGCCAGGTGCTGGTCAACATCCTCGGCAATGGGGTGAAGTTCAACCGCCCCGGCGGCACCGTGGTGCTCAGCGTGCAGCCGACCCGCGACGACGACGACCACGTCGTGATCGACGTCAGCGACACCGGCGCCGGCATGGCACCGGAGGTGCTGCCTTTGCTGTTCCAGCCCTTCACTCGGGTGGCGGCCCCGGGCCAGCCCGCCGTGGAAGGAACCGGCCTCGGCCTGGCCATCTCGCGGCAGCTGTTGGAGGCCATGGGCGGCAGCGTCACGGTGCGCAGCACGCTCGCGGTCGGGTCGGTCTTCAGCGTGATCTTGCCGTTGGTGGATGGCGGGCGTCCCGCCCAGGGGCGGCCGTACCGGGTGCTGTGCGTCGAAGACAGCCCGGTCAATGCCGAAGTGATCCGCTACGCCCTGGAAGGATGCGCCCAGTTGTCGCTGAGCTTCGCGGCCACTGGCATGGCCGCGCTGAGCGCGGTGCGCCAGCAGCGCCCCGACCTGATCCTGATGGACCTGGGCCTGCCCGACCTCGACGGCATGCAAGTCCACGCCCGGTTGCAGGCCGATCCGATGACGGCGCAGATCCCGTGTGTGGTGGTGTCGGCCAATGCCGAGCCGGCCACCATCGCAGCGGCGCTGGCCGCTGGCTTCGTCCACTACCTCCTGAAGCCGGTGACGCTCGACGAACTGGTGGCCGTGGTCGAACGGCTGCGTCCGACAGAGGCCCGGCCAAGCCCACCACCGCAAGGCACTGCGCAGGGCAACGCGCAGGACACCGCGTAGGACATCGACTACCCCGGCGCGGCGGCACCGCCGCTGACGGACCGCGCCTCCCGGCCCCAGACTCACCGGTCCGGCCCGTCGCCATCCCGCGCGGGCAGCGCCCAGACCTCACCTTCAGACACCGCCATGAACCGAGCCATCCCCATCGTCCTTGCGTGGGCCAGTGGGGTGGCCGTTGCGCCCTGCCAAGCCCAGATCACCTTGTTCGACCAGGACGACTACCGGGGGCGCTCGTTGACCGTGGAAGTTCAGTCGGGCCACCTGGGTGCCCTGAGCTTCAACGACCGCGCCTCGTCGGCGGTGGTCAACGGCGGCGCCTGGGAGCTGTGCACCAACGCCAATTTTGCCGGCCGCTGCACCGTGCTGCGGCCGGGTCAGTACCCGGCCTTGCAGGACCTGGGCATGGACGACCGCGTGACCTCGCTGCGGCCTCACGGTGACAACCCACGCGACGGCCAGTACAAGACCGAGCGCGAGCGCAACACCGCCCTGGCCGCCGCCCGGACCACGGCGATGACCGCCGCCGAGCGCAGCGACAACGGCCGCTCGACCGCCGGTGCCTACGACGCGCGTCGGCGCGGCAACGAGCGGCTGTTCGTCGTCACGCTGAACTCGGTGCGCGAGGTGCGGGGCAACGCCGAGCGCCGCTGCTGGGTCGAGCTGCCGTTGGCCGGTGGCGCGGCGCGCCCGGTGACGGCCCGGGTGCCCCCCGCGGCGTCGGCGCCCGTGCACAACACGGCAGCGGCGGCTGTGAACCACAAGGCATCGGCGAATGGGGTCACCCAGGGGGTGCCCGCGGCGCCCTCGGTCACCGCCACCGCCATCGCCATCGCCACCGCGTCCACGGCCGCGGGCTTCCTTGGCCACGAGTCCGGCGGCGACGGCGGCGACGGCCTGTCGAGCCAAGGCCTGCCGTCCTGCGCCACCGTCGGCAAGGCCACGCCCATCAGCCTGCGCGTCAGCTATTGGGACGCGGGCTACGACTTTCGCGGCGTGGCGCACCGCGTGCAGATGAACACCGCGCCGCTGGCCACGCTGACGGTGAACGAGCGCGGCGAGCCGCGCCAGTGAGTGGTTCGGCGTTCGCGGCTTTCATGGCGTTCGCGGTGTTCCCGACCGTCTGATCGTGCGCCGTCGAACAGACGCGCGGGCGCGGGCCGGCTACAACGGGCGTGACCACTTTGGCCATTGACCGTTGCAAAGGAACACCATGAAGAAGACCACCACCATCACCCGCATTGCCTTGACCCTGGTGGGCGTCGCCTGCGCCGGCGCCGCCCTGGCCCAGGTGGCCGGGGCCACCACCACGGTCGGTGTCAGCGTGGTCGAGTCCACGCAGGTCGCGATGGGCTGGAGCGTCAAGAAGACGCTGCTGGGCAAGACCGTCTACAACGACGTCGGCAAGAAGGTCGGCAAGGTCGAGGACTTGATCGTTTCGCCGGACAAGAACGTCTCCTATGTGATCGTCGGCGCGGGCGGCTTCGTGGGCATCGGCCGCCATGACGTGGCGGTGCCGGTGACGCAAATTCAAGACCGCGGTGGCCGGCTGATCATGGCCGGCGCCACGCCCGAGTCGCTGAAGGCGCTGCCGGTCTTCGCCTATGCCGACGACCGCACCCAGCGCACCCGCTTCATGGAGGCGGCCGAAAGGGACATCGCCCAAGGCAAGGTGAAGGTCAGTGCCATGGAGAAGAGCGCCGGCACGATGGAGGCCCAGGCGAAAGTCAAGATGGACCAGGACATCGTGGCGATGCAAGCCAATGTGAAGGCGGCCGAGGCGCGGCTGGGCGAGATGAAGCAGGCCGAGGCCGGGCGCTGGAAGGAGTTTCAAGCCGGGGTGAACGAGGCCACGGCCAAGCTTCGCCGCGTGAGCTGATGGTGACGCACCGCCACCACGCTTCGCCGCGCGACCACGGCGAGCCAGCCAACCCGCCGGGCCCGCCCGAGCAGTCGGTCGCTCCGGCTGCGCCGGTCGTCCCGGTCGCCACCGATCCCGCGCCTGCGCCGCCCACGCTCGCCGACCAGCAGCGCGACTTCACCGCCGAGGGCTCGCCACCGCCGGGCGCGGTGTCGGGTGCGGTGCCAGCCGCGGTGTCGGCATCGGCATCGGCATCAACGTCGAATGGGGTGCCCCCCGCGGCGTCGGACGCCGAGCCGGCGCCGCTGGTGGGCGCGCCGGCGCCGCGTCGGCGCATCCTGAGCTTGAACCACGACACCGGCCACCGGGTGGACGGCGCGGGCGACGGTGAACGGTCCACGCGGCCGGCGCGCAAGCGCCCGTCGCCAGCCCGCTACCCCTGAGCGCAGCGCCAGGCTTGACGGTGTCCAAAGGTGCTGGGTCTCGACTTGAAGGACCCAGGGGGGTCGCCACCGCTCCGCCATGAGCCGACCGCCATCGCCAGCGCCACCGCTGCCGCAGTTGCAGCCGCCTCATTGGCTCACTTGAACACCGCGTGCTCGCCCAGGTCCGCCGTGGCCCGGCCGTCGATCAGCCGCGCGTAGTGGTCGACCAGCGTGTCGCTGCCCGTGGACGGCGTGGCCTCGGCGCTGTAGCGGCCGGTGGCCGGGTCCAGCACCAGCATCGATTCGGTCGCGTAGTAGCGGCCAATGCGGGCCAGCTCGGCCTTGGCGGCCAGCGCCGGCAGCAGTTTGCCGCCGGTGCCCAGCACCGAGATGACCGCGTCGAGCAAGGCCACAGGCACGTGTTTGAAGCGAGGCGGGCGCCCCAGCACTGAAAACAAGGCTTCGCCTTGCTGCCTTGGCGTGATGGCCGGGCCGGGACCGCCGATGGGCAGGACGCGGTTCAGGCGCGCTGGGTGGTCCAGGCAGGTGGCGAGGTAGTCGCCCAGGTCGCGGTCGCTGATGGGCTTGCACGCGGTGAGCGTGCCGTCGCCAAACACCAGAAAAGGCTTGCCGCGCTGCACGCGCGCCACTTGGCCCGACAGCGACTTGAAAAAAGCCGTGGGGCGCACGATGCTGTAGCGCAGGCCCGAGTCGGTCAGCGCCTGCTCGAAAGCCAGCTTGGCCTGTTGAAACGCCAACAGCGGCCGCTGCACGCAGATGGCGGACAGCAACACGAACTGGCCCGCGCCCGCGGTCTGGGCCGCCCGCAGCACCAGCCGCTGCGCGGCGTCGTCGATGGCCCAGGCGTCGGCCGGCGCACCGCTGCGCGAGGCCAGGCAGGACACCACCGCGTCAAACCGCTCGCCGCGCAGGCCGTCGTTCAACAGCGAGGGCCATTGCGTGACCTCGCCCCAGCGCCACACGGCGCCCGGCAGTGCGGGCGCGTCGGCCGCGGGCACCCCGGCGCCGCGGCCCGGCCGCGCAAAACACACCACCTCGTGGCCTTGGCGCAGCAGGGCCTGCACCGTTGCCCGGCCAATGGTGCCGGTGGCGCCCACCATGAACACCCGCATCGTCAGCGCGGAAAGAGCGAGCGCAGCTTGCCCAGCGTCCAGGCGTTGCCCGCCAGGAAGTGCCGGTAGGCGCTGTCGAAGCCCGGCCCGTCGCCGTAGCCCGCGTTGTGCAAGGTCACCCGCGTGGACTGCGGGCCCAGCGCCTCAAAGTGCACCGCGGTGTGGGTCTTCTGGAAGGCGGCCGCGTCGAAGGGCGCCTTGGCCGGCGCCTGCACGTTGCGGATCACGACCAGCCGCAGCGGCACCAGGGCCAGGATCTCGTTGCGGATGTTGTCCGGCGCACCGGGCTGGGCGGTGGCCAGGTAGCTGGTCTCATAGTGGCCGCCCACCCGCAGGTCGATGCGGGCAAAGGGCGCGGCCCAGGCGGCAAAGCCCTCGCTGGTGGTGAAGGCGGCCCACACTTTGTCCACCGGGGCGTCGACCACGGTGCTGAGCTCGATCACCCGTTCGCCGCCGGCGGTGCGAAACGAGGTGTCGACCACGCCGTCGGTGGCCGCCCAGGTCGCTGGGGCGTGCACCAGCACCAGGGCGGTCACCCAGCGGGCGGCCAGCCGTGCCACGGTCGGCGCGCGGGCTGTGGTTCGGGTGGCGATGGCGCGGGTGGTCATGGCGCCGGCGTGGCCGGGCCGCTGGCGCCCACCCGCACGCGCACGGCCTCCACATCGCGGACCGGCCGCACCTCGATGCAGCCGTAGCGGATCCACGGAAAGCTCTGCGCGATGGCCACCGCCTCGTCCATGGACGGGGCGTCGATCAGGTTGAAGCCGGCCAGCACCTCCTTGGTCTCGGCGAAGGGCCCGTCCAGCACCGTGGTGCGGCCGGCGCGGGTGCGCACGGCGCGGGCGCAGGTGGGCGCTCCCAGCTGCTGGAAGCCCAGCAGCGTGCCTTGCTGCTGCAGTTCGTCGGCGTGGGCCAGGCAATGGCGCATCTCGTCATTGAACTGCGCTTCGGGCAGGGCGTCGAGCAGCGCAGGGTCGGTGTAAACCAGCAGCAGGAATTTCATGGCCGCCATTGTCGATTCCAAACCCCGCGCCGCGTCGTCAGGGGAAGGCCTGCCGTGTTGGCTGGGCCCCACAACCCGGAGCACCGCCATGCGCGTGATGATCATCATCAAAGCCAGCCCCGACACCGAAGCCGGTGTCATGCCCAGCGAAGCACTGCTGACGGCCATGGGCCAGTACAACGAAGAACTGGTCAAGGCGGGAGTGATGTTGGCCGGTGATGGCCTGCACCCGACGTCGCGCGGGGCCCGTGTGCGGTTTTCAGGCACGCAGCGCAGCGTGCTGCCGGGCCCCTTTGCCCCGGTGGCCGAGCAGGTGTGCGGCTATTGGCTGTGGCAGGTGCGCTCGATGGACGAGGCCATCGAGTGGCTCAAGCGCTGCCCGAACCCGCAACCTGGCGAGTGCGAGGTGGAGATTCGGCCCGTGTTTGAATCCGACGACTTCGGCGAGGCCTTGACCCCGGCGCTGCGGGCCCAGGAAGATCGCCTGCGCGACCAGCTGACCGCCCCGCGTTGACCGCCCCTAGCCACCCCCGACCGCCTGGATGCCCCACCGCCCCCGTGCTTCCCCCGCTGACGCGGCCAGTGCCGCCACCGGCGTGCAGCGCCGCATCGATGCGGTCTGGCGCATCGAGTCCGCCACCATCGTCGCCGTGGTGGCCCGCATGGTGCGCGACGTGGGCGTGGCCGAGGAGCTGGCCCAGGACGCGCTGGTGGCCGCGCTGGAGCATTGGCCGGTCGACGGCCTGCCCGACAAGCCGGGCGCCTGGCTGATGGCCACCGCCAAGCGGCGCGCCATCGACCACCTGCGCGCCGCCGCGCTGCACGAGCGCAAGCAGCACGAACTGGGCGCCGACGCCGACGCGCGAGGAGACCACGTGGTGCCCGACTTCAGCGACGCCCTGGACGAGCGCGACGACATCGGCGACGACCTGCTGCGCCTGGTGTTCGCCGCCTGCCACCCGGTGCTGCCCAAGGAGTCGCAGGTGGCCCTGACCCTGAAGCTGCTGGGCGGGCTGACCACGGCCGAGATCGCCCGCGCCTTCCTGCAGCCCGAGCCCACCGTGGCGCAGCGCATCGTGCGCGCCAAGCGCAGCCTGACGCAGGCCCGCGTGCCTTATGAGGTGCCGCGCGGCGAGCAGCTGGCGCCGCGCCTGGACGCGGTGCTCGAGGTGATCTACCTGATTTTCAACGAAGGCTACTCGGCCACGTCCGGCGAAGCCTGGACCCGCCCCGCGCTGTGCGAGGAGGCCCAGCGCCTGGCCCGGGTGCTCGCCGCGCTGGTGCCCGCACACCGCGAGGTCCATGGCCTGCTGGCCCTGCTGGAGCTGCAGGCCTCGCGGCTGCGGACCCGGGTGGATGCGCACGGCCAGCCGGTGCTGCTGATGCACCAGGACCGCGGCCGCTGGGACCACTTGCTGATCCGCCGCGGGCTGGAAGGCTTGCAGCGCGCCCAGGCCCTGGGCGGCCCGCCCGGCCCCTACGAGCTGCAGGCCCGCATCGCCGCCTGCCACGCCCGGGCGCCCACGGCCGACGCCACCGACTGGCCCGCCATCGTGACCGCCTACGACCTGCTGCTGCACCACAGCGGCTCACCGGTCGTGGCCCTGAACCGCGCGGTGGCGGTGGGGATGGCCGCGGGCCCGGCGGCCGCCTTGCCTTTGGTGGACGCGCTGGCCGCCGACGGCGAGCTGGCGCGCTACCACCTGCTGCACGCCGTGCGCGCGGACCTGTTGCTGAAGCTGGGCCAGCGCGCCGCGGCGGCCGAGGCCTTCGCGCACGCGGCGTCGCTGACGCTGAACCTCAGCGAGCAGGCGCTGCTGCGGCAGCGCGCGGCGGACGCGACGGGGCAGGGGCCGAGTGAGCGCGGGGACGCGCGGACGGACTGAGGGCGGCCGAGCCGGTCAGGGCCATCACCCCCCTCGTTGGGGCCGCGCTCGCGCCGCGCCCGGTCACTTCAGCACAAACCGCACCGTGCCCGCCGGCTTGCCGGCAATGCTGACCAGCGCCACCGCCTTGGTCCCCGCTGCCAGCTTGAAGCTGCCCGCGGCCTCCAGCTTGCCGCCGGCCGGCTTCAGTTCCACCTCTTGCTTGTCGCTGCCGGTCAGCAAGGTCAGCCGGGCGCTGGCCTGGGACACGTCCGCGGGCTTGCCGTGGGCGCGCAGGTGCAACTGGATGAGGGTGGGCTTGGCCACCAGTTCGTAGTCCGTGTCCTTGACCTCGACCACCACGCCGCCGTGCAGCGGCTGGTGGTCGTGCTTCTCGCTGGCGGCCTGGGCCGCGGCGGCGCCGGCCAGGGCGACGGTGATGGCCGCGGCGAGGCGGGCCATTGGGGTCAGCGCGGCCCAGCGCGCGGTGCGAAAGGGGTTCGTCATGGGGCGTCCTTGTCGTGAGGGGGTTGGATTGAACGGGATCGATGGGTGAGGAACCCCACCGGGAACAGGCACGGGAAAGTGAAAGCGAGCCACATCGTCACAGCGCCTGCGTGTCCTTGGCGTTCAGCAGGTGATCGGCGCCGCGGCGGCCGAACAGCCAGAACATCGCCGGGGTCAGGAAGGTGTCGAGCAGGGTCGAGCTGATCAGGCCCGAGAAGATCACCACCGCCACCGGGTGCAGCACCTCGGTGCCGGGCTGCTCGGCCTCGAACAGCAACGGGGCCAGCGCGAAGGCGGTGACGAGTGCCGTCATCAGCACCGGGCTCAGTCGCTCCAGCGAGCCGCGCAGGATCATGGCGCGATCGAAGGACTCGCCCTCGAAGCGCATCAGGTTGATGTAGTGGCTGACCTTCAGGATGCCGTTGCGCACCGAGATGCCCGCCAGCGTGATGAAGCCCACCAGCGCCGCCACCGACAGCGGCTGCCCCGACCACCACAAGCCCACCACCGCGCCCACCAGCGCCAGCGGGATGTTGACCATGATCAGCGCCGACAAGGTGGCCGACTGGTAGCGGCTGTACAGCACCACGAACATCAAGGTGAGCGACACGATGGACAACAGGCCCACCAGGCGCGAGGCCTCTTCCTGCGCCTGAAACTGGCCGCCCAGCGTGACGAAGTAGCCCTCCGGCAACGGCATCTCGGCCACCACGCGGCGGATGTCGGCCACGATGTCCGACAGCGCGCGGCCCGACGCGTTGGCCGACAGCACGATGCGCCGCTTGCCGTCGTCTCGGCTGATCTGGTTGGGCCCGTCGCCGTCTTCGATGGTGGCGATTTTCGACAGCGGGATGCGGCCATTGGGCGTCTCGATCAGCACACTGGCCAGGCCGTCCACGGAACGCGCGGCCTCCGGCAGCTTGACCACCAGCGCGAAGCGGCGGCTGCCTTCGACGATCTGGGTGATCTTCTCGCCCTCCACCAGCGCTTGCAGCGTGCTCAGCACCTGCGGCGCCGGCACGCCGTACTGCGCGGCGGCGGCGTAGTCGATGCGCACCTTGATCTGAGGTGCCAGCACCTGCTTTTCGATCTGCAGGTCGGCGATGCCCGGGATGGCGGCCAGCCGCCCGCGCAATGCGTCGGCCTGGCCGCGCAGGGCGTCCAGGTCCTCGCCGAAGATCTTGATGGCGATCTGCGAGCGCACGCCGGACAGCATGTGGTCGATGCGGTGCGAGATCGGCTGGCCGATTTCCAGCGCCACCGGCAGGTTCACCAGGCGGGCGCGGATGTCGGCCTTGATCTCGTCCATGGATCGGGTCAGCTCGGCGGTGGGCTTCAGGCCCACGTCCAGTTCGCTGACGTGCACGCCTTCGGCGTGTTCGTCCAGTTCGGCGCGGCCGCTGCGGCGGCCCACGTGCGTCACTTCGGGCACCTGCTTGACCAGCACCTCGGCCTGGCGGGCCACGTCCGAGGTTTGCTGCAGCGTCACGCCGGGGTTCAGCCGCAGGCCAATCAGCAGGCTGCCTTCATTGAACGGCGGCAGGAAGGTGGTGGGAAAAAACGGCACCGCCGCCGCAGCCAGGCCCACCGCCACCAGGGCCGCCGCCAAGGCCACGCGCGGTCGGTCCAGCACCGCGCCCAGGCCGCGCTGGTAGGCCGACTTCAGCCACCGCAGCACGCGGGTGTCGCCGTGGTCCAGGGTCTTCATGCGCGGCAGCAGGTAGACGCTGAGCACCGGCGTCACCGTCACCGAGACCACCAGCGAGGCGAGCGTGGACACGATGAAGGCGATGCCCAGCGGCACGAAGAGCTTGCCCTCCAGCCCTGGCAGGGCAAACAGCGGGATGAACACCAGCACGATGATGACGGTGGCGTACAGGATGGCCGAGCGCACCTCCATCGTGGCCCGGGCCACCACCTCCAGCGGGTTCAGGCGGTGGTCGCCTGGGGGCTTGGCCCGGTCTTCTTTCAACCGCCGCAGCACGTTTTCCACGCCCACCACGGCGTCGTCCACCAGGCCGCCGATGGCGATGGCCAGGCCACCGAGCGTCATGGTGTTGATCGACAGCCCGAAGTAGCGAAACACCAGCGCGGTGATGAAGATCGACACCGGGATGGCCGTCAGCGCGATCACCGTGGGCCGCAGCGTGCCCAGGAAAAAGAACAGGATCACCGCGACGAAGACCGACGCGCCGATCAGCTTGCCCTGCAGCGTGGTGATCGAGGCCTCGATGAAGGTGGCCTGGCGAAAGGTGACCTTGGGCGCTTCCATCCCCGGGGGCAACGAGGCTTTCAGCCCGCTCAGCGCGTCCTCGATGGCGCGGGTCAAGGCGATGGTGTCGGCGGTGGGCTGCTTCTGGATGCCCAGGATCACCGCGGGCTTGCCTTCGAAGCCGGCGTCGCCGCGCTTGGGCGCGGCCGCGAAGCTCACCTCGGCCACCTGGCGCAGCAGCACCGGCTGGCCGTTGCGGGCGGTCACGGCGAGGTTGTTCAGGTCGTCGAGGCGCGAGGTGCGGCCCAGGTGGCGGATCAGCACCTCGCGGCCGTTCAACTCCAGAAAGCCGCCCGAGGTGTTGGCGGCAAAGCCCTTCAGCGCTGCTTCCAGCTGGTCGTGGCCGATGCCCAGTTCGGCCATGCGCACCGTGTTGGGCTGCACCTGGAACTGGCGCACCTCGCCGCCGATGGGAATGACCTGGGCCACGCCCGGCACCGACAGCAGCCGCGGGCGCAGCACCCAGTCGGCGTACTCGCGCACGGCCATCGGCGAGATCTTGGCGCCGTCCACCGGGATGGCGATCTGCATCACCTCGCCCATGATCGAGCTGATCGGGCCCATGCGCGGCACCACGCCCTCGGCCAGGCCTTCTTCCATCGACGACAGGCGCTCCGAGACCAGCTGCCGTGCGCGGAAGATGTCGGTGCCCCAGTGGAAGGTCACGTACAGGAAGGACAGGCCGGCCGATGAGGTGGAGCGCACCGACTCCACGCCGGGCAGGCCGTTCATCGTGGTCTCCAGCGGGAAGGTGATGAGCTGCTCCACCTCTTCGGCGGCCATGCCGCCGGCCTCGGTCATCAGGGTGACGGTGGGCTTGTTGAGGTCGGGGAACACGTCCACCGGCGTGCGCGACAGCGTGAAAGCGCCATAGGCCATCAACACGACGCTGGCGATGATCACCAGCAACCGGTTGGAAAGGCTGTTGTCCAGGAGCCACTTGAACATGTCAGCGCACCTGGTTGATCAAGGCCGCGCCCTGGGTGGCCACCCGGTCGCCGGGCTTCAGGCCGCGGGTCACCGCCACGGCCACGCCATCGAGCGGCTCGGTGGTGACCACGCGCGGCTCGAAGCGCTCGGGCGCGGTCTTGACCCAGACGATGGTCTGGTTGGCCGGGTTCTTCAGCAAGCTGGCCGACGGCACCGCCAAGCCCTGGACCCGGGCCTGGGTCTGCACGAAGACCCGCACCGGCTGGCCCAGGGCCAACCGGTCCAGCGCCGCGCCCTGGGCCCGGAAGCTCAGCGGCAGGGCCTGTTCGCGCAGGCTGCGGGCAGCGCCCAGAAAGGCCAGCGGCACGCGCTGGTCGCCCAGCGCCAGGCTGGCGCTGCCCACGTCGGACGCGAGCGCGGGGTCGAAGCTCAGCGCCTCGATGCGCAGGCGGGTGGGGTCGACGATGTCGAACAACAGCTCGCGTGCGTCGACCACCTGGCCGGCCACGACCATCGCCGAGGCGATCACGCCGGACACGGGCGCCACCAGCGCCTCGCGCGTGGCCAGCCCCGTGCCGACCGCGGCGGCGCGCTCGGCCAGGCTCGCGGCCTCGCTCTCGGCGGCGTCGATGTCCTTGCGCGGCACGGTGTCGGCCAAGGCCTGCAGCCGCGCCAGCTTCTTGTCGGCCAATTGCTTGGCGGCGCGCAGTTCGGCCAGCTGGGCGGCCTGGTTGGCGCGCTCGATGGGCGCGGCGGACGTGACGACGTGCGCCAGCACCTCGCCGCGGCGCACCGCCTGGCCCAGGCCCGGCAGCCCGCGCGGCCCGGCCTCGACGCGGCCGGCGTTGAGGGCCTGCACCTTGCCACCGGCGTTCGGGTCCATCACGACCCGGCCGCTGAGTTCGACCGAACGCGGCAATTCGGCCGCCGCGGCGACCTGGGTGCGCACACCAAGTTGCCGCTGCGCGGCCTTGGGCAGGAAGACGCTGCCATCGGCCTGGCGTTGCGGGCCGTTGGCGGTGGGTGCGGCGGTGCGCTCGCCATGGTCGTGGCCATCGCCGGCGTGGGCGGATGGCGCCATGGGCAGGGCCAGGGCCAGCGCCAGGCTCAACAGCGCGGCCGGGCTCAGGCGTGCCAGAACGGTGGTCGTCATGCCGTCACCTCGCCGTGTCGGCCGCCGCGGCCGCGGCGTCGGGCGGATGCCCGCCGACCCACCACCCGCGCCACCACCAGCGCCACCACCAAAGCCACCGCGAGCGCGGTGCCCGCAGCGACCCAGGCCATGCGTTGGAGGCCAACTGCGGCGGAGGCGGTGGGCGCAGCGGCAGCGTCGTCGGCGTGGCCGGCCGCGTGCAGGTCCAACTCGCCGGCCAGCAAGTCGGCGTCCTGGGCGGTGGTCACCGTGGCGGTGACCGGGATCACGCCGGACGGGGGCACTTCGGGCAACGTGGCCTCGAACTCGCCGTCGCCACGCGGCTGCAGCGGAAGCGCGCGGCCGGCGAACTCCAGCGCCAGCGTGGCACCGGCCACCGGCGCGTTGGTGTCGGTGTGGTCGAGCCACAGCGTCAGCGTCTTGCCGTCCAGCACGCCCACCAGTTCAAACAGCTCGGAGGTGGCGGCAAAGCGGGGCAGGGCGCTGCCGCCCGCGGCGGCGGGCGCGTCGCCATGATCGTGGCCGTGGTCATCGGCGGCGCGCGCGGGAACGGTCTGCCACAAAGCGGCAGCCAGTGCGAGCGCGGCCGCGGTGCTTGGGCTGGTGCGGCGGTTGCGGCGGTTGCGGCCAAGGCGGCCGGCGCTGGCCGAGGAGAGCAAGGGCATGGTGGGCGGGTGCGTCATGGGGTGGTGCGCTGGTGAGGCGCTGGCATGAGGGCGGCTATGGAGGCGGGTGTGGAGGCGGGTGTGGGGGCGGGCAGGGGACGGCAGGCGGCGGCCGACGGCGGTCATGACGGTCATGGCGGTGCCCTGCTCAATCGATGGGCAGGCCCAGGGCCTGCCGCCACTGCGACACGGCGCGGTCCCGTTCCAAGCGGGCGCGGCCCCGTTGGCGCTCGGCGTCGCTGGCGTCCTGCTCGACGCGCAAACGGGTGGGCAGGTCGGTTTCGCCGAGACGGAAGGACTTGTCGAAGAAACCGGCGGTTTCGCGGGCCAGTTGGGCGCGGCGGTCGGCGGCGGCCAGGCCCTCGCGCGCGGCCCGCACGCGCGCCTGGGCCGCGCGCACGTCCGATTGCAGTTGCTCGCGCTGCAGGTCCAGCGCCGCTTCGGCGTCGACGAGGTCGGCGCCAGCCGCAGCGGCCTTGGCCCGACCGCGGTCGGCGCTGCCCAAGGGGATGCGGATGCCCAGCGTGACCGTCTGGCCGGCGGGCTCGCCGCTGGCGGCGCGGTCGCGGGTGGTCAGCACGCTGAGCTCGGGGTTGCCGCGGGTCTGCACGCGGCCCAGGTCCAGTGCGCGCTGGGCCGAGGCCAGCCGGGCTTGCAGCGCGCGCAGCGCCGGGTGGTCGGCACCGACCGTCTGCTCGGGCAGCGGCTCGGCCTCGGCCATGTCGGGCAGCGCGGTCGGGCTCGCGCCGTCGGGAACGCTGCCCACCACCGCCCGCAACGCTTCGGCCGCCTGCATCAGCTGCGCGTGCGCGGCGGCTTGCTCGGCCTGCGCCGCGGCCACGGCGCCGTCGGCCTGGTGTTGGTCGGCGCGCGCCAGGTCGCCCGCGCGCACCCGGCGTGCAACGTCGGCGGCCAGCGCGCTCGCGCCGTCCAGGCGGGCACGGGCCGACGCCAGGTCTTGTTGCCCCAATCGCACGGCCCACCAGGCGTCGCGCACGGTCGCGCCCAGCCGCCAGCGGGCGGCGGCGGCGTCGCTGTCCAGCAGCGCGGCCTGGGCCTCGGCCGCGGCCACGGCGCGGCCTTGCTCGCCGGGCAGCCACAGCGGCACGCTCACGCCGATCTCCAGCTCGCGGGCGCCACGCGGGCGGGTCAGTTGGTCGGTGCGCCACGAGGCCTCCACCGCCGGCGGCTCGGGGGTCCAGGCCTGGGCGACGCGACGCTGGGCGTCGGCGGCCTCGCGGCGCAGGGCCGCGCTGCGCTGCTCGGGCTGACGCAACCAGGCGGCCTCCAGGGCCTGCTTCAGGGTCCAGGTCCACCCAGGCGACGTCGCGCCAGCCACCGCCACGGTGGCGACGGGTGCCATGGGCTGGGCGGCGATCGGCGTGGCGAAGCCCATCGTCAGCCCCACGGCGAGGGCCGAGGTCAGCGCCACCGTGCCGCTGGCGCGGCTCAGCCGCGTGCCACCGCGTGCGCCGGCGGGCCTGGCCATGCCAGACACGGCGGCACGCGGGCCATCCACCGCACGCCGGCGCTCAGGGCGCGGGTGCGGGCATCGAGAAACATCCATTCAGAACCTCGCTGGCCGACCCCGGGGCGGGGCGGCGGCCGATGGGGGCCGGCACGTCGGCCGGCAACATCGAGGGGGCCGTTCGCGCGCTCAGGGGGCGCGTTGGGCTGCGGCGGGCGGCATGGGGTGGTGCCGCGGCGCGGCGGGGCGGGCCCGCCGGCGCGTCAGACCAGCGCGGGCAGTGGGGGCCTCAGCAAGGCGTCGCAGGGCGACTCGATGCAATGCACCCGGTAGGTGCAAACCTGGGGCGGCGCCGCCGCCCACAGCGCGACCGCCGCGTCAACCACCGCGGCCTGAACCGCCGTGCCGTGGCAGACACCGCAGTCGGCGTCGCCCGACCACACGCTCAGGCCCGAGGCGTTGTCCGCGCCGTCCCCGGCGTCGGTCGCCGCCGGCGGGCTTGGTGCCGCGTCGGCGTTGGGGCCGTTGACAGCACCTGCCGCGGGCGCGGCATGGTGGTGAACGTGGTGACCAAAGTGCGAGGTCACCGGGTCCTGCTCGTGCTGGCAATAGCCGGCCGCCACCGCCCAGCCCCATTGCAGGGGCAGCACGGCAAGCAGGAGGAGGGCGATGAATCGGCGCACGAGCGAGAGTGTAGGGTATGGGTCCGGTCGGTGTTGGCGCGCAGGCTCAATCGGACCACGCCATCGCGCAGCGCGATCGGCTCCCGGGCGCTGCGGTCAAGGTCCCGCGAGCGGCTGGTTCACCACCGGCGCTGGCGCGGCGCGTTCGCGGCGGATGGTGCGCATCGTGTTGTCGCGTTCGGCCTGGGCCAGTTCGCGTGGCACCTGCCCGCGGTTGAGCTTGCTGGGCGCATGG
The DNA here is from genome assembly GCA_943370175.1 of Hydrogenophaga intermedia. GTDB lineage: Bacteria > Pseudomonadota > Gammaproteobacteria > Burkholderiales > Burkholderiaceae_C > Ideonella_A > Ideonella_A intermedia_A. Next base: position 46,436 of record CALRPU020000011.1, on the reverse strand, counting down.
CCGGGGCGCACCGCGCGGCCGCGCCGGCCGCGGAGGTGGCCCCGCACCACGGCCCGGGCCGGGCCACCGCCGCGGCCATCGCACGCCAGCACGGCGGGGCGGCGTTCGTCGACTGCGCGGACGAAGCCACCACCGCCGGACTCAGCACAGCGCAAGGCGCGCCCTGATCGCCGGGGTGGTGGGTCGAATTGGTGGGTCGCGATGGTGGGCAAGGCTGATGCGCCGCGCGGGTCGACCTTGGAGGGGGCCTCGGTGGTGGGTTGCGCTGTCATCGCCCGGTCACCGGCGCTGACTAGCCTGCCGGTCCATCGTCCACCGCCGCGGGAGCAATCACTTGGCCGCCTTTGAGGAAGACCTGGTCCGCCGAATCCGCGCCGACCTGCGCGACGACTTCGACGAAGAGCTCGAACTGGAGCTCGACGACCGCATCGACGAACAGACCGCGGGCGCCGACACCACCGGCGGCCCCAGCGCCGACCCCGACGCACGCCGCCGCTACTTCAGCGAGCTGTTCCGCCTGCAAGGCGAGCTGGTGAAGCTGCAGGACTGGGTGGTGGCCTCGGGCCACAAGGCGGTGATCCTGTTCGAGGGGCGGGACGCGGCGGGCAAGGGCGGCGTGATCAAGCGCATCACCCAGCGCCTGAACCCGCGCGTGTGCCGCGTGGCCGCGCTGCCCGCGCCCAACGACCGCGAGCGCACCCAGTGGTACTTCCAGCGCTACGTGTCGCACTTGCCAGCGGCCGGCGAGATCGTGCTGTTCGACCGCAGTTGGTACAACCGCGCGGGCGTCGAACGGGTAATGGGCTTCTGCAACGACGCACAGTACGAGGAGTTTTTTCGCTCCGTGCCGGAGTTCGAGCGGATGTTGGTGCGCTCGGGCATCCAGGTCATCAAATACTGGTTCTCGATCTCCGACGACGAGCAGCGGCTGCGCTTCCTCGGTCGCATCCACGACCCGCTGAAGCAATGGAAGCTGAGCCCGATGGATCTGGAGTCCCGCCGGCGCTGGGAGGAGTACACCAAGGCCAAGGAAGTGATGCTGGACCGCACCCACATCGCCGAGGCGCCGTGGTGGGTGGTCAAGGCCGACGACAAGAAAAAGGCGCGGCTCAACTGCATCCACCACCTGTTGTCGCTGGTGCCCTACGCCGAGGTGGAGCACCCCAGCATCGAGCTGCCCCCGCGCGAGCGCCGCGAGGACTACCTGCGTCATCCGGTGCCGGCACAAATGATCGTGCCAGAAGCCTATTGAAGGCCCATCGAAGGCACATCGAAGGCCCCAACAAGGGCCGATTGAAAGCCCATTGACGCGGGTCGGCACCGTCAACGCTTGCGCGTTGTGACCCGGCCGCGCAGCATGCGGCCCTGGACCTTCATGGAGCCCACGCGATGATCGAAACCCTGATCGTGCTGGCGATGGTGGCCGTGGCGATGGGCGCGGTCTCGGGCGTGCGACGCGTCCGCCGGGCTGCCGAGGGTCGCGGGTCGGGTGGCGGGACGGTCGGCGCTGGCGGCGGTGGCGGCGGTGGCGGGCGTGACGGTGTTGACGAGCGCCCGGATGACTGCGACGACGACATCGCCTCCCTCGCCTGGGAGGCGCCCCGTCTCAAGGGCCGCGTCGCGGACCGGGATTCGCAGCCTGAACGAAGCGATGCGGCGCCCGAGCGCGGCGCCCCCCAGTCCGGCGCCTTCAGCAAGTCGACCCACGGCGACTCAGACGGGCCGAGCGGCAAGCACACCGCGTCCGACCCTGGCGGTGGAAGCAGCGTTGGCGATCGCGGTGGCAGCAGCGAAGGCGGCGATGGTGGCGGCGGTGGTGGCGGTGGCGGCGGCGGCGATTGAAGCCACGCCCGGTCGCCCAGCGGGCCCCGGCGGCATGAGACGACGCTGATCGCGTGAGGAGGCGGCGGTCATCGCGCCGACCATGCCGTTCGCGCCCCGCCCCAGACCATTCACACCACCGTTCAGCGGTTCATCGCAACGCCAGTGCCGCCGCCCGGGCGGCTGCCTACAGTGAGGCCATCGACACCCCCACCGGAGCCTGACATGAACCCCCTTCGCACCATCACCTCGCCGATCAACGACCTGGTTCGCGCCGTCGTGCTGCCGTTCAAGGCCCTGTTCGTGGTTGGCCTGTGCGGCGTCATCAACTACATGACCTACGCGGGCACCTGGTGGGTCCAGTGGGTGGCCCTGGGCATGGGCATCGCCGTGGTCGTGGCCCTGGCCAAAGCGGCGCGTTCGCTGCTGCTGATCGCGCTGGTGGCCTGGGTCGGCCGCCAACTGGTGCGGCGCTATGGTCCGCAGGCGCGCACCGCCTTTGACCAATGGGTGCAGCGCGATCACCCGCAAGCGGCGGACGTCGTTGCCGCCTGGCGCGCTGGCGCCACGCCCAACGGCAGGGCCTGGCGCCACTGATCAGGCCCGGGCGCCCCAGCGCACCCACCACACCGCCGCCGCGGTGGCCAGGCCATAGACCAGCATCGACACGGCCACCAGGGCAAAGAACCGGTCGGGCGCGGCGCCGTGCGCCGCCAGCCAACTGCCCCCGGCACAGACCACCGCCAGCCGCGAGGTGCCCGCCAGCACCGGGCCCAGCATCTTGCCGGCGCCTTGCGAGGCAAAGTACAGCGTCAAGCCCAGCCCGAAAAAGGCAAACGCCGGGCCGGCGGTCTGCAAGAAGGCCCGGGCATGCGTCAGCACCGCCGGGTCCTGGGTGAACAGGCCGGCCCACAGGTCGGGCGCCACGGCCACGGTCAGGCCGATCAGGCCGAGGTTGAAGGCCGACACCGCGCCCGCGGTCCACGCCACGCGCCGTGCGCGCGCCACCTGGCCCGCGCCAATCGCCATGCCCACCATCGGCAAGGCGGCCACGCCGATCCCGAACGAAATGGGGATCAACAGAAACTCCAGCCGTTGGCCGATGGCATAACCCGCCAACGGCAGGGCACCGAGGCGCGCGACAAAGCCGGTGAGGATCAGCACGCACAGCACCGACTGGAATGGCGACACCATCGACAAAGCGCCCACGCGCAGGATGTCGAAGAACATGTCGCGCCTCAGCGGCTCGCCCCGCCAGCCCAGGCGAACTCGGGCCCGCCCGGCGGCCAGGTACCACGCGAAAAAGGCGACGCTGGCCGCATTGGCCACGATGGTCGCCACGGCGATGCCGGCCATGCCCATCGACGGCATGGGCCCGCCGCCCAGGGCCAGCCAGCCGCCCAACGCAATTTGCAGCACCGACGCGGCCAGGATGCCCACGGACGGCACCTGCATGTTGCCCGTGCCGCGGATGACCGACGCCAAGGTGTTGCTCAACCAGATCAGCAGCGCGCCTGTGAACAGCACCGACGAGTAGCCCACCGCAGCGTCCAGCACCGCGCCCTGACCACCCAGCCAGCGGTAGAAGACCGGCCCCAGCGCGAGCATCACCGCGGTGAACAGCAGCCCCAGCAAGCTGCCAATGACGACCGCGTGCCAGGCCAGCGCCGTGGCCCGCGGCAGGTCACCCGCGCCCAAGGCCCGGCTGACGGCAGAGGACACACCGCCGCCCATGGCGCCCGCCGACAACTGCTGCGACAACATCAGGAATGGGAACACCAGCGCCATGGCCGCCAGCGGCGTCGTGCCCAGGCGCCCCACGTAGACCGTTTCCGCGATGCCCACCAGCACCTGCATCAGCATCGCCAGCACACTGGGCGCGGCCAGCCGCAGCAGCGTGGACAGGATCGGGCCGTGCAGCAGTTGACGCACGCGGTCGTTCTGAATGATGGTCATCATTCACCAGCATGATGACTACAATCTTGTTTGTCAATCAGCCAGGGGACAGCCATGGGCCACTCGCAACGTGACAAGGCCATCAACCGCGAACGCATCCTTCAGGCAGCGGCCCGGCTGGTGCGCGACCAGGGCTTGGAGTCGGTTGGCATCGCGAGCCTGATGCGCAGCGTCAACCTGACGCACGGTGGCTTCTACGGGCACTTCGATTCGCGCTCAGCGCTGCTGGCCGCCGCCTTGCAACAGGCCCTTGAGGATGGGCGTGCGGCGTCGAGGTCGGCCACTTCCCCCACGCCAGCGACAGACGACCGTGGTGGATTCGAGGCCTTTGTGCGTGCCTACCTGAGCCGCTCGCACCGGGACACGCGCCAAAGCGGCTGCGCCGTGGCCGCACTCGCGTCGGACGTGGCCCGTGCCGACAAGGCGTCGCGCGAGGTGATGGCGCACCACGTCAAGGGGTTTGCAGACCGATTGGCGGCGTGGCTCGGGTCGACACCCGATGCACGGTTCGCGGTCAGCGCGCTGGTGGGTGGTCTGCTGCTGGCCCGCGTGATGGTGGACGAGGCCGAATCCGACGCATGGCTGATGGCGGTCAAGGAGGGGCTTCTGGACCATGCCGCCACGCGGCAGGCCCCCCCTCGTCAACCTGAAGGCTTGAGCCCTCATCCATCGACAAAGGACGAAAAAAAGCCGGTCAGGTGACCGGCTTTTCTGGAGGGGCACAGCGTGCCCCGACCCATCAGTTGCCCGATGCGTCTTGGTTGTTGGCGATCAGCAGACCACCACCGATGATGCCGCCGGCGATCAGCAGCGAGGTGGTGGTGCCGACGGCAGCGCCGCCGCCAATCAGACCACCGCCCACGCCGGCTTGCGCCACGCGGTACGGAGCGGCCAGCTGGTTCACGGCGGCGAACTGCTGGGCGCAGGTCAGCGACGGGTTCAGCGTGACTTGCTGGTTGGCCTTCAGGGGGACCAGGCAGCCGTCCTTCATCATGACGGAAGCCTTGCCACCGTTGGCAACCAGCACGCGGCTGGTGGCGGTCAGCTTGGTGCCGTTCACGGCCTTGACGACTTCGCCGTTCGAGGCGACCGTCACGGCGCCCTGGACGTCGCGGAGTTCGCCCACGACATCAGACGCGCTGGCTGCGACAGCGAAAAGAGCACAGGCAGATGCAATCACAAACTTCTTCATAGGTTCTCCTTTTTTCCAGGGCTGAACGGCTTGGCGCCGAAACGCCTTGCGCGAACATTGTTGGGCTGATCGATCGGCGCCATCCAAAACCACCTTGATGACACCGAACCACCATTGCAACTTTCAAGCCGGTTTGCATGAGCCCACATGCGCCCCGGATTCACTCACGGCCGATTATCGTCAAAAGTGGCGCTGTTTGAATACCCAGGCCGGCAAATTTGTGAATATGTTGCTGCAATACCGCGGGGGTGGCTCGCTGAGTGGGCTCTGACCTGGGGTTCACGCCATGACCCCCGGCGGTCAGCGGGCGCTGGCGTCCGTGATGCACCGTCACGGTGCGCAGCGGCCGCCCACCGCGCCCTCCATCGCGGCGTGGTGGGTGAGTCAGGCCTGCTCGTCCTGCAGCTCGTCTTCCAGTTCCACCAGGCGAACGTCGAAGTAACAAGACTCGGCCTCCCCCACGTCCTGCAGACCGGCTTGGCGCGCCTGATCGGCCGCGCGCTGCCAGCGCTGGGCCTGAGCCAGCGCCTCGGGGCGCAGGTCCTGCGCATCGGCGTCGACGACGGCGTTCCAGGCTTGGCACGCTGACACCACCCCGGCGGGTCCGCCCAGCGCTTTTTCCAGGGCCCGGGCGTAGCGCACCTCGGCTTGAATCCGGTGGGCGGCGGGCAGGCCGGGGCATTCCAGGTGAACGGTGTACTGCAACATGACGGTGCCTTCTGACGGGTTGAACACGGCTTGATACTGTACATACGTACAGCATTGGGCGCAATTCGCACGTGTCCTTCATGGCACCGCCGGCTTCGGCTCACAACAGCAGGAACGCCGCCGCAGCGACGACCGTGGGGCCGGCCGCGCCGCACAGCAAGCCCAGCGCGCCGACGGACTGGTCCTCGAACCCGCGCTTGAGCAGGGCCACCCCCGCCGGGTTGGGCGCGTTGGCGATCACGGTCAGGCCCCCGCCGGCCACGGCGCCCGCCACCAGCATGTACTTGGCCTGATCCGACATGCCGTCGATCAGGGACCCCAGGTAGGTGAGGGCGGCGTTGTCGGTGAGCGCGGTCAGACCGAGCGCACCGAAGAACAGGGCCAGCGGTTCGAGGCCCGCGACGATGGGCTGCAGCCACCAGCGCTGCAGGCCCCCAAGCACCACCAGTCCCGCCAAAAAGAAGCCCACGAGCAGCGCCTCCTTCAGGATCAACGGATCCTGATGCCGCGCATAAGCCTGCGTGAAGCCGAGAAAAAGCAGGAACAGCGCCAAGAACGCCACCGGGTGATGGGCCAGCAACACCACGCCGGCCAGCAGCAGCAGGTGCACGGCCACCACCGACACCGGCACCGGCGCTCGGGCGTCGACGTGCACTGCCACGGCCGACGGGTCATGCCGTGCGCCGTCGGGCGCCCGGGCCAGGTGCTTGCGCAGAACCCAGGCCGCTGCGCTGGCGTTGACCAGCACCGCGAGCGCGGCCTTCCAGCCGAAATGGGTCAGCATGAACGCGCTGTCCCACTGCCAGGTGCTGGCCACCATCAGCACCGGCGGCGCCGCGTACGCGGTCAAGGTGCCGCCGATGGAGACGTTGACGAACAGCACCCCCAGGCACAGGTACTTGACCCGCTCGGGCGTTGCCGTCGTGAACACCAGCGGCGCCAACATCAGTGCCGCGATGGTCATGGCCGCCGGCTCGGTGATCAACGAGCCCAACAGCGGCACCGCCGCCAGGCCGAGCCACGCGGAGGCCAACGGGGTGGACAAGGGCGCGCGCCGCGCAAGGGCGTCGACCGCTCGCATCACCGTGGCCAGCACCGGCCGCGACGCGGCCATCACCATCACGACGAAGACGAACAGCGGCTCGGTGTAGTTGCGCGACTCGGCATAGCCCAGCGCCTCACCGCCGCCGGCCACGAGCGCCATGCCCAGCACCAGCACGATGGCCCAGAAACCGAAAACCACCTCGACTTCGCCAAGCAGGTGGAACAGCCCGGCGTGGCGCGGAAATCGGTGGGCGAGGCGTTCGAATTGCCGGGCGGCGAAGGTGTGGGCCAGCGCCAGGGCAAAAAGAACGGCAGCGAACAGTTCAATGGTTGTTGGGGTCATGGGGTCGGCGGTGAGGTCGGCAGTGAACCGCGAGGCGGCCCGACCTTCGCAACAACCTGCCGGGCCCCTCTACAAGCCCGACACCCAAGCCCTATAGTGTAGCCCGCTGCGGGTGCCGAAAATTGAGGCAGGCCAAAGATCTTGCTTTGAAAACAAAGACTTGCAGCCGCCGTCCCGGACTTCTGTACGCAGTTATCCACAGTTTCGAGGCACAACCCGGCCGGCGGTCACATTGGATTGACCCGAAGGCATCGCATGCAACAAGAAGAACAGCCGGTCCTGCGGGACATCGTGCTGGTGGGTGGCGGACACAGCCATGTGGGCGTGTTGCGCCGGTTCGGCATGGCGCCGGAGCCGGGGGTGCGGCTCACGGTGGTCTGCAACACGGTGGACACGCCGTACTCGGGCATGTTGCCGGGCTACGTGGCCGGTCACTACGGCTACGACGAGGTGTACATCGACTTGCCTCGGCTGTGCGCGTTTGCCAAGGCCAGGTTCATCCACGACGAGGTGATCGGGCTGGACCGCGCCGCGGGCAAGGTGCTGTGCCGCCACCGCCCCCCGGTGGCCTACGACCTGTGCTCGATCAACATCGGGTCCAGCCCCCGGCTGAGCGGGGTGCCTGGCGCGGCCGACCACGCCGTGCCGGTCAAGCCGATCCCCCAATTCAACGCCCGCTGGCTCGCCTTGCTGGACCGCGCGCGCCGCCACCGTGGCCCGTTGACCATCGCGCTGGTGGGCGGCGGGGCCGGCGGGGTCGAGTTGACGCTGGCGATGCAGCACCGGCTGCGCCAGGCGCGCCAGGCCGAATGCCCCGGCGCCCCCGACCCGGTGTTCCACCTGTTCAGCCGCGACCCGGACGTGCTGCCCACGCACAACCCTGGCGTTCGGCGGCGCTTTCGGCAGGTGCTGGCGGACCGCGGCGTGCAGGTTCACGTCAACGCCGCGGTGACCAACGTCGCCCGCGGCGCGGTGACCGCCAGCGACGGCACGCGGCTGCAAGTGGACGAGCTGATCTGGGTCACCCAGGCGAGCGGCCCGGATTGGCTTCAGCACACCGGCCTGTCGCTCGACGAGGGCGGCTTCATCCGCGTCAGCGACCGACTGCAAACCAGCGACCCGCGGGTGTTTGCTGCAGGCGACATCGCCGCGTTCACCGACCGTCCGCTGGAGAAGGCCGGCGTTTTTGCGGTGCGCATGGGCCGCCCCTTGGCCGACAACCTGCGCCGCGCGGTGCGCGGCGAAGCGCTCAAGCCTTACCGGCCGCAACGGCGTTGGCTGGCCTTGATCAGCACCGGCGACCAGCACGCGGTGGCGTCGCGCGGCGCGCTGGGCTTTTCAGGCGACTGGGTGTGGCGCTGGAAGGACGCGATCGACCGGCGGTTCATGCGCCGCTTCAGCGAATTCCCGCCCATGCCCACCGCCGCCAGTGCCGCGCCGCCGCCGGACCTCGCCCTGTCGGCCGAGGAATCACAGCAAGCGATCTCCGCGATCGCCATGCGCTGCGGCGGCTGCGGGGCCAAGGTCGGCGCCACCGTCCTGTCGCGCGCGCTGGGCGCGCTGGCGCCGGTGGAGCGCGACGACGTGCTGATCGGCCTGCACGCGCCCGACGACGCGGCCGTGGTGCGGGTGCCGCCGGGCAAGGCGATGGTGCACACCGTTGACTTCTTCCGCGCCTTTGTCGACGACCCTTACCTGTTTGGCCAGATCGCGGCCAACCACGCGCTGGGCGACCTGTACGCGATGGGCGCCGAACCGCAGTCAGCCACCGCGGTGGCCACCGTGCCACCGGGCCTGGAGGCCAAGGTCGAAGAGCTGCTGTTCCAGATGATGAGCGGCGCAGTGCAGGTGCTCAACCAGGCCGGCTGCGCGCTGGTGGGCGGCCACACGGGCGAGGGCAAGGAGCTGGCACTGGGCTTCGCCTTGAACGGCCTGGTGGACGAGGACATGGCCGGTGTGATGCGCAAGGGCGGCATGCGGCCCGGCGACGCGCTGGTGCTGACCAAGCCGATCGGCACTGGCGCGCTGTTCGCCGCGGCGCCGCGGGCAGCAGAGTTGCGCTGGTTCAAGGGCCGCTGGGTGCAGGACGCCCTGCGCTCCATGGTCTTGAGCAACGCCGCCGGCGCCCGCGTGCTGACCGCCCACGGCGCGACCGCCTGCACCGACCTGACGGGCTTCGGGCTGCTGGGCCACTTGGTGGAGATGACCCGGCCGTCCGGTGTCGACGTGACGCTGAACCTGGCCGCGCTGCCGGTGCTGGACGGGGCGCAGGACTGCGCCGCCGCGGGCATCGCGAGTTCATTGGCGCCGGCCAATGTGCGGCTGCGCCGCGCGCTGCGCAACCAGGCCGATTTCGTGGCCCACCCGCGCTACCCGCTGATCTTCGACCCACAGACGGCCGGCGGCCTGCTGGCCACGGTGCCCGCCGACCAGGCCGAAGCCGCGGTGCGGGCGCTGCAAGCGGCCGGTTACCCGCACACCCGCCTGATCGGCCGCGTGCAGGCGCAAGGTGACGCGCTGGAACCCATCGTGCTGTGCGACGAGCCGTTGCCAACAGACACGCTGCCCGGCGACCCCACGGGCCCCGGCACGCGCTGACCCGGCAGGCGTTAGCGCCGAGGGCCAGCCGCGCCAGATTGCCCACGGCTGCGGCGCTCGCCGGGCGCACCGGGTGGTCTGCGCGACGCGGGCGCGCGGACCGGTGAGAGGTCAGTACACGAGGTGCATCTTGTCGACCACGTTGCACACGCCGGCGCTGCCCCACGCCGACCGGGTGGCCAGGTCGCGTTCCGACCAGCTGTGCACCGCCCCGGTCAGCGTGACATCGCCGCCGTTGACGCCCACGCCGATGCCGTTCGCGTCGTCGTTGGCCCGGCGCTGGATGGCGGCCTCGATGTCGGCCTTGACCGCCACCGCCGACACCCGCGGCTTGACCGCGATCTGATTGCTGACGCCGGTCACGCCGAGCAAGTAGCGCACGCTGTGGGCAGCGTCCTGTCGCTGGTGCTGCCATTCGACCTCGCCAGACAGGGTGAGCCAGCCCCCTTCGACCATCACCTGCACCGCGTTCGACGGAAACGAGCTGCTCCAGCCGAGGATGTTCTTGGCAGAGGCGGCGATGTCGGCGTCAGACCGCGTGTGGGCGTCGGTCAGCCGGACCGTCATCTCAACGGCCAGCGCCCTCACGCCATGCACCCGCTGAACGGCCTTCTCGGCCTTGAGCTTTTCGATGTAGCTGCCCACCGTGCCGGCGAGCGTCACCACGCCGTCCTTCACTTCAACGCCGATCTGGCTGGCGTGCACGGCGGGCTCCCACTGGAGTTCCGCCATCACGTCTTGCTGCAGTTGCGAATCGGTTTTCATGGTGCGGATCTCATGGGGTGGGGGAGGGCCCCAGCGTGGGCCACCAGCGCCGCGGCGTCTGTGCGACGCCGAACGGCGTGCGCTGCCCGGAGGCCCGGCCCGGGGTGTGTGCGATGTCGCACCGTCAAGGGTGGGGCGAAGGCCTAGGCTGGTGCCCGCGCGATGTCCGCGTGCGCCACTCGAACCGAGGCCATCCCTTGAACCCACGACCCGCCGAACGGCCGCCAGCGCTCACCGCAGCGAGCCTGTCCAGCCGACCCACCGCGGACGCGGCCATGCCATCGGACAGCGCCGATCGACGCGCCATGCGGCAACTGCGACGTTGGCGTGCGCTGGCCCTGCTGCTGTCGTTGGTGGCCACGGTGGGCGCGCTGGCGCGCTGGTGGTGGGGCATGGACCCAACGGTTTCCCCTGCGCTTCACCGCGAACCCGCGCCCGCGGTGATGGCCGATGGTGGCGCCAGGCTGCCGGGTGACCCGGTCTTGGCACGCCGTGACCATGCCCCGGATGCGCTGCGGTCCCGGTCCGGCCGGGTTGGCGTGGGACTGATGCTGATGCATTGGCTCGGGCTGGGGCTGGGCGTGGCACTGCTTCCGGTCACGCCCGCCCAGGCCAGCCCGATCTGCCAGTGGGTGGACGCCCAGGGCCGCACGCAGATGGCCAGGGTGGTGCCGGAGCGTTACAAGAAGTCGGCGCGGTGCATCGACGCCCAGACTCATGAACTGCCCGAGGCCGAGCGCGAAGTCGCGCAGCAACGCCGGGCCGCCGAGCGGGCCCAGGTTCAGCGCGAGGCCTTGCCGTCCCAGCCGGCACCGGTGCTGCCCCTGTTGCCAGGTCCGCGTTCGCCCGATGCGGTTGCACCCGCCGTCACCAAACGCCCGGCCGAGGTCGTCACGGACGCCACAGACTGCCCGACGTGGCGGCGCCTGTTCCAGGAAAGCGAGAACTGCTTTGCCCCGTTCCGCACCACCCGCGGCGGCATCAAGTCGGAGGGCTTCGATGTTTGCGCCGTGGTGCCCAGCCCCGAACCCCAGTGCGGCCCGCTCATCGACTGAGCGTTGTCGTGGTTGGTCGACGCCACCATTTCACCCCTTCGAACCAGGCCACGCCGACCAAGCCAAGCGCACAAGCCGCCGCCAGCTCGCCCGGTGGCAACGGGGCGAAGCGGAGCACGCCGGCCGCCCACGGCAGGTAAAGCGCCGCCAACAGCAGGGCCACGGCCAGCGCGATCACCGCCCACAGCGTGCGGTTGGGCGTGTGCAAGGTGGCCCACAGCGAACGGGTGGCGGACCGGTTGGACAGGATCAGCGCCAGGTTGCCCACCACCAGGGTGGCAAAGGCAAAGGCCCGTGCCTGCGGGGGCGTCAGCCGCTCGTGTGCCCAGGCGAACGCCAGCAGCACCGCCACCAGCACGCCCAAGCCCTGCGCGAGTGCCAGCCCCAGCGTGAGCCCTGAGAACAAGGGCGCGGTGGCGTCGCGGGGCGGGCGTTGCATCAGGTCGCGCTCGGCGGGCTCGTTTTCGAAGGCCATGGCGCAGGCCGGGTCGATGATCAGTTCGAGCAGGGCGATGTGCATCGGGTACAGCAGGGCCGGCCAGCCCAACAGCACGGGCAGCATCGCCATGCCGGCGATCGGCACGTGCACCGCCAGCACGTACGACATGGCCTGGCGCAGGTTGTCGAAAATGCGCCGCCCCAGGCGCACCGCCGCCACGATGGCAGCGAAGTCGTCGTGGGTCAGCACCAGCGCGGCGGACTCACGCGCCACGTCCGTGCCCCGACCGCCCATGGCCACGCCCACGTGGGCCGCGCGCAGGGCCGGCGCGTCGTTGACACCGTCGCCGGTCATGGCCACCACATCGCCGCGGGCTTTGAGGGCCTGGACGATGCGCAGCTTTTGCGTCGGTGCAATGCGGGCGCACACGTTGATGCCGCCCAGGCGATCACGGAGGTCGGGGTCCGACAGACCGTCGATGTCGGTGCCCGACAGCACGGCCGTGTCGTCCGCCACCAGCCCGGCCTGTCGGGCGATGGCCAGGGCGGTGGCGGGGTAATCGCCCGTGATCATGACCACGCGAATGCCCGCCGCACGGCACGCCGCCACCGCCGCAGGCACCTCTTCGCGCACCGGGTCGGACAGGCCGATCAGGCCGACCCACGCAAAGTCAAAGCCGCGTTGGCTGTCCGGCCAGCCCGTGCCCGAAAGCGATGCGCGCGCCACTGCCAGCACGCGCAGGCCCTCGGCGGCAAGGCCGTTGGCCATGGCCGCGATCTGCGCACGCCGCGCGCGGTCGAGGTGGCACAGGTCCATGACCGCCTCGGGCGACCCCTTGGCGGCCACGGTGTGCACGCCCTTGTCACCGAGCGCCCACACCTGCGACATGGCCCGCAGCGCCGGGCTCAGCGCGTAGGTGTGCACCGGGCGCGCCGGGCCATGCAGGTGCTCGGTGCGGACCAGAACACGCTGACCCAGGTCGTGAAAGGCCTGCTCCATCGGGTCGAAGGGGTCGACGACGCTGGCAAGGATGGCCACCTCCACCAGCGCGTGAAATGCCTCGGGCAACGCGCCGTCGCCGGCTGAATCGACGCGCCATGGGTCGAGCGCGGGGTCGGCGGCCACCAGGCGCGTCACGGTCATGCGGTTTTCGGTCAGCGTGCCGGTCTTGTCGGTGCACAGCACGGTGGTGGCGCCCAGGGTTTCGATGGCGGTGATGCGGCGGGTCAGCACGCCTTCACGCGCGAGTCGCCGCGCGCCCAGGGCCGGAAACACCGTCATCACCACCGGGTATTCCTCGGGCAACAACGCCATCGCCAGGGCGATGCCCGCCAGCAGGGCCTGCAACCAGTCGCCTTCGATCAGCCCGTGCACCAGCACCAGGCTGAGGCTGAGCGCCAGGGCAAGCAGCGCCAAGCTGCGCACCAGCCGGTCGGTCTGCTTTTGCAGCGGCGAGCGCTCGTCCGCCACCGCCGCCAGGGCCGCACCGATGCGGCCGATCTCGCTGGCCGCGCCGGTGGCGGTGACCTGCGCCACCGCGTGGCCCTGCACCAGCAGCGTGCCGGCGAAGACCATGGGCCGGTCGTCGCCGCCCGGGCCGTGCGCGGGGCCCCGGTCGCTTGCGGCGGCCCACACCTCGTCGGGCAGCGCGGCGCGCTTGTTGACGGGCACCGCCTCGCCGGTCAGCAGCGACTCATCGACCCGCACACCTTCGGCCGACAAGAGCACCGCGTCGGCGGGCACGCGGTCGCCTTCGCTGAGCTTCAAGGCATCGCCGCACACCACGTCGCGCGCGGCGATGCGCACCGGCTGGCCGCCGCGAACCACCAACGCTCGCGGGCTGGTGAGGTCGCGCAGCGCGTCGATGGCGCGCTCGGTCTTGCCTTCCTGGTACAGCGTGAGGGCCAGCGTGATCACGACGAAGCCGAACAGCGTGAGGCCTTCGGGCAGGCTGCCCAGCAGCGTGTACAGGCTGCCCGCGGCCAGCAACAGCAGGAACATCGGCTCGCGCACCGTGGCGCCGGCGATGGCCAGCAGGCTGCGCCGCCGGCCGCCAGGCAGCAGGTTCGGACCGTCGGCCGCCAGACGCTGGGCGGCCTGGTCAGCGCTCAGGCCCGTGGCGGGGGCCGTGGCGTGGTCGGTGCCTGGGTCGCCAGCGAGCGGCACCACGCTCAGTGGTCGAGCATCAACTGGATGATGAGCCCGGTGGCGATGGCCACGAGGACGTAGTCGGCGCCCACCTGGACCCATTGCGTGCCGCGCGGCGGTGCGCTGAGCCGGTGTCCACGCCAATCGTCGACGACCCAGCCGCGGCCACGGTAGCGCGGCGGCAGGCGCGAGCCCCGCCGCATGTCCCGGTCCGGACCGGCACCGCGTCGGCCGTCCTCACCGCGGCCCGGGGGCAAGGCCTGCCGACCATCCCAACGCGGGCCGTTGCGCTCGGGCGGGCCCAGGCCACGGCCCTGCGGGCCGCGGCTGGGCTGCGCCGGGTCCATGCGCCCGCGCTGGGTGCCTTCGCGGTCGTTGCGGTCGTTGCGGTCGTTGCGGTCATCGCGGCCCGGGCCGCGGCCTTGGCCCCACGCCGGGGCGGTCACGCTCAAGGCCCACAGGGACAGCACGCCCATGACCATGGCCCGTCGGCGCCCCGGCATGCGCGGTGGCCCCAGGTCGCGGCAGGGCAGGGTGCTCACTGCGTGCGGATCGGGGTGATGGTTCATCAAGCGCTCCTGTGTTCGGCACAGCATCGCCGACCGGGTGGCCCAGGTCTGTGCGCTGTCCTACCCACGGCCGAGCGTGGGGCCGGGTCCGGCGGCCAAGCCAGCCATCACGTCAGCCCGCACCCAGGCGTCGAAGTCGAGGCCGCTGACCCAACCGCTGGCCAGCGCTGCGTCGCGCAGGCTGCTGCCTGCCGCCTCGGCCTCACGCGCGATGCTGGCGGCGCGGTCGTGCCCGATGTGGGGCGCCAGCGCGGTCACCAGCATCAGCGACTGTCGCAGCTGCGCGTCAATGTGCTGAGCGCGGGCCTGCACGCCTTGCACGCAATGCGTGGTGAAGCTGACCATGGCGTCGTGCAGCAGGCGCACGCTGTCCAGCACATCGAGCGCGATCAGCGGCTTGCAGGCGTTCAGCTCGAGCTGGCCCTGGCCCGCCGCGATGCCGATGGCCACGTCGTGGCCCATCACCTGAGCGCAAACCATCGTCAGCGCCTCGACCTGCGTCGGGTTGACCTTGCCGGGCATGATCGAGCTGCCCGGCTCGTTGGCGGGCAACAGCAACTCGCCGAAGCCCGCCCGCGGCCCGCTGCCCATCAGGCGCAGGTCGTTGGCGATCTTGTTCAGTGCGATGGCCAGCAGCCTCAAACTGCCGTGCAGGCCCACCAGCGCTTCGTGCCCCGCGGTGGCGGCCAGGCGGTTGGTCACCACCGTGAAGGGCGCCCCGAGCCGGCTGGCCAACAGCGCGGTCACGCCGTCGCCAAAGCTGGGGTGGGTGTTGACGCCATTGCCCACCGCCGTGCCGCCGATGGCCAGGGCGTGCACGGCGCGCAGGCTGTGGGCCAGCGCGCCGTCGGCCAGGGCCAGTTGCGCGGCGTAGGCGGTGAATTCCTGGCCCAGCGTCACCGGTGTGGCGTCCTGCAGGTGGGTGCGGCCCACCTTGACAACCTGCGCAAACGCATCCGCCTTCGCCAGCAGCGCGGCCTGCAAGCGGCCCAGCGCGAGCCGCAGGGGCCGGCACGCCAGCACCACCGCCACGTGCATCGCGGTCGGAAAGACGTCGTTGGACGATTGCCCCAGGTTGACGTCGTCATTCGGGTGCACGCGGGTCGCCCCGCCGGCCGGGTCGCCGGGCAGCCTGCGCGAGGCCAGGTGGGCGATCACCTCGTTGACGTTCATGTGCGTTTGCGTGCCCGAGCCCGTCTGCCACACCGACAGCGGGAACTGCGCGTCGAACTCGCCCAGCGCCACGCGCGCCGCCGCGGCCGCGATCCGCGCCGCCTTGGCGGCGTCGAGGCGGCCCAGCGCGTGGTTGACGTCCGCGACGGCGTGCTTGATGTGCGCCAACGCGTGCACCAGGTCCAGTGGCATGCGCTGCTCGCCGATGTCGAAGTGCTGCAGGCTGCGCTGCGTTTGCGCACCCCACATGGCGTGCAGGGGCACCGCGATGGGACCGAAGCTGTCGGACTCGACGCGCGTCGGCCCGGTGGTGGACCGTGGGTTCATGCCGCAGCGTGCGGCGCCGCTTGTGCGTTGTCGGTGCCATGGCGCACAGACGGCCGACCGCGGCGGCGCCGACCATCGGTGAAGGCAGCCCTCGTCAGGCCGCGCGGGTCGCCGCTCCAGCGAGCGCGCCGCTTGAGGCTTGCTTTCGCTGTTCGATTGCCCACTCCCCACCGCACCCGCCCCAGGACAACGCACCATGGCCACCCCCCGCACCCACCGCCTCGTCGACCCGTCGGCCTCGGCCCCTGAACCGGACACGACCTCGCCCGATCACCTGACGATGGCGCTGGACCTGGACGCGCTCGAAGCCGTGCGACAGGGCGTCAGCGCGCAGAATGCCGCCGAAGACCCGAGCCCCTGGCGCCATGACATCGTGGCGCTGCTCAATGGCGCCTTGGCCACCGAGCTGGTGTGCGCGCTGCGCTACCGGCGACACCACTTCACGGCCGACGGCCTGTCGTCTCCGAAGATCGCCGAAGAGTTCCTCGTTCACGCCAATGAAGAACTGGCCCACGCCGACCGCCTGGCCCGCCGCATCGTGCAGCTGGGCGGCAAGCCGGACTTCGCGCCCGACTCGCTGCTGGCGCGCAGCCACGCGGCCTACGACGAGTCGCTCGACCTCAAGGCGATGATCCACGCCAACCTGGTGGCCGAGCGGGTGGC
Organism: Hydrogenophaga intermedia; assembly: GCA_943370175.1. Classification (GTDB taxonomy): domain Bacteria; phylum Pseudomonadota; class Gammaproteobacteria; order Burkholderiales; family Burkholderiaceae_C; genus Ideonella_A; species Ideonella_A intermedia_A. The sequence goes on along the minus strand of CALRPU020000011.1, from coordinate 29,635 downwards.
CATCGAGAGCTACTCCCAAATGATCGCGCTGATGCGCGCCAAGGACCCCGCCACCCGCCGCCTGCTGGAAGACATCCTCAGCGACGAGCAGGAGCATGCGGAGGAGCTCAAGAGCTGGCTGGCCTGAGCCACCGGGCCAGCCCAGGCGCCCGCCAGCCCCCGCGGCTTCGGCAAACGCGCCCGCCTTTCGGGTGATTCGCGGCCCACGATCGCCGCACTGTCACCATGTCGGCGGTCAGGCGCCTCCATCCCCCGGCAAACGCGGGGTGGCTTCAGCTTGACGCTGCTGGCAGCCGGGGCGAACGGGGATGGGGGCAGAACATGGTGGATGGCTTGGCGCGGGGAAAGCGAGCGGCATTCGACCGGCCTGAACCCTCATCGCCCGAGCGTCCCGCCAGCCGGGCGCGCGTGGATGCACCTCCGGTGTCGGAGGCTTCAAGCGCCTTGTTGCCACGGCCTCCCCTGGGAACCGTGTCAGAGCCCGCTTCGCCACCCCCGGCGACGATGCCCACCGGTTGCGTGACGAACGCCGCTTCGGCATCAGGCCGGGCGCTCCCCACCCGCGAGACCATTGTGTCGGCCGCGCTGATGGGGCACCTGCGAACCGCGACGAGTGCCATGGCAAAGGCGCGCGAGCTGATGGACCACGGCCCCGCAAATCAGCTGTTCTCCCTGCTGAATCAACAAGGCCTGCAGACCCTTGCCGGGGCGGTGAAGGGCAAGGTTGAGCTCGAGGCCCAAAGTCTGGCGGGTCACTACGCCGACGGCGCCTCGGGCAGCGCGTCGGGCAGGTTGATCGTTGAACACCTGGCCCGCAAGGGCATCCCGACCGTCAAGGCCACCTCAGGCACCGTCTACGAGCCGGGATTGATCGGCGTCAACGCCGGATTCCGCACGGGCGTGTGCACGGACTACAGCTTTGTCTGCATGCTGGCGGCCATGAAAGAGCTGCTGAGGTCTCGCACGCCCTTTGAGTTGCGCTTGCTGACCTTGGGCGACCGCGACGAAGACGACTTGTGGCGGCCGGGCCAGCCCTGGAATGCCGCACACGCCGTCGCCGTGCTCGGGTCACCGGGCGAGCGAGATCCGCGCCAGTGGGTGGTCATGGACGCCTGGGTAGAGCGCGCGCGCCCGGTGCTGTTCAGCGAGGCCCGGTATGCGGGCGGCCAGCGGCCTTGGAACGTCGACCATCCGGTGGTCGCCGTGCGCTTCGACGGCACCAAGCTGAGCGCCAGCGCGCAGGACGACCCGGGCGACCCGACCTGTCAGAAGGCCGTGGACCTTCGGACGTGGCCGACGATCGACCAGCTCAACGCCATGAAAGGCCGGCTGTCGATGCCGGCGCTTCAGCAGCACCTTCAAAGCGGACTGGAAGCCAAGGCGGCCGAGGGCGATGTTCACGCCGTGGCGGACACTCGGTCGTTCATTGACGAACTTCAGCAGGGCCAGGCCAGCGCCCAGCGCTTGTTCGCTGCGGGATCACCCCGATGGAAAGACGAGAGCGCGCCCTTGCTGGACATGCCGGTCTACCAAGTGGATCGCGTCCCCTGCGCATCGCCCGCGAGCTTGTACCGAACCGCGTCGGGTGGATTGAGCCTCGACACCGCTGAACATGAACACACGTTTGCAGGCGACCTGGGTTCGGCCCTTTCGCCAGCCTCGCGGTCGCAAGCCGCTGGCAAAGTCGCCTCACTTGAGCCGCCGCCCCGCGATGCAGGTCCCGGCTCAACCGATGTGACGGCGGCGCAGTGAGGTCTGGAGGCTGTCCCTCGGGTCCCGCGGCGCCGGGCGGCGGACCGCCATGGCGACCGCCCGCCGAGTTGGTCGATGGCGGCCGTCGAGCCACAGCCCCTCCGCCGGCCGTCAGGGCGCCATGCGCCGAGGCTTCAAAGCGCGTGGCGCACCCCCAGGTCCACCACGTTGTCGCTGGCGCCGCGCACGGCGCCGTTGCGCTGGCACAGCCACCAAGCCTGCAGCCGGCCCTTGCCCAAGGGCGCCGACAGCCCCAGCATGCTGTTCTTCAGCTTGACGATGCCGGTGACGCCGGTCTGGTCGAGCGCGCCGTGCAGCTTGACCACCCCAAGGCCCAGGCAGCCGCCGAGCCGTGGCCTCGTGATCGGGGCAGCGCAACCGCACCTCGTCGGCGTTGGCGGACAACGCGGGCTGGCCCGCGTCTGGCAGGCCCTGCCGCCAAGGGTCGCAGCGCACGCCAGACGCACCTTCATCGGCGATGCGGTCGACGGCGCGCCAATGGTCGGCAGGCGCGTGCCATGGGCAGGTCCGCTGCGTGGCGCATCCGCCGTCGCACCGGGGTTGGGCCGCGCGCGTGGCCAGCGGCAGCGGCATCTCGGGCCCGTTCCGGCGCAGGCTTCGGTCACGGCTTGGCGGCGACGGGCTCAGCGGCCGGTGCGCGACCCCACCGCCATCAACTGCCGGTAAAACGCCAACGTGGCCTGGCCGAGCGATTCCAGCGAGAAATGGCGGGCCACCCAGTCGCGTCGCTGGGTCGCCAGGACTGCGGTGGCGGACGGGGATTGGATCGCATCGCTCATGGCGCGCTGCAAGGACCCGATGCAGCGGGGGGGCACCAGGCGGCCGTGCTGCCCGTCGACGAAGGTTTCCTTGATGCCATCCAGGCTGCTGGCAATGACCCACTTGTCGCAACTCAAGGCCTCGAGGATCACCAGGCCAAGCGCCTCGCTGGACACCGCCGGGTGCACCAGCACGTCGATGGCCTGCAGCAAGCCGCGAACGTCGTCAGAGAACGGCATGAAGTGGAAGCGGTCCGACAGGCCGAGCTCGGTGGCCAGCTGCATCAGCCCGGCCACGCCATCGCCATAGCCCACGCACAAGAAGCGCGCGTTGGGGTAGGCGGCCCGCACGCCCTGGGCGGCTAGCAGGAAGACGAATTGGCCCTTGCCCTCCGGCAAGAACACGGGCCCGATCACGGCGAAGACAAAGTCGTCCGCGGCGAACCCGAGGGATTCGCGAACCTCCAGACGACGTGCCTCGTCCCGGCTGAAAAACCGCGTGTCGATGCCGCAGTGGATGCGGTGAATGTGCAGCGCGTCGCCGCCCGGCGAGGCGCGCAAAGCCGATTCCACCGCGTCGGACACCGCGATCAGTGCCGTCGACCGGGCGAGGCGGCGGCAGGTCTTTTCCTTCAGCGGCGTCATTAGGTGACGCGTGGCCACCACCTTGGCCCGGGTTCCCGACAGCAGGGCGGCCAGTTGACAGACCCAGTAATCGCGACCGTGGTGGGCATGGACGATGTGTGCCTCGGTGGTGCGGATCCGCCATGCCAAGGCAAATGGCCAAGCCAGACGCCCGGCGCGCATGAGGAACACGCGCAGCCCCGCGATCTCGCGGGCACGCTGCACCCACCGCGCGCCGCGGCGGATCATCAACTGGACCTCGGCGCCTTGATGCACCAGCGCTTCGCACAAGGACAGCGTGTGGGTGTCCACGCCGCCGCCCATCAGCACCGAGTTGACGACGATCACCCGCACCGGGGGCGTGGCTGCCACGACGGGATCGGTCATGCCCGGCCTCCCTTGCGGTCCTCGCGCCGCGTCAGCACCTTCAGCAGGAACTGCAGCGGGTGGGTGGCGTGCGCCACCATCACGCGCGGCAATTCGTGCGGGTGGTCGCTGGGCGTGGCGTGGCCGCGCGCGACTGTGGTGGCGCTGACGTAGCCGGCCGCGGCCACCATGTCGCGGTGACGGGCGTCGTAGCGGCCATAGGGGTAGCAGAAGTGGCGCACCGCCTCGCCGGTCAGGTCTTCCAACTCGCGCTTGGAGTCGGCGATTTGCGATATCGCCTCGTCGTCGGCGACCTCCAGCAGGTTGACGTGATCCCGCGTGTGCGACCCCACCTCCATGCCCGCCTGTTGCCACTGGCGCAACTCGGCCCGGCCCATCAAGGGCCGGCTCGCGATGCCCAGGTGCGCGTCCCAGTCGTTCGTTTTGCCGATGCGCCGGCTGACGGCATAGCACGTGGCGGTGAAGCCGTGATTGACGAGGGCGGGCAGGGCGTGGTGCAGGTTGTTGAGGTAGCCGTCATCGAACGTGATGGCGACGAGCTTGTCTGGCCTGCCACCGGCCGGAGCATCGCGCAAGGCCTGCGCTGCGTCATGCATGGACACACCGCGAAAGCCCAGGGCCTTCAGCATCGCCATCTGCCGCGCAAACGCCCCTGGCTCCACCACCAGCCCACGCAACGGCGTCCCCCGCGGTGGGCCGCGGTCGATCTGGTGGTACATCAGGATGGGGACGCGCATCGCGAAATTCGTGGCCAATGGGAGCGCATGGCCATCAACAGGACGAAAGGTGACAATTTGGCTGTGACTGATCAGAACTGAGACGCAAGTGCTGGCAGTCACTTAAAAGTTAACAAATTGTAAAGTGGGGCTTGAGGCCTGTTGCTCCGGGATCGCACTGAAGCCCCCAGGTTGTGAGGAGGCTCAACACGCTGAGAGGATTGAGCACTGCGCAAGTCGAGCAAGTCCTCGCCCGAGGTGCGTGAGCGGGTGGCGAGGATGGTGCAGGAGCCCCGAGGGGGATACCCGTCGCTGTGGGCAGCCATCGAGTTCATCGCGCCCAAGATTGGCTGCGTGCCGCAGACGCTGCACGGATGGGCCAAGCGCGCGGAGGTCGATGCCGGCGTGCGAGAGGGCGTGACCACCAGCGAGGCACAGCGGGTGAAGGATCTCGAGCGCGAGGTGCGGGAGCTTCGCCGTGCCAACGAGATCCTGAAGCTGGCCAGCGCGTTGTTCGCCCAGGCGGAGCTCGACCGCCGCATCAAGTCCTGCAGGCCTTTGTTGACCAGCATCGCCAGCGGTTCGGGGTCGACTCGGTCGGTCGCGTGTTGCAGATCGCCCCGTCGGCATACCGGCGCCATGCGGCTCGCCGGCGCATCCGGTGCTGTGCTCGCGTCGCGCGCATCGCGATGCGAGCCTCGCGCCTCAAGTCCAACGCGTGTGGCAGGCCAACATGCAGGTCTACGGTGCGGACAAGGTCTGGCATCAGCTCAACCGCGAAGGCATCACGGTGGCGCGCTGCACGGTCGGGCGGTCGGGCGGTTGATGCGTCAGCAAGGGCTGCAGGGCGTGCGCCGTGGCAATGCGGTGCGTACCACTGTCGCCGATCCCAAGGCGCCGTGTCCGCTGGATCGCGTGAACCGGCCGTTCCGCGCTGAACGGCCCAACGAGCGCTGGCTCTCCGACATCACCTGCGTCTCGACCTGGCAGGGCTGGGTCTGCGTGGCGTTCGTCATCGATGAGATCAGGCCCGACGGCCTCAGATGCCCCGCTCTCGAATGGCCAACCGCTCCTGGAAGTCCTTCTTGAGCCGAAAGACCTTGGCCGGGCGCATGCGGCCTGATTGCTCACGCACGCCCGGCACCTCTTCGAGCACACCCAGGTCCTCGATCTTGCGGCGCAGGTTGGGCATGTTCACGGGCACGCCCAGCACCAACTGGTAGGCCCGGTGGAGCTCGCTCATCGAGAAGGTGCTGTCCAGCAGCATCGCCGGCAATGAGCTGTAGCCGGCCTTCGAGCGCACCCGGGCGACCGCCGCGGCAACGATTTGCCCGTGATCGAAGGGCAGGGGAGGGAGATCCTCCACCGGGTGCAGCGCGAGGCCGCGCTCTCGCGCCTGATCGAGCTGTTTGCCGTGGACCAGGGCGTAATGGGCGATCGACACCGACCATCCCCGCGGGTCGCGGGCTGCGCCCGAGAAGCTGCCCAGTTCCTCGAGGTAGGCGCCCGCGCGCTGCAGGCCGGTCTTCTGGGTGAGCATGCGCCGCGCAGCGGCCGCCACGTTCACGTCCTCGTTGGGCCGAACGAAGCCGCCCGGCAGCGCCAGCACGCCGGCGAAGGGCTCGTGTTCGCGCTTGAACAGCGCCACGCACAAGCGGTCGTCCTGCAGCGTCAGCAGAACAACGTCGGTGGTGAGGATCGGGGCCACAAGCTCGCTCATATCGATTCATTTTACGCGGATGTCATAGTGACTTTCAATCAAACTTCAAAGCGCTTTCGATTGACTAAGATTCACAACACATCTAAATTAGAACCATCGGAACCCCACTTCAGGAGTGCTTCACATGGGCAGCGGCATTCACCTCCTCGCCATCGATGTTCAGAACGACTTCATGGACCTGCCAAGCGACTGGCTCCCTGAAGCGAGCCCCTTCGGCGGCATCGGGACCAGGCCGGCGTTGCCCGTCCCGGGTGCCCACCAAGACGCCTTGCGCCTGGCGCGGCTCATTCAGAAGCGGCTGGACATCGATGAGATCACGCTCACCTTCGATTCCCACCACAGCGTGGGCATCGAGCGCACGAGTTTCTGGCGCGACACCACGACGGGCCAGGCGCCGGCGCCTTTCACCGTGATCACTGAACTGGATGGCCGCTTCGAGCCCCAGGACAGCGCGCGCCGGCCGGCGGTGCAGCGTTACCTGCAGGCGCTCCACGAGCGCGGCGCCGTGCTGTGCGTCTGGCCCGTCCACTGCGTGCTGGGCACCTGGGGGCACAACCTGCACCTGGCGGTGGCCACCGAGGTGGCCGAGTGGGAGCGTCGCGGCCAACGGCAGGCCCACAAGGTGCTCAAAGGCATGAACCCGATGACCGAGCACTACTCGGCGCTGCGCGCCGAGGTCCCCGATCCCGCCGACCCCCACACCCAAGTCAACGGGGCGCTGATCGAGCGCCTGTCCGGCGCCGAGCAAATCTGGGTGACGGGTCAAGCGTCCAGCCACTGTGTGCGCTCCACCGTGCTGGACCTGATCGAGCACGGCCCCGCGGGGCTCGCCGAGCAGCTCGTGCTGGTGAGCGACGGCATGAGCCCGGTCGCCGGTTTCGAGGCGCTGCAAGAAGACCTTTTCGACCGGGTGCGCGCGGCGGGCGGCCGCGTCAAGCCCATGGGCGCACTCGGAAGCCACACGCGCTCAACCACGACCGGCCGCACACCATGACAACGCTTACCGACCGCCGCGGCACGCCCGGCACACCACCGGGCACAGCGCCTGGCACACCGCCCAGCGATCCTTCGCCCGTCATCGAGTCCCTCCTGGACACCGACCTCTACAAGTTCACGATGGCGGCGCCGACGCTGCACTTCAATCCGGGCACCTATGCCGTGATGGAGTTCCTGTGCCGCAACACCCCGGCTTACCCGCTGGCTGCGCTCGCGCGCGACGTCGAGCGAGAACTCGATCACCTGTGCAGCCTGAGCTACAGCGACGACGAGCTGAGCCAGCTCGCCACGCTGCCTTACCTGAAGCAGGACTACATCGAGTTCCTGGGCGTGATGCGCCTGCGTCGCAAGTTCATCACCGTCACCACCGAGGGGGAGACCCTGCACATTCGGGCGGCGGGCCCGCTCCTGCACATCAGCCACTTCGAGATCTTCACGCTGTCGATCGTCAACGAGCTGTACTTTCGCCGCCTGGAGACGCCGGAGATCCTGAACGAAGGCCAGCGCCGCCTCGATGCCAAGATCGCGATGCTGCGCGCGCATTTCGCCGAGGACGGCAACGCCCGCCGCCACCCCTACGAGTTTTTCGACTTCGGCACGCGCAGGCGCCATTCCCGCCGGTGGCACGAGCACGTGGTGCGCACGCTTGCCGCCGAGCTTCCCCAATGGTTCAAGGGAACCAGCAACGTCGCGCTCGCGTTCAAGCTCGGCATCACCCCGATCGGCACGATGGCTCACGAGCACCTGCAGAAGTTCCAAGGCCTGCCGGTGCAGCTGAAGCTTGCACAGCGAGCAGCGCTCGAGGAGTGGGTGCAGGAGTACCGCGGCAGCCTCGGGGTGGCGCTCACGGACGTGATTTCCACCGACGCCTTCCTGCGCGATTTCGACCTTTTCTACGCCAAGCTCTTCGATGGCCTGCGGCACGACAGCGGCGACCCGGACGTCTGGGCGCGCAAGGTCTTGGCGCACTACCAGCGGCTCAAGATCGATGCCCACACCAAACGCCTGGTGTTCAGCAACGGCCTGGACTTCGATGAATCGCTGCGCCTGTACGCCGCCTATGGAGACCTGGCCCAGCACGGCTCCGGCATCGGAACCTGGCTCAGCAACGACCTGGGCGTCACGCCGCTGAACATCGTCATGAAGCTGCGCGAGGTCAACGGCCAGCCGGTGGCGAAGATCTCCGACGACCCGACCAAGGCATCGTCGACGAACCCGGTGTTCGCGGCCTACCTGCGCCAGGTCTACGGCCTGCCCCCGATGACCACCACCGATTGAACGATCTTCCGTGGCGCAATCCCCCATGCTCAAGCTCAGCCTGGCTCAAATCCAACCCACCATCGGCGACATCGACGGCAATGTCGCCCTTCACCTGGCGGCCGCCCGCCAGGCGCGCGACGCGGGCGCGGCGCTGGTGGTCTTCCCCGAACTGTCGCTCACCGGCTACTCGCCGGGCGACCTGCTCAACGAGCCCGCGTTCATGGCGCAGGTCGAGCAGGGGCTGCGGGACATGTTGCTGGCCACCCGAGAGACCCCGGGGCTGCACTGGGTGGTTGGCGTCCCCGAGGTGAACACCGGCGCCGGCAGGCCGCTGCACAACGCCTTGCTCGTGCTGCTTGACGGCAAGGTCGTGCGCCGCTACGCCAAGCAGCTGCTGCCGAGCTATGACGTCTTCAACGAAGCGCGCCACTTCGAGCCGGGGCCGGATCGGGCCTGCGTGCTGCGTATCGGCGCGGTGCAGGTCGGATTGCTGGTGTGCGAAGACACCTGGAACTCGGCCGGTTCGGCCTACACCGTCGACCCGTTCCGGCGCATGGCCGACGCGCAGCCTGACCTGGTGGTGGCAATCAACGCCTCGCCCAGCGATGTCGGCAAGCGCGCGTTGCGCCGCGAGGTGCTGGCGCACGCCACGCTGACCCATGGCCTGCCGCTCGTCTACGTGAACCAGGTCGGCGGACACGATGGTCTGGTGTTCGATGGCGGCTCCTTCGTCATGGACGCGCTGGGCCACGTCCGATTCGAGGCCAAGCGTTTCGCGCACGATCTGGTGACCCTGCAGTTTGACCCCGCGACCCGGCAGTTCGCCGCCGCCCAGGGCGCCGAGCTCGTCGCGCCGTCGATCACCGGCCTGTCCAAGCCCGCCTTCCAAGAGGCGCAGATCGTCCGTGGGCTGCGCGACTACGCGCGCACCTGCGGATTCCGGACCGCGGTCGTGGGCTCCAGCGGCGGGATCGATTCGGCCTTGGTGATCGCCCTGGCCGTGAAGGCGCTCGGCGCAGCCAACGTGGTGGCGATCACCATGCCCTCGGTCTATTCGAGCCGCGGCAGCGTCGACGACTCGGTGGCCTTGTGTCAGGGCCTGGGGGTCCGGCTCATCGAAATGCCCATCCAGCCCCTGGTCGACAGCGTTCAGGCGCAGTGGGAGTCTGCTCAGGGTGGGCCACTCCAGGGCGTGGCACTGGAGAACCTCCAGGCTCGCATCCGCGCCAACTTGCTCATGGCTTACAGCAACACCCATGGCAGCTTGTTGCTGAGCACCGGCAACAAGAGCGAGACGAGCGTCGGCTACACCACGCTGTACGGCGACGCCTCGGGCGGGCTTGCCCCGATCGCCGACCTCTACAAGACCGAGGTGACCGCCCTGTGCCGACACCTCAACGCCAGCGTCAGCGCGTCGGTGATCCCACAGGCCATCATCGACAAGCCGCCGTCTGCGGAGCTCGCGCCCAATCAGCTCGACTCCCAGAGCTTGCCGCCGTACCCGGTGCTCGACAAGATCCTCATGCTGCTGATGGAGGGTGACCGGCTGGCGAACGACGAGCAGAAGGCGGTACGTCAGCAGGTCGAAGCGCTGCTGTGCGATGAGCCGGGCGTGCAAACGCTCATGAGGGTTCGCCGGCTCTTTGTGCGCGCCGAGTACAAGCGCCACCAAGCGCCGCCCATCATCCGCCTGCGCGCGCGGGCATTTGGCGCCGGCCGGCGCGTGCCCATCGCTGCGGTCCACCCCGGACTGGACAATCCTGACTCGACCCGAGCGGCATTCCGGGCCATGCTTGCCGCGCTCGGCGGGCGTTCGGGAGGAGCGTTGCCATGAACAAGACCTTCGACGCGTTGGTCGTGATCGGCCGCTTTCAACTCCCTCACCTGGAGCACATCCGGCTGCTGCGCCGGGCGCTGGAACTGGTGGATCAACCCATCGTGGTGCTGGGTTCGTCGCACCGATCACGGGACACCCGCAACCCCTTCAGCGCCGACGAGCGCATGGCCATGCTGCGCGTGAGCCTTCAGGTCGATGAGGCGCGCCGCCTGCGCATCGTGGCGGTGCGTGATTACCACGACGTTGAACGCTGGCGCCGCGAGGTGGTCGCTTCCGTGCATGCGCTCCTGGGAGGACGGTGCGACGATGCGCGCATTGCCTTGCTCGGCCATCACCAGGACGCGAGCAGCGCCGACCTGGATGACTTCAGCCAGTGGCAGCGCATCGCCTTCGAGCGCCGCCGGGACGTGGACGCCACTTCGCTTCGGGCGGCTTACTTCACCACCGGCCGCACCGAGGGTGGCTTGCTGGCGCTCAGTGCGCACGTGGCGCCCGGCGCCCTCGACTGCCTGCGCGCCTGGTCGATGCTGCCGGCCTACGAACGCATGGCCGAGGAGCACGCCGCGGTCGTCCGCTACCGCCAGGACTGGCCTGCGCCCTGGCACGTCACCGCCGATGCGCTGGTGACCGTGGCGGATGAGGCCGGCCGAGCTCATGCGCTGCTGGTGCGGCGCAGCTCGCCGATCGGCCGCGGCCTGTGGGCGGTGCCGGGGGGGTTCGTCGATCCAGGCGAAGCGCTCTTCGACGCCGCGGTGCGCGAGCTCAAGGAGGAAACCGGCCTGGGCATGCTCGCGCAGCAGCTTCGTCACGCCCTCAAGGCGCAGCGTGCTTTCGCCCACCCGCACCGGTCCATGCGCGGGCGCATCCTGACCGAAGCATTCCACTTCGACTTTCCCGCACCCCAGCGCTTGCCCGAGCTCACCCCGAGTGACGAGACGCCCGAGCTGCGATGGGTGCCGGTCGGCGACCTGCCGCTGATGGAGGACCAGCTGTTCGAGGACCACCTGCTGATCCTCGACCACTTCCTGAGGGTACTGGACGCCTGACCAGCCGTGAACGAAACGCCCATGCCAATCTCTTGGCAGTAGGCAAAGCGCAGTCTGGCTGGGTGCCAGTCCTTTGTGGCTTCTTCGTTGGTGGAGGAGGGTGGGGACCTGTCCACGCTGGACTGGCGCTGCGCCTTCTGGAGTTGTCCGATGCACATTCGCCGTCGCCCCGCACTTGCCCCGCTGGCCGCGGTCGGTTTGCCTGCTTGGGCGCAGATTGACGATGCCGCACTGAGCGAATCGATTCAGGGTACTTGGCTGGTGATGATGGGAAATGCACAGGCAGGGAACGCGGCTCGGTCGTTCTCGGTGCGAACCATCGGGGGGCTCTCCATCCCAGCTTATGGGACCGCGCTGACAGGCCGGTACTGTGGATGCCTCATATGGTTAACATAATATACATCGTGGCGTGTATTGCGTGCCATCTTTGGGCGGCACTGGCGAGCCTACCGGCGGGCCATCCAGACCGCGATGCAGACCACCAGGACCAGGAACGCCGTACAGCCGGCGACGAACCACACGGCCTACCCGTTCGGCTTGCCTGCGCTGGCCTGGCGCACCTGACGCCGGCGTGGCGCCTCGCGCTCTCGCCGCGCATCACGATAGTAGTCGCGGCCCTGAATGCCCATGAGCCGCACTTTGCCACGCCATGGCACCTGACACGCCGGCGCCGAGCATCGACGCCAGGCCGACGCCGCGCTTGACGCGCTCACGCGCATCAAGCTGCCGATCCCTTCCCGGTGGTCGCCCGGCCACGCCGCGTCCGCGGCGCCGGGTGACCGGGTGAACCAACGCGCCCTGGGTCGGTGCGCCGTCACCGCCTAATCGCTCAGCAGCCCGCCGTGCACTTGCCGTTGGCGTCGAACTCCATCGTCTTGCCGGACAAGGGCACGTGCACCGGCATCTTCGCCGCCTTGATGAAGGTCTCGGTCTTGCTGCCCGCGCGCACTTTGCCACCCACGGTGCCGACCTCGTTGGCGTGCGAAGCAATCACCGCGGCCGGCTTGACCAGTTCGTTCATCACATAGGCCGCTTCGGCCGGCCCGGTGGTGAAGCCGTCGCCGATGTTCATCACCGCCAACTTCGCCTGGTAGTGGTCGCGGATGACTTGCTGGTCCGCGGTCATGCCAGTGTCGCCCGACAGGTAGGTGACCAGGCCATTGCTGAAGCGCAGCACGTAGCCGGTGGCCGGTCCGACATCGCCGGCAAGGCCCACGGCCTTCAGCTGCCGACCCAATTCGCCGCCGAAATACTCCGGATCAACGCCATTGCTGTGCAAGGCCGACACCGTGGCCACGCGCACGCCGCCCACGGTCACGCTGCCGCCAAACCGCGCCAACACCGCGTTGGCGGCGTCTCCGCCGTTGTCACGCAGCTTCGCCGCGAAGAACGGCGGCATTTCGCTGCCGGTCACGATCTTGGCTTTCTTGGCCAATGCGATGTTGACCGCGCTGGTGTTGGGCAGCGCCGACACGGACATGTCGGGCTTGTCGCAGCTGCCGGAATTCGGCGCCTTGGCGTGGGCGTTGCCAATGTGGTCGCCGTGCATGTGGCTGACGAGGATGACGTCGATCTTGCCCAGGCGCGGGTCCTCGGCACCGGCCACGGTGCGGCCCGGGTCGTACAGCACGCGCGTGCCGTTCGGGTCTTCGAACACCAGCGCGCGGTCCTGCGGGCAGAACTCGCCCTCGACACCGCCCAGCGGGGTCACTTTCACGGATTGGGCGACGGCGGGCAGGCTGAGCACCAGGCCCAACATGGCGGCGGCAATGACGGAGGGTCGAGCGGTGAGGGACATGCGGTGGGCCTTTGAAGGGTTGGAACGTCGAACGGGTTGGGCCGCGTGAGCATGGCAGCCGGCGTCAGCCACCAAGCGCGGCGCGCCGGATGCTAGCGGGAAGGCATCAACCCTGAGCACGGGTCGGACCCTGCGTGGTGGTTCAAACTGTTGCCACGGTTTGGCGGCTTAACCTGCGGGGCAGGCGTGTCGCTGAATGCCAGCATGAAAGCCACAATGAGGGCCCCGATGACTGACAACATTACTTCACGTCCACCCCACGGGCCGGGCAGCCCGAGCCCGGTGCGGCGCGCGTTGTGCCTGGGCGCCACGGCGGGCCTCGCTGCGGCGCTGAGCGCCTGCGCGGGCGTCAGCAATCCGGCCGCCTCGCCGGCGCCCTCTTCCGCCGCCGCCAAGGCCGAGTTGGGCCCCAATGGCACGCTGCGCGCCGCCATCAACTTTGGCAACCCGATCCTCGCGCGGCGCGGAGCCCAGGGGGAGCCCACCGGGGTGTCGGTCGACCTCGCGCGCGCGGCCGCGCAGCGCTTGGGTCTGGCCATTGAGTTGGTGCCGTTCAACGCGGCCGGGCAGGTGGTGGAGGCCATCAAGGCCAAGACGGTGGACCTCGCCTTCGTGGCGATCGACCCCGTGCGCGGCGCCGACATCGACTACACCGCGCCGTATGTCGTGATCGAGGGCGCCTACCTCGTTCGCCAAGGGTCACCCCTCCAGCGCAACGACGAGGTGGACCGCCCGGGCCATCGCATCGCGGTGGGCCGCGGCAGCGCGTACGACCTTCACCTCAGCCGCGAACTCAGGCAGGCCACGCTGGTGCGAGCGCCCACCTCGCCTGCGGTCACGGACTTGTTCCTGGCGGACCAACTGGAGGTGGCTGCAGGCGTGCGCCAGCAGCTGGAAGCGGACGCCGCGCGCCTCCCCGGCTTGCGCTTGCTGCCGGGGCGGTTCATGGTGATCGAGCAGGCGATGGGCGTGCCCAAAGGCCGCCTGGCCGCTCAAGCTTGGCTGAGCGCCTTCATCGAAGACATGAAGTCCCAGGGCGCCGTGGCCCAGGCCCTTCAGCGCCACGGCATTCAAGGCGCCGCGGTGGCGCCGCCGTCCGCCCGCCGCTGACGGCGGGCCGCAGACGGCGCGTCAACTCAGTGGTTGTCGGCGCCGGCGCCGTCGTCGTCGCTCACGACGTCACTCAGGTCGGCATCGACTTCGTCATCGAACGCGGCCACTTTGGCATCGCGGCGCGCAAGCAGGGGCTTGTCGAGCGGGTGATAGACCTGCCGGCGCAACCGGGCCAGGCGGTCCGAACGGTCCATGGCGGTGATGACGGCCTGGGGGTCGATCATCATGGCGAAGGGGTTGGCGCTGAGCTGGACGGTGTGCATTGGAAACCTCCGTGAGGCGTGTCAAACAATGCCTTCACTGTAGGTGCTGGTCGAGGCGGACGCAGTCGTCCGCCCGCCAAAACGCGTGTCAGGCAATGTCTGACACGGGCGTCGGTGACTTGGCCGTCGGTTTGTCGCTCCAGCGCCGAAGCGGGCGGTGCCGGCCGCTCACCGCGGCATCAGGCGCTCCAGCTTTTCCACCATGAAATCGCGGCCGCTGAGCCGCGCGAAGTCGACCACCCCGAGGCCCTGCTCGTTGGTGGCGCGCAGCTCGGCACGGGCCTGAAGCAGGCGGTCCACGGTGTCCTCGCTGCCGTAGCGGGCCGCCATCATCAGCGGCGTGGTGCCGTTGGGTGAGCGCGCTTCCAAGTTGGCGCCCTGGCCGATCAGGTAGTCCAGCACGGCCAGGTTGTTCGGCCCGCTGGCGGCATAGTGCAAGGCGCTCCAGCCGTCGTGGTTGACCTGGGCACCGCGTGCCACCAGGCGCCGGCACCACTCCAGGTTGCCCCGCAACGCCGCGATCATCAGCGGCGACTCACCGGCGCTGCTCAACTTGTTGACGTCCAAGGCCTTGGCTTGCATCAAGGCCTCGGCCGCGCGCCAGGACTCGTTGAGCAAGGCGAAGCCCAGTGGCGTGCGGCCCTTGTCGTCGAGGGTGTTGGGGTCGAAGCCGCGTTCGACCAGCGAGCTGACCGCCGACGGGTTGTCCCGGTTGAGCGCGGTGAAGAAGTCTTCGTAGGAGCCGGCATGGGCGCACGACACGGCCAGCGCCGCCAGCAGGGAGATCGGGAGCTTGAAATGGGTCATTCGGGTGACGGTGCGAGGGCAGGCGCCGAAGCGCACGCGGGGTGAGGCTGGGAAGGCAGGCCAAACAGGCGCTCGGTGTTGGCGGTGGTCGCGGCGGCCACCTGCTGCACCGTGAGGCCTTTCAGCTCGGCCAATTGCCGCGCCACATGGGGCACGAGGGCCGGCGTGTTGGTCTTGCCGCGAAACGGCACGGGCGCCAGGTAGGGGCTGTCGGTTTCAATCAGGCAACGGTCCAAGGGCACGAAGCGCGCCACCTCGCGCAGGTCCGCGGCGGTCTTGAAGGTCAAGATGCCAGAAAACGACACGTGAAATCCCAGGTCGAGCGCGGCCCGGGCCACGTCCATGGTTTCGGTGAAGCAGTGGAACACGCCGTGGTGAGCGCCTTCCTCGCGCAGGATGGCCAGCGTGTCCTCGGACGCGCTGCGGGTGTGAATGACAAGGGGCAGGCCCGTGGCCCGCGCCGCACGGATGTGGGTGCGGAAGCGGTCGCGTTGCCAGGCCATGTCGGCCACGGACCGCCCATTCAGGCGGTAGTAGTCCAGGCCCGTTTCACCGATGGCGACGACCCTGGGACGCGCGGCCAACGCCAGCAGGTCGTCCAGCGTGGGCTCGCGCACGCCCTCGTTGTCCGGGTGCACCCCGGCGCTGGCCCAGAGTTGCGGGTGCGCGAGGGCCAGGCCGTGCACGGTGTCGAACTCCTCCAGCGTCGTGCAAATGCAGACGGCACGGTCAACCTGAGCTTGCGCCATCGCGTCCAGCACCGCCGGGAGCTGGGCGCGCAGATCGGGAAAGCTGAGGTGGCAGTGGGAATCGAAAAACATCGTGGGGCGGTGGGTGGCGCCGCAAAGCTGCGGGCAATGGTGACATCAAGGGCGCGGCAGGCTCACCGCCGAGGCGGTCCAGGCCGTCGTCGGGTCAGATGGTCTGCGTGGGCTTGGACGACGACACCATCGTGCCAAGGATCTCTTCGATCTTGACCTTCAGACCCCGCGTCTTTTCGTCGCTGGGAAAACGAACGCCCACGCCCTGGGTGCGACCGCCCGAGGCGTTGGCCGGCGTGATCCAACCCACCTTGCCTGCGACCGGATAGCGCTGCGGGTCGCCCGGCAAGGACAGCAGCAGGTAGATGTCGTCGCCCAGCCGGTAGTCGCGGGTGGTGGGCACGAACAAGCCCCCGTCCGTCATCAGCGGGATGTAGGCGGCGTACAGCGCGCCCTTCTCCCGAAAGACCAGCTGGATGACGCTGGGGCGAGCGGTGCCCGACACCGGTGACCCCAAGGCGGGCAGGCTGGGCAGCCCCCCGGGAATGGTGCGCGGGCCGAATTCGTTGCTCATGGCCGCAGTGTAGCCAAGCACCGCCGATCGGCAGCATCGGCGTTCATCGGCCCGTGCGCGGCCGCGGCCCAGGGCCCGCCGGCGCCGTCAATCACCGGCAATCACACACGCTGCACCGGCACGCTCACCCAGAACCGGCTGCCCGGGCGGTCGACGGCCGGGGCCGGGTCCAGCCCGACCTGGCCGCCCAGGCTGCCCGCGAGGCGCTGGGCCAGCGCCAACCCGAGGCCGAGGCCGCCATGGGCGCGCGTGGACGATGCGTCGCCCATTTCAAACGGACGAAACAGGCGTTGCACCGTCTCCGGCGCCAAGCCATCGCCGTGGTCGTTGACCTCGATGCGCAGGCGCATGGCGCCGCGGGTGGTGCTGCCGGCATCGGCATCGGGGCCCGAGTCGGCAGCGCACTGCACGGCGAGTTGCACCGGCCCGCGGGTGCTGAACTTGATGGCGTTGTCCAGCAGCGCGTCGAGGATTCGACCCAGCCGGCCGCCGTCCACGCGCAGCGTGGCGGGCACCGCCTCGGGCACCACGATCTCCACGTCGATGCCCTTCAGCTGCGCCGCCGCCGCGCGCTTGTGGCTCACCGCGGCGAGCAGCTGGCGAAGGTCGGTGGGCGACGCCACGGCTGGCGCGTCGGCGTCGGCGGCCACGAAATCGAGGATGTTGTCGAACAAGGCATTGAGCCGCCAGGCCGAATCGGCCGCCTTTTGCAACTGGTCGGTCTGACGAGGGTCGGTCGCGCGGCGCATGGCGAGCCCGACCATGCCCACGAGCCCGTTGATCGGCGTGTGCAACTCATGGCTGAGCGTGGACAAGAAGCTGCTCTTGGCGCGACTCGCCGCCTCGGCGGCCGCCTTGGCGGCGGCGAGTTCCGCCGTGCGCGCCGCCACCTCCTGCTCCAGGCGGGCGTTGGCCTGTGCCAGCTGGTTCGCGGCGGCGTGCTCGGCCTCGGCGCGCACGCGTTGCAATTCGGCGTCGCGCTTTGCCAGCTCCGCATGGTGGCGCGCGTCGTCCAGCACCGACTGGTTGAACAACAACTGCGACTGCAATTCCACGCGGCGCGCCTGCGCCGCGATCAGCGCGTCGTTCAGGCGCTCCATCTGGGCGATGGCGGCGCTCAGGTCGTCGCTGTTGCGGTAGCTGAGCACCAGGGCACGGCGCGCCTCCAGCAGCAGGTCCGGGTCGGCGCCACCGCCCAGCGGCTCGGCATCGAGCAAGCGTTGCAGCGCCTGGCGGCTTTGTGCCGACGGCTGTTGCTGGTGGTCCAGCAGCGCCGCCTCCAGGCGCAAGGTCGCGACCAGCCCCTCGTAGTTGTGGTGCTGCGCGATCTCGAGCGCCGACCGCGAATGAGCGCGCGAGGGCAGCGCCTGGCCCAGCCGGCGGTAGACGCCGGCGAGGTTGGCCATCGAGGTCGCCGCGACAAACGCCGACGCGGACAGGCCCGGCAGCTGGGTCGCCTCGTTGGCCAGGGTCAGGGCGTTGTGCAGCGATGGCGCGGGGTCTTCACCCCGCCGCACCGCGTGATCCGACTCGACCACCCAACGGCGCGTGGTGTTGTTCAGCGCCGCGAACAACAGCACGGGCTCGCCGAGCTCGCGCGCTTGGGCGACGGCCTGCGCCAGCGTCTGCAGGCCATGCCCCGCCCCGTCCGGACCTTCATCGGCCGTGCCCAGGCGCACCAGGGCCCAGCACTCGGCGATGGGGTCGCGGCAATCGCGTGCGATGTCGCGGGCTTTGACGGCATGGGCCACCGCAAAGCGGTGCAGCCCGGCACGCTCGTAGGCCAACGACAAGGTGCTGTGGATGCGCGACAGGCCCGCGTCCGCCGGTCGACCGGCGCAATGCGCCACGGCCCGGTGCCCGTGCGCGGTGGCGGCCACCAGGTCGCCCAGACGCACTTCGCTGAGGGCTTGGCGTGCCAGGGCCTGCGCGGCCAGCGCGTGGTCTTCATGCTGCTCGGCCCACTGGGCGGCCTGCCCGGCGATCTCGGCGCTGCGCCGATGATCGCCGCGATCGCGGGCGGCATCGGCCTGCGCCAACCACTTGACTGCGTCCTCGTTCATGGTCTCGCTTGCTCAACTGGGCGGCGCGGCGTCCGCTTCGACGACCGCGTCAGAACCTCGACCTGATGGTAGTCCAGGTGCGCGCTCAGGCCGCCTTGGGGGAATGCCGGGCGCCGGGCAAGGCTGGGGCGGCGGCGCCGCCCTTGAGCGCGGCCAAGGCAGACTGCGCCTGGGCCACCAGCGCGTCCAACATCAAGGGCACGCCCACGGGATGGTCGGCGTGGCGGGCAAGGCGCGCCAGATCGCGGGACCAGTCGCTCAGCGGGGCCAGGGCCGCGCTGCGGCCCGCCGACGGCGTGCGGCCAGCGGCGGCGCCGAACGCGGCCTCGGGGAAGTAACGTGGCGTCGCCGCAACCACGATGCACATCGCGTCGTGACACACCTTCTGCAGCACGGCAATGGCCTCGGGCACCGGCCAGACGCTCAACACACCGCCCTCGCCGCCCGCGAGCTGACGCGGCAAGGCCGACCACGCGGCCGCCGACACGCCCAGCTCGCGCCAGCGCAGCACGTCCTGCACCTGGCCGCCGGCGCCTGCGAGCAAGACACCGGCCTGCTCGATGCCCTGCCCCGTCAACCAGGTGGCCGCCACGGTCGCGTCCGGCAGGGCCAGCGGCACGGCCTGGCAACGGCTGCGGATGGTGGGCAGCAGCGCGTCCGGTGCCGCGGTGGCCAGAATGAAGCGCGCGGCGCCGGGCGGCTCTTCCAGCGTCTTCAGCAACGCGTTGGCGGCGATGGCGTTCATCTGTTCGGCCGGGTGAATCAGCACCACCTTGCCGCGCCCCCGGGCGCTGGTGCTTTGGGCAAAGCCCACCGCGGCGCGCACTGCGTCGACCTTGATTTCCTTGCTGGGTTTGGCCTTGCTGGCCTTGTCGGCCGTGCCTTCCGCGTCGTCAGCGCCCCAGCCCAGGGCGTCGCGCAGGGCATCGGGCAACAACACACGCAGGTCGGGGTGGGCACGCACAGCCAGCAAATGGCACGACGCGCAGTGGCCACAGGCCACCCGGGGTGGCGTGGCGCCGGCGCGGGTGTTCAGGCCCGTGGCGGCGTGGGCCGCAGCATGGCTGTCGGCAGCGGGGTCGGCGGAAACGGACTCGCACAACCAGGCTTCGGCCAGCGCCATCGACAACTCGAACTGCCCCACGCCAGCCGGGCCCGTGATCAGCAGCGCGTGGCCGCGCTGCTGGCGCAAGGCTTGCGCCAGGGGAACGCCCAGCCATGGGGGCAAGGCCACGGACGCCAAGGCGCTCACCAGCCACGCTCCACGAGGACGGCCACGATCTGCTGCCACACCTGCGCTGGCGCCGGCGCGGCGTCGATGCGGGCCACGCGCTGGGGCGCGCTGGCCGCGCGCCGGGCGTAGGCCTCGCGCACCTGGGTGAAAAACGCCAGGTCCTGCTGCTCGAAGCGGTCCGGGGCGCGCGCGGCCGCGCGCCGCTCGGCCGCGGTGGCGGCAGGCAGGTCAAACCAAAGCGTCAGCGCAGGCTGCAGCGCGCCGTGCACCCAGTGCTCGAGCTGCTGCAGCCGTTCGTGGGCCACGCCGCGCCCGCCGCCCTGGTAGGCGAAGGTCGCGTCCGTGAAGCGGTCGCACACGACTGTGGCCCCACGCGCCAGCGCGGGCTGGATCACCTGCAGCACATGATCGCGGCGGGCGGCAAAGGCCAGCAGCGACTCGGCCAGTGGGTCCATCGCCCGGTGCAGCAGCAGGTCACGCAGGCTTTCGGCCAGCGGCGTGCCGCCGGGCTCGCGCGTGGAAACCACCTCCACACCCTGCGCCTGAAAGCGGGTCACCAGCGCGGCGATGTGCGAGGTCTTGCCGGCGCCGTCGATGCCTTCGATGGTGATGAAGCGGCCGGGGGCGGCAGGAGAAGTAGCGGTCACGGGGCGCGTGGCAATGAGGCTGAAATGGTGGAGGGCACAGCGCGGAAGGTCGGCGACGGCCAGCGGTCAATTGGCCGGCCGAGCGCCGCGCTGAAATTGGTTGACCGCCCGATTGTGGTCGGCCAGGGTCTCGCTGAACGCGCTGCTGCCGTCGCCACGCGCCACGAAGTACAACGCCCGGGTCGCCTCTGGCCGCACCGCGGCCAGCAACGAGGCCTTGCCCGGCATCGAGATCGGCGTGGGCGGCAGGCCGCCGCGGGTGTAGGTGTTGAAGGGCGTGTCGGTCTGCAGGTCGCGCTTGCGCAGGTTGCCGTCGAAGGCTTCGCCGAGGCCGTAGATGACGGTCGGGTCGGTTTGCAACGGCATCGCGATGCGCAGCCGGTTGACGAACACGCCAGCCACCTTGCCGCGGTCCGCCGCCTGCCCGGTTTCCTTCTCCACGATGGAGGCCAGCGTCAGCGCTTCGTCCATGTTGCGCAGCGGCGTGTCGAGCGCGCGCTCCGCCCAGGCGGCGGCCAGTTTGACCTGCATGGCGTGGTGGGCCCGGCGCAGCACGTCGATGTCGCTGCTGCCTTTGCTGTAGGCGTAGGTGTCGGGGTAGAAACGCCCTTCGGCCGGCACCCCCGGCGAGCCCAACGCGGCCATCAGCGCGGCTTCGCTCATCCCGGCCGTCGTCGGCTTCAGGCTGTCGGCCTTGGCCAGCTCGGCGCGGAACTGTCGGAAGGTCCAACCCTCGATCAGGCGCACCGTGGCCAGGGTTTCGTCACCGCGCACCATCTTCAACAACAGGCGCCGCGGCGAGGTGTGGCGGTCGATCTCGTAGCTGCCCGCACGGATCTTCCTCGCGTCGCCCGACCAGCGAAACCACTGGAAGAGCAGCCAGGGTGAGGTGTCGACACCGGCGTTGACCCAGGCCTGCGCGATGTCCCGTGGCGACGTGCCCAGCTCAATCGACAACTCCACCCGATCGCTGCTCAGCGGCAGGTCGCGGTTCACCCACGTCCAGCCGAGGCCCGCAGCGAAAACGCCCAGCAGGGCCAAGGTTGCGGCCGCGCCCGCCAGCCAGGGCATCAGCTTGGCGGTCAGGCCGCGGCGGGTGTCAGTCATGGCGGCACGGCACGGTCGGTCGGCAGGGCAAGGCAAACGGGTGGGCGCTGATCATAATGGCGCCCATGCACCACCTTGACGCCCTGCCCTCGCCCGCGCCCAGTGGCGCCGTGGCCCTGGACCACTGGGGCCTGATGCGCGCCAGCGGACCCGACGCGGCGAGCTTCCTGCACAGCCAGCTGACCAACGACATCACCCACCTCGGCGCCGACACGGTGCGCCTGGCGGGCTTCTGTTCGGCCAAGGGTCGCCTGCAGGCGAGCTTCACGGTCTGGTCGCCCATGTCGCCCGACCTGCTGCTGGCCTGCCACGCCAGCGTGCTGCCCGCCATCGTCAAGCGCCTGTCGATGTTCGTGCTGCGCGCCCGTTGCAAGCTGACGGCCCTGGGCGACGAATGCCGTGCCCTCGGGCTGATCGGCGAGGCCGCCACCGCGGCCCGGCGCGCGGCCGGTCTGCTCGACAGCGCCACCTGGCAACACCGCTCGGTCGATGGCGGCAGCCTGCTGGCCTTGCCGGCGGTGCAGGGCCTGGCCCGCGCGGTCTGGGTGGCGGCACCCGACGCGCCGGTGCCCGGCCACGCCGCGCCGGCCGCGCCGGTGAGCCTGGACCTGTGGCGGCTGCTCGAAGTGCGTGCCGGCGTGCCGCTGATTGAAGCGGCCAGCGTCGACCATTTCGTGCCGCAGATGCTCAATTACGAGCTGATTGGCGGCGTGGACTTTCGCAAAGGCTGCTACCCGGGCCAGGAGGTGGTGGCGCGCAGCCAGTACCGCGGCACGGTGAAGCGCCGCATGGCGCGCTTTGTCACCGACGCGGGCCTGCGGGTCGCCGATGAGGTGTTTGCCGCCGACGACCCCGCGCAACCGGCGGGCGAGGTGGTCAACGTGGCCCGGCGCGCCGACGGCGGCAGCGAGGCCCTGGTGGAAGTGAAGCTGAGCGCCCTGGGCGCCGGCCCCCTGCGCCTGGGTGCCGCCGACGGCCCCGCGCTGCACCGCGCCGACCTGCCCTACGCCCTGCCCGCCGACACCGACTCGCCCGCACCGGCCTGACGCCCCTGGGCCCCGCCCGATCGGGCCCGCCTTGGCCCCCGCGTTGGGCGCCCGATGGCCCCGCCACACCGCCCTCTGCCCTGCCCTGATCCCTGCCGTCTCGCCTGCCATGCAAGAAGTGTTCGTCTATTACAAAGTGGCCGAGGCCGACGTTGACGCCGTGCGCACCGCGGTCGACGCCCTTCATCAGGCGCTGCGGGCCGACCACCCCGGGCTGCAGGCGCGGCTGCTGCGCCGCCCCGGGTCGAGCGACGGCGTCGTCACCGTGATGGAGCTGTACGCACGCGAGACCACCCCCACGCACCCCGGCGGCGTGGACGCCGCCCTGCGCGCCGCCATCGATGAGCGCGCGCGCGCCTTGCAGCCCTGGCTCAAGACGCCCCGCCACACCGAGGTGTTTCAGGCATGTGCCTAGTCGCGCTGGCCATCGACCAGGACCGGCGGTTTCCTCTGGTGATCGCGACCAACCGGGACGAGTATTTCGCCCGGCCGGCCGGGCGGCTGGGCTGGTGGACGCCCGAGACTGGCGGCCCGGCCATCCTGGGCGGCCGCGACCTGTCGGCCGGCGGCACCTGGCTGGGCATGACCACCGCCGGGCGCCTGGCCCTGCTGACCAACGTGCGCGACCCCAGCCGCAACGACCCCGAGGCGCCCTCGCGCGGGCGCATCGTTCCCGAATGGTTGGCCGGGCGCGAGCCGCCCGACCGCTTCTGGATGCGCACCGCGCTGTCGGGTCACAACGGCTTCAACCTGGTGATGGCCGATTTCCGGATGGGCGAGTGCTACTGGGTGTCCAACCGCGCGCCATTCCCCAAGCGGCTGGAGCGCGGCCTGTATGGCATGTCCAACGCCCAGCTCGACACGCCCTGGCCGAAGGTGGTGGAGCTGAAGCACGCGCTGATGGACGCCATCCGCAGCACGGCCT
Organism: Hydrogenophaga intermedia; assembly: GCA_943370175.1. Classification (GTDB taxonomy): domain Bacteria; phylum Pseudomonadota; class Gammaproteobacteria; order Burkholderiales; family Burkholderiaceae_C; genus Ideonella_A; species Ideonella_A intermedia_A. The sequence continues at coordinate 6,180 of CALRPU020000011.1, read as the reverse complement.
CGGTGGACGACCTGTCGCTGGCGCTGTTCGCCGCGCTGGCCCGGCGCGAGCAGGCGCCCGACCACGCACTGCCCGGCACCGGCATCCCGATGGCGATGGAGCGGGTGCTGTCGTCCGCCTTCATCCGCACCGACGACGGCCAGTACGGCACCCGGTGCTCCACGCTGGTGATCGCCGAACGCGTGAACCGCAACGTGGTCACTCATGTGCTGGAACGCACCTTCAGCCCCGGCGGCGGCGTGGCGCTGCTGCGCCGGGCCACGCTGAAAAACTGGCCGCCGCGCTACCACCTGGACCCCGAGGCGGGCAGCGACGACCCCACCTTGCAGGAGCCCGTGCGCGACATCGTGCTGCAAAGCAGCGCCGACGCCGCGGCGACCGGCGGCGCCCGCAAGCGCACCCGCGTGCGCAGCCTGTTGAAGCCCACGCACCGCCCGGGCTGATCGCCTCAAGCCAGCGTTCGGCGCATCGCCACGTGCGGGATGCCGGCCTCGTCGAACACCTCGCCGTGCGGTGCGAAGCCAGCACGCGCGTAGAACGCCTGGGCCGAGGTCTGCGCGTTCAAGCGCACCTCGCGGTCGCCCCGGGCGCGGGCCGCGTCCATCAAGGCGTCGAGCACCTGCCGGCCCACGCGGGTGCCGCGCACCGCCTGGTGCACCGCCATGCGGCCGATCTGGGCCACGCCCGGCTCGGGCTGCAGCAGGCGGCCGGTGGCCACCGGCGCATGGAAGCGGTTCAGCGCCACCGCGTGCACGGCCGTGGCGTCGTCGGCGTCCCATTCCATGTCGGCGGGGATGCGCTGCTCGTCGATGAACACCGCGGTGCGCACGGCCCGCGCGCCATCGCCGAGCGCGGCCCACTCACCGCACCGGACCTGCACCATGGGCTCGCCGGCCTCGAACGCGTCCAAGGCCGCGCGCAAGGCCGCTGGCACCGGTTGCGCGCTTTGCGTCGCGGGGTTGGCAAAGACGTACACGACCTCCGCCGTCACCAGCAGCTGGTCCTGGCGAAACACCGCGGCCTGGAACTGCATCGACGAATTGCCGATGCGGGCGCAGCGCATGCCGATGTCAAGCAGGTCGTCGTAGCGCGCCGAGGCGTGGTAGTCCAGCGTGGCGCGGCGCACGTACAGGTCGCCGGACAGGCTGGCCATGGTGTCGTGGTAGGGCATCGCCATGGCGCGCCAGTAGCCGGCCACGGCGGTGTCGACGTACATCAGGTAGTGGCCATTGAAGACGATCTGCTGGGCGTCGATTTCCGACCAGCGCACGCGCAGGCGTTCGAAGAAGCGAAATTCGTGGCGTTTCATGAGTCGGTGGCGCCCAAGGCGCCAGGCTGTGGGGCGGGGGCCGCGCGGTCACCGACCGGCAGCAGGTGCTCGCGCAGGAAGTCGCCGATGAACTGCTGGGCCAAGGCGGCCTCGGGCAGCACCCGGCCCATCTTGATGAAGTCGTGGGTCAGGCCGCGGCACAGCTCCAGCGCCACGGGCACGCCGGCGGCGCGCAAGCGGTCGGCGTAGGCCAGGCCTTCGTCGACCAGCGGGTCGCACTCAGCCAGCACGACGCAGGCTGGCGCCAAGCCGTCCAGGTCGTCGGCCTCCAGCGGGGCGAAGCGCCAGTCGCGGCGATCGGCGCGGTCGATGGCGTGGTCGAAGAACCAGGCGATGGTCTGCGCGTCGAGCAGGTGGCCCTCGGCGAAGCGACGGTGCGACGGCGTGTCGGCATGGGCGGTGGTGCCGGGCGTGATCAGCACCTGGGCACTCAAGCGCAGGCCGCGGTCGCGGGCGTGCAGCGCGGCCACCGCCGCCAAAGTGCCGCCGGCGCTGTCGCCCGCCACCGCGCAGCGCGTGGCGTCCAGCCCCAAGGGGTGGGCCTGCGCGGCCAGCCAGTGCAAGGCGGCCCAGGTGTCGTCGACCGCCGCCGGAAAGCGGTGCTCGGGCGCCAGCCGGTAGTCGAGGGCCAGCACGGCCGCACCGCTTCGCAGAGCGATCTGGCGGCACAGGCTGTCGTGCGTTTCCAGCCCGCCGATGGTGAAGCCGCCGCCGTGAAAGTACAGCACCACCGGCAGCGCCGGGCCGGCGTTGGCCGCGCGCGCAGCGTACAGGCGCGCTGGCCGGGGTGCGCCGTCGCCGCCGGGCAGCGACACGTTTTCGACACGGGCCAGCGGGGCGCGGGGCAGGTCCAGCACCTCGGCGCCGGCGAGGTACGCGGCCCGCGCGTCCGCCACGCTCAGGGTGTGAAACGGCGGGCGGTTGGCGCGGCGAATGCGCTCGAGCACCCCCGCCATGGCGGGCGTCAACAGGTCAGGCAGCGGCATGGGCGGTGAGCGGAACAAGGGGCCGGTAACATCGACGCAAGCATACGGCCTGACCCCGTCCGCACCGGGCGCCCCGGCCGCACACGACCCGACGACGGAGACACGCCCATGGCACTCATCTACTACATCACCCAGGTCCAGATCGATTTCGGCGCGGTGGCGCTGCTGCCGCAGGAATGCGAGAAGGCCGGCATCCGCCGGCCTCTGGTGGTCACCGACGCGGGCGTGCGCGCCGCGGGCGTGCTGGCCCAGGCCCTGGCCGCGCTGGGCGACCTGCCCCACGCCGTCTTCGACCAGACCCCGTCCAACCCCACCGAAGCCGCGGTGCGCGCGGCCGCGGCGGTCTACACCGCGCAAGGCTGCGACGGCCTGGTGGCGGTGGGCGGCGGCTCGAGCATCGACCTGGCCAAGGGCGTGGCCATCGCCGCCACCCACCCCGGCCCACTGAAGACCTACGCCACCATCGAAGGCGGCAGCCCGAAGATCACCGAGGCCGTGGCCCCGCTGATTGCCGTGCCGACCACAGCGGGCACCGGCAGCGAGGTGGCGCGCGGCGCGATCGTCATCGTCGACGACGGCCGCAAGCTCGGCTTTCACAGCTGGCACCTGGTGCCCAAGACCGCCATCTGCGACCCCGAGTTGACGCTGGGCCTGCCGCCGATGCTGACCGCGGCCACCGGCATGGACGCCATCGCCCATTGCCTGGAAACCTTCATGGCCCCGGCCATCAACCCGCCGGCCGACGGCATCGGGCTGGACGGCCTGGAACGCGGCTGGGCCCACATCGAACGCGCCACGCGCGACGGCAGCGACCGCGACGCCCGCTGGGCCATGATGAGCGCCAGCATGCAAGGCGCGATGGCCTTCCAGAAGGGCCTGGGCTGCGTGCACTCGCTCAGCCACAGCCTCGGCGGCGTGGACCCGCGGCTGCACCACGGCACGCTGAATGCGATGTTCCTGCCCGCGGTGGTGCGCTTCAACGCCGGGGCCGAATCGATGCAACGCGACCGCCGGCTGCAGCGCATGGCGCTGGCCATGGGCCTGCCAGGCTGCGACGCCCGCGGCACCGAGGTCGCCGAGGCCATCACCGCGATGAACGCCCGGCTGGGCCTGCCCAGCGGCCTCGCGGCCATGGGCGTGACGCCCGACCTGTTCGACCGGGTCATCGACGGCGCAATGGCCGACCACTGCCACAAGACCAACCCGCGCATCGCCACCCGCGACGATTACCGCGCCATGCTGCACGAGGCGCTGTGATGACCACCGTCGGCGCGACCGGGCCCTTCTTCCACATGGTGGGCGGCGCGCCCGACCCGGTGGCGCCGTTCAGCCACGCCGTCGAGCAAGACGGCTGGGTCTTCGTGACGGGCCAGATGCCGTTCAGCGGCACGGCCAACGACTCTCCATACCCCGAGGGCATCGAGGCCCAGACCCGCCAGGTGTTCGCCAACCTCGGGCAGGTGCTGCGGGGCATCGGCCTGGGCCTTGAGCACGTCGTCTCGGCCAGGGTATTCCTGCGCCATTTCGACGAGGACTACCACGCCATGAACGCGGTGTACGCCAGCCACTTCCAGCCCGGCCGCATGCCCGCGCGCACCTGCGTGGGGGTGACCGGGCTGGCGCGCGGCGCGCGCGTCGAGATCGATTTCATCGCCCGCCGGCCGCGCTGAGCGTTCGGCGCTCAGTCCAGGCGGCTGAGGATGTGCCTGGCCTCGGCGGCGTGCACGGGCGTGGCGGTCACCACCCACTGCAAGCCGGGGGCACTCGCCGAGGCCACGCGCTCGTAGGGTCGGATCGACACTTGCGGCCGGTGCGGGTAGAGCCGCACGTCCCTCCAAGCCACTCACGAGGTGGCGAACGCCACCACCACCGTCGCACCGTCGCCGATGACCCTCTAAGCCACCCGCGCGGTGGCGAACGCGCCGGCGTTTGCGGGGCCCGGCGAAGGCAACCTCTAAGCCACCCACGCGGTGGCGAACGCCGCCGCAGCCAGCGACACCAGCACCACGGCCCTCTAAGCCACCCACGCGGTGGCGAACACCAGGCCGATGCCTTGCGCAAGCTGGCCGATCCTCTAAGCCACCCACGCGGTGGCGAACGACTCGGGGCTGTAGGCGGTCCAGTTGCGGTTCCTCTAAGCCACCCACGCGGTGGCGAACATGACGACTACCCACCGTGATTCGTACTGCGTCCTCTAAGCCACCCACGCGGTGGCGAACCAGGTAGGCGATGAGCTGCTTCTGCTTCTTTCCCTCTAAGCCACCCACGCGGTGGCGAACAATCTGCGCCACACCTACGCCACCATGATGCTCCTCTAAGCCACCCACGCGGTGGCGAACATTGACACGATCAAGATGGTCAACGGCAACATCCTCTAAGCCACCCACGCGGTGGCGAACGGGGTTGGTTTGCCCCTCGCCGGGGCCGTTGATCCTCTAAGCCACCCACGCGGTGGCGAACGGCGTGATGTACGCGGCCGGTGCCGGTGGGTCCCTCTAAGCCACCCACGCGGTGGCGAACCCTTTCACCTCTGGCGCGAGCCTTACGCCGGCCCTCTAAGCCACCCACGCGGTGGCGAACTGATCGTGCGCCAGGTGCCGGAGACGCCGGAACCTCTAAGCCACCCACGCGGTGGCGAACACAACTCTGAGCTGTTGCGCCAGTTCGTCAACCCTCTAAGCCACCCACGCGGTGGCGAACTTGGTCGCCGTAAGAGCCATGCGTGGCCGGCAGCCTCTAAGCCACCCACGCGGTGGCGAACACCGAGGACTTACCCGTCTCAGGGGGCGGGGAACCTCTAAGCCACCCACGCGGTGGCGAACGCGTCGGCGCGTATCAGTCCGTGGTGTTTGACCCTCTAAGCCACCCACGCGGTGGCGAACAAGGCGCTGCGCAAGGAATTCGAGGCCCTGTGTCCTCTAAGCCACCCACGCGGTGGCGAACGAGTTCGCGCTGATCTCGCCAACCTTGGTGCACCTCTAAGCCACCCACGCGGTGGCGAACGACCTCAAGGACGCCACGGGTGCGTCCATCGACCTCTAAGCCACCCACGTGGTGGCGAACAGGGCCCACCGCCACCGCCACCCACCGACGACCCTCTAAGCCACCCACGCGGTGGCGAACGGGATCGCCGAGACCGTGCCCAGGATGTCTTCCCTCTAAGCCACCCACGCGGTGGCGAACTTTGACTTTCTGACGCGCTCTCACCAGCGGGTCCTCTAAGCCACCCACGCGGTGGCGAACATGTGCTCGCGGTCGACGCCTTTCTCCACGCCCCTCTAAGCCACCCACGCGGTGGCGAACTCAAGGGGCTAGCGCTGCTACTGTCTACGCAACCTCTAAGCCACCCACGCGGTGGCGAACCATGGTTGGTTGTATTGTCGGCAAGACCAAATCCTCTAAGCCACCCACGCGGTGGCGAACACTTCGATCTGCTGCTGCAGATTCATGTCGGACCTCTAAGCCACCCACGCGGTGGCGAACTTTGCTCGCTGCACCTGCTGGCGGGGAGGGGTCCTCTAAGCCACCCACGCGGTGGCGAACACCGGCTGATGGAGCAGTGCCTGCCGCACCTTCCTCTAAGCCACCCACGCGGTGGCGAACCGTGACCGAGGGTTACCGCAGCAACGCCATGCCCTCTAAGCCACCCACGCGGTGGCGAACCTTGAACGGATGCGTTCATCAAGTTCTCCAGTCCTCTAAGCCACCCACGCGGTTGAACCGCCCCGGATTTTGAGGAGGCTCCAACTCTTGAGAAGATGGAGCCATGAACAAGTCACCGAAGTTCTCCCCGGAAGTCCGCGAGCGTGCCGTACGCATGGTGCAGGAGCACCGAGCCGACTACCCGTCGCTGTGGGCAGCCAT